>MHWB01000001.1 GCA_001823925.1 Candidatus Zambryskibacteria bacterium RIFCSPLOWO2_01_FULL_39_39
CGGTTCTTTGCCCTATAAGTTTTTACGAAATCGAGAACTTGAGTTTGCTTTTTTGTGAGCATATATAGTATTATAGAAAATAAATAGAAGGTATACAAGTTAGTTTATCCACACCTCCTATTTCAAAGGTCGAAATTATTAATCAATAAGAATAAATTTATGCGTTTGCGATTGATGGATAGAGGAACAGCCACAAGTGTCGCATACGACACGGTAGAAAACGAAAAGATTTACGAAAGAGCAGTTGTTTGTATAAGAGAGAGTGACAGGATTTATAAAGTTATATCAATTTCTTCGAGTGAAAGAGACGAAAGTATTTACGCTTTTTTCAATTATTGCACCAGAAATGATGCTCATATCGTTCGCTTTGAGCACAGAAACAGACGTGGCGGGGTACAGAAAATAGATCCGTCACAAACTACTCACGAATTTATTGTTGATTCAAACGCAAAACTCTCAATACATAAAAGTGGTTTTGTGCAACTGTCGGGAAACAAAATAGAATCTGGTGTGGACGACATGACTGGAAAACCAAAAGGAATCGGGGTATTTTCTTCACCTCTTGATACACCGATAGAAAGTGGGCCGACTTTCGGATTTCAATGTTGGGGGATAGATAAAGGTTTTACTGAATTGACCTCAAGAAAGAAGGGGGTTCAGTACATAATTTTGGATAAGGCCGAGAATGATTTTCGGTCGAGAGAAATAGAGAAAAATAAACAACCGAATACCTATGTTTTGGAATTTTTCGTGTTTCCAAAAGCGGCATCTAGTTACGTCTACGAATATCGTGACAGAGGGCCTCATATAAATCATGTAGTTCATAACTACCTGCACGAGCCAGGAGCTTTATTTGCACATCCGGTGGTGGATCTACGTTTCTTTGGTGGTGTAATCGCAATATCTCCATTTTGGAATTGGACTGGATTTGCAGACGATTCCGAGTTTGGGTATTGCATCGGCAGTCCGGGTGGAGCAGATTCAATACACGATAAAACAAAAGCAGGATATCAGTTCTTTTTGTTATGTCCTCGCAGTATTCCAGCACTTCAAAATAAGGCTGAAAAGTTTGACAAATTGGAGCGAGAATAAACTTCCAATAACATGATTGTGTTAGTGGATAGTCTCATGTAGACAGAAGAAGTTTAGACTGAATAATCCACCTCGTTCTTACCCTTCGTTGACTTCGGCTTCGGTACTTCAAACCATTGAGGGTGTTGCTTGAACATAGCCCGCAATTCACGTATGCTTTTATCAAGATCCTTGAACTTGAGCCATGTTTTTGGTTCAAACTTCCGGACATCGTCTCCGCCTTCGGTCCGCAGTAGCGGACCTTCGGCGTGACGAAGTCCGCTAGAAGGGACGCGAAGGCGACCAGATGTCCAAGTTCGAGCCTTAGTGTTTGCAATGTATTTTGGCCCTAAAATTATTTTATATGAAAAAGGTGATTATAATTCCTGGTCTAGGAGATAAAGTAAAATGGACAAAAATAGCGACAAGAAATTGGCGCGAGCATGGAATTGAACCGATTATATATTCAATGAATTGGCATGATGGTGAAAGTTTTAAAATAAAATTAAACAAATTGGTTAAGCTCGCAGATAGTCTTTCAAAAGAGGGGTCTAAAATTTCAGTAATAGGTTGTAGCGCTGGAGCAAGTGTGGCTTTGAATTTATTTATTAAACGTCAAAATATTATTGATAGAGTTGTCAGTGTTTGCGGAAGATTAAGAAAAGGTCACCAGACAGGTTTTAGATCACTAGAAACTAGAGCAAAAACAAGCCCCGCTTTTATGGAATCCGTTGAACTCTTTGAGAGTCAGGAGAAAAATTTAAATAAGGATCAAAGAAAAATAATTATGACAATAAGACCCTTGTTTGGTGACGAACTTGTCCCTTCTGATACCGCAGTTATTAAAGATGGGCAAAACATAACAGTACCAACAATTGAACACTCCCTCAGCATTTACATGGCTTTAAGTATTTTCTCTAAACCACTAATTAATTTTTTGAATAAATAAATATGAATTCTTTAGAAAAATACAAAATATTATTTTTGGCAAATCTAGTTTTTATGGTGCATATTGCATTGGTCCTAGTAATTTTATTTGGTTGGCATTTCGAATCTATCCACACTATCTACGTTTTAATCCTCATAATTACACTGATTTCTGAATTATTTTTAGGGTACTGTCTTTTAACTAAATTGGAGTTTGATTTGCGGAAAAAACTTGATCCTGCTTTAAATTATGACTCTTCTTTTATAAGCTACTATGGTTACAGATTGCTTGGATTGAATATCCCCGGTAAATATATTCGTTACCCAGCTATTATTTTTCTTGTGGTGTCCTTATTTATCGCTTTAAAATAGATCCGTCTATGTAGATAAGTGTTAAATGCTAGAATCTATGGTCTTAAGATATTCCTTAATCTTCAGACGATTCTCGTTTTCTTGTTCAGACTTAAAATACATTTCTATAAAAATCACCTCGAGCTTTTGGATATGGAAAAAATAAATAACACGTATTCCACTTTTTACACCTCTACCCTTAAGTGATCGGCAAGCAAATTTCTTTATTTTAAATACTTGATAAGTATCGGAACAGAAATCTGGAATCGGAAAAACAGCATGGTTGTCTATCTTTTTTAAGTGAAATAACTCTATCGCAGCTCTTTTAACAAGCCCTAGGTCTTCTAACAGACTAGGGAATTTCTTAGCTAGTCTTTTGAGATCCTTATCAAAAGCATCAATTGAGTTATAAGTTATTTGTGGCTCCATCGTAGTCTCTTACAGAAGTATCGCCTGTACGGTAGAATACCGACTCATATTCAATTGGTTTACCATCTTCGGCCACAATCCAAGGTACATCTTTATGGGAATAATCCCGCATTTCTGAAGCATTCTTATCAGAAAGACGTGCTAATACATCATCAATATGTTTGATTTCTTGGGCCGAAAGTTTAGATAAATTGGCTGATCTATGTGGTAGATATTTCGTTTGTTCTTTTTCAAAATACTTACTCTTAACCTCCTCGAGTTCATCCTGATCCATCATTTGTTTCGCAAGTTTAATGAATTCAACAGGTGTCGGTCCAAAATGATTTTTTATATAAGTGGCTCCAACTAGTTGGTCTTCATATTTTTCGTAATAGTCAAAATCTATAAAGTAAAGAAGTTTATACAGCACCCCCATCCCCACATTAGATTTGCCTCCTACTTTTTCTAAAATGTATAACAAAACTTCTTTGAATTTATCAAGTTTCTTTTGCGGGATGCTAATTCTGATAGTCTCCTCTTTCTTGAGGGTTTCCTTGAAAGTCTTTTTTATATCAACCTCAATTTGTTGGGTCGGACTACCTTTTATTAAAGAGTCTAAGGTAATCCCATATAAGTCAGAAACAATTTTTGCTTGCGATAAAGTAAGGTCCTTTTCTCCCTTTTCTATCAACGAGTAAGAAGGCCTCGACAAATCAAGTTGTCTGGCCACTTCTTCCTGGGAAAAACCTTTTTTCTCTCGCAAGAGCTTTAACAACTCTGGCTTTATCATGGTTATAGTATATGCTTGTAAAGATTATTGTCAAGATTACCTGTGAATAACTTTGACAACACCTGTTTTTATTTAATTTACGGAGTAATCTACGGCATTTTGTCCCTTACCCGACTTTGGCTTCGGTACCTCAAACCATTCCGGATGAACTTTGTAGATTGCCCTTAATTCCTGTATACTTTTATCAATATCATCGAATTTGAGCCATGTTTGCCACCTTCGCACAAGGCTTCGGCGGGCCACAGTCGGTTCAAACTTCCGGACATCGTTACCGCCATATGAATTTTAAGATTAAAAGAGATTTTGAGCCAGCTGGTGACCAACCACAAGCGATTAAAAAGTTGGTGGAAGGTGTCAAAAAAGGTCTGAAACATCAGACTCTTTTGGGCGTGACCGGCAGTGGCAAGACTTTTACGGTGGCAAACGTTATCCAAGAAATTCAAAAACCGACATTGGTTATCGCTCACAACAAAACATTGGCCGCCCAGCTGGCTCAGGAGTATCGAGAGTTTTTTCCCCAAAATGCCGTTCATTATTTTGTCTCATACTACGACTACTACCAGCCGGAGGCTTATATGCCAGTCTCGGATACCTATATAGAAAAGGAAGCTATGATAAATGCGGAGATAGAACGTCTTCGGCACGCCTCTACCCAAGCACTCTTGACTCGCAAAGATGTGATTATTGTGGCCTCTGTCTCTTGTATTTATGGTCTAGGGTCGCCTTTGGAGTATGAAAAAGTAAATTTAAAAATTAAAAAAGGTGATGATATTTCTCGAGCGGATTTTATCAGGAAGCTTATCGGCATCCATTTTGAAAGAACTTCAGCGGATTTGTCGCCGGGGCAATTTAGAGTGGTTGGTAACATAATAGAAATAATGCCGGTCTCGGAAAAGGTAGTTTATAGATTAGATATTTCAGATAATAAAATTGAAAGAATACAAAAAATAAATGCAATTAGCAGAAGTATTTTAGAAGAAATAGAAGTATTATTCCTTTTTCCGGCGAAACATTTTATTTCTACTAAAGAGCAAAGTGAAAAAGCTTTCAAAACTATCAAGGCGGAGCTCGCTTTGCGACTCAAACAATTTGAAAAAGAAGGAAAACTTTTGGAAGCAGAGAGACTCAAAAGACGCACCACCTATGATTTGGCTCTTATCCGCGAGATGGGGTATTGCAATGGCATTGAAAATTATTCTAGGCACTTTTCCGGCAAGCTTCCCGGTGAAGCGCCGGACACTTTGCTTTCGTATTTTGGTTCGGATTTTATGACAATAATAGACGAGTCTCATGTGACCGTGCCACAAATAGGCGCGATGCATGCGGGGGACGAATCACGCAAACAGTCCCTGGTTGATTTTGGCTTTCGTCTACCAAGCGCCAAAGACAACAGACCTCTCAAATTTAAAGAATTTGAAGAGCGAGTTGGTCAAGTGATTTATACCAGCGCGACTCCGGGCAAATATGAACTTGAAAAAAGTGGTTCAACGTCAAGTATTGGGCAAATGGTAGAGCAGGTGATACGCCCAACCGGCCTCATTGATCCGGAGATTTTGGTAAGACCGATTATTGAAAGTAAAATAACTCACCCCAACCCCTCTCTTACATTAAGAGAGGGGCGCGAACATTTAGAATCTAATTTTTCTGGTTCCCCCCTTAAGATAAGGGGGGCTAGGGGGGTTATGAAAAAAGATAAAGGTTACCCAGGTCAAATTGCGGATTTTATTATTGAGACAGAAAAAAATATCAAAGCTGGTGGCAGAGTCATCGCAACTACGCTCACCAAAAAAATGGCAGAAGATTTGTCAGAATATTTAAAAGAAAAGGGGATCAAAGCAGAGTATTTACATAGTGATATTAAAACCATTGAACGTATTGAAATACTCACAAATTTACGTAGAGGCACATTTGATTGTTTAGTGGGAGTAAATTTGCTTCGAGAGGGTTTAGACTTGCCGGAGGTAACTCTCATTGGTATTTTGGACGCTGATAAAGAAGGTTTTTTGCGCTCCGACACTTCCTTAATTCAAATCATTGGGCGAGCGGCTCGCAATGTGCTTGGTAAAGTGATTTTGTATGCTGACACCGTGACCGGCTCTATGGAGCGGGCGATCAGCGAGACAAATCGTCGTCGTAGTATCCAAATCGCCCACAACAAAAAACATGGGATTACTCCAAAAACTATTATAAAGAAAATTCAAGATATCACAGACCAACTTCGGAGCGATCATGAAAAGGCGGTGGCGGAACTTGTAAATATAGATAAAAATATTTTTGAAAAAGATACTAAAAAATTGAAAAAACTTATTACACAGAAAGAAAAACAAATGGAAGGCTCAGTAAAAATCTTAGATTTTGAAACTGCCGCTCTATTGCGGGATGAGATTGAAGAACTTGAAAAATTGAAGATAAAATAAAAGTTTTCCACTTATTTTTTGACAGAACTTTTTTAAAATGAGTAAATAGTGAGCGGGTAGTACAAACTTGTTTTAGAGAGGTGATTATTGGTGTGGAAAAAACGGAATCGTCGACTTAGACAGCGACCACGAGCTCTCTGGCGTATTGGGACAAAGATCCCAAAGGCTAGCCCAAAACCAACAAATCAAATTGCTCTCAAGAAAGCTTCTTGAGAGCGTACTAAACCAGCCACAGAGCTGGGAAAGCGGTAAGCATTTTTTGTACTCACGGCCCGTCCTTTTGGATGGGCCAATATTTTTTGCAAAATTGTGTTATAATACCTCCTGCGGTTGGCTTTAATCCAACTTCACCCCTATAGGCGCAACCATAGGTGTATTTATGTATATTTATGACTAAGAAAGATACAAAAAAAGAAGATTTACTTATAGTAAAAGGGGCAAGGACTCATAATTTAAAAAATATTACAGTAGAGATGCCCCGCAACAAGATGATTGTTTTTACCGGACTTTCTGGATCAGGCAAGTCATCTTTGGCGTTTGATACTATTTTTGCCGAAGGGCAGAGGCGATATGTGGAGTCCCTCTCTTCTTATGCTCGTCAATTTTTGAGACAGATGCAAAAACCCGATGTAGATGAGATTGTCGGTCTCTCTCCGGCTATTTCTATTGATCAAAAATCGCGGTCAAATAATCCCCGGTCAACGGTGGCTACTATAACCGAGATTTATGATTACTTGCGCATTTTGTATTCACGGGTGGGGCACCCACATTGCCTCGTTTGCGGTGAGAAAATACAAAAACTTTCAAACGAAGAAATTAAAAATTTTGTTTTAGAAAAAGTAGCCGTCCAAAAGGCGGACTTTAAAAAAAATACTTCCAAAATTAAACTGCCTGTTTATGTAGAAATTTTTGCCCCCCTTATCCGCGGGCGCAAAGGTGAGTATTATCAACTTCTTTATGATTTGCTTGGAAAGGGGTATGCATATGTGCTGGTCGATGGAGTCCGCAAATCTCTGCGTGAGCAAATAATACTTTCAAAAAATAAACGTCACAGTATTGATGTTTTGGTTGATAGTATAAGTATCCTTGATTTCATAACAGATCCTAAGAGCGCAGAGGAAAGACTATCTGAAGATTTGGAAAAGGCGCTATTAGAGTCAGAAGGTCAGGTCAAAATTGTGTTTAAAGATAGCTCTTTTTTCATGTCAAACAAACTCTCTTGTCCAAAAGATGGGTATTCTTATCCAGAAATTGAGCCCCGTCTTTTTTCTTTCAACTCTCCTTATGGAGCATGTCCAGAGTGTAACGGTCTGGGGACCAGACACTTTTTTGGTAAAGAAGTTTGCCCGGTCTGTCTAGGTGCCAGACTTAGACCCGAGGCCCTGCATGTGACTCTCGGAGAGAGTCATCCTGAGCCTGCCGAAGGATTAAAAAAGAAAAGAATAAACATTGTTGAACTTGTCTCAATGTCTATCAAAGATGTATATGATTTTTTTGAGAAATTAAAATTAACAGAACGAGAAAAGAGTATTTCTAAAGTCGTCTTGCGAGAGATAGAGTCGCGACTTATTTTTATGATAAATGTGGGTATTGAATATTTATCTCTTGATCGCAGGGCGCACACTCTCTCTGGTGGCGAAGCTCAACGTATTCGTCTGGCTTCCCAGTTGGGCTCTGGCTTGGTTGGCGCTCTTTATGTCTTGGATGAGCCGACCATCGGACTCCACGCAAGGGACAACGCTCGTTTGGTAGAGACACTCTTGGACCTTCGTGATTTGGGCAACACCATCATCGTGGTAGAGCATGATGAAGACACTATTTTTGCTTCGGATTACTTGGTGGATATAGGTCCGAAAGCGGGTATCCACGGTGGTGAAGTTGTGGTAGCCGGATATTTAGAAGATTTGTTAACTGCTAAAAGAAATGATTCTGGATCGGTAACCTTGGATTATTTGCGGGGGGACAAAGTGATTGAGATTCCCGAAAAAAGGCGTGAGGGTGAAAAAGGTGAAATTCAAATTCGTGGTGGCAAAATATTTAATATCAAAAATTTAAATGTAGATATCCCGCTTGGGCGGCTGATGGCCGTGACTGGTGTCTCTGGATCCGGCAAGTCTTCTTTTGTTTATGAAATTTTGCACAAAAATCTGCAGGCGCGTTTTGAACGAAAATATCGTACAGCAGAAATATTTAACTGCAAATCATTTATAGGTACAGAGTATCTTGGACGCTCGATACTTATAGACCAATCGCCAATTGGTCGGACACCGAGATCAAACCCGGCGACTTATACCGGTAGTTTTACATTTATTCGCGATCTTTTTGCCGAGACGGCAGAAGCGCGAGCTCGCGGTTGGAAAGCCAACAGGTTTTCTTTTAATGTTAAAGGTGGACGTTGTGAAGTCTGTAGTGGTAACGGTGAGATAGAGGTGGAGATGCACTTTTTGCCGACCGTTTATGTACCCTGCGATGTGTGTGGGGGTAAGAGGTTTATGAAAGAGACGTTGGAAGTCAGATATAAAAATAAAAATATTTATGATGTCTTGAAAATGACAGTCGAAGAGGCACTCAAGTTTTTTGAAGATATCCCAGCTATTTCAGACAGACTGAAAACTTTAAACGAAGTGGGCTTAGGGTACTTAGAATTGGGGCAGTCAGCGACGACCCTCTCTGGCGGGGAAGCCCAAAGAGTCAAAATATCTAGCGAGCTTTATAGGCCTCATTTACAGAAAACTATTTACTTACTTGATGAGCCAACTATTGGTTTGCATTATGAAGATGTCAAAAAATTAATTGAGATTTTACAAAAATTGGTTAACAAAGGGAACACGGTGATAGTTATTGAACACAATATGGATATCATAAAATCTTGCGATTATGTTTTTGATATCGGTCCGGATGGGGGAAATGGTGGTGGACAACTCATCGCTAAAGGTACTCCCGAGGAAGTGGCAAACAACAAAAATTCATATACAGGCAAGTATTTGAAAAAAGTTTTAAAGTAAAATAAATAAAAAATGCCACGGCTGGAGGGTGCCGTGGCGGTTTCGAGTATGCCCTTTAATTTTGTAAACTGAAATTCAACTCATCCTCTCCATATCTTCGCTGGCTGCTATTTGTAAGAGCATACCCAGCAGGACACCTCTCCTGCTCATTTTTTTAGATGCCTTTCCAGACTTTGGTACGCTGGACTGACCACAAGCTCTGAGGTAAAGCAGTATGTCTCCGCATCCATGGAACGGGAGAAAACCCCAACTCGTATTCTGATAAAAGTATAGCATACCCACAAATTCTGTCAAGTATTTTTGTGTTTTGTAAACTTGTATACTTAAAATATGGCTCAAAATAAAGATATAAAAAAAATAATTTCTAAATTACCAGATACGCCCGGGGTGTATTTATTTCTCGGCACGTCGAAGCGTGGTGAAGGCGGCTTACGTAAGAAAAAAGTTTTATATGTCGGTAAAGCGACTTCGCTTCGTGATCGAGTCAGGAGTTATTTTAATCAAGATATTGTAAATACACGAAGTCCGCTGATTTCTAAAATGCTCTCAGAATTTGATGAAATAGAATACATAAAAACAGATTCAGTCTTGGAAGCGCTTGTTTTGGAGGCAAACCTCATCAAAAAATTAGAGCCCGAGGCGAACATAAAAGAAAAAGATAATCGCAGTTTTAATTTTGTCGTTATTACCAATGAAGAGTTCCCTCGGGTTTTGACAATGCGAGGCAGAGAGCTTGAAGAGTCAAGGTTGAACCTTGACATAAAAATAAAATATAAATTTGGACCATTTCCAAACGGAAGTCAGCTTAAAGAGGCCATGAAAATTGTACGCAAAATGTTTCCTTTTAGGGATAAATGTATTCCATCACTAAACCCCTTAATTCCCTCCCCAAAGGGTAGGGGAAAACAGATATCGGACACTTCTTCTTTCCCCCCATCCCCTTTGGGGAGGGGGCAGGGGGTGGGGTGTTTTAATCGCCAGATTGGGCTCTGTCCGGGTGTCTGTACTGGTGATATATCTCAAATAGAATATGCCAAACAAATCCAAAATATCATTTTATTTTTTGAAAGTAATAAACAAAAATTGATTAAGAATTTGGGAAAACAGATGAAAGATTTCGCTAAAGCCCGCGAATTTGAAAAAGCTCAAAAAATTAAAAAAACATTATTTACCCTAAGTCATATTCAAGACATTTCTTTGATAAAAGATCAAGTGTCAAAGGGCGCCTTTGACACTAAAAATTTTAGGATAGAAAGTTATGACGTTGCACATTTATCAGGGACGAATATGGTGGGGGTTATGACAGTAGTGGAAAATAGAGAAGTTAAAAAATCTGATTATAGAAAATTTAAAATCAAATATAATTCAGGAGTAAACGACATAAAAGCGCTTTCCGAAATCCTCACTCGTCGCTTGGTGCACAAAGAATGGCCGATGCCAAATCTTTTTGTGGTAGATGGTGGGTTGGCGCAAAAAAGGGCAATAGAGAAAGTTTTAAGAGAAAACGGGGTACAAACACCGACCGTCTCAGTGGTCAAAAATGAAAGGCATAAACCCAAAGAAATTTTGGCAGATCGCGGGGCTTTGCTCACGAAAGGTAAAAAATGGTCTCAACTGGAGAGAGAAATTTTACTCTCAAACTCAGAGGCGCACCGATTTGCTCTGAGTTTCCACAAACAGCTTCGCAGAAAATTTTAAAAAAGGAAGTTTTAATTTTCAGATTTTATGCTAAAATGGCTTTATGATTATTTCATATCAAGGGGTCCAGTCTTTTAAGGTCCAGTTTGGGGACACAGTTTTGGCGTTTGATCCAGTATCAAAGAAGTCCAAATTTAAAGTCAGTAATTTTGGTGCTGATATTGCTCTTATTTCCTTAAATCATCCAGACATGAATGGCACTTCTCAGGTAAATAGAGGAGAAAAACAAGCTTTCATTATAAATGGCCCAGGCGAATACGAAATACAGGGAGTTTTTATAAAAGGGCTACCCAGCTCTTCTAATTACCCTTCAAATTTCTCAGGACAAGAGGAGGGGGCTAAAATCAATACCATATACACTGTCAATTTTGAAAACATGAACCTCTGTTTTTTGGGAGCTTTGGGTAGCGCTAAAATACCAAGCGAGACCAAAGCGGGGATTGACGGTGTGGATATACTTTTTGTACCCATTGGAGGTCCTTCGACTGGAATTTTGAGTCCAGCCGAGGCTTATAAGTTTGCAGTGTCGCTTGAACCTTCTATAATTGTACCCATGAACTTTGATGGCACATCTCTCAAATCTTTTTTGAAAGAAGGAGGTAGTGAAGGGTTAAAGCCAATCGAAAAATTGACCGTGAAGAAAAAAGATTTGGAAGGTAAAGGTGGAGAGATTATCCTGTTACAGGAACAATAAAATGTTATTAAAAAAATACAATTCAATAATGGAAAAATCCGAAGAACATCGAAATAAATGGGCGCTTGGTTTGACCATCACTCTTTCGGTTCTTATTTTTAGTAGCTTCGCTTTTTATAAAGGATACTTAAGTTTTGGGAAAGAGAGTGTAGTGGCAGAACAAAAATCTAAAAATAATGTGGCGACTGCAGTTTCTCTGGACCTGGCTCCTTCACCTGTTCAAAGCACAAAAGAAACTTTTAAGGCTGCTTTTGGTGAAATCAATAAACAATATAAAGAATTTACAAGTTCACTCTCAGATGTTTTTGTCCCGTTTATTACTGGCATCGAGGTTTACGAAAGAAAATAAAAGATTATAAAAGCCTTGAAAATAAGGCCTGTTTTTGCTATAATAGATTTATAAATGGCTAAGAAAGAAGACAAAAATGAAGACGCAGGAGGTGAAATAGATAAAATAGACGCTCATACGGGCGTTATTTCGCGTTCTATTGTAAGCGAAATGAAGAAGTCTTTTATTGACTATGCAATGTCGGTTATTACCGATAGGGCTTTGCCGGATGTGCGTGACGGACTAAAGCCGGTTCATCGTCGCATTCTCTACGCCATGCATTCAATCGGACTTACCGCTTCCGCCAAAACTCGAAAGTCGGCTGCGGTAGTGGGAGAGGTTTTGGCCAATTATCATCCCCACGGTGATGTCGCCGTGTATGACTCTATGGTAAAAATGGCTCAAGATTTTGCCACGAGATACCCGCTCATTATAGGGCAAGGAAACTTTGGCTCGGTTGATGGCGATAGTCCAGCCGCGATGCGTTATACCGAAGCCAAAATGGGTAAAATAGCGGGGGAACTTTTAAAAGATATAAATAAAGAAACAGTCGATTGGGTACCAAACTATGATGCTACCAAAAAAGAGCCGAGCGTTTTACCCGCTACCGCCCCTCAACTTTTATTAAACGGTACACTCGGTATTGCCGTTGGTATGGCGACCAATATTCCTCCTCACAATCTCCGCGAGGTGGTAGATGCGACTGCTTTCCTCATAGATAACAAAGACGCTACTACCGAAGATTTATTACAGTTTGTGCAAGGACCCGATTTCCCATTGGGCGGAGTGATTTTTAATAGTAAAGATATCTTGCATGCTTATACCACTGGTCGTGGAGGCATAGTCGCTCGTGGGGTGGCGGAGATAGTAGAAGAAAAAAATACTTCTAAGATTATCATTACCTCGATACCTTATAGGGTAAACAAGTCGGCTATGATAGAAAAGATAGTTGAGCTTATCAAAGATAAAAAACTTGAAGGTATAAAAGATATAAGAGACGAATCGACCAAAGACATCAGAGTTGTCATTGAACTCAAAAG
This sequence comes from Candidatus Zambryskibacteria bacterium RIFCSPLOWO2_01_FULL_39_39, assembly GCA_001823925.1. Lineage (GTDB taxonomy): Bacteria > Patescibacteriota > Minisyncoccia > Phycocordibacterales > WO2-35-19 > WO2-35-19. The sequence continues at coordinate 12,730 of MHWB01000001.1, forward strand.
TAGCAGTCACCCACAAAAGGTTTTAAATTTTCTCTATAAACACACTCAGCTTGAAGATACTTTCCATCTAAATTTGGTGGCTTTGGTGGACGGTGTGCCCCAGACTCTTTCTCTTAAAGGTATTTTGGAGGAGTTTGTGAAGCATCGACATATTGTGGTTAGACGTAGGACAGAGTTTGATTTGAAAGAAGCAGAAGCAAGAGAGCATATTTTGCTTGGTCTCAAAAAAGCGTTAGATCATATAGACGAGATCATAAAGCTTATCAAAAAATCTAAAGATGTAGATACAGCTAGGGCTAACCTGATGAAAGAGTTTAGATTTTCAGAATTGCAAGCAAACGCTATTTTGGAAATGAGACTCCAAAAATTGGCTGGCCTAGAAAGACAAAAGATAGAAGATGAACTTTCTGAAGTTCAAAGTCTTATGGCTGAACTCAAAAATATTTTGGCCAATCCCAAAAGAGTGCTTTCTATAATCAAAAAAGAGCTTTCAGATATTTCCGAAAAGTATGGAGATGACAGAAGGACCAAGGTGGTCAAGGGTGGCGTCAAAGTTTTGTCGATGGAAGATATTATTGCCGATGAAGAAAATACTCTGATTTTGACTGCTGGCGGATACGTAAAAAGGACTGGTCCAGATGAATACAAAAAACAAAAACGAGGCGGAGTAGGAGTGGTTGATTTGGATACCAAAGAAGAAGATTTTGTCACCAATTTCCTGACAGCCAGCACCCATTCTGACCTATTGTTCTTTACTGATCGTGGCAAGGCTTATCAAATAAAAATGTATGAATTGCCAGAAGGTAAACGTGCTACTCGTGGCAAATCTATTATGAACTTTATATCTCTCTCCGAAGGTGAGAGAGTTACTTCTATTTTGCCTATATCTGCGGATTTGAAAGAAAATAAAGACTTTTCTTTGATGATGGTGACCGAAGAAGGAACTGGCAAAAAAGTTTCCGCTAGCAGTTTCCATGATGTACGCTCGAGTGGTATTATTGCCATCAAACTTTCTCTAGGTGATAAACTAATTTCTGTTTCTGGAGTAAGCAAGGGCGACTCTTGTATGGTAGTCACATCTAAAGGTCAATCCATAAGGTTTAAAGAAGGAGATGTGAGAGAAATGGGTCGCACCGCCGGAGGTGTCAGGGTTATAAAACTAAAAAAGGGAGATAGAGTTATTGGTGCTCACCCAGTTCCTAAAGAGACTGAAAAAGACGCCGCCCTAGTTACTATGGGTGCCAATGGTTTTGGTAAAAAGACAGCTATCAAAGAATATAAGATTCAAAAACGAGGTGGTTCTGGTATTAAAACTAGCAATGTGACAGCCAAAACTGGCGAGATAATTGCATCTAGTATAGTGACTGGCGAGGAAGAAGAGGCAGTGGCAATGTCCAAAAAGAGCCAAGTTATCCGTTTAGGTCTTTCCGAAATACCGTCTCTCGGCAGATCTACCCAAGGGGTGCGTATTATGAAATTGCGCGACGGCGACTCCATCGCCTCTTTCATTTGTCTGTAATTAGACAAAAAACTCCTATTTATCAACACATTTAAATGTCAAGGTTCAACCTTGACATAAAATCTTTGTTCTTAAGAGCCAAAGTTTGTTTAATAAGATTTTCTTTATTTTCAAAAATATCAACAATAAAATCTTTGTAAATTATTGGTAAATTTCTGTCCCTTATATAGTCATTGTAACTACTCCAGTCGTATTCTTCTGGTCTAGTAACCAGATTGCTTTTAACTGGATTCATATGAATGTAAGATGTGGTCCAAATAAGTTGCGGATTTGATTCTATTGGAACAGATTTGAAATTACCTTGAAATAAATGACCAACTCTTTTGTATTTTTTATTTATATACATTGAAAAACTAGTGCAAATTTTTTGTATCAATAAAGATATTGAGACGTTAGATTTTTGCTCGATAAGTAAATGGAAATGGTTCGGCATAAGACAAAATGAGTGCAACTTAAAAAGATCACCAGGGGATTTGGTTATCCTCACTCGTGATTTCGGAGATTGGGTCATGCCATTTTTATTTAAGTCATCCGATTTTATTCCAATTGCAAGACCTAATCTATAAAGAAAAGCTTTATAATCCTGTTTATCGCGAAATAAATTTTCTTTATTTGTGCCCCTGTTGTAAACATGGTAGATTTCTTTTTCTGAGAAGTTTTTGAAATCTCTTTTTTGCATATAAATATTTTATAATATTTAATGTCAAGGTTCAACCTTGACATGTGGATTGGTGGAAGTAATTCACTTTTAAGAGTGCAGAGGCTTTTTAGTTTCTGTATAATAAAGCTATGACAAAATTTCAGATAATTTTGATGGGAGTTTTTGCGGTGTTTTTGATTGGAGGCGTGATTGTATTTTCAACTTATAGGGGAAACTCCGGAGATGCCGTTACGGTTGTGGTCTGGGGCACCATACTTCAAACCGATTTTAATGAAATTATTCAAAAAACTTCTTTATACCAAAGCAAAGAATACAATGTCCAATATGTTGAAAAAACCGAAGAAAATTTTGACACTGATTTTATAGAAAGCTTAGCTTCTGGTGACGGTCCGGATATTTTTATGTTGCCTAGCTCTAAAATATTAAAACATCGCAACAAAATATTTGCCATACCATACAATGTTTTTACCCAAAGGCAATTCAAAGATTCTTTTATAGAAGGAGCTGAAGTTTATATGGCTCCAGAGGGCATAATGGCGCTACCCACATCAGTTGATCCATTAGTGATGTATTGGAATCGGTCTATATTTACGGGGGTTAAAATCACCGAGCCGCCAAAATATTGGGACGAATTTTATAGTCTGGCCAATACTATATCTATCAAAGATGGCGCCCTAAACATTTTGAGGAGCGCAGTCTCCTTTGGTGAATTTGCAAACATATCAAATGCTAAAGAAATAATTTTGAATTTGGCGATGCAAGCTGGCACACCGGTCAGTATTTGGAGCGGAGATAGGGTGCAGACTGTTTTTGCCGACTCTTTTAATAAGCCGACTATCCCGGCGGAAGCTGCGGTCAATTTTTATACCGAATTTGGCAATCCAGCCAAACCTTCCTACTCTTGGAACCGCTCTTTGCCAAATTCTACCAATTACTTTTTGGGGGGCGATTTGGCTCTGTATTTTGGTTTTGCCAGTGAGATTGGGAATTTGCAATTAAAAAATCCAAACTTAAATTTTGATGTGGCGACGGTACCCGTTTCTCGCGAGGGTGGCAACGGGGTCTCCTTTGCCAATTTCAATGCTTTATCTATCACTAAATCATCAAAAAATCCGAGCGCCGCGTTTGCTGTGGTTTCTGTTTTATCCGGAGTAGAGGGAGCGACTGCCTTCAGCGAAACTTTGAAATTGCCTCCAGCAAGGCGAGATCTTTTAAACAAGAGACCTGTAAATGCATATGAGAGCGTTTTTTATGATAGTGCTATTAGGGCTAAATCATGGCTTGATCCAGCGCCAATTGAAACAGATCTTATATTTAAAAACATGATAGAATCAATTACAAGTGGTAGAGCTAGGACAGGAGAAGCTGTCGTGAGGGTCCAAAGGGAGATTTCTAGTTTGTTATCAAAATAACTTACGACCTAACCCCGACCCCTCTCCTTGCGAAGGAGAGGGGAGAAAGAATAAAATAAAGAATGAAGATAAGCAATACAAATAAAAAAATAGACATTCTGCTACTGTTTCTGATTTTGTTTATTTTAATAATTCCTGTTTTTGTGAGTGCTCAAATTATACCGAACTGCAGTCCTAATTGTGGTTACCAAGATCTTTTAAAACTTGTAAATAATATTATAAATTGGATTATAATGATTGCGGTGCCGGTAGCGGCTGGGGTTTTTGCTTGGGCTGGTTTTAAACTTATGACTACCGGTATCGCTGACGAAAAGTCAGCGGCCAAAGAAATGATCTGGAAAGTCTTTATAGGGCTAGTCTTTATTTTGGCTGCGTGGATTATTGTGGGGACTATTATCAAGGCTTTGCTCAGAGATCCAAGTAGTGTGCCAATAGATATATCTATAAATAAATCAATCAATCTTTATGTTTAAAAATAAAAAAAATATTTTAAGTTATTTTATTTCCGGAGTTATAATGATGGTTTTTATTGTTCCCATACTTACTTTAGCAGTTGACCCACCATCTCCCGGAGAGCTCAATCCTCCAGCGAAGGATGTTTCAATGAACATAAAAATAGAAAACCCATTCAAAAAAGACACCATCAAAGGTCTTATAGAAACCATAGTAAACGATATTTTGATACCTATTGGTGGGGTGGTAGCGGTGCTTATGATTATGTGGGCAGGCTTCCTCTATGTGACCGCGAGGGGGGACCCAGGTCAAATCAAAAAGGCGCACGATGCCTTGCTCTGGGCGGTTATAGGGGCGGCTATACTTTTGGGCGCCTGGGTTATTTCAAAAGCGATTGGCGCGACCATTGATCAATTAAAAGCATAAAATTAAAAATAATTAAAACAAGATGGCAGCCGTAGCAGAACCCCAAAATCTAACCCAAATCATAGGACTCTTCATTAGTATAGGTCTTGCGGTTTTACCGTTTTTGGGTGCAGTTGCTTTTCTCGTGTTCGTCTATGGAGTGGCGAGATTTATAAAATCGGCTGGCAGTGAAAAGGATCTCAAAGACAGCAAAAATTTTCTTATTTGGGGGGTGGTAGGCCTCTTTGTTTTGGTGACTATTTGGGGCCTTATTTCTTTCCTCCGGAGCGAATTTGGTTTTGGTTCTGGGACTCCCGTCATACCGCAGATAAATTTTAAAAAATAAAGATTATGATTGAACTTATAAACGCGGCTTTTAAAATAGTAACCAATATACTTGTGCCACTCGCTTTTGCTTTGTGTTTGTTCTATTTCTTTTGGGGGGTGGCCAAGTATATAAGGACGGGGGCTGGGAGCGAAGATGCCGCCAAAGAGGGTAAGCAGGTGATGGTTTGGGGCATTGTCGGCATATTTGTAGCCTTTTCTATCTGGGGTATAATTACTTTTATAAGGAATGAACTTACGATACCAGATATAAAAAATATAGATAAACCCGGGATTGAATCATCGGATTCAACATGGTGGCTTGAATAATAACTTATTAAATAATTAAAATAAAATGTTTAAAAAGATTTCCCTTACTTTTGCTTTAATCGCGCTACCTATTTTTGCCAACGCCCAGTTTATATTGACAGAAGCCTTACTTAGTAACCTGAAAGATAATATAGTAGTTAGAATCCTTGTACCACTCGCATTTACCTTGGCTGTGCTGTTTTTCTTTTGGGGGGTGGCCAAATACATTTGGTCTTCGGGTGGCGACAAAGATGAAGGCAAAAAAATTATGTACTGGGGGGTGATAGCTTTGTTTGTGATGTCTTCTGTCTGGGGGCTTGTGGCCTTTATGCAGAGGGAATTAACAATACCGACGGGTACAACAGGTACTATCCCAACTATAAAATAGTCTAGTTGGGGATTATCCCCATTGAACTATTGCCTTAAAAATGGTATCTTAAAGGGAATTAAAAATGGTCGTTCATTTTAATCAAAATTATTATAAGAATTATTAGTTTATCCCGTAAAAGAATTTTAATAGATTCTCACGGGACAAGAAAAAATTATGAAAACAAAAACTAAAATCGGTGCATTGATTGTAGGAGCTTTGGCGCTTCCTATCACTTCTTTTGCCGCTTTGGGCAACATAGATACTTTGATTACTGATGTGGGCAATATAGTAAACAAAATCATCCCTATCGTCTTTGCCCTAGCCTTGCTTGGATTTTTCTATGGTTTGGTAATGTATATCTTTGGCAAAGAAGACAACAAAGATCAAGCCAAAAAGACTATGATCTGGGGGGTAGTCGCTCTCTTCGTCATGGCTTCTGTTTGGGGATTGGTAAGATTTATAGGCAATGCTGTTGGTATCAATCAAGACAGTGGTCCTGCTGTAGGTCCTCTTATTCCTAGATAATCTCTTTAAAGTCTGTAATAAAAATTGCGGGGGATAACTCTTCCGCATTTTTATTTACCCAGCGAAGCTTGCTTTGACCAGCGAAGTTTTAACGAAGTGGGTTGCGAAGTTGGGTTTGTTTGCTAAAATACAAGTATGCTTGCTGCCACCATAACAGCCGTCACAGACCTTTTGGGCAAAATCGCCAATCTTATTTTAAACCCACTTATTATACTTGGGTTTGTTGTCGCTACCGCCTTTTTATTTTATGGCATAGCGGAGATGATCTGGAAGGCAGATAGTAGTGATTTGGAAAAAAATAGAAATAATGTGAAATATGGGATCATCGGACTTTTCGTTATGTTTTCTGTATACGGTATTTTACGTCTGGTCTTAGGTACTTTCGGTATCACTTGTAGCGGGTTTTTCTGTTGAGCGAAGCGAAATCCTGAGTGGAGTCAAAGGATAAAAATAAATAAAAAAAGGGGAGCTCGTGCTCCCCAATAACCCTATCTCGTCCTCATGTAGACTCTGATTTTAGCTGGTTCCCCAACACCACTAAACTTCAGGGTGTACGCTGTAACGTCTTTCTTCTCTCCCTTTTTTTCTATAAGATTCTTGTCTCCATTTATTTCCGCTACATAATTTTGCGGAGAGTCGATGAACAGCCCATAGTTTCGCGGTACGGTCGGGATTTTAACCATCTCGCTAAGCTCGTCTTTTGGTGCTGTGCGATATGCCAGATTGAAAGACATGCCACCTAATCTCTCTGTCCAACAATCTGATGAAGACAGCCATCCTTCGACGCCGTCTTTTAGGTAGGTCTCTCGAGCCGCTTTCACCTTGTCCACAGAGTCAAATTCGTTTGCTGGCTGGCATGAGGCGATAGCCTGCAAAATCGGCTCTACGGCAAACGTCTCTCTCATTACCTTTTCTGTGGCAACTTTTTGGTCGTATTCCTCTTTGGAGAGATCACCCTGTCTAATTTTGTACACAGCGGTGGTAATGAGCCCTCCCACAACCACTAGAGCAATGATACTTGCCAACTTGCTCGCGGTCTGGTTGTCTTCTTTGGTATCCTTTCCGGTTACCTCATCCTTTGTCTTGATGGTGCGAAGGTACAGCACCGCCCAAAATCCGAGGTTGAAACAAACGAGAGTGTACCACTTATAGTAAAGTACCTCCCACAACCACGGAATCATCGCCCAGACAATGAAGTTGAAAATGCCGATTCCGACTGCGATGAGGATTTTGGTGTCTTTTATCCTCTTATCTCCCGATTGACTAAGAAGCCATTCTCGTAACTTTGGAAATTTCCACAGGGCTGCGAGAAAAATTATAACGCTTGCAATAAACCAAGTCATTTTAAAGATCCTCCCGAATCTTCTACTATTTTAGCATAATGTATGAAAAAGTCAAGCCGTCGTCCACCTTGGGTGGACGACGGCTGGGAACCCATTATTTAAGAGGCGTTAGTGAAGATGGGGTAAATTTCTCACTAAGTACGTTTACAATTCGCGACAGTTCCATCGGAAGAACAATTGCTTTTCCTGCTGATAAGCCCTTTTCAAGAACTTCTAGCTGCAGAACAAATTGTCCGACAGTTGTTCCTGCGAGTTCTGCTAGCTTGGCAAAACCCTCTTGTCTGGCAAAGAGCAAAAGTCTCTCTGCATCGGCACGGCCGGCACCCTCTTGTGCGAGTTTGATCCGTTCCGAGAGAGCCTTAATTCTGGTAGCTTCTGCTTCACCGGCGGCGACTTCTTCGAGCCTAAACCTCTCAGCGTGAGCCGCGTAGATAACCTTTCCTTTATCTGCTTGTGCTTCACTCAGTCTCTTGGCTGTGCCCATACGAGTGATTTGCGTTTTCCTGATGTTGACGCCCCACGAACGAGTAGGATCTTCCTTATACCTATCACTACCCGGGTCAGCTACAAAGTCTTCCACTCTCTTTTTGAGCCATTCATCCACATCTTCCATGTTGGCTATGGCTCTGGCGACAAATGATTTGCCCGCATAAGTGATGAGGGCCGAAGTAGCCGCTTTTTGAATAAGCTCAATGGCTTCTGGCAAACTACCAGCTTTTCTTACGACAGCAATGTAACTGAAGATCTCGAACCTCACTGTAAGGTGTGTTGCTGTCACAAGAGCCTCGGCGAGGGGATTATTCTTGAATCTTTCTATCTCAGCCTTTTTTTGTTCAGAGCTATCATAGTGGGCCGATTTGAGATCTGCCCAGTTGATATGGAGAGGCTCTTCAAAAAGAAACACAGAAGCTGAACTTTCGAGAGTTTTGGCTTTCTCTCTTTCTTCTGGAGTTAATACTCCTATTTCTATCTGGACTATATTTCTTGTCGCTGTCCGTATGTAGAACAACGGAAAGAAGGCAAAATATGGTCCTGATTCTAAATCACAAATGGGCAGACCTAGGGTAAACATCGCTCCACGTTGGCGCTCATTGATGATGGTTGCACTTAGCACAAAATGAGCAAGACATATTGCCCCAGCAACTATTCGAAGGTCAATCTCGCTGGTTTCAACGAGGTATTGATACAAGGACGCTCCAAGAAACAGAGCAACATATATACCAACTGAGAGACCGAGTGAAGTAACTGAAACCACAAGACCTGTATGTTTTTTCATTTTATCCTCCCGACTTTCTGTAGTCAATGTTCCTTCCGCTCTTACTTATATCACATCTCACCAAAAAATGCAAGGAAAAAGTTGCGGGATTCAATAGGTATGTTAAAATAGTGGCAGATTCTCATTCCGAGTAGTAGCCCCGTAAAATTGCTTCGCAATCACGGGGAGGAAAGTCCGAACACATACCAATTTAAATTGGAAAGGTAGTGGGTAACGCCCATCGGGAGCAATCCTAGAGATGCGAACAGTGACGGTTTTTTCTGAAAAGAAAAAACCGCCCCGCGGAGCGAAAGCGAAGTGGGGCGAATCCAAATAGTAATATTTGGGGTGCAACGGCTAAATTCTTACCTGTGTGCAAGGCCGTACTTCTTGAGCAATCAAGATTTGTGCCGCTTGAGCCTAGTAGTAATATTGGGCCCAGATAAATTTCTATTTAGAAACAGAATTCGGCTTATGAGAATGAGAATCTGAATTATGCAAAAGTCGCCCGTAAGGGCGACTTTTGCTAGTTATTAAGATATTAAAAAAAGGAGACGGCGTACCGTCCCCCTCATTCCTCTACCTCGAACTTTGCGTGCTCCCTAAGGAGCTTGAGAATCCGATTACGAACTCTTGTCCATGTGATCAGAGCTTCATCTGGTTCTAGTAATCCGTCGTACCGAGAAGACAACTTTTCTACAGCTACACCATGTGGGTCAACCCGTACCGTCTCTTTGATTATGTAGCTAGTCTCCTTGATTTTTGCTTCAACCACTCTCCGACTTTCTGCCGTCATCGGTTGGTCGGTTCGGATATAAAGGAAGGCTTGCCCCTTAGACGACTTGAACTCGTCTTTTCCGCCCAGATGGATACTTGTTTCTTCTAGCCCGGTGTCGTAGTTGACCCCGTCTACCAAGAGCTTCTTTTTTTTGTCCTGTAGTTCTTCTTGTGCAGTTGTTGATTTCTCTTGGAATCTTTTTTCTATCTTGATGCTTGCTAGTATATAAATCGCAAGCCCAAAAATAATAAAGAAACAAGATAAAGTTAGGATGGTCAACCGCCTGTGGGTTAACCATCCTTGATTAGGGCTTTGGTGAGGGTAGATGTCTCGTGGCATATTAGTAAGGCCAGAACCAGATTCCGCCACCAAGGATGATCCAAGCGAGGATCATCGCGATAAAGGCATCTTTGATCGTGATACTTATGTTCACTAGTCTTCTCCTGCCGCAGGTTGTGCGGTTATTTTACTTCTTTCCCTATTATATACTATTTAAATAAATTTGTCTACTATGTGCTGGGGAGGAGACTTGGTCACGCATAAAATTCTGCTGAATTTTTACTCGACCCCGACTCGGCTCGTCAGCCTCCGTCTTTCAAGTCAGCACAAATCTCCAAGTATTCGATTTGTGCTGGGGAGGAGACTTGAACTCCTAATCCACAAGGGAACTAGTTCCTAAGACTAGCGCGTATACCAATTCCGCCACCCCAGCAATTTTAAATACCGAGTCCGCCCGGTAGGAATTGAACCTACGACCATCTCCTTAAGAGGGAGCTGCTCTACCAACTGAGCTACGGGCGGATATTAAAAATATAGCACAAAACTACTATATAAAAAAAGATTTTTTAAAATGAGAATTTAATTGCAAGTAGTATCAGCATCTGGATGAGCTGTGATGTGGTCAATCGCCACCACTTCCTTTGCGACACCAGTCCAATCAACACACCAAAAATTTCCATTATTTAAGGAAGCGCTGACTGCGTATTCTGCAACAGTAGAAGAACATCTGATAGTGGTGCCTGCTGGATAGTTGGTTGTGGCATCTGTATATTGGACCATTCCAGAATCAACATCTTGGAACATTGAATCAGCAGTGGTGCAGTCAAGAAGAGTTCCGTCTATGTCTCCAGCGAGGCCACTGTACCCACCATTTGAATCTGAATACAATTCGGCAGAAGATCTGGCACTAGCTATCTGAGCCTTAACTTTTGCATTGGATGCTCTGTCTCTGGCCACATTTAAACTAGCTAAAACTACCGAAGAAAGGATTCCTATAATTGCAATGACCACTAGAAGCTCGATCAGAGTAAACCCTCTATTTTGTTTCCATACATTAGACATATATTTTGTTTGATTTTTAAATATACATATATATTAACAGATTGCAGGGCAACAATAGTCAAACCTGTGAATTGTAATATATGTGTGCAGTATTCTTGAATTAGTCCGAACGTATTTTGGCGAAAAAATCCCCCCGCGAAAATTCGGAAAGGCGGCGGAGCCGCACCGCTGACAATTTCAAGTTTTTCTTTGGCGGCATTCTTCTTTGAATTCGATTATATTCCACAGCAACCATAATTAGAAACATGTCCATCACCAGTCATTTTCAATTTAAATCCAGAACAAGTCCCTGGATTATAGTTAAGTACATAAAGAGTTTTACCACCAATGTTTTCAGTATCAACCGAGGACAGTACCTTATCCCAATTAACATCTCCCCCGGGTTTATCTTTAAAATTATCCAACTTTAGCCAATTATTGCCATATTGATCTAAAATTTTTCCCTCCGAGGTTTTAAGAAAATTAATGAAATCTTCTTTTGAGTTTATGGCAACATCAAATTTATATCTATCTTCTGGACCACAATTAGGAGATGTTCCCTTTGGGGAAGCACCAAATGGGTCGCCACTGAGATTAAATGGGGATTTTAGGAAAAATGAACTTAAGCCAACAATAAATACCACAATGATAATTCCATAAATAATTTTCTTGTCCATATGTATATTATAAAAAATTATTTTTCGACTTTTATGATTAAAAAATTTTCTTCCCCCAAAATTAAAATATGGTTCGAGCCGATGTTTTTCTCCGGGTTCTTTTGCGGTTTTGAGCGGTGCGGCTCACATTTATTATAACATAAATTTCCTACGTGGTGCTCGGAGTGGGAGTCGAACCCACAACCCTTGCGGGACAACATTTTAAGTGTTGCGCGTATACCAATTCCGCCATCCGAGCATATTAAAATTTATACATCAAAATTGAATACAAAACAATCATTATTAAATTAAACCAAATACAATCTACTGAATAAATCTCACTTTTTTCTTTTTTAATAATTTTAATTAAAGAATTTATAACAGGACTTATGTGAAAGATTAGTGGAAACAACAAAATCCATTTTCCAAAATTACCATAAAAAATAAGAACAACAAGTGTAAAAAAGAATATGGAGTTAAGGAACCAAATTGCATAGCTTGAATTTCTAAAGTATTTTTTTTCGACGGCGTACTCAATCATGAGGCCACGGAGGGATTCGCACCCTCGTGTAGCAGTTTTGCAGACTGCCGTGTTAGCTTCTTCACCACGTGGCCTTTAAAGGTATTTTAGCTTTTATTGGGAGAAGTTTCAATCCATTAGCTGACGGATTCGTTTGAAAGTTCATCAATCCTTTGTCTATTGTGTTCGCCGAGATCTATGCAGAAATCTATTTTTGGTGCGAAGCCAAAAGATTTTTTGGTCATTATAAATTGACGAAAATCATTTCTTCGGCGCATAGCAAATTCCAAAGCGGTGGCTTCTTTTTCTGTTGGTAGAGCGGTGAAATATACCAAAGCTCGTCTGCCCCTATCCAACATATCTACTCTGGTTATAGTAATAAGAGAATCTCTGTTTGATTCAATGCCGAAGTATTCTGCAGCAAATCTGGAAATAAGAGAAGCAGACTTTTCGTCTTTATGTTTTTTTATGGAGCGCATGTGTTGTGGTTTAGTGAGATTCTTGTTTTATTAAAGATGTGGCTTTCAAAATATCTCCTGCCACCAACTCTATTTTTGACTCCAACATCATGCCAAATTCCTGACCTTCTTTTACTATGTTGGTTTTTATTTTTTGAGTTTGAAGCTCTTTTATTTTACCGGTGCCAATAATAGAATCTCTTCTTAATATTTCAACTACACCGCCTAATTTTATTTCTCCTTCTTCTATACGGCCCCCGAGGACTTGCTTATCTTTGTTCTTACTGAATATTCTAATTATTTTGACTATGCCAGTCACAGTTTTCACCGTCTCTACTGGAGTATTTTCTTTTATTTTTTCTTTAACATAATCTATTAGTTCGTAAATTATTTTATATGTTTTTATTTCTGTATTATCACGCATGGCAAGCGCTTGAGCGCTTTTATCGGCTTCAATGTTAAAACCCAATACCAAACTATTTTTTATATTGGCGACTTTGAGATCTTTTTCGGTAATATTGCCCACCCCTTTTGATATTATCTTCACAGCGATTTTGGGGTTCCTCAGCTTTAAAAGCTCATGTTCTATGGCATTTAATGATCCAAAAGTATCTGCCTTGACAACTACTTCCAAAAAAGCAGAATCGCTTGGGATATTTTCTTGATATTCTTTTATTTCTAAATCAATATTTTTGGCTGCAAATTCTAAAGCATCTTCTTTTTTCAACAAAGTTTTAAATTGAGAACCAACCGATGGCCCCGCACTCCAACCTACTATTTTTACCGGACTGGAAAAACTTGCTTCTTGTAAATTTTCCCCTTTGTAGTTTTCTATCGCTCTTATGGGTGCGTATGCTCCATGAGTCGCCACAAACATCCCAGTCTTTAAAGTTCCATTTTTGATTAAGAGGGTGGCAGAAATACCTTGCTTTGGATTTAAGTCACTCTCTATTACAAAACCTTCGGCCAAAGCAGAAGGATCACCTTTTAATTCTTCAATGTCGGATTGCAGGGCGATCATCTCCAATAACTCGGGGACACCCTCTCCGGTTTTGCCGGAGATTGCTACTATCGGCACTGTGCCGCCCCAGCCTTCTACTAGTATTCCATTTTCGGCCAAGTCTTGTTTGACTTTATCTAGATTGACCCCTGTCCTGTCTATTTTATTTAAGGCAACAATAAATGGCATAGAGCCTTTGGTGATACAGTTTAGCGCCTCAATGGTTTGCGGTTTTACACCGTCTTCTGCAGAAACTATAAGCACTGCTATATCCGCTACTTGGGCACTCCGTTCTCTTACGGAACAAAAAGCTTCATGTCCGGGAGTGTCTAGAAAAGTCATTTTCCTCTCCTCTCCGGAAACAGTCACCTCCGCTTCGTAAGCAGATACGTGTTGGGTGATACCGCCTGCTTCTTTTTTGGTAGTGTTTGTTTTCCTTATGTAGTCAAGCAGGGTAGATTTGCCATGATCAATATGACCCATCACCACGACGATGGGGGATCGCGACAATAGATTTCCTATTTCTTTTTTTGATGGAATTTTCATATGATTTTTAGTTGTGGAATTTTAAACCTTGGATTTGGAATTTAAAATAGCCTCTCTTTCCTCCTCCCCCAATTTATGTTCACTCCCCCAATTTTGGAGTTGTTTGGCAAAAACATTTGTTCTCTCTCTGGTGTGCATGCTTGTTATGACTACTCCGTTTCCCTCTTCATCAGTGAGACTTACCGAAAAACTTTGGTTACCGCCAACACCTTCTCCCTGAAATGGGTTGAATCTCACGGTGGAAGCGTTCATTGTTTTCTTTTTTATTCTGTGGTCTAATGATTTCATATACTCTGTTGCTCCGGTTTTAAACTGTACAAAGTCTTCTAATGTTTTGGTGTGCAATTTTAAGAGCTTTTCAATATCACTAGAATTGGCGCTTCTAAAAATCTTCTTAACTCGCACATGCATTAATATAGAAAGAACAAGGGCCAACAAAGCCACCCCCAAGGTGATAAAAGGAATAAAAAAAACAACTAAACTCCAATCGATTGACATAGCAAACATTATACACTAAATATGATATTATCCAAAATATGGGAAAAAAAGGAAAAAGAGTGTTTTTAGATTATGCTTCTATTACACCCGTTGATTCTAAAGTAGAAGAAGAAATGAGAAAAGTCCAAAAAAAGTTTTGGGCAAATCCTTCTTCTTTACACACAGAAGGTGAGGAAGCCAAAACCTTATTGGAGGAAGCGAGGATAAATATCGCTCGGGTTTTGCGTTGTCGTGGGAGCGAATTATTTTTTACTAGTGGTGGTACCGAGTCTTTAAACATCGCCATTTTAGGTGTTTTGAAAAGCCAAGGACAGTTTTTCCAAGGGTCACCCTTGAAGACCCTTGCCCCAAAGGGTGACCCTTTAATCCTGCCCCATATTATAGTGGGAGCGATAGAGCATCCAGCAGTTTTAGAACCAATAAAATTTTTATTAAAGAATAAAGAGGTGGAAGTTTCTTTTATTTACCCTGACCGAAGTGGAAGGATAAATCCTGAATCAATAAAAAAAGAAATAAAAGAAAATACTATTTTAGTTATAGTCCAACATGCCAATAATGAAATTGGCACTATAGAACCTATCCAAAAAATTTCTCGCATAATTAAAGAATTTAAGCAAAAAAATAATTTTAAATATCCATATTTTCTGGTAGATGCTAGTCAAAGCGCTCTTTATGAAGATGTCTCTTTGGAGCGACTGGGGGCGGACTTGCTTGTTTTGGACGGTATCAAAATCTATGGGCCGAGGGGGATGGGACTTTTGGCAGTCAAACATGGGGTTTCAATCTCCCCGATTGTTTTTGGTGGGGGACAGGAAGGCGGTTTGAGATCGGGAACAGAAAATGTGGCCGGTGCAGTTGGCCTCGCCAAGGCTTTGGAGATAGCAATGAAAATGAGAGAAAAAGAATCACTGCGCCTAACGCGATTACGCGACTATTCTATTACCAAAATTATTAAAGAAATTCCAAACGCTTCTTTAAATGGCGGTTTAGAAAACCGTTTGCCTAATAATATAAATGTATGTTTTGGTTCTGGTCCCAGAGGACTGCCCTTGAAGGATTTTGCCCCAAAGGGCAGTCCTCAAAGTAACCCTTTAGATTCCGAATTCCTAGTCATTAAATTAGATACTTTGGGTTTTGCAGTCTCGGCTGCTTCGGCGTGTCATACTCTTTCGCTGGAAAATGGCTCTTACGTTATTGAAAGTCTGGGAAGGTCTGAGTGTGCTTCTTCTTCTCTGCGTATTACTTTGGGTCGCGATAGCAAAAAATCTGATTTAGATAAATTTATCTCTGCTCTAAAAAAAGTTATTAAATAAAAATGCTCCGCACTCTTGCGAGAGTGTAGAGCGAGCACGTCAGTTGAAGTGACACCGCAGAAGACTAATAGTGTCGGGAATTGACTTGGTATACAGATTCAAAAATGCTCGAGCAAAGGTTTCGTTCTCCTTTGCTTCTTTGCTTGTATTGGTGGCCTCTTTGAAGTAGTTCGCCAATACTTCCAGAAGTTTAATCTCCTCATCATACTGGCCGTAGTTGACAGCCCTAAATTCTTTGGTGATTTGTTCGAACCTGTTTTGCCATGGGGATACCACCTCAAAAAATTTTGTAACACCTGAAAGTGGCGGTAATTTTCGGATCACCCTAAGTTCTTCTCGCATTGCAAGGAGCTCGGGCATGAGCACCTTCAGCTTTCTTCTTGGCCCACTTATTGTGTCTCTGACAAACTTCATTAAGATCGTGCTCCTGATCAGTCCCATTGCCGTCATAGAAACTCCTTCCGCCCTGTGTTATAACATTATTTATTTTAATTTACCAATTTAATGATTTGAAATTGCTATTTTTTTATTTTAACTAAATAGGCCTCTGTGCTATCTTTCAGTTGGGAGTTTTTTGAAAGGATGTGAAAGCTATGACTGATAGATTGGCTAAGTTTGGCCCTATTTGGGGTGCATCTGGAGTGCAAGGTTTTTTTGGTGAAGGATATCCCCCTCACCGTTATTTGAAATTTTTTGGTCTCACTTTCGATGGGCTCACGTTGACAGCTAAGACTACAACTGCCCAGTCGAATAAGGGCAATATGCCAATGGAAAAAGATGGCATTACACCCCAAGAATTTCTACCAAGGTGTGTATATGTAAGTCCACGAAGTTGGCTTTATGGCTCGGCATTGAATGCGGTAGCCTTGAGTGGTCCGGGTATCAATTCTTTGATTGAAATGGGAGAATGGCAAAAACAAACTAGACCATTTTTTATTTCTATCATGGCGATTGGCAAGACTGTCCAAGAGAAGAATTTGGAGATGTCTACCTTCCAGGTTTACATCGCCTCACTTTTGAAGTGGTGGCCGTTTTTACAGGATTTGTTGGGAGTTCAGATCAACTACTCCTGCCCAAATACTGGAGAAAACATGGAGGAAATGCTTCAAGAGTTGGTGGGTCAATCACAGAGAGATATGAATATGCTTGGGATGTTAGGTCTGCCACTTGTCCCAAAGATTAGCGTTCTGTTTCCTGTTGAATACGCGCAAGAAATAGGCAATGATCGATACTGTGCTGGACTCACGCTGTCCAATACCATTCCATGGGACGATCTTCCAAAGTTTGGCATTGATCGTCGGAAAATATTTGGGTCAGATGTTTCTCCGCTCATCAAGCGTGGCTTCAAACAGCCTGGGGGTTATTCGGGTAAAGAACTTTTGCCTCACGTAGCTCATTATGTAAGAGAGTTACGAGCGGCAGGTTTCCGCAAACATATCAATGCCGGAGGCGGGATCCTTGGGCCGTCTGATATAGATGTGCTCTACGATTCGGGAGCAAACTCCTTTTCACTGGGCTCTATCGCCTTCTTACGTTGCTGGCGAATGCGAGCGACCATTGCGCGAGCTTACAAGCTTTGTGCCAGATGAATCGTATGAGTCTTTGCCGCGGTTTTGCATTTGCAAAACCGCGGCTTTCCTATTTCTGTTATTTATGGTAGAAGAAGGGTGGACTTGTCCGTTGAGAATTATAGTCCTAGAAAGAAAAGAGGAGAAAATGCTTAGTAAAACTACATTAGTAGATGCCATGGTAAGCGGGCATTCACATTTACGTGAACCCAGAGAAATTACCGAACCTCTGGTGCGGTATTTAATCGAAGGTGGTGTGGATACCATATTACCCATGCCAAATACCGACAAAGGTCTTACGGACACAGAAAAGACAATGGATTACGTCAAGGTGGTGGAAGGGTGTGTACCACCAGGAGACGGACCTGTAAAAATTATCCCATGTATGATGCTTACTGAAAAGACTTATGTCCATGAATTACAGGAAGCGGCGCGGGTTGGGATTAGAGATGTCAAAGTCTATCCATTAAATCGCACTACCAAGTCTCAAAACGGTGTGCGTCATTACGGACGATTGATCCGACTTGTCAAAGTTTGTGCAGAGTTGGGGATAAGAACTCACTGGCATTTTGAGCACCCATGGATGCTTTTTGATAATCGGGATGCCGAATATATGTGTCTCCCAATTGCTGACATGATGTTGAACGAAACTGATGCCGTCATCTTTTGGGAGCACGGAAGTGATGCTAGGTGTATTCCATTTTGGAAAGATCTGTCGAAAAGTAGGAGATTTGTTGTAACACTCAGTGCTCATCATTTAGCCACTAATGAGGATGCAACTTTTGGAGATGTTGGAGCGACTTGCAAACCTCCAATCAAGACTCGTCGCGATCAACGTGACTTGGTTCTTTTGGTGGATGAAAACAACCCGTGGGTTATAGCGGGTCCGGATGACGCTGCACATCCAATTGGAGTGAAGTATGTGGCTGGAACTCGTTGTGCCTGCGGGGCCTACACAGGACCATTTCTAATTGCGCTTTATGCGCATGCTCTATCACATCTGTTCAGTACTGTGGAAGGGATATCAGTATTCAACAATTTTGTGAGTCGCTATCCTCGTAAATGGTTTGGCTTAGCCGAGGCTTCTCGTCAAGTCAAACTAATACACGAACAATTCAAAATTCCTCCGATCTACAATGTTGGTCCATGGATAGTAGGACCGTTTTGGGCTGGCCAGACGATTGACTATACGATTGGATAGCCTTTGGCTCCGCCGTACATGTGGCGGGGCCAATTTTTTTATTGTTTATTTATAATCGCTAATTGTTTTTGTTTTTTATTTTTGATATTATATCTGTAATATGGAAGATCTTACTAAACATCAACTTATACTTATAGTGTTGCTCGTTACTTTCGTGACTTCTATTGCCACGGGTATTATTACTTTTACCCTACTTTCCGAAGCGCCAGTTGAAATAACTCAAAACATAAACCGAGTGGTAGAGAGGACTATTGAGCGAGTAGTACCAACAGAAGGAAAACCGGAGAAAGTAGTCACAACTGTGGTAATAAACGAAGAAGATCGGGTGCTTGAAGCTATCGCCAAAAATGAAAAATCAATAGTGAGACTAAAGACACTTGGCGCTGATGGTTCGGAAGTGGTTACTGGTTTGGGTTTGGTTGTTTCATCTGATGGGGTGATAGTTGCTGATTTGCGAAGTTATAGCAACTCCTCTTCTTATTCGATTTTATTTTATGATGACAGGACTTATCCTATTGGAAAAGTTTTTGTTGATGATAAGCTTGGCTTGGTTTTTATAAAAACTAATATCTCTCAAGGCGAAAGTCCTAAATACACTTTTTATCCGAGCACGTTTGGTAATTCTGATGGGCTTAAAATAGGTCAGAGTTTGGTCTCTATAAGTGGTCGAGATTCAAACGCTGCTTCCATCGGCAGGATATTTCAGCTTTCCTTTGCAGAAGATAAAAAAACAATAACAAATATACTTTCTGATATAAAAATTACCAAAAGTCACCCAGGTAGTCCCGTCCTTAATCTTTCTAGTGAGGTGGTGGGTTTGGAAGCTCCTTTGGGTGAACTAGAAACTGAATATTCTTATATTCCCATAAACGTTGTAAAAGGGGCCACCACAAAAGCTTTAGAGGAATTGGCCAAGTAATTTCTCGGCGGTGGACCACTTGATTTAAGCCGGTTTTCTGCTATAATGGCGCAATTATGACACCATTTAATAATTTTACAACTAAAGCCAAAGAAGCAATCAGGAAGGCTCATGAGCTGGTGATTGAACGTGGTCAAAACCATGTAGGCCCATTGCATCTTTTGGCCGCTCTTATCTTGCAGGAAGAAAGTATGGTTGCTTCAATCCTTGATAAGATGGAGGTGGATATTATTTTACTCACTGACTCTCTTTTTGAGGCAATGGAAGGAGTGGCTTCTGGTAATACTGTCTCGCCCTCTTATCAGATTTTCCTTACTCCCGAGCTGGCGCACACTATTGAGCACTCTTCAAAAGTAGCCTCTGGGATGGGTGATGAGTTTGTCTCTACCGAACATCTGTTTTTAGCATGTTTGGATGTGCCGAGTGATGCCAAAGATATACTGACAAGATTTAAAATTGAAAAAGAAAAAGTTTCCTTTTTAATTCAAGAAATAAAACAGGGCAGACTTCCAGACACTAAAGCTTCACAAAAAAACAAAACTCTAATCAAATACACGCGCTCTCTTACCAAAATGGCTCGTGAAAATAAACTTGATCCGGTGATTGGTCGGGATGAAGAAATTTCTCGGATCATCCAGATTCTTTCTCGTCGCACCAAAAACAACCCGATCCTTATCGGTGAAGCGGGTGTCGGCAAGACGGCTATTGCTGAAGGTTTGGCTATGAGGATGGCTTCTGGCAATGTGCCAGAGTCTTTGAAAGATAAAGAAATTGTCTCGCTTGATTTGGGTCTTTTAGTTGCCGGGACTAAATATCGAGGCGAGTTTGAAGAAAGACTAAAAAATATAATAAAAGAAATTGAAAAATCAGAAGGCAAAATTATTTTATTTATTGATGAGATACATACTATTATTGGAGCGGGCAGTGCCGAAGGCTCGCTCGATGCTTCAAATATGTTAAAACCGCCACTTTCTCGTGGTGAGCTTAGGGCTATCGGCGCTACTACCATAAAAGAATATCAAAAATATATTGAAAAAGATCTAGCACTCACACGTCGCTTCCAACCAGTTTTTGTAAGTGAGCCGGGGGTGTCCGACGCAGTCACCATTCTAAGAGGACTCAAAGAAAAGTACGAGCTTTATCATGGCGTACATATCACTGACGACTCTATCAAGGCGGCAGTGAATCTTTCTTCCCGCTATATTGCTGACAGATTTTTGCCGGATAAAGCGGTAGATCTTATTGATGAAGCTGCTAGCCACCTCAAAATTTCACTTGAAAATATGCCACCAGTTTTGCAAGAAACCAATTCAAAAATTATGAAGCTTGAGATTGAAAGAGAGGCTTTAAAGAAAGAGGCGGAAAATAAAAACGGTAAAGCAAAGACTCGTCTAAAAGATATAGAAAAAGAAATAGCTGATCTGAAAGAAAAAACTGCCGAGATTGATTTGAAATGGAAAAATGAAAAAGAAAGTGTGGGAGAAATAAAAAGAATCAAAAAAGAGCTCGAAACAGCTAGATTAGAAGCGGAGACGGCAGAAGCTCAGGCCAATTTAAGTAAGGCGGCAGAAGTGCGTTATGGTAAGATACCACTACTTGAAAAAGATCTTGATATCAATATCAAAAAACTCAAAAAGCTGCAGAGTTCTCGTAGAATTTTGAAAGAAGAAATTACAGAAAATGATATTGCAAATATTGTGGCCAAGTGGACCGGCATCCCCGTCTCTAGGATGCTTGAAGAAGAAGCCGAAAAGCTCGGCAGGATTGAAACTTATCTAAAAAAACGTATTGTTGGTCAAGATGAGGCGATCAAAAAAATTGGAGACACCATCAAACGCTCTAGAGCGGGTATTTCTGATCCAAATAAACCGATTGGTTCTTTCATTTTTTTGGGGCCGACTGGGGTTGGTAAAACCGAACTTACCAAAGCTTTGGCAGAATTTATATTCAACGACGACAAGGCTCTTATAAGAGTTGATATGTCAGAATTTATGGAAAGACATTCTGTATCCAAGCTTATAGGCGCTCCGCCGGGGTATGTTGGTTTTGATGAAGGGGGCGGACTCACAGAGATGGTCAGACATAGACCGTATTCAATTGTGCTTTTTGATGAGATTGAAAAAGCTCACCCAGAAGTTTTCAACGTGCTTTTGCAAGTTTTGGATAACGGCAGACTAACCGATGCAAAGGGCAGGACTGTAAATTTCAAAAATACCATTATCATTATGACTTCAAATATTGGCGCTCAGTATATAGATAAGATGGAAAAAATGGGTTTTGGAGAAAGAAATAAAGATGGAGGGAAAGAAGGGGAGTATGCCAATATCAAAGAAAAGGTTACTGAAGCTTTGAGAGACTTTTTCCGTCCTGAATTTTTGAACAGAGTAGATGATGTTGTTATTTTTGATATTCTTCCGATGGAAGCCATCAGAGAAATAGTTAAAATCCAAATTGATTTGGTGCGGGAGAGGCTTTCGGCCAAAGAAATATCTCTAGAACTTACAGAAGAAGCTTATGAATATTTGGCCAAAGAGGGATACAATCCACAGTATGGAGCTAGACCACTAAAAAGGGTGATTCAAAATAAAATACTAAACCAAGTGGCTTCCCTCATAATTTCTAAAGGTATTATGAAGGGTGGTATAGTTTCTGTCTCGGTTAAAGGTGGCGATCTTGTTTTTGATATCAAAAAAGGCCGTCGAGGCACTATCATCGAAGCCTCAATCTTGGATACTATTTCTACTGGAGTCGGGGTTTAAGGCTGGTAATAAACCAAAAATTTTGCTAAACTCTTTTAGTAATTATTGCGTCGGTGGTAGAGTGGTCAATTACAACAGACTGTAAATCTGTCGGCTTCGGCCTACGGAGGTTCGAATCCTCCCCGGCGCACCACAAACGAACTAAACGGCTTTTTGGAAGCCAGAAGGTGGGACGCGCGAAGCGCGTCCCACTGATTTCCCCCCATTTTTCCAAACGAATTTGGAGTCCCGCCTTCGGCGGGACGGATTGTTTTTTCGCCAAGAAGCAGGTGCGAGCCAAAGATTTCTTTGGCACAGACCTTTTTCGCAAAAAGGTCTGAATCAGAAGCAATTTTGTCTATATTTTGTGCGACTTCTAACCAGTTTTGGAAAGGTGCGAGCCAATCATTCTGCGTGTGTGAAAGAGAGGTCATTTCTTCTTCGAGCGACTTCTTTTGCAAAAGTAGTTTCCCTTTTTCAGCACGATAGATTTCCTTTTCAATATCTTGGTCAAGGTAGCCATTAAGAAGTCGCTCTAATCTTATTGAGATAGAAGAAATCTTTTCATTTTTTTCTTTCACACACGCGGTCAAAGACGGGGCGGAATTTTTGTAGTCTTGCAAAGCAAGATGATTCAATTTCTCCGCCCAGTCTTTGGGCAAAGAAACTTTTTTGATTAGGGATGATAACTGCTCGTCCAATTTTTCCGAACGAAGCGACATTTCTTGACACTTAAAATCTTTTCTCTTTTTCGTGCAACGATAATATGTGTATTCGTGAACATTCCCATTTTTCTGTCGCTTCGTTTTGTTTTCAGCAGTTATCATCATCCCGCATGAAGCACAGGAAATGAGACCGCAAAAAGGTTGGGGTTCGTTTTTCGGTTTGCGTTCAGGTTGTCCACGAAACTTCAACATTTCCTGTGCTTCATCAAAAAGTTTCTTT
>MHWB01000002.1:0-60869 GCA_001823925.1 Candidatus Zambryskibacteria bacterium RIFCSPLOWO2_01_FULL_39_39
CTTTTCGTGCTTTAGAGTGAAGCTGATCAAGTGGAAAGTGCCTGTATACCCATGCCACCTTTCCATCTTTACCGTATTCATTCATGACTTCTTGCATTGTGCTATGGAATCGCTTACAGAACGGGCACTCCGTATCTGAATACTCTACGATTTTGACTGGGGCATCAGGATTGCCACGAACATGATCACTGTCCGAAATTGCGGCCATTTGATCAAGATCGCCCGTCTGCTGTGCCACTTGCTGTTGTTGAGGTTGATTTGCAGTGCCAGCAGTGTTTGTCCTGTTACTGCTATATATCACCGCTCCACCAATAATTATTCCCGCTAGAATAATAGCTGTCGGAATAGATATTTTATTTGATTGTTTTGATTCAGTTTCCATAAGAATTTTATATTAATAAAGATCGAAAAATTTGCATATGTTTAATACGCAGAATTAAACATAGAAGGAAAAGTTAGAACGTCTTGGGGTTTAGAATTCCGTTTGAGAAAGCTAGTTTAAGGTGGTCAAAGGCAAAAAGATCAGGTCTTTGCCGTAAATATAATTTGTATAAAAAAGAAATATGAACTACAGATTTACGAAAATATCTACTTATTACAAAAATTAATGCAATTAAAGCAAGAAAAGTTATTAAATAATTGCTCGCTTTCAGAGGTAATGTGAAATTAGTCCTTAAAGATTCTAAATGTTTTGTGAAATTTGCACCACAACAAGATTCCATGCTTTTAATTACTGAGGACGTGTTATCCGTTATCTCTATATCCATTTTATGATTGAAGGTATTTATACAAAAATACCCCAAAATCATTGATCCTAGAATGACTGTTACTAATGATACTTTAGTAAGTTTTTTTAAGTTTACTGAAATCATAATTAGAATTTTATTTTAAGCTAATAATTGAAGTTAGTAAAGTTTTTGAGGATTTAGTTACCAACAGCTAGACCTCCGAGGCGCTCTGGACTCTTCCATGAGTCAGCGTCATTAAATGTTGGTATGGAAACAATGCAAATGCCAGGAGGGGCTATGGCAACAAAAGTAGTAGTCCCCATAAAGGTAAAATACTGCCTTTATGCAAGGAAAAGTACCGAATCTGAAGAACGGCAAGTATTGTCGATAGATTCGCAGATTAAGGAGATGTTGATTCTGGCAGAAAGAGAGGGGTTAGAAATAGTAGCCATGAAAAGAGAGAGTCACTCGGCTAAAGAGACTGGGCAAAGGCCAGTGTTTAACGAAATAATTGAGGAAATTAAGATTGGTAAATATAACGGAATACTGACTTGGGCTCCTGATCGTATCAGCAGGAATGCGGGAGATTTAGGCAGAGTAGTAGATTTGATAGATGCAGGGATTTTAGCTGAAATCCGCACCTTCAGTCAGAAATTCTCAAACAATCCGAATGAGAAATTTATGTTGATGATTTTAGGATCGCAAGCAAAACTGGAAAATGATAACCGAGGTGTAAATGTACAAAGAGGACTTCGAACTAGATGTGAGATGGGATTGAGGCCAGGAACAGCACCGACTGGATACCTAAACCTAAAACAGATGGATAAAAAATGCCAGGTGATAATAGACCCGGATAGAGGTCATGTCATTACTCAGATGTTTGAAAAAGTTGGTCACGAGAAATGGTCTGGAAGGAAGGTCTACCACTGGCTCAAATTTGATCTAAACTTTTATACTAGAGGCAATAAACCACTGTCCCTAGGAAATGTATACCGTACATTGCAAAATTCCTTCTATTACGGACCATTCGAATTTCCGGTAAAAAGCGGTAAATGGTACCAAGGCAAGCATGAGCCATTAGTTTCTAAAGAGTTATTCGACAAGGTTCAAGAGCATTTAAAAAGGGATCTCAAACAGCATAACAATCACGAGTTTGCCTTTACCAAGATCATAGTTTGCGGCTCCTGCGGATCTTGTATATCAGGCCAGGAAAAATACAAACCATTGAAAGATGGCACTACAGCTAGATACATATATTATGGCTGTGGGAGAACTAAGGATCATAACTGTAAGGGCAACAAATATTTGAGAGAGGAGGAACTGGTAAACCAGCTAATACCGTTGATAGACAAAATTGAGTTCAACCAATTCAGTATGAAGATAAAGTTTGAAGAAGAATTGAGAAGATTTAATAAATTCCAGAGAACCGTACTAGGATCAAATGACCCCAAAGTGAAGCACCAAGATACTGATGCCAGAGTTTATGCCAAGTATATTTTGAAGGAGGGTACTAATGAAGAGAGACGAGAAATTATGGGATGTTTTAAATCGAAGCTAAAGATTACGAAAGGGGTGGTAACATTATCTAATTCATAAAATAATTATCTACGGTACAAGTATTCGCTCTAATAAAATAAACTCTTTTAATTTTATTAGACCTTTCAAAGTATGTGGATGACAACGTCGTATATGATCATGTTTCGGACAAGGGCATGGCGTATGACCTTTAATATTAGATCTCTGTAGTAAAAGAGGCTTCACCTTTTTCCACAAAAGAAACTCTTGAGATATTATTTGTAAACACTCTTTCGCTTTCTCAAGGGTTGGATTTTTAGAGAATGCTTCTAGTGAGCCCACACCACCATGGGCATATTCAAACCATGGCCAGTGTCGTTTTTCTGTAAAGAAAAGTTGGCCATAAAGAAACGGTATGACTAGCTCTCGAAAATACCGCTGAAACTGAAACTCTGGTTGTAGAAACTCATCCTCTTCAAGAGGATTACAGGTGCATCCGCTAGAGTCGGTTTGATTGAAATGTCGATCTGGTACGTTTTCTATTTCATCAACAAATAGAGCAGGTAGCTTTGAGTGAGAAATGTCGTTTCTTACTTCAATTCGGATTTTGAATCTGCCGTAGAGGCGCACGCCACCAACAGCATCAATTGTATTTTCTTCAATTTGTAGAAAACGCTCAGTATGTTCGTTGTAGGTGGCAGTGAACTCTATCTCTCCAGATATTTTCTCTGCTTTGACTTCGAACTGTGGGTACTTCTTTGATAGCCACGCTTTATCTTTTTCTGTCAACATATAACAGCACAGTGTGGAGAGTGCGGAGTGAACCCAGTATTGGGGTGGCGAGTAGATGGGGATGGAATCGGAGATATTAATGGAGCATAATATCCTTTATCATCTTCCTCGCGAAATACGACTTGCCAGTCGGCAAGTTCATTAGATTCCCCAATTACATCAAGAGTTTCTTTTGCTGCCTGGGCTACCATAATTTTTTCAGATGGTTGTACAAGTTGTGACAAAATATTATTTGAGTTCGCTGGATCGACTAGTTGCAATGTGTCGAATTCATCTCTGAGTGCTTCGAGTACCTGACGGAAAGATTTCATGAGATTTAACTTGTCGCGTGATCCAGTAAGAGCGCGAACAACGAATAACTCTAGAATGAATGTTTTAATGACAATATTGTTCCGGTACGCCCAGAGTTTTGCAAGCCTTATCACAGACACACACCCGCTGTTGACGATGTGATTTATATGAACTTTTAGGTTCGTTTGCATACGTTCTTTATCTCCATAAGCCACATGGAGAAATACGTCATCCGTATTTTCAATAAAGCGTCCTGGTACCACGTCGATGTGGTAACTATTTGGCACGGTAGATCCACGCAAATTTGTTATCCGCTCCGCAGAAGCCTTAGACTGAATAATGTAACTCTTCTTTAAATGAGCTGAGACATCCTCGCGGATTTCCTTGAGTGAGCGAGTATCAGTATTAGGAAAGTAACAAACAACATCGAGGTCATACTGATCCGCAATCATAGTCCCTTTCTCGCGTGAGCCTGCGTATTTAATTTTTGGATCGCTTCCAAATTCTAAACGAAGAAAGTCAGTGACTTCTTTCTTATGTGCTTGTAATGTGTTTTCCTGCTCAGCAGACAATTCCTGTGTCTCGAGCAATTCCTGTAAAAATTCTTCTGATGTCATAATATTTTTATTAATTAATTTTTAATGTCTTCCTCCAACCTCCTTGACTTCGACTGAAGTCATATATATGTATAGCGGGGTCGGCTTTGGGTAAAATCTCCTGCCCACACGCAACCGCAACCGATACAGGTACCGCCGGGAAAAGATGTATGTTTATATTTCCTCCATGCTTCGCTCTAATTTTGGATAATATATTCCGATAGGCCGTCCTGAACCCGCTAAGTTTTTCCCGAGTATCCATAAAAAGTGGTGAAGGATTAGCCACTGAGATTTCATAAACGGGAATACTTCTACCAATAATGTTACTTACTTCTGTATGTGCTGGTTTGCCACTAATTGAGAGAATAAGTGCGACATCGGTGCTTGCTTCCATATCTGACAAAGCTATGTTGTAAAGAAACGTGTCACTTGAATCCTTCCACTTCCAGCCTGATCCCTCTCTGTGAAGCTGAAATATGTCCGTAGGTCTAGTATTTGCTAATGTTTTGCCGAAGTGCATAAGGAGAGGAATAGGCGCGAACGCAAAAACAGAAAGATGTTCTGTATATTCCTGTTCATTACCCTTAGGGAGTCTTTGAATTAGGCTAGTTGAGATCTCGTTGGCAATCTTTTCCCATTCGGCCTCTGTTGTAGGCTCGCCCAATATGGTCATGTCTATACGCACTCCAGTGAGATCAGTTGGGTATCTAGAATCAAGTGCTGCCAACCACATAGCCTCGTTGAATATCTCAGGTCGTCTTTCTCCAATTGTCGCAAGAAGCACTACAGGTCTCGTCTTCATATTCGAAGCGATCGATGTCTGTAGCTGAATCTTTTCCTCGTGAATTCTTTTAAACTCCAAAATCTTTTTGACCGTGTATTCATCATGATGCTCGGGACTGTCTACGAGATAATGGTGATCCCGACAGAGCAAAACAAGGTTGTTAATATCTTTCACAAACTCTCCCGAATCTTCCTCGTGTCTAGCGCCGCCAGGATTAACTGCCTTGATATGTGCCATCTCGGAAAAGTTACCGCCGCTAAGTGTGAGCTTTTCATGCCACAATTCTTTATTGCATCCTGGAAATGCACAACGTGCACCGGAAATTGCCCACAGTCTGAGCTTGATGTCAGGGGGTATGGAACGATTTGTCTTTTTTTTAGTAATTTTCTTTTTCATATATTAAAAGTTTTTGAACGGAATATTTAAATGGGTTAATCGAATTTCAAGAGCTTGTCTGGAAAGACCAAAACGGTCTTCAAACTTCTGGAAGCAGTCGTTCAGGTTGAAAGGTAAGAGAGTTTGATCTTGGATAAAACTGAGTTCTCTAAGTATGATTTCCACATCTATTTTTGGTGCTAGGAGTGCTCCTGCATAAACATTAGCCTGCCACTCTCTACGCACATGCGCCATATCTAACTTCTTTATATTTTTTGATGGATCGGAATGCTTCCATCCGTTAATGAATCCATTTTTGGTAGAGAATAAAGGCCCGTGCAACGAGAGATGTCTGGCTTCATGGGCAACGGTGAATGAAATCCGCCTCTGGTTTGTACAGCTGTCATCGATCACCACCTGACGTGTCTCTGGCCGAAGAAAACCTAGAGTATCTTCTGCCTCTGAATCCTGCGGAATCGCTTCAAAACTGACGCTGAATCCCCAAAGTTCTTGAATGTAATTATCAACATCAAGAAGTGAAGGTGGATTTTTGCCATATTTTTCAGAATATATTTTTCGATACTTTGCCGTGTCGCCCAAAACCTGAGATTCGATCTCTTCTTTGGTGAGCTGGTATGTGTCAGCCATGGGATTCCAGTTTTTAGCGACTCTTACTTTCATAGTTTTTTCTTCTTAGTCTTTCGGAATAGAAGGGGTTGCGGTTCAAATGCAATGCCGCTTTTTTGAGCACCAGCAATGATTTCATTCTCGAACCGCTCCTTGAAATATAGTTGGACAAGTTCTTCGTATTCATTTGTGGAAAGAGAATATCCATTTTTCACTTTTTTTAGGAAGTCTATTGATGGCAGAGCCCCCGCTTCAATTTTGCTAATATAAGCGTAAAAATGCTTTCCAAAATGTGGCTCCAACTCTTTGTCTAAGCTTCTGGTACTTCGACCTGGAAAGTGAATTTCTCTTAATGACCTTATTTTATTTTTGAAATTTTCGTTCATACTTACAATGTAGCATGTGTAGTCTACAAATGCAACAATAAAGGTCTCGACAAATAATATATTTTATTTTCTATTACTAAATAGTTCGAATCTCGCCACCATCGACTTTTTAGAGATTTTTGGACATCAAAAAGATGGCTCAAAATATAGGCCTCGGCATAGTCCGATACTAAAAACTAAAGGCGGAAGCTTGAGTATTTGAACCCTCAGCATAGCCTCGGCGCTATACGGCCTAAAATATAGTTATTTTTGAAACTCATTTTACTGTAAACAATTTTATTTGCTTTAAGTCTTACAATCTAATATAATCTCCTATACTCATAGTATGAGATTAACCATATTTTATGGACTATAAATTCAACAAAAGATTGGAAGATTTGCCTCAATCAATCTGGCAATTAATAAACCAGATTGATGAGATTAAGGGTAGATGGATAGGTGGAGCGGAACTAAATCCACAGGCTTTGGGGCGTCTTAAAAAATCAACACTAGTCACTTCTACCGGCGCTTCTACTCGTATTGAAGGCGCCAAACTTTCTGACGAAGATGTGGAGAAATTAATGCGTGGTCTTACCATGCAAAAATTTAGAGATAGAGATAAACAAGAAGTTAAAGGGTACTACGAGCTTCTCAATAATGTTTTTGAGGCATGGAAAAACATTCCATTTTCTGAAAGTACCGTAAAACATTTTCACAGAGAACTTCTTAAGTACGTAGAAAAAGACGCGTCCCATAGAGGAGAGTATAAAGGAGTAGAGAATAAAGTTCACATGATTGATGAAGCTGGTAATTCTATCGGTATACTTTTTGATACCACTTCGGCATTTTTGACTCCCAAAGAAATGCTTGAGTTGACAGAATGGGCACAGCAAACTTTGGCCGAAAAAGAAGTTCATCCTTTATTAGCCATTGGAAACTTTCTAGTTGAGTTTCTTAATATCCACCCATTTCAAGACGGCAATGGGCGGCTTTCCCGTATCCTCACAAATCTTCTTATGCTCAAAAATGGCTACCCATACATGCCATATATTTCTCACGAAAAATTAATTGAAGATAATAAAGCTGATTATTATGTAGCTCTGAGAAGAAGTCAAAAAACTATAAAAACGGAAAAAGAGGATATTACTCCCTGGTTAGAATTTTTCTTGACTATCTTGCTTGAGCAAGCCAAACAAGCTATTGATCTATTATCTAAAGAAAATATTGAGCTCATTATTTCTCCAAAACAGCTTGTGGTATGGAAATATCTTGAATCTGTAATAGAGGCTACCCCAGGAGAAATATCAAAAAATACCAAAGTATCCAGACCAACAGTCTCCCAAGCACTAGATGTTTTGATGCGTCTCAAAAAGGTGAAAAGAGTTGGACAAGGAAGAACGACGAGATATAGCAAAATATAAATATGATCCAGATCAGTGATGATCAGATAAATTTGTACCTATCCATCTTCAAAGGAAGGAGCGACATCTACGCTAGACACTGGGAGAAAAATGGCAGATCTGGGTATAGCCCAGCGTACTCATTTAACTGGGATGAATTTTTAATTCACAAACAGAAGGGTGGAACGATAAATAGCTTTGGGAATAAAAAATTAATCCCACTCACAAAAGATATTATCAAGAAGCACTTGCTCGGGGTTACTCTTTTGGGTATATACCCAATTCTTGAAGATAACACGTCGTATTTTATTGCCGCCGATTTTGATGGAGAAAATTGGTTGGAAGATTCAAGAAAGTATATTGATGTTTGTAAAAAGGTGGGGCTAACAACGTATCTAGAAAGATCAAAATCTGGTAACGGAGGTCATGTTTGGATTTTTTTTCAAGAAGCATACCCGTGTTACAAAAGTCGAGCTATCGCTACTGAATTAATCAGGCAAGCTTTAGACTTATCAGTCTTTGAAAAAGAAGTTAGTTTTGATCGGCTCTTCCCAAACCAAGATTCTATACCTCAAGGGGGATTTGGAAATCTCATAGCTTTTCCGCTTCAAGGAAAATATTTAGGACAAGGCAATTCTGCTTTTATTGATCCTTATACTGTAAAATTGCACCCCGATCAGTGGGAGTTTTTATCTAAAATTCACAAACATACAACAGAGGAACTCGATAAAATATTTTATGAAGTAACTGACAATGAAAAAGTTGTCGTACAAAAAAGAAAATCTGCAGACAGGCTGGTAATAACTGTCGGCAAAAATATACAAATACCAAGATCAGAACTTGCTCCTGCGACGGTTACATTTCTCAAAGAAAAACTAAACTTTTTAAGCACTGAATATTTGACCAGGAAAAGATTAGGTAAGTCGGTATATAAAGTCCAAAAATATTTCAAACTAATCGAAGAATCTGGAGATAATATTTTTCTACCGAGAGGATTCCTGAATCAGCTTACGTCTTTTTTAGAATCAAACGGCATAAAATATGAGGTCAATTGTGGGTACCCAGAAATGGAAAATGTTAAATTTAAGAGTCTGATTAAGTTAACTCCACACCAAGAAGAAGCTCTGGAGAAATCCCTTAAACAAACTCAAGGGGTAATAGTAGCCCCGCCAGGAAGTGGTAAAACCATGATTGGTATGGAGCTTATCGCAAAGAGAGAATTACCGGCTCTGGTACTGGCTCATAGGAAGCAATTACTAGATCAATGGGTAGACAGGATTCAGACATACCTAAACATTCCAAAAATCAAAATCGGTACTTTCTCTGGTTCCAGAAAGAAAATTGGAAAAGAAATAACTGTCGCCCTGATGCAGAGTTTGGCAAGGTACAAAAATATTGCAGAATTGGAAAATAAATTCGGGACTATCATCGTTGATGAATGCCATCATATACCAGCAAAAACTTTTAGAGAAGTTATTGCGAACTTAAATTCCCAATACTTATATGGACTTACCGCTACCCCCAAAAGAAAGCATAACGATGAGCAACTTATTTATGTCTATATTGGAGATATTATTACAGAAATGGCGGGTGGTAATTTCAGTGAAGAAAACACAGAAAATACCTCTTCCAATAAACTCAAAGTCGTAATCAAGGAAACCGATTTAGAAATTCCGTTCCAATGGAAAACCGATAGATTTCAGCTTTTGGCTAAAATAATAAGTTTTGATACTGCTAGAAACAAATTGGTAACTGAAGATATTTTGGAACAAGTTAAAGTGGACAATAAAATCCTTGTTTTAAGCGAAAGGAAAGAGCATTTAGAAATTCTCGAACTCTGTCTTAAAGGTAAATGCGAAACGATTGTAATTTCAGGTGACGACTCTGCCTCAAAAAGAACCTCAAAACTCAAGCAAATTAATGACGGTCATTACAATGTTATATTATCCACCGGTCAGTTTTTTGGAGAGGGGTTAGATATTAAAAATATTTCAACTCTAGTTTTAGCCTTTCCATTCTCATTCGAAGGGAAGCTGATTCAGTATATTGGAAGGCTACTGCATAGTGCTAACCCTAAATTTGTTTTTGATTACAGAGACAAGAAGATAGCTTTTCTAGAAAGACAGTTTAAACAGAGAAATAGATACTACAAAAAGTTGATCTAAAATATTGAGTTTCGAATCCTCTCGCTATTGGTATATGAGATATTTTTACGCACCAAAAATATGGCTCAAAATATAGGCCTCGGCATAGTCCGATACTAAAAACTAAGGGCGGAGGGTAAGAGATTCGAACTCTTGGTGGGTTGCCCCACACCCGCTTTCCAAGCGAGCGCACTAGACCGCTATGCGAACCCTCCATAACACTCAAAATCGTAATTTACTTTACGACATATTAATAATCTAACACTTAATTAAGCTTTTGAAAAATAGCCTTAAAATGAAAGGTTTAAGTGGTGTTTAGGGATACCTGTTTTTTAGTTGACAAGAAAGTTAAAAGGGTGTATAATAGGTGGTAGAGTAAATCGTTCCTTGAAAGGGGACAAAAAATGACACAAGGGATTATCACCCATCCAAGGCCACATCTTGATGAGATCGTGGCGATCTTTCTCCTCTCCCTTTATGGGGAGGAAAAGTATCCCGGAATAAGGGATGCTATTACCAACCGGAAGATTTTTGCTTGTCGCGTCGAAGATCTCGAGGCGACAGCAGAAGGGTACGAGCAGAGTGGCTACATCATGCTCGGGGTCGGCGGCGGACGGTATGATGAACATGGTGTCAATGGCGAGAGTCGCAAGAAAGGTGACTGTTGTGCCACCCTGGTTGCCAAAGATCTGGGTGTGGACAAACTCAGGGAACTTTCAAAGATCCTGAAGTTTGTCACCGGGGGTGACCTCAATGGCAACAGCCAGCCGTTCGATCTGTCGGCCTTGGTCGGCTTGATCAACGGTCAGTATCCGGACGATCCATTTCCGGCCATTGACTTCGCGTTTGCGGCACTCAATGCCAAGTACGCGGAGCAATACGACTTTCATGTCATAGCAGGTGAGGAAGCCAAGAAGGCCACCGTGGAGGAAGTATTGACGGCATCTGGCAAGAAATTGCGGATAGTAACCGTCAAGACCGACTGCGAGGCGGTTGGCAAGTATATCCGTTCGGAGTACGGCGGTGGAGCTGACATCATCATTCAGAAAAATTCTCGACGCCAAGTCCAGATTTTCACGGATAAGCGCTCGGGTCTGAACATGACCGACACGGCGCAGATCTTGCGTCTTGTGGAGCAGGAGTCCAAAGATCAGGAGGTGGTAACCAGCGACTGGAACCTTCTCGCCGGCGAAGGCAAGGTCATTGGAGCCGAAGAGTGGTACTTTTTCCCAACAGGGAACATGCTACTCAATGGTAGCTTAACCGCTCCCAACACCCCACCCACAAACATCGCGCTCCAAGATATCCAGAGCCTCGTCAAAATCGGGGTGAATGGCATGTTTGAACCGAGTCGGGAACAAAAATGTAAGCAAGGAAACTGTTCGTCCCGGCGAGATGATGAGTGCAAGTGGTACGCTTTTGGACTCCAACGTTGTCGAGAAGTTCGGCGACTGGAATATCAAAGGCGACAAACTGCATGATCATTTCTTAAAATCTCCACAGATTATAAAGTGAGAGCTCAAAGAGCCCCTTTCGAAGCTCACCTGAAATATGGTGAGCTTTTTATTTTAATGCCAAAAAGGCGTTTACAAAATGTATAGCGATGCCGCCAAAATTTGAATATGGTTTGAAAGCACTGTTGATATCTTTGACTTGTTTTTCAAAATATTTTTTGGGAGTGTTGTGAAAAGTGATGTATGGAGGAGGGACTTGTCCGGTCTCTTGGGCGATAATGATCTTGGTACGGTATCCGCCACTTTTTGCTGTTTCTATCTCGTTTTTTGATATCTCTATTGAGCCGTCATCGCCACCAGCAAAATTTCTGTAGGACATTATAATGATGGAGCTATCTCTCCTTCTCTCTAAAATATTTAGTAAATGTTTGAATACATAATCTTTTTTTCCATTGTATGAAAATTTGGGAGTCATCTCGTCTTTTTTGTCATAAAAATCTGGTATGACCACAGAAAACCTGAGGGTATCATCGCCCAAAAAGTATTCTGTCTGGTCTACCAGTTTAACAAAATTTTTCAAAATATTGGCTTTACTCTCATCACTCTCGTTGTATGAATCTAAAAGGTATGGCTCGACATCATATTGAAAACCTCTAAATTTATTTTTGCGTTCAGCATTAAAATTTTTGATGTAGTTTACAACAGCAAAAGCTTTATAGACATTGTCATCCTCGGCCCAGTTGCGCCAACCAGCTTCGGCGTCTACTGTCATACCCTTTTTGTTGGCGCGGATAATAAAGTCTTCCAATATATTTCCGAAAACTTTTTTCTGCCTTTCTCTTTCTTCGCCTTTTGGCATTACAAATATATCTAAGTAGCTATCAATAGAGACATACATAGTGTTTACTCCATCCTTTTTTGCTTGAGAGAGTATAGACTCTATATACTGTGGAGTCATATTCATGATAGGTGTCCAAATCCAACTGCCGTATTCTTTGGTGTCTTCTGTTTTTTCTGATGTCGTAAATGTTTTGATGGCTCTAACTACTGTAGCTATTTGGTTAGAGAAAAATGAAGAATTTGTCTTTGTATTATTTATATCAAAAGCAATGTTTTTAAATTCTGGGTTGGTAGCAATCGCGTTTGCGTTTATATGATTATCAGAGTATTGGGATATTTTGGTATCTATTTGGTTTTGGTGGGGGACAAAATTTCCGCCTTCCACAAAAACAAATAACAAAATTATTGCGCTTGAAAAAAACACCAAACCCATAGCAAAAAATTTTTTGCTATTTTTATTTTTTACTTTATTTCTCACTCTATTATTATAACGGAAAAATAAAACAGTGTCTGTGGGCGGTAGAGGATTCGAACCTCTGACATCGTCAACGTCAATGACGCGCTCTACCAACTGAGCTAACCGCCCTTAGATTATTTCTAAATTTAGCAGATTTTTAATTGAACATCAATTTTATATAAAAAATGTCCCCACGGAATGTAGTCGTGGGGATCTGGTGAGTCGCTCATTTTTTGAATGTGATCTTGCAACCACTCCATCTGAGGTATTTGACGACGAAGATTGCAAAAATCCCAGCTACGACGAGTTTAACTGTCCTCGATTCGGGTACTTCTTCGGGTGGAGGAGGAGTGTCTCTCTTCTCGTATCCCAAGATGAGTTTTGCCGAGAAAGCTAATCCCCCTTGGCAAATCCAGACGTCTGCTGGGCAACCTGTCGGAAGCGCATCCATCCTAATCTGGTTGCTACCTACGAGGATGTAAGAGAGTAAATCCCAGTATTCTCGCTCTCCCGAATCCACGCGTGACAGGTAATTTCCATTTACGTATGGGTGGACGTTCGTTGTGTGCGCCGCTTGTACTTCAAGCGAAGCAGACACAAGAAAGTAATTGAGAAGTAAACTCGGTGGACTACTGAAGTCAAAGAATCCACTCCATGGCCCATCTCTATCTATCTCGATGTAGCTGGTCTCGTCGATGGGCGATGGTCTCCGAGGAGTTTCTAGCACATTAATGATCCTCGCCGTTAGGTTGTCTTCACCGATTGCTGAAAGATCGACCTGATTTTCGTCTGTCACCATAACAATGCTCACAACTGTTGCTCCTGCTATTTTTGCGCCGATGACAAAAACAATCAGCATTGCCAAAAGCCACCACAGAGTTTTTTTCATCCGTTTCCTCCAATTCCTCTGTCAATCTATCATAAAAAAAGTAAAAAGTAAATATAAAAAAAGAGGCACCCGTGGGTGCCCCTGTACTACTTGCCGACCTTGCGTCTACCGCTTGTTCTTGATGTTGTGCCTGAACAGGCCGAGAACGAGGAAGCCAACGCCCATCAGAGCGTAGGTACCGGGTTCGGGGACAGAGCTGATTTGACCTGCCCAGATTCCTCCCATGGGGCCTCCGTCAATCTGGTAGACATCCATTTTGAGGGTGTTAACCCCTTGGGTCAGATAGGGGCTAAGGTTGATCACCCGGAATTCGCCAGGTTCGCATGCAATCTGCCCATCGGCGCAGGCGCCGTCTTGCACTGGGTTTGGCACCATCAACAACAAGTTGGTGTATAGACTGTTCGTAATATACACCCCCATTGTGTCGTCAGCACCAAAGATTGCATTGCCGGAATTGTTCCCGTACGGGAGCATGAAGCTCTCGTAGAAAACCACGCTTGGACCGCCGACGATCGTCGTATTCGGAAACACGATACCATTGTACCCGGTTTGGTCGTGGCCAACCCACTTACCATCTGGTAGGGTTGCTGGCCAAACACCGTTTGGTAATGTATCCCACGCCGGGTGAGGCGTGATGAGAACGTTGGTGCCGGTCAGGTTGTTGCTCTCACCGACTCCGTCTCCGGACTCGAACGAGATAATCGCTGCGCTCGCCGTGGTGGCGAGGCAGAAAAGGGTGAGTAGAGCCAAGAGGCTCATTTTCAAAAAGCTGAAACGCATTTGTTCGTTTCCTCCACAAAAAGATCTCTCCTCTCCCTCCGAAATTCGGCGAAAGAAGAATCCTGAGGTTCCTCAAGACTCCTGTATCATAGCACGCCTAGATTTTCTGTCAACTTGTCCGCAACTCTAGCAATTTGGGGTGAATGAAAATCCATTTTTTGGTAAATATTAAACCTGTGGATAACCTGTATAAAAGCGCCCATTTATAAGGACTAAATTTTTGTCTTTTTGACTCTTTTTTTGGGAGATCTTGTCAATAGCAAATTTTATGCTTGGTTTTTATAACTATTACGGCGCTAAAAGGTCAAAGACATTTTAAAAAAGACAATCTCGTTTTGTCTTTTGTTTCTCGTTGACGGAGCTTCTATTTAAAAATTACAATTGATATAGTCCATAGATTTTAGAGATTAGTCGGTGGTCGACTTTGCCGAATTTTTAAAAAGTTATGTTCTTTGTAGTTATTAACAATTATTAAATTATCCCGTAAAAGAATTTTGATAAATTCTCACGGGACAAGAAAAATTATATGAAAAAAATATTATATAGCGCAGGATTGATTGTTTTCGTAGCTGCTTTAGCTCTAGGTGCGACAGGTGCCTTCTTTAGCGACAGCGAAACTTCAACAGGCAACATTCTTACTGCTGGGGCGATTGATTTACAGATAGACAATGAAAGTTACGTTACAAGCACAACCACAGGATTATTGGTGGCAAGTCCTAATACAACTTGGACAATGCGTAACTTAACGGTTGAGAAGTTTTTTGACTTTGAAGATATAAAGCCGGGAGATATTGGCGAGGATACTATATCTCTACACGTAGATAACAATGATGCTTATCTTTGTGCAGATGTAACACTTACATCAAACAATGAGAACACTCTTGTTGATCCAGAGTCAGACGATGGAGATGATACAACTGGCACAAATGGAGGTGAGCTTGCACAGCAAGTAAACTTTGCTTGGTGGGCAGATGATGGGGATAATGTTTTAGAAGAAGGTGAAAATTTATTACCAGGCGGTCCTCTTGGAAACCTTGCAATAGGAGCGACAACAACTGTTACTCTTGCTGACTCTGTTTCTAACATTTGGACAGGACAAGGTGGTCCAATCCCAGGAGCTTCTACAAGATATATTGGTAAAGCCTGGTGCTTCGGTACGATTACACCAGCTCCAGTAGCTCAAGATGGTTCTGGAAATAATGGTGAAAATGGTCCTTTGGATAGAGGTACAGGATTTATTTGTGACGGCTCTCTTGCAAACAACACAGCTCAAACAGATAGTTTGACTGCAGACGTTGCATTTAGAGCAGTTCAGTCTAGGAATAATAGTAGATTCTTGTGTACTCCAAGCACAGCTCCTGAAACAGCAACAGTAACACTCGACAAAGTTGTTACATTTACAAATCTCGCAGTTGCTGGAGTTGACGTAAGTGACTTCACACTTCACTTGGTCGGCCCTGGTGGTGACCATGTATTGATTGATCAGGTTCCATTTCCAGGTCTTACTCCAGGAGCATATGTTGTATCTGAGGTTTACTCAGGTGATCCAGCTAATGCAACCTCTACAGTAATATTTAGTGGTAGTTGTACAGAAATTGGAACTACAGACACAGCAACATTTAATGTAGTTTCTGGTGTAAATCCAACCTGTACAATCACAAACTCAGTTTCTACCACAACACCACAGCAGTAATTAATTACCTAATTAGATGAAAAAGATATTACTTAGTCTTGGGTCCATACTTTTCGCAGGGGCGATCCTTGCGGGCGCAACGAGTGCGTTTGTTATGGATACAGAAAAAAGTACTGGTAATACTTTTGCATCCGGAGTTATAGATCTCAAAGTAGATAACGAAAGTTATGTGACGGACGAGAATGGAAAGTTGGTTTTCAGTCCTTCTACTTCTTGGGACCTCTCGGGACTGTCAGGGAAATTGTTCTTCAATTTCCTTGACATAAAGCCGGGGGATATCGGAGAAGATACAATAAGTCTCCATGTAAACAACAACAATGCTTGGGCTTGTATGAATATAAATCTTACAAGCACTCCAGAAAATGGAGTAAACGAGCCAGAGGGGTTGGTAGACAATACAGTCGGCCCAAATCAAGGAGAGTTGCAAGAACATCTTTACTTTGTTTTTTGGGCAGATGATGGAGACAATGTGTATGAAAAAGGAGAAAAGATATTCAAAAAAGGTTTGTCCAAAGATATATTCAACGGTGAGCCTTGGACACTGACAGATTCAGAGACAAGTATTTGGGCAGGAAGTTCTGGTTACGCCTATCAAAATGGTAGCTGGAAATACAATAATACTTGCAGAAACGGTGATCCTATACCGGGAGGTTCTACTAAGTTTATAGGCAAAGCATGGTGCTTTGGAGATATAAACGAGAATCCTCTAAATCAGGATGGTAAAGGCAAAACCCCTTCGAATTCCTCAGGACAAGTGGACAATGGTCCACTTGTGAGAGGTACAGGATTTGTCTGCGAAGGCAGTGATGTGGGGAACATCGTACAGAGTGATGGTATTGGATTGGACGTAACATTTACTGCAGTCCAATCTAGGGGCAATGAGAATTTTGTGTGTGGCGATGAAGACGAAGGAGAAGGCGGTAACGAATATTGCTCTCACGGATACTGGAAGCAAAAGCAACACTTTGATAGTTGGGTAGGCTTCGGCCCTAATCAACAGTTCTCTTCTGTTTTTGAAAATGCTTTTCCAGGAAAGACCTTGTTGCAAGTATTGCAACTTGGAGGGGGAGGGCTAAATAGGCTCGGAAGAGAGACAGTGGGTGCACTCCTTAATGCGGGTTCCGTAGACTTCCCTCTTACCCAAGCTGAAGTTGTGAGTATGTTTAATACAACATACCCAGGCTCTCTAGACTCTTATGACACACTAACAGAAATGTTTGCTCTACCTGAAAGTTGTCCATTAAATTAAAAAATTAATTCCCCGGAAATTAAATGAAAAAAATATTATTAAGCTCATTTCTAATACTCTTTGCTGTATCCAGCCTTGTGCTCGGAGGTACTGGCGCATTCTTCTCTGACACCGAAACCTCAAGTGGAAACACCTTTACTGCGGGAGCAATAGATTTGAAAATAGATAACACGAGTTATTACAACGGAGTGTTGAACCAAGGTACTACGTGGTCTCTCACCGATCTTACGGACCATCTCTTTTTTGACTTTGACGATCTAAAGCCGGGTGACATTGGAGAAGATACGATCTCAATACATGTAGACAATAATGATGCATATGTATGTGCAGAAGTTACTCTCACAAGTAATGAGGAGAATGGTATCAACAACCCAGAAGCAGAGGATCAAGATATAACAGAAGGCCCAGGAGAAGGTGAGCTCGCTCAAAATGTAAACTTTATTTGGTGGGCGGACGATGGCGACAATGTTCTTGAGGGTGATGAGAATATAATCTCACAAGGTCCTATAGGTAATTTGCCTCTAAACCAGCCATACACAGTTGCTCTTGCTGATTCAGGGAGCAATATATGGACTGGTATCGGTGGTCCTGTAGCAGGGAGTGATACAAAGTATATTGGCAAAGGTTGGTGCTTTGGAAATCTTTCCGTCACGCCAGTTGTGCAAGATGGAGCCATAGTTGACACAAATCCTGCAGATGGCATACCGGATAATGGCCCAGATGCGCGAGGCGCGGGGTTTAGCTGTGATGGATCTCTTTTGGACAACACTACCCAAACAGACCTACTCACTGCTGATATAAAATTTAGCGCAGTACAATCAAGACATAACCAGGATTTCCTTTGTGTACCAGATAAACCTCCAGTTGCTTGCGAGTTGACAGAGACTTATGCCGATGAAGTCGCCTCTAGCGATCAAGGTTTGCGCAAGAACAATACTGCAGTAACCGCAGATAGGAGTGATACTTCTTATGCTCTAGGAGCTCCGCAGAGCT
Source organism: Candidatus Zambryskibacteria bacterium RIFCSPLOWO2_01_FULL_39_39 (assembly GCA_001823925.1). Classification (GTDB taxonomy): domain Bacteria; phylum Patescibacteriota; class Minisyncoccia; order Phycocordibacterales; family WO2-35-19; genus WO2-35-19. Next base: position 17,973 of record MHWB01000002.1, read on the forward strand.
CGGGTACTCCTTATGATGCTCCAGTTGTAGCAAATTCCTTCTTCTCGCTCGGATTTCCTCTTCTTGGAAACATGGCGGAGATAATACTTTCATTCAATGACAACTTTGTTGTAGATGGTCCGGGGAACGATCTAAAACTTTGGGAGGTGACTGGGGGTACAAGCTATCCGGATGAAAAAGTAGATGTATATGTTGGGGATTCAACTGTTGGTCCGTGGACACAGGTAGGCGATGATGTAACCCGAGACGCAGAGATAGATCTATTTTTGGCTGGGGTGAGTCAAGCTCGCTATGTGCGCATAGTAGATGCAAGCAACCTTGCTTTATTTGAGGCTACTGCCGATGGTTACGACCTAGATGCCGTGCAAGCTCTAAATTGTATTCAGAGAGCAGAAGAATAATTCTAAGATTCTGCAAATTCCATAGTTTCGCAAAATTAGATGAAAAAGTTATTCAAAATCCCATACTATTTTCTTGTTGTAGGAGTTGCTTCCATAGGTTTACTTTTGCTTGCAACTCTTTTACCAATACCCGGCAACTTGAGAGTAAAGATTGTAAAGTCGGGTTCTATGGAACCAGCCATAAAGACTGGAGGACTTGTCTTCATAAGAGAAGCTTCTAGTTACAAAATGGGAGATGTAATAACATTCGGGCAAGATACCAAGACCCAGATCCCAACTACCCACAGGATTATAGAAGAAAGTGGGGAGGGTGCTTCAAAAACATTTACTACCATGGGAGATGCCAATGATGCTCCAGATCCCAAGGAAGTAGGAGTAGGGGAGATAAGGGGTAAAGTAATATTTTCGCTTCCTTATGCTGGGTACATACTAGATTTTGCAAAGAAGCCTATGGGGTTTCTGCTACTTGTGGGTGTGCCAGCTCTTATTATTATCTTTGAGGAGTTAATAAAAATTTGGAAAGAAATAAAAAAAATAAGAAGAAGAAAAAATGAGGAAGCCCTAGAGTATGTTTCAAGTGAGGCTTTACCAATAGAATTGGAAAGAAATGTTCAATCAGTGTATAGAGAAGGTAATGTGCTAGATTTGCGGGCTAAATTTGAACAAAAATCTAGAGAGGGTTTGTCTTTCAGGAGAAGAGACACTTCAGACTTTGGACTCAAAGTTGTGAGTATTCTTCTCTTGGCCATAGTCCCTCTCCTCGGTTTCGGTAGTGTGGGTAGTACTGTTTCTTACTACAACGAAAGCGAAGTCTCTCTCGGTAATATTTTGCAAGCGGGTAGTAATTATAAAAATTTTACAGAGAATAATCTGAGGGTGAATAATGATGAAGAGGTTGTACTTGGAGTTTCTGTTGAGACCTCTCTCTCTGAAGTTTCGGAAGATCTAGCACCTAGTGAGGTAGAAGAAAATAAAATTGAGGAAGAATCAGAAGAACAGGTTGTAGAAGAGAGTGAAGAAGTCGTAGAAGAAGAACTAAATGAAGAAAATACTAACACAGAAGTAGAATTAGAAGACACCGAAGATGAAAACGTAACAGAAAGTAATGCAGTAGAGGAAGAACAAGAAATAGTGGAGCCGACTCCGGTAACAATTTCAGAATAGTAAGATAAAAATTTCTTAAATAAAACTTGACCCCGTTAGAATTTAATATTTCTAGCGGGGTTGACATTTGGTGAACAGTGATTAGAATTCCATATACATAAAACCCAGAATGGGTGCTAGATCACTCCCGTGATCCTGAGTTTATCGAAGGATTTTACGGGATTTCCCCGATCCAGCGCCCATTCTGGGTTTTTTGGAATTCAGATAAGACTTCTTTAATGACATAATTATAACAAACTAAAGTCAATTTAAGCAATTCACATCTGGGTGTTGACATCGCTACCGATTCTTCTAGGATGAAAGTGTTACTAGAGTGGTCTTCTTTTGGGGAAAAGGAGGGCAAAATGAAGACGGTAATGTTTCCCCATTTTTTCGCACAAAAAAATAATTTGTCAAACAAAGTAGCCGCTTCGCGAGAGATTTCGCTTGAAGCGGCTATTTTGTTTGGTCGATACTTCTCCGCTTCAGAGCTTATGCATACTGAAGCGGGGAAGGAAAAATAATTTATTAAAAATTAATTGTAATAAAAGATATGAAAAAATTTATAGCTTTTGCTTCGGCCGCAGCCTTTTTGGTTTCAGCCGTTCCTGCTTTGGCTTTTGGCGGATTTCATTTCTCATCATCTGATCTAGATATAGATGTTGATGTAGACAATGATGCGTACGTCAAAAACGATGTTGACACTACCGCTTCAACGGGAGGCAATACTTCAACGGGTGGCAGTGCTCGCAACAGAGTCAGTGGAGGCAATGTTGACAATACTGAAGCCAACGGCGGAGATACTGGGGATATAGATACTGGGGACGCTTTTGCCACAACTTATGTTACTAACACTGTCAATAGCAATGACATTGTAGTTCGAAGTGATTGCGGATGCCGAGGTGAGGCCGATCTTGATGTTGATGTAGACAATGATGCTACTGTAAAGAATTATGTTGACACTAAGGCTAAAACAGGTCACAACGACTCTGTGGGTGGTAATGCTTCTAACAAAGTAAAGAGCAACTCCTCACACAGCTATCATCATTGGTTTGGTGGAAGCAACAGCGTTGACAATACTGAAGCCAACGGCGGAGATGCTGGTGAAATCACAACAGGTGATGCTGATGCCTACTCTGATGTTGTAAACGTTGTAAATACCAACGTTGTTCGAGTACGCAGATAATCTGCATTTGTTCTTTTTGTTAACTCCGACAAAATCGTCGGAGCCGAAATCTGTCTGTCATCTGACGGACGGACTTCGGGCTAAGCTAAGTTCATCAGCTGATGAACTTAGCTTATCCGGAGATATGAAAAAATTTATAATAGTTTTAATTACCCTTTATGCATTACCGACTTTTGTCTTGGCTGATTCTACTAATGTTGTAAATAATGTTACCACTTCAGTTTCAACGGGTGGTAACACAAGTGATGGGGTGGTGACAGAAGGTCAAAGCAAAGGAAGTGTCAAGATTTACACTGAAGTCAATGGTGAAGTAGTAGAAGATTTCCAAAAAGAAGTAAGTGGTGAGAAGCAAATTAATTATGAAGTGAGCAATGAATTTGAGGGAGGCAGGGTAGAAACAAAGGTAGAAGTAAATGGAAATGTGTCAAAGGCGCCCTTTGACACTTTACAAATGTTTATAAAATATGTAAAATATGTATTTTCATTCTTTAAATTTTAATAGATACAAAATAACCAAAGTCGCCTTTTCAGTATTTTTGGTGATAGGTATTTTAAATTGGGCTTTTATGCCGGGTCTTCTTACTTATGCCGAAGAAGAAGTCCCTGCAATTGAAATTGCGGTAGTAGAAACTCCCTCAGCCCCAGAAGTTGTTGTACCGAGTGAGGTGGTTATTGAAACTGGAGATGCGGTTTCTCAATCTGAAATTCAAAATGATGCTAACACTCAAGAAATAACTACTGAAGCGCAAAATTCAGGACAAATAGCTCCCCAAAGTTCAGAAAATAATGAGGTAAGCACTTCTGTTTTAAATATTGAAGGTCAAAATGAAGCAGAAGTACAAAATACAGCTACCACCACTGCAGAGACTGGAAGCAATAATGCCGAAGGTGTCGCCACCACGACGATAACAACAGGTGATGCAGTCGGAAATGTTGACGTGGTTAATTTGGTAAATACAAACATTGTTGATTCTAGCGGTAGTATTATAGCTGGTGGCGCTTCTTTGGGTGGTTCGTCTTTAGATTTGCGCGCAAACTTCGCAAGCACTACAGCAAGCACTACTTGCCCATTATGCCTCAGTGATATTTCGATAGAGAATCAAAATAATGCAACGGTTACAAATAATATAATCGTATCGGCCGAAACCGGAGACAACAATGCTTCTAGCACAGGTGCTGGAATAATTAGAACCGGCGATGCTTTTGCCGGTGCTAATGTGGTAAATATCATAAACAGCAATATCGTCAAATCAAACTATATGCTTTTGGTTTTTAATAACTTTGGCGATTGGTCTGGTGATTTGGTTTTCCCCAATAGCGATTTTTTTGCAAATTTGTTTTCCAATTTTTCTTCTGGTTGTATTACTTGTAGTGGCGACACTTACCTTTCAAATAGTAACAACGCTAATGTTTCAAACACAGTTAATACTTCAGCAGAGAGTGGCGATAATACTGCCTCTGGAGAAGGGACTTCTATAAACTCAGGAGAGGCTCTGGCATCTTCAAATGTTTATAACCAAGTCAATACAAATGTTTATAATAGCGCATCTTTTTATCTCCTAATAAAAGTTTTTGGTGATTGGGGTGGCAATATATTTAATTTACCAGAAGGGATCGTCTGGCGTGAGACACCAAAGGGTATCGTCCTTTATAATGAAGCAGACGGCAATCCGTTGGAAAGTGAAATGCAGCCTTTGGTTGGAGGAGGGGAAACTTCAATTCAAAATACCAACAGTGCGGATGTTGTAAACAATATTAATGTCAGTGCTACTACAGGAAACAATAATGCTCTTGGCGATGATGTTTCTATTCAGACGGGCAATGCTTATGCTGGGTCTAATCAGGTCAATATAGTCAATACCAATGTGGTAAGCAGTAACTGGACGAGGGTTTTAGTAAATATATTTGGCAACTGGCAAGGCAACATTTCTTTTGGAGAGCCAGATTTATGGATAGGTACGGTCGCAGAATCTTCGGGCACTTTGGTTCCAGGTTCTTCTGTTAAATTTACAACCACTATAAAAAATAATGGTGACGCTACCGCAAGTGGTATTAAGGTCTTGGCAGAACCAGAATTTCCTTATTTGGATATTGATGGAAATAATGAATGGATACTTAGTCCACTTTTGGCTGGAGAGTCAACGGAAATCTCTTATAGTGGCTCTATCTCTAGGAGCATGCCTTTGGGGGCTATTCCAATACAAAATACAGTTTCGGTATCTTCGTTTGAAACAGATGGCAATATGGAAGACAATACTGATGTTATTGATTTAGTCGCTTATAATTATTCAGGACCAAGAGTTCGGCCATCTCATGTTTCGCGCACATCTACATACCCTAATTTGGAAGTGACAAAAACCCATACTCTTAAAAGCGCTGTGGGTATAAATGGGGTAGAAATGGTGCCATTTCTCGGCTCGGCTGATTATAAAATAGTAGTTAAAAATAATGGAGGCTTGGCTTATGAAGGGCTACTTGTGGATCAACTTAAAAATGAAGCTGGTGAAATTATAAATGAACAGACTTGGGACCTTGGCAAGATTTTTGCAAATGAAGAAATTGTTATTACTTATACTACTGAATTTACTGCGAGCACCACTCCGGGTACTTACACCAACTATGCTTGGGTGGAAGCTTTGGGGGGAGATTATTCTTATAACCCCAAACTAGCCTCAAAAACTATTTCAAATATGGCGTCAAGTACCGTTGTGGTTGCAGAGAAACCAATCGTTTTAATTGTAGAAGAACAAGTGAAGGCTTTGGGTGAAGTTTTGGGATTGCTTATCGAAGATGTATCGGCAGTGGGGGAAGAACAATATGTGGAATTTCTTGGAGGTTTTTGCAGAGAAGAGAGCGGGGATAAAATGAAAACCCTAAGTGTTTCTCAAAGCATTCTCTTGGGTCTCTCATTTATCCTTATCGTACGAAAGAAAAAGTATATTCCTACTAATTTGTTTATGATCTAAATTATGTTATAATAATTTGGTGAAAAAGCTTAGAGAAATTACGAGGTTAAAAATAGCCATTGTTTGTTTACTTATTTTGGCTATTTCTATGGGAACTATTTCTCCCCTTAGGGTAGCAGTCTTTGATTCCCTCTCGGCCATTTATGCTAGCGTTTTAGTTACTCTGACCAATCAAAATAGAGTAAATAGTAATGTCCCGGAACTCAAAGTAAGTCCAATTTTAGAAAAAGCGGCCCAAATGAAAGCCGATGATATGGCGACTAGAAGCTATTTTGCACACAACACACCAGAAGGGCGGACACCTTGGTATTGGTTTGAAAAAGCAGGTTATAAATATGTATATGCAGGAGAAAATTTGGCTGTTAATTTTGAAGAAAGTGCTGATGTAGAAACTGCTTGGATGAAATCCAAAGGCCATTTTTTAAATATAATGAATCCCAAATTTAAAGAAATTGGTATCGCCACCTCTACTGGTATCTATAAAGGTAAGCAAGCCATCTTTGTTGTTCAGATGTTTGGCGCTCCATCTAAGTAAAACTAGATAATATAATTAAAAAAAAAGATATACTAAACGCTCGGCGTCTAGTAGTTTTTGTTTTTAGTTTTTTGTTGTATGCTAGTTAGGGTGTTTTTTGAAAGGAAGGTGAAGCGATGAGACATATGGAAAGACATTCTGGTCTAGAAGACCATATGAATAATATATGGTTTCCAAGGATAAAAGAGGTAGGAGCTTTTTGGACGCATTCAGGAATTGCCAGTCATCCCCACATATGGACTACCCTAAAAAATCATTCCAATGAATATTTCAATGGTTATGTATTTGGACAAAATTCCCCCCTTCTAGATGAAGCATGTAAATCTCTGGCATCTTTTTTGGTCTTGAGATTTCCGGAGATTTTAGATGTGGACAGAATTATAGGTCCGGCTATGGGGGCGATTTGTATTGCGGATGGAGTTGCAAGGCATTTAAGCAATATTAGACAAAAACCATGTCTTTCTGGTTTTGTTGAAAAAGAAGAGAATAACGGTAAGAGGAGAATGGTTTTTAAGAGAATGAATATTTACCATGGAGAAACTGTGTTGATCGTAGACAATACCATCAATATGGGTAGTAGTGTTCATTTAACGGCTGAAGCTGTAAAAGAGGCTGGTGGAAGAGTTCTTCCTGTCTTTGGTGCGATTATGAACCGTTCTGCGGTGAGTATTAAGACAAGAATAGTTTCTCTAGCCCATATACCAGCGACACAGTGGAAACCAAACAAATGTCCTCTCTGTGCAAAAAATTCTGAAGTAATCGAGCCTCAACTTCCAAGAAATTGGAAAAGGCTTCAGGGCCTCTGAAACGAGGGATGAAGAATTTCAAGACCACTCTGAGCAAAGTCGAAGGGTGGTTTTTTATTTTATTAACTCTGCCTGTGAAGTTCTAAATAAATATCTTCCAACGCTTTGACGGCGTCGCCGGCGGCGATGTTGTTTTGATGATAGAGGGTATCAGTACAATCTCCGGCCGCCCAAATATCTTCTCTACTTGTTCTCTGGGTCTTGTGGTCTATTTTTATATGTTTAAATTCATCCATTTCTAGCAAATCCTCTACAAAACTCGTTGCTGGGGTATGACCAATCTCTATAAAAATTCCACTAACGGGGATTTCAAGATTATCAACAAAAGGCGCGGTCCTTTGATAGACAATAGATTTTACAAAGTCGCCACCTTTGATTTCAACTGGTATGGCGTTGGTTAGCGCCTTCATTTTTGGATTGGCTAACACTTTTTCTACAGTGACCGGATCGGCACGAAATTCGCCACGGCTCAATAGAGTGACGCTTTTACAATAAGCTAAGAGCTGAGCGGCTGATTCAAAACCGGCATTACCTCCACCTATCACTGCTACATCCTTACCTTCAAAAAATGGTCCATCGCATGAGGCGCAATAAGTGATACCTTTGCCCTCAAATTCCAAAGCTCCCGGGATATTTAATTTTTTTCTAGAACTGCCGGTGGTTACCAAAATAGTTTTAGTATCGTAAGTATTTTTGTTTGTAGTTATAGTGAATTTATTTTTTTGGCCGACGTTTTCAGTCGGCCCCCCGACCAAAAGCGTCGGGGCTACTCTTTCTACTCTCTCCCCCTCTTTTATATCTACAAAATCACTTGCATAAGATTTGACATGTTCCTTTAAGTTTTTGGCCAAATCAATACCAGAAATAGCAGGCGTACCTATCCAATTTTGAATTTCGTTTGATTCTATAGATTGGCCACCAAAAGATTCGGCTATTAACAATGTCTTTATCTGCTTCCTCGCCGCATATACGCCAGCTGCTGCTCCAGCAGGACCACCACCTATGATTATGAGATCGTATTGCATATTTTTATTGTATCATAAAAAGACCTCACCCCAAATACCTTACGGTATTTTGCCCCTCTCCTTGTGAAGGAGAGGGGAGAGGGAAAAAGAAAAAAACATGGAATTGATACATAACAATGAAATACTTAAGGAAAGAAGGAGAGAATTAAGACAAAACTCTACTAAAACAGAAGAAATACTTTGGTGGTATCTACGTGATAAAAAGTTGGGAGTAAAATTTAAAAGACAACATAGTATTGGAGGCTATATATTAGATTTTTACTGTCCAGAGAAGAAACTGATCATCGAACTTGATGGGGAAATACATAATACAAAAGAAGCTAAGGAATATGATGCCGTTCGTGATAAATATTTTAAAGAACTTGGATATAAAGTTTTGAGATTTAAAAATAGGGAATTAGAAAATGATACTGAGAAAGTTTTGGATAGAATAAAAAGTTATTTTTAAAAACGAAAACCCGCCGCTTGCAAACGGAGAGTTTCCGGTAATGCAAGCGAGCGGGTTAGATTTGCCAGTTGACCACTTCATTGGACACCGCCTGTTTGAGATCGGCTTGAAGTAGTAGTTCTGGGCGAGCATCAAGAATCGCAGCGAGACGGAAAACGTTGTCGAGATTCCATCCACCAAATCCGATGGCGTCCTTCATTCCGAGAAGTCTGCCTACAAACGAAGGATTCAATCCCAACTTCCGAGCAAGCTCGTTGATCGAGAATATCCTCTGGCGTGCCATCAAGATGTAGATGTTGGACTGGATTTGCTCGACATTCATCTGTACCCAGATCCAAATTAGGCTGTTAGCTTTATAAAAATCGGGATGCATCTTGTAGTTGATTGCACCGAGCTTGCTGATCTCGACGACAACATCGTACATTTCAGTCCCTACGAAGTCTGCTCCCTGGTCAGCCATCCGTTGCTCTCCCTCACGGTCGAGCGAATACTGCCGGCGAATATTTTTGTCCGTGCCATAGTATAACTGCAAGGTTCACCTCCTACTTACTATTATATCACATCTATAATAAATTGCAAATTTTTAGTTTCCCCCCTCACCTTCGCAAGGGGAGGGGCAGGCTGCCGTAAGGCAGACGGGGTGAGGTCTTTTACTTTAATTTTGAACGGCGGAGGAACGCTGGGACAGCGCCCCATTCGTCGTCATCATCTATAATATTTTGTTTTTTTTCTTCTGATTCTTCTGCTACCACCTTGATTTCAGATGTATCTTTTTTTTCTGCCTTTTCGCTACGGAATACAGAATTAAATATTCTACCCTTACTTGCTTCCTCTCCTACACCTTTGTCTTCAAAGGTATTCTTTTTCATATAATTTTCGGGAAAACCGGAAGCGATGACGGTGATTTTTACCTCACCTTTCTTGAGTTTTTCGTCTCTGACTGTTCCAAATATAATTTTGGCATTTGGATCCACTGATTCGGTGATAAATTTGGCGGCATCATGTATTTCAAACATTGTAAGGTCGTCCCCTCCGGCAATGGAGAAGAGAACCCCTTTGGCACCGTTTATTGAAACTTCTAGAAGGGGAGAGTTGATTGCCATTTTAGCGGCTTCTTCGGCTCGTTTTTCTCCACTAGCTCTTCCGATACCCATCAAAGCTCCACCAGCACTCTCCATGATAGCTCTGACATCGGCAAAATCTATATTTATAATGCCCGGCATTGTGATGAGGTCTGATATACCTTCAACCGCTTGTTTTAAAATATCATCACACATCGCAAAAGCGCTTTTGGCTGACGTTTCTTTGTCAATGGTAGCGAGAAGTCTGTCATTTGGGATAACTATCAGGGCGTCTACTGATTGATGAAGTTCTTCTAAGCCGGCTTCGGCGAGACGCATCTTTTGTTGACCTTCAAAAGAAAAAGGTTTGGTGACTACGCCAACAGTTAAAGCTCCCAGTTCTCTGGCGGTGCGAGCAACCACAGGGCCTGCGCCAGTGCCTGTACCTCCTCCGGATCCATAGGCGATAAACACCATATCGGCTCCTTTGATAGCTTCTTGTATTTCTTCTTTGGTTTCCTCCACTGCTCGTTTACCAAGCTCCGGATTCATACCTGTACCCAAACCTCTAGTTAGATTTTTACCTATGTGTATTTTCTTTTTTGCTTCCGAATGATGTAGATCTTGAGCGTCTGTGTTTACTGAGATAAATTCTACCCCTTTTACTTTGGAGTTAATCATATGATTAATAGCGTTTTTGCCAGAACCACCAACACCGATAACCTTTATTCTGGCAAAGATTTCCACTTCTGATTTTATTTGAGGCATATGTAACAGGGTATCAAAAGAGGGGTAAAAACACAAACATTGAATTATGGTAGGAATTGTTTCAGAGTTTTTAACACTTTTTTAAACACGTTTTCACTGTGTTTTTTGAGGCCAAGCCTCTCTTCTTCATCTGGCAAGTTGCTTATAATACAAAGTCCATAAGCGACAGACCAAGAAGAATCTTTGATTTGAAATTTTCCATTGCTAATATTTAAAGAAGCAATGCGACTAGGTAGACGCAAGTAGCTTCTGGCTAAATCAGGAATGGTGCCAATAGAGGAAGATCCGCCAGTTATGATTATGCCTGCCGGTAAAACGCCGGATTTACCAATTTTTTTAAGATGTAATTCAATTAATTCAAAAATATCTCCCAATCTGGCAGAGACAATGTCTTCAAGTTTTTTTCTTGAATAGCTGGTAGAAGTCACTCCGCCTAGTTTTATAGACTCTGCTTCCTCCAAGGATATTTTCAAACCCAAAGCAATGTCGTTAGTGATGTCGCTACCCCCGATCGGAAAGACCTCGAGAGATATTGGTATATTGTTTTCAAATACAACAATTGAAACTGTCTCGGCTCCCATATTGGCAAGTACACAGCCGGCAATTTTTTGGCTTTTTGATAAGGTGACAAAACTGGCGGCAATAGGAGAGGCGACCACATCAATGACTTCTACTCCAGTTGCTTCCACAGCTTCTACCAAATCATCTAAATGTGATTCTATACAGCTGACAAAAAGAGCTTTAGTTTCAAGTTTTATTCCTTTTAAACCAATGACTCTGCCCAAAACATTTTTACCATCTACTTTCCATGATGTTGGGATGGAGTATATAATCTTCCTGTTTTGCATAAGGGCGCTTTGTATAGACTCCTCGGCCGCCAAAACAGCCTGCTCTGTATCTGCGTCTGTGATCTCTTGGTCAGCTCTAGAGACAATACTAGACCCACCAGAATTAAGACCAGAGAGACCGACTCCGCCGATAGAAATAAAAGCTTTTTTGATTCTAATACCAGAAGACTTCTCTGCTTGTCTCAAGGCAGAGTCTACACTTTTGGTGACATCTCCGGTGTTGATTATATACCCGTGTCGCAAACCTTTTGATTCGCTACGGCCGGTGCCCAAGATTGTAGGCAAAGAATTTTCTTCACTTCTCTCGGCGACCACTACGCGTACTTCGTAAGTACCTACGTCTATACCGGCTGTAATACGTGAGCTCATATCTTTCCATTTTATCACCATGTGACAGGCCTTTCAAATGAAGGCTTCCGTGGATAACTAAAAATAACAAATAATTTTTATAAGTCATGTTAAATTTTGGCGCTTTTATTTTGGCAACTTCTGGACAAATAAAAATTTCTCCCACCTGCCCCGAGTTTTTTATTGAAGGGTTGGACAAATCGAAAGATAAAATATCTGTTGCTTCTTTTTTATTTCTATACCTGGTATTTAATAATTTAATTTCTTTTTTATCTATAAAACAAACAGAAAGCTCATATCGCTTTCCTAAAATATCATTCTTTATTTTTTCAATCTCCGATTTTTTCAATCTTTTTTACCAGGCCATCTCTCAATTAGTCCAACGTCCCTGGCATTTTGCCCATTTTGATGAGATCCCTTATTCGAGCCCGTTCACCCAATTTTTTCAAAGTCTTTTTCTTTTTGACGTATTCAGAAAGCTTTCTCACACTGTATCTTCTGCCCCGAAGGCGCGCCAAAATACCAGAACCCTGCACTCTTTTAGTAAATTTCCTTATTAAACCAAGATTGTTATCGTTATCGTTTTTGGTTATTTCTACATTAATAGCCATGCTAAATATCCTATCACACCCTCTTATTTTACGCAAAATGACCCCACCCCATCCGTCTTACGACGTCTTTCCCCTCACCTTGCCAAGGTAAGGGGGGCATACCGAAAGGTATGCGGGGTGGGGTGTTAAACCAGTTCTTTTACTTTTGTGGCGAGATTTGTGATGAGGCAGGTCTCTTGGGCGCGAGTGATAGTATTGCGAATAACGACGGAGTTTTCCAAGGCTTCTTTTTGGCCGATTAAAATAATATATGGCGCATCTGAAATCTCGGCTGTGCTCATCTGGCCACCTAATTTATCTTTGGCGATAGAGTGAATAACATTTGCTCCGGCCTTATAAAGCTCTTCCAGTATAAGAAAGCTTTTTAATTTAGCTTCTGGACCAAACTGGATCAAATAAAATTGTGGCTTAACCACTTTAACCTTTATTTTTTTCAAATTCTTCTTGAGTTTTGCATAAATATTTAGGGTAGTTGCGGGCAGATCTTTTTTACAGCCTATTTTTTTGGCCAATCTGTTAAAGCGGAAGCCATGAGCCAATTCTTCCCCATTACTTTTTATAGAAAATATGGTTTCGGATCCTATATTTAAATCTCCAATTAAATTGTTATTTATTTGATAAGCAATATTCATTACTTCTAAAAATTCAATCACTTCTTTGAAATGCAACCGACTTGATTCGGATAAAAAATCTATCGGTTTGGGACATTCTGCTTGAAAACTTTTACACTCCTCCCTTTTTTCATCAAAGATGGCAGATATATCTTTTTTGATAGCCTGTCTTAAATCAGCCGAAAATAAATTGAAATTTTTCCTCACAAAAATTGTAAGTTTCTTCTGAAATTCCCCCATTGATTCTTTGTCTCCGATAGAATTTATCTCTACCTCCAGATTTTTATAGCCCAACCCATTTAGTATGGAAATACCCGTTTGAATAGAAAGACATTCACAAACGCTTTTGGAAGAACCTAGAGAAATAATATTTGAGTCAAGTCTGGAAGATTTATGAGACCTCTCGCAATAAAACATGCTCGGCTGTGGTTTTGACATCATTTTTTCTTCAAAATACATACGCACTAAAGCCGCCTTTTCTGCCGGTTGTAGTGTTTGGTCAAGATCTTTGGTGTGTTCAAAATCTTGTTTTTCTACGGTTGGGGAAATAATAGGCTGAAAACCATAAAACTTTGCAATTTTACCAGCACTGTTTATTTCTTTAAGATTCCGATTTGGAATTGGTTTGTGGTCAGTCATGATTAAATTTTAAGATTTAAAGAAAAAAGATTGAAAGATTAATACAAACCGGGCCAGACACTTATTTTACCCAGAGGAAGCAGTCGGACAATCGGCCTACCTATAATATATTTTTTAGGTAAAGTTCCCCAAATTCTACTGTCAGAGCTACCGGCCCTGTTGTCTCCCATCACAAAATATTCGTCTTCTCCGAGTTTGGCAGAAAAATCTTCTTGTTTTGAATAAGTTACATATGGCTCATCTAACAGAAATGTCTCGTTTGAGGCGGATTCTTTTGATACATTTTCAATATAAACACGACCCTTTTTTATTTCAACAGTTTCTCCGGGGAAACCAATAAGTCTTTTGATAAAGAATTTTGAAGGGTCTTTTGGATACCTTATAATTATAACCGAGCCCCTCTCTGGTTCTTCAAATCTTTTGCTTATTTGATCTACAATTAAATAATCAGCATCTTTGAATGTCGGGTCCATGGAAGAACCAGAAACTACATAAGGTTGCGCAATAAAAATACGGAAAGGCACTACAATAAGTAGTGCGATAATCGCGTAACGGATGAATTCCCACAAGGACGACCCATTCTTTGGATTGTTGTTTTCTTCCATGATTTAAGGCATTATATTACATATTAAGATTAATTCAAAATTTTCATGTTTTTTATCGTAGGATTGGGTAATCCGGGAGAGGAATATATAAACACTCGACACAACACCGGTCGAGAGGCTGTATTGAAATTATGTAAAAATTTGGATTTTGCAGACTTTGAAAACAACAATAAATTCAAATCTTTAATATCAAAAGGGAAAATTAAAAAAGAATTAGTAACACTTATTTTGCCGGAAACATTTATGAACAAATCCGGCCAAGCTATTTCTTATTTTGTTAAGCCAAAACTAAAGACTGCGAAGAAAGGTTTAGAAAATTTAATTGTAGTGCATGATGATTTAGATTTACCCTTGGGCACCTTAAAGATTTCTTACAACAAAGGCACTGGTGGACATAGGGGATTGGACTCAGTGGCCAAAGCTGTCAAAACTTTAGAATTTGTTAGAGTCAGGATTGGTATTTCTCCATCAACAGCCAAAGGTAGAGCCAAAAAACCAAACGAAGGCCTGCCTGCGCAGGCAGGCGAACAAAAAGTCTTGGATTTTATTTTGGGTAAATTTAAACCAGCAGAAATGGAAATCCTAAAAAAAACTTTCAAAAAATCAAGCGAAGCTATCCAAACGCTCATCCTAGACGGTCGCGACAGAGCAATGAATAGATTTAATCAGTAGAAGTTTGACTAAGTGAATATAAATTGACACATATATCGATGTGTGTACAATTTTAGTTGGAGGTATCTATGCTCAAACAATTACAAGTCTTGGATGAATTTTGCATAGTAATTTTTGAAAAATGTTGTCAGTGGATCCAGATCATGGTTGGTATTAATAATTTTGTAATTGCAAAATTATTGGTATTAATTTCAGTTATTGCGGGTCTCTATCATTTTGGAGACAACGTGTATATGAAATTTGGAATTGCTGGGGTTGAAATAGTTGCGAGGATATATCTCGTAGTATTAGCTGAAAGCAAGACAAAAGTTGAGAGCGGGGTTGGTTTTCCTAACCCGCTACGCTTTATTAGTATTTTTTGTTATTTCAGAATGTATCTTTTGGCACTACTGATAATTGAAATTGGAACCATGGGGAAAGATATTTTCCATTCAGCATCAATGTGGCTATTTTATGTGATAGTTGCGTGCAACCCTCTCCCGCCAGGAGCATCAAAGTTTGGAGAATGGTTGAGAAGTTTTGTGCCACACCGAACCATCGGCGCATCAGCAAACTCTTGACACAACAGGAGGGTATAGTTTTAGGTTATTGGTACCGATGGTTAGGTCAATCATGTATTAACAGCGCAACTTTTTATAGAGTTACGCTGTATTTTATTTGATTTTATTACAAAGATATTATACTATTTTTGAGGAGGTCTTATGGACCAAGAATTGCAAAAGTTGATGAAAGAGTTGGGTAATGCCATCAATGACTCACTCGACCCAATTTCCGAATCCGAGAGGATTGCATTTGCAATCGGAGAAATCCGCAAAGCCGGGTATGATGTCTTTTTGGTTATAGAAGCTACCATTGGCCTAAATAGACGAGAAGATACTAAAGAAGAAACTCCTCGAATGGGACCGAGCACTGAAACTTCAGCAGATGGTGGAAAAATTGTTTGGACATCGTAGGATAAAAAGTTTTTGAGAGCTCTCAATATCACCTCCAAAACTGAAGAGGAGTAAACAGTCCCGGATAAATAGTAAGAGCTGTCGAGGTTACTCTCGATGGCTATTTTTTTATTATTTTGTTTCTACGAAACTTAGAGCCATCTTTTGTTCTTTAGGGTCAAAGACGTTGATTTTGAAATTGTAAGTTTTGCCGAGCTCTAATTTTTCGTGAAGCTTTTCTTCGGTGCCAAATTCAGAGACGTGCACCAGTCCAGCGACACCCTCTTCCACAGAAGCTAGGGCACCATGTTTGTTAAACTTGATAACTACACCACTCACTATATCGTCTTTTTTGTATTTCTTGGAAGCTTCAATCCAAGGGTTGTCTCTCAAGGCTTTAATGGAGAGAGAAATTTTGCCATCTTTTACCTCTATGACCTTTACTTTTATTTTATCTCCAACCTTGGCAAACTTTCTAGGATCATCCACCAACCCCCAATCGATTTCAGATATATGAACTAAGCCCTCCAAACCTTCCTCTATTTTAACAAAAATTCCAAAATCAACGATGCCAGTCACTTCACCCTCCAATTCATCTCCTAAGTTGTATTTGTCTATTATTTTCTCCTTCTCCCCACTATCAGGATCTTTTTCGGAGAAAATAAGTTTACCTTCTTTGGCATTAACGGCGATGATGGCTACCGATATTTTTTGACCAACTAGTTTACGCAATTCTTCCAATATTTTATCTTTGTCTCCATCGGAAATTCTAGGATAATGCTCAGTTTTTAATTGAGAAGCCGGCAAAAACCCAGTGATGCCTTGCCAGACCAACATCAAACCTCCTTTGTTAGCTTCTTTAATAGGGATTTCAAAAACTTTTTTGTCTCTAATGGCTTCCTCGGCATCACTCCAAATCAGAGCTTGCTTGGCCTCTTTTAGTGAGATCTCTATATAACCCTCTTTGTTGTCTCTGCCTACTATTTTACCGGTAATCTTATCTCCAATATTTATCTTTTTTATCAAATCACGAGCGTTTATGTGTTCTCTCCCAAAAATAATACCAGTACCCCAAGGTGGTAAATCTACGAAAATAGAATTTTTGGCAATCGATATGACTACACCATCTACAATAGAGTCTTTTTCTGGCGGCAATACAGAGTTGTCCAAAAATTTGGACATTCTGTTTTCCACGCCCGCATCGCCTTGCGAAGCATTGCGGGTAGGTTTAACTTCTTCCTTATTAATTGTTTGTTTTGACATACTTATTAAATTGACCCTTCATAAACTCAGGGTAAACAAAAACCGCAAGCTTTTCCACTATCTGTCATTTTGGTAGGTGGAAGGTTAGGCTTCGGAATATCATTAATAACTTGATTATAATAACACTGTAGCAAAAAGATGCAACCGCTTGACTTTTGGTATGCATGGGTATATACTAAGGGAGTAAGTGTTAAGTTCTCTTTGTTTGTTTTGCGGGCTTAAAATCGCGGACAACACAAGCGGAACTCGCTTGGTCGTTTAATCGCAAAATTAAGTATAAAGCACGCAATGAAAAAGCTTTTCGTAGGCAATTTGCCATACAAAGCCACTGATGCCGATTTGAGAGACATGTTCTCTAAGAACGGTGAGGTCACTGAAGCTGTCGTTATTATGGACAGAGAAAGAGGTGTCTCCAAAGGTTTTGGTTTTGTAACTATGACAAATGATGCCGAAGCAGTTGCCGCTATCGATGCCTGGAACGGTAAAGATATTGAAGGCAGAGCTCTCACTGTAAACGAGGCTCGTCCTCAAGAGGCTCGTCCTCGCAGGGATAACTTCCGAAGATAATATCTTCCAGAAGTAATCACAAAAACCACCCAATTTTATTGGGTGGTTTTTGTTATCCAAAATCAAATATGTCAAAGGCGCCCTTTGACACTATCCTTTTGTATAATTTTGTGTTTTCGTTTATAAAGTTTTTTGTGCCTCCAAAGATTTCAGTCAGGAATTGTTTATGGAGAATTGGATTTTTTTTATCAATAATAAAATCATTATAACTACTCCACTTGTATTCTTCTGGTTTGTTTACCAAGGAATCTTTCACCGGATTCATATGTATATAAGATGATATAAGCATTAATTGAGGATTTGTTTCTATGCGGACTGATTTGAATCTGTCCTGAAAAACATACCCCACCCTTTTATGTTTTAGATTTATGTATTTGGAAAAACTAGTAGATACCCTTAATATAAGTTTTGAAACAGACTCATCGCCACATTGCTCAATTAAGAGATGAAAATGATTTGGCATTAAACAAAAGGCGTGCAATTTAAAACTATTTGGCTCCAAACTACCAATCCTTATTCTTGATTTGGGGGATTTAGTTATTTCACATTCGTTTAGATCCCCTTTCTCAATTCCAAGACCCAACCCCAATCTAAAAAGAAAAGCTCTATAATCTTGTTCGTCTCGAAATATGACCTCTTTATTATTACCTCGGTTATAAAGGTGATAGATAGAACCTTTTGCAAAATTTTTATAATCCCTATTTCCCATATTAAAATTATATCACACATAAATATGTCAAAGGGCGCCTTTGACATATTTAATGTTATTTTTATATTTTTTGATAAAATAAAATGATAAAGTTATGAAAAAGGAGATTGTGCTGGTTTTTGTTTTAATCGGGATTCTGCTCTGTCTTAGTCTTTTTATTAAAAAACAAGAATATAAAACAATAAAAACCATAAAAATAGGGGCTGTGATGCTTAATATTGAAGTAGCCGATACAGATGATGAGAGGATGCGAGGACTTTCTGGGAGAAGCGGTTTGGGAGAAAACGAGGGGATGCTTTTTGTATTTGATACAGAGGGATATTATGGTATTTGGATGAAAGAAATGAATTTTCCGATTGATATCGCTTGGCTTGATAAAAATAAAAAAATTTTAAAGATAGAAAATACGGTAGACCCGGATACCTATCCCAAAGTTTTTAATTCCTCTATCCCAAGTTTGTATGTTTTAGAAACCAAGGCCGGCTTTTTTGAAAAATTTAAAATCAAAATAGGGGATACCCTGGATTTTTAATTTCCTAATCCTAGGAGCTCCCATAAAGCAAGGGTATTGAGACACTTAGGTTTACATAAATAAATTTGTATTTTGTCGTGCTATTTTTTTATCTTATCCACAGTTTTTTTGGGTGTAAAAATTGTAAAATAGAGGAACTGAGTTTTTAAGTTTTTACTAAAATTTAATAAAAAATTGCAAAATTTTTAATTTTCTTACAAAAATATGCCTCAAAAAATCAAAAAAGTGTCAAAAAAGTCTGCAATGGAAGATTTTGTCAAAAAGATTCAAAAAAGAGATGGTTCGATAGCCACTTTTGATTTTGAGAGGATTGTGGTCGCTACTAATAAGGCTATGAGGGCTGCCGAGGAAGGCTCTTTACCAGAAGCCAGAATGGTAGCTAATAAGGTTTTGGCTGATTTGGTCAGGATTTCCAAAAAATACAAAAATTTCGTGCCTACTGTTGAGGGTATTCAGGATTCAGTGGAAAAGGAGCTAATGATGTCTGAATATGTGGCTACCGCCAAGGCCTTTATTTTGTATCGAGACGAGCGCACTAAAGTTCGTGAACAAAATATAGCCATCCCCCAAGAAGTTAAAAATAAAATTGCTGAGAGCAGTAAATATTTCAAATCATCATATCAAGAATTTATCTTCTATCAATTCTATTCTAGGTGGCGCAGTGAACTTGGTCGCCGAGAAACTTGGATAGAGGCGGTTGATCGTTTTATTGATTATATGAAAGAAAATATGGGTTCAAAATTGACCCCGCTAGAATATTCAGAAGTGAGAGAAGCAATTTTAAAACAAGACGTCTGTCCTTCAATGAGACTCTTGTGGTCATCCGGCAATGCTTGTCGACAATCAAACGTGACTGCCTATAACTGCGCATACATCGCCCCAGTTTCTTGGCGAGATCTTTCCGAGATTATGTATGTATCAATGCGTGGCGCTGGTTGTGGTTTCTCCGTTGAACCGGAAAATGTCGGCAAATTTCCTCAAATTCAAAAACAAACTGGTAAATTTGCTCCCAAAATTGTAGTAGAGGATAGTTCCGAAGGCTGGTGCAAAGCTTTTGTCTCTGCTTGTGAGGCATGGGAGGAAGGTTGCGATGTAGAATTTGATTACTCACTGATTAGACCTGCTGGCGCTAAACTTACCTCAATGGGCGGTAGAGCTTCTGGTCCAGCACCACTTCAAGAACTTATGCAATTTACCAAAAGAAAGATACTTGCTCGTCAAGGTCGTCGCCTCACCACTCTCGATTTGCACGACATTATCTGCCAAATCGGCCTGATTGTCGTCGCTGGTGGTGTGAGGCGTAGCGCCCTCATCTCTCTTTCCGCTCTAGACGATAGGGAGATGCGTGATGCCAAAAATGGCGCATTTTGGCAGACTAATGGTCAACGCTCTATGGCCAACAACTCTGCTGTTTATGAAAGCAAGCCATCCGCCGAAGAATTTCTAGAAGAATGGACCGCCCTAGTCACTTCCCATGCCGGAGAGCGAGGTATATTTAATCGTGCTGGTCTGCAAGCTCAAGTCCCAGCTCGCCGTTGGGAAAATTTGAAAGATGCTAGGCAACCGGGGATGAACCCTTGTGGAGAAATTTACCTCCAGTCCAAGCAGTTTTGTAATCTTACTTCCATCGTTGTCAGACCGAAAGATGATATGGAAAACTTGAAAAACAAAATGCGCATCGCCACTCTTTTGGGTACCTATCAGGCCACTCTCACCAATTTTCCATACCTTTCCAAAGAATGGAAAATAAATTGTGAAAAGGAACAGTTGCTCGGAGTCTCTATCACTGGTTATTACGACAACAAAATTATACGCAATGACGAAAATTTGAGAATTTTGCGTGATGAGGCCATCAAAGTCAATAAAAAATACGCCAAACGCTTGGGGGTCAATGAATCTACTGCCATCACCTGTGTCAAACCACACGGCAACTCCGGTCAACTCTTGGGAGTCGGCTCTGGAATGCACACTTGGTACTCCCACTACTATATTCGCCGTGTTCGCATTTCAGCCAACGATCCACTCCTCCAGCTGGCTAGAGATCAAGGGGTGCCGGTCAAACCAGAAGTTGGTTATTCCACCTCCAATGCTTCAACTATGGTTTTGGAATTCCCTTGCAAGGCACCTGAAGGAGCGATGGTCAACAAAGATGTCACCGCTCTAGAGCTTTTGGAAGAATGGAAGAGACTCAAAGTTAACTTTACCGAACACAACCCGTCAGCGACCATCTATGTCGGAGACGGAGATTGGATTGCGGTCGCTGATTTCGTTTACAAAAACTGGGATATTGTCGGCGGTCTTTCCTTCTTACCAAGAAACAATCACGTCTACCAACTCGCGCCGTACGAAGAGATTACCAAAGATGAATACGAACGACGTCTAAAAATGCTCGGTCATATCGATTTTTCCAAACTTCTACTCTATGAGAAAAGTGATCAAACCATTGGTGCCAAAGAAGCGGCTTGTGTCGGCGGAGTCTGCGAAATTGACTATGTCCCCTCCATGACCGAGACAAAAACATCTTAGATTTGATATAATTAATTTAAATATTTTTAATTTAAATTTTTAAATTTATGTCTATTAAAGTTGCAATAAACGGGGCGGGGAGAATTGGCAGAGCTTTTTTGAAACTCTCACAAAATTTTGGTGATCAGATAGATATTGTTGCAATAAATGATTTGGGAGACATAGAAAATATTGCCTATCTTTTGAAGTACGACACTGCATACGGCTCCGCGCAATTTCCCGTAGAAGTTGCTCCTGATAAGCAAAGTATTTTGGTAAATGGTAAACCTATAAAATTTTTGAGTAGTAAAGAACCCAAAGATTTACCTTGGGGAAATCTGGGAATAGACGTGGTTATAGAATCTACTGGATTTTTTACAACCTTTGAAAAAGCAAAAGCTCATATAGGTGCGGGGGCAAAGAGGGTTGTGATTACAGCTCCTGTCAAAGACACTCCAGTAGACGAAACACAGGCCACAATACTCATGGGTATCAATGATGAAAAGTTAGAGAAATGCATCATAAGTTCAAACGCTTCTTGTACTACCAACGCCGCTTCTCCCGTGATTCAAATTTTACATGAAAAAATTGGCATTGAAAAAGCATTGCTAAACACTACACACGCCCTGACTGCAAGCCAATCTTCTGTAGATAGTCCAAACAAGAGTAATCTTCGAGAAGGTAGGGCATCGGGATACAATATTATCCCAACCTCAACTGGATCAGCGATAGCGGTTACTAAAGCCATCCCAGAACTTGAAGGAAAGTTTGATGGAATATCAATGAGAGTGCCGATAATTACAGGATCAATTGCTGATATTACTTTTATATCTAAAAGGGACACTACCGTTGAAGAAGTTAATAAAATTTTGAAAGATGCTGCAGCCGATCCTCGTTGGGAAGGAGTTTTTACAGTAACTGAAGACCCAATTGTTTCCTCCGATATTATAGGCTCGCTCTTTGGTTCAATTGCTGATCTTGGACTTACTCGGGTTGTTGACGGCAATTTAGTAAATGTTCTCGCTTGGTATGACAATGAGATGGGGTACACCGCGACACTTTTGAAGCACGTTTTGAAGATAGGACAGTATTTAAAATAAAATGAAAATATATTTCGCTAGTGATCATGCCGGATTTCTAATGAAGGATGAGCTAATCCCTTTTGTAAAATCTTTGGGATTTGAAGTAGAAGATTGCGGAGCTTTTGTATTTAACAAAGAAGATGATTATCCAGATTTTATAAAAAAAGCCGCAGAGGCTGTTTCAAAAAGTCCAGAAGACGGCAAAGCCATAATACTTGGGGGCTCTGGAGAAGGTGAGGATATGGTTGCAGATAAATTCCCAAACGTAAGATCTGCAGAATACTATGGGGGCAATCTGGAAATCATAAAGCTCTCCAGAGAACACAATGATGCAAACATTCTTTCTCTCGGAGCGAGATTTTTATCTTTAGAAGAAGCAAAAGAGGCAGTAAAGCTCTGGCTAGAAACACCATTTTCAAAGGAAAAAAGACATAAAAGAAGAATAGATAAAATTAATTAAAGTAGAAAAAATGATTGAAATAATACCAGCCATAATTCCACCAAGTTTAAACATTGTAAGAGAAAAATTCTCTAAGGTTTTGGGGTTGGTAAAAAAAGTACAGATGGATATTGTAGATGGTGAGTATGCTCCAGTTAAGACGTGGCCTTTTGTAGACAAAAACTCTGATGATCTGATGAAAATGGCGCGTGGCGAAGAAAAGTTTCCCTATATTGATGATTTTATATTAGAAATAGATATGCTGATTTTTCATCCGATTGAATATATAAATGATTTTATTTCACTGGGCGCCAAAAGTTTTGTAATTCATATTGACTCAACCGATCATATTGAAGAATGCCTAGATACTATCAAAAATCTGGGGTGCGCGGTTGGCTTGGGGATAAAGCCTTCGGTAGATGTAGACCTGCTTCAGCCATTTTTACTAAAAGCAGATTTCGTCCAATTTATGGGTAATGATAAAGTTGGCCATAATGGCATAGAGTTAGATAATTCTGTCATAAACAAAATAAAATATTTCCACAAAAAACATCCTTCAACAGCCATTCAGATTGATATTGGGGTAAATGAAGAGACCATCCCAAAACTTAAAGAAGCTGGTGTCTCTCGTTTTATTTCTGGTTCATATATATTTAATGCTCCTAATATAAAAGAAGCTCTCACCAAACTCCAAAATTTTTAATTTATTACTGCTATAATTAACAATATACTTCTCTAAATATTAAATTCACAAAATAAAATGCAAAGTTTGAATGATGAAAAAATAAAATGGCTCACGGAGAAGGCTAATGAAATACGGCAGTCTATTATAGAAATGCTAATTGAAGCGGGAAGCGGGCACTCTGCGGGGCCACTTGGTATGGCAGATATTTTTACCGCACTTTTCTTTCATATAATGAAGCACGATCCGACTAATCCCCTTTGGGCAGAAAGAGACAGACTAATACTTTCAAACGGCCACATTTGCCCTGTACTTTATGCGACGATGGCGCACTCCGGGTATTTTCCACTAGAAGAACTTAAAACATTAAGGAAGTTTGGTTCACGACTCCAAGGTCATCCACACAGAGAATACTTGCCGTTTATTGAAACATCATCGGGACCTTTGGGTTTAGGCCTTTCTCAAACAGTCGGGATGTGTTTGGCAGACAGGATTGATCATGGTAAGTATTCAAATAAACAATTTTATTGTTTATTGAGCGATGGAGAATTGGAAGAAGGTAATACTTGGGAAGGGGTAATGTTGGGTGGTAAAGAGAGGTTGCAAAACATAACGGCAATAATAGATAGAAACAATATTCAAATAGAGGGATATACTGAAGACATAATGCCCTTAGAGCCCCTAGCGGATAAATGGAAGGCTTTCAACTGGCATGTGCAGATGATAGACGGACACAACTTTGATCAAATAGTCGGGGCAGTCGGTGAGGCGCAAGCTGTTTTTGATAAGCCATCAATCATAATTGCTAACACTATTCCCGGTAAAGGAGTCTCCTTTATGGAAAGGAGGTGGCAGTGGCATGGCAATCCTCCAGGTAAAGGGCCAGAGGATGTGGTGCCTAAAGAAAGACAGGGTAAAGAGGCCATCAAAGAACTCCGCACCCTAGGTGGTAAAATAAAATCCGAACATGAATAAACCTCACCCCCAACCCCTCTCCTAAATTCAGGAGAGGGGAGGAAGAAAAAAAACAATTATGTTAAATACAAATTTAAAACTTAATACAAAAATGTTTGATGCGGATATGGAACAGGTGCCAATCAGAAAAGGATTTGGAGAAGGTTTGGTAATTGCGGCAGATAGAGATAAAAATGTTATTGGACTTTGCGCAGATCTTACAGAGAGTACCCAAATGCATTTCTTTGCAAAGAAATATCCAGAAAGGTTCGTGCAGGTTGGTGTTGCAGAACAAAACTTGGTAACGGTAGCAAGTGGTATGGCGGCGATGGGTAAGATCCCTTTCACTTCTTCCTATGCAATGTTTAGTCCAGGAAGAAATTGGGAACAGATACGCACAACGATTTGTTATAACGACAGGAAGGTTGTGATCGTGGGAAGCCACGCTGGTATCTCTGTCGGTCCTGACGGTGGTACCCACCAAGCGATTGAAGATATTGCCTTGATGCGAGTTTTACCAAATATGACAGTTATATCTCCTTGCGACGCAATAGAAGCAAAGAAGGCAACAATTGCAATTGCAAAAACAAAAGAGCCGACATACATAAGACTAGCAAGAGAAAAAACTCCAATCATAACAAGCGAGGATACTCCTTTTGAAATAGGTAAGGCGCAAGTTTTCTTTGCACCCCCAATGACTCCACAAGTGGGCATCGTAGCGACTGGAGCTTTGGTCCATAAGGCTATAGTAGCGGCTCAAAATTTTGCAGAAAAAGGCATCTCAGTAAAAGTCTTAAATATTTCAAGTATTAGACCTCTTGATTTTGAAGCTATTATCAATTTAGCCAAAGAAGCCGGCGCGATAGTGAGTGTAGAGGAACATCAGATAGTTGGCGGTTTTGGATCTGCGGTTGCTGAAGTATTGGTCCAAAATTATCCAGTACCGATGGAGCTTATTGGTGTGCATGATAAATTTGGTCAGTCTGGTACTCCAGATGAACTTCTAGAGCATTACCATATGGGCATCTCTCATATTGAAAAAGCAGTAGAAAAGGTTTTAGGGAGAAAATAATGTTATGAAATGTGACCAAAAGTAATCCACAGGTGGATTTGCTCCACAGGACAAAAGTGTTATTTTGATTAAGGAATCTTCAGAGGGGGAGAGAGCAAGGAGGTGGTCCAAAAGAGGTATCTCTAAAATTTCTCTCCCCCTCACGGAAAAGTGAGAACACAGGCATCGTGAAAACGGTGCTTTTTACATTATTTTTTGTGGGCGGAAGTCTTGGGGAGCTTTGGATAAAAATTTGAGTATTTCTTCTTGAGTGAGAAGCCCTTTTTGAGCGCCAACATATTGAACCACCGACATTGAATTTATTGGCGCCCAGAGAAAGGCATCAAACAAAGATTTACCCAAAGCG
Source organism: Candidatus Zambryskibacteria bacterium RIFCSPLOWO2_01_FULL_39_39 (assembly GCA_001823925.1). GTDB lineage: Bacteria > Patescibacteriota > Minisyncoccia > Phycocordibacterales > WO2-35-19 > WO2-35-19. The sequence continues at coordinate 43,729 of MHWB01000002.1, forward strand.
ATAGCAGAGGTAAAGGTTGCCGAAAATGCATCCCCGGCGCCAGTACGATCATAAGGAGGTTTCTCATCTGGAAACGTTGGCATAAAAAAACTTTCATAACCATCATAGGCATAAGCACCCTTGGGTCCATCAGTGATGACGACAACATTTGGCCCTAAGTCGTGCATTTCTTTTAGTAAATTTTTGACATCTTGTTCGCCTCCTTTATTTAAAATATTTTTTGCTTCTTCAACATTGCAAAAGAATATATCAGAGCGACTATATAAATCTTTCAAATTTTCAATTCCCATTTTCATCTGAAAAGTGCCCGGCTGAAAAGCAAACTTTATATCTTGATTCTGACGTAAGTACTCGGCAATCTGCCTATGATAATCTAGAGAATTTTCTCCAACAGAAGACAAGTAAACCCATTTGGGACTACCAATGTCTCCCAGTTTATAATCGTATTCGTGATGTTTTACTAAAATAGTACGGTCCGATTCAAACCATAAAACATAGTGGTAATTTGTTTCTTTGTCTTTATGTACAGAAACAAAATGGGTGGCCACTTTGTTATTTTTTAAGGTGGCGATGCATTCGTGGCCATTATGATCATCACCCAGATTAGTTACCAAAGCAGAACTTAATCCTAATCTAGAGGCGCAGACAGCTGCGTTGGCGCTATTGCCAACGGCTTTTACTTCTTCTACAAATTCATAAGGCACTTTGTCTCCAAATCTTAAAGCGAGCTCGCACTTTTTGCCACTCTCATCGCAAATCGTTTTGGCATCTTTCAATCTAATAAAAGCGTCGGTAGTGATATCACCAATAGAGATAAAATCAAAATCTTTGTGTATATTTAAAAAATCCATTTGATATTTAAAGTTCGATCTTTATTATACACCGCTAATAATTTTTAAAAAATAAAAATATGATAATATGTGGATACCATTATGATAAAAAGTTTACGCGAATACATAAAAGAGGCGGAAGAAAAAAAGGTGGCCATCGGACATTTTAATATTTCTGATTCCCTCGGTTTTTGGGCAGTGGTCAATGCTTCAAAAAAATTAAACTTGCCGGTTATTATTGGAGTCTCTGAAGGGGAAAGAGATTTTATTGGAGTAAAGCAAATAAAAGCTTTAGTAGATACCTTAAAGGCAGATGGCTTACCTGTATTTCTAAACGCAGATCACACTTATTCGGTAGAAAAAATAAAAGAGGTGGTAGATGCGGGGTTTGACGCCGCTATTATAGACGGCGCAGAGCTTTCTTTTGAAGAAAATTTGAAGATGACCAAAGAGTCTGTTGCCTATAAAAATTCTACAAATCCAGAAATGATTATAGAGGCAGAGCTCGGCTTCATAGGCAAGTCCTCCAAAATTTGGGACGAAGTGCCGACGGGCGCCGCTTCATCTGACGCTGTACTTACCAAAAAAGAAGAAGCAAGTGAGTTTGTAAAAGAAACTGGCGTAGATTTATTTGCGCCGGCAGTTGGCAATATCCACGGCATGGCAAAAAATTTAAAAGTAAATTTTGAGAAGTTAAATATAGAAAGAATTAGGGTTTTGCGCGAGGCAACTGGTGTCCCTTTAGTGCTCCATGGTGGCTCGGGTATAACTGATGAAGAGTTTAAATTAGCTATCGGGGCAGGTATTTCTATTATTCATATAAATACCGAGATAAGACTCGCTTATAAACAAGGTCTTCAAAGATCTTTCTCTGACTCTCCAGATGAAATTGCTCCTTACAAATTCCTCAAACCCGCCAGAGATGGAATGCAGGCTGTAGTAGAAAAGCGTCTTGCCTTGTTCAATAATTTGTAAAATTTCACTAAAAGATATACTATCTGCTACAGGAGAAAACTATGACTACGGTCAAAATGAGTGTATCCGTTGATGAGGAAGTACACGATAGATTAAAGCATCACAGCATAGAGGTTAAGGAAACCCGTTCAGTCTCTCGTTGGAAAGGCACTGAAACAGATGTTGTTCCCCGACGACGGTTCAGATCCAGAGATTGAGCACTGCTTACGTAAATTAAGAGAAGCTCTTCTTGAACTGAAAAAGGAGAATCAAAAAGATTTGAACTTCATGATTGATCTTCTCACGGCGGTAGCGAAAACAAAAGCTCGTTGAGGATCATTCTGGCCGACTGTCTCTTCTTGAATTTCAAAAACCCGCCAGATGCCTAAAAAGTATCTGGTATTCTTTTAAAAATAAAAAACTCACCTACCATGTCTTGAATAAAGTGGGTGAGTTGTCTCAGCGTTTCAAACTACTTGAAATTTTGGCTGATTCTCAAGTTCCGGGTAAAGCCCCGGTTTTGAAATATCAATCGCCTCAATATCTTCACGAGCTACAAAAATCTCTTTACCTTCATATCCACGTCCGTACATCTCTTTTGCCAACCAGAAAGTGTAGCTCATCGATGCTGAACCATCGAACTGTCCACTGGTGTCAAAGCTGTTTCCTCTATAATGTCCATAATGGAGACTAAATCCAAGTTCCGCCCCCATTGCGTGCAAAATTTGGGTGAGATGTGTGTCGCAGTTGCAACTGTTAAACGTATCAACAGAACGTCCAATCTGCCTAACTTCCTCTTCCGTATAACCATTCTGATCCTGGTTTAAGGTGATATGCACCTCTCTGGTCAGTTTTTCAGAGTGGTCAATAAGGAGTGCTACCAACTGTTTAGCCGTAACACTTGCTATTTTGGATCTGAAGATCAAGTATTTCAAAGACGCAATTTGCTTGTCTGTAAACATGGCTTGTAAACCTCTGGCCACAAGATAGCATACTAAGGTGATGAGTCAATAGTTTCGGCATGCATCAAAAAATAATGAAATTTGTAATTTTAAATCTGAAATGCTAAGATGGTCCAGTCATGACCATAAATATAAAAGCTGAAAAAAGAGAAAAAATAGGGAAACTGGCAAGCCTAAGGAAAGAAGGTTTGATGCCGGCAGTTTTTTATGGACACAAAAAGGAATCTACTCCAATTCAAATTAAAAAAAGTGAGTTTTTGAAAGCATGGAAAAATGCCGGTGAATCCACGGTAATAAAACTGGATACTCCAGATGGAGAAGTGGAAGCCCTTATCCATGAAGTTGATTTTGATCCGATAACATCTGAGCCAAGACATGCTGACTTTTATGTTTTTGAAAGGGGGCATAAAGTAGAAATTGCTGTACCACTTGAATTTACAGGTATCTCTCCGGCTGTCAAGGATTTGGGAGGAGTCCTTATGAAAATATTATATGAAATAAAAGTAAAAGCAGAGCCTTCAAATTTGCCACACCAAGTTCTCGTTGATATTTCTTCTATTCTAGAACTTGAAGGCCAAATATTAGCCAAAGAGGTTAGCTTACCAAAAGGAGTAGAACTTATGGAAAATCCAGATGAGGTGATAGTCGCCGTTGCCACTCCAAAGGCAGAAAAGGTAGAAGAAGTAGCTCCAGTTGACCTATCTCAAATAGAAGTTGAAAAGAAAGGCAAGAAGGAGGAGGAAGAAGGGGGAGAGAATCCAGAATCTGGAAGCTAGAATCTAGAAAGTTTGATACAATAAAAAGTGTATGAATTTAAAAAGATGCATCTTTTTTGTTTTGCTGGCTTCTGGCTTCTGGCTTCTGGCTTCTAATTCTGCTTCTGCAGAATTAACTGAGGCTCAAATACAAGAACAGGAAGCTAAGTGGCGGAGCGAACTTGCGGCTACCGAGAAAGAGATAGCCGAGTGGGAGTCTGTATTATCAAAAACCAAACAAGGTACCGCCTCACTTCAAAGGGACGCATCTATTTTGCAAGCAAAAATCAGTGAAGCCAAAGCTTTTATAAAAAAGAGGCAAATACAAATAGAACAATTGACTCGCGACATAGGTCTTAAAACTAAAACCATCAATGAGTTGGAAGCAAAAGTAAACAGAGGCAAAGAGTCTCTGGCTGGAATCCTGCGTTCAACCAATGAGATAGATTCATATTCACTCGCAGAAGTAATGCTTTCCAATAAAAATTTGTCACAGTTTTTTGAAGATATTGACTCTTATAATTCAATTAAGGCATCTCTAGAGACTCAATTTAAAGAAATAAGAGAATTGCAAGGCAAAACAGATAGTGAAAGAAAGATTCTTGATGAAAAAAGAATCGCCGAGGCAGATACTAAAGCTAAAATAGAGGCTGATAAAAAAAGAGTAGAATTGGACGAAAAAGAAAAACAAAGACTCATAACCATAAACAAAACTCAAGAGAAAACTTATGGCCAGGTTATAGCCGAGAAACAAAAAAAGGCCGCCCAGATCAGAGCCGCCTTGTTTGCTTTGCGTGATACCGAAGGTATAGCATTTGGCGATGCTTTAAAATATGCCACACTAGCGTCTGGTAAGACAGGAGTAAGACCAGCGCTTATACTTGCCATCCTGACCCAAGAGTCAGATTTGGGTAAAAATCAAGGATCTTGTCTCATAAATAATCTAGAAACAGGGGATGGTGCTGGTAAAAATACAGGCACTTTGTTTGAAAAAGTAATGAAATCGCCAAGAGACACTGCGCCATTTAAAGAAATTACCGATAGATTAGGTAAGGATTGGAAGATGACACCAGTCTCTTGCCCACCAGGTACCAAATGGACCGCAAGTAGAGGCTATGGTGGTGCTATGGGTCCATCACAATTTATACCTTCCACTTGGGAACTTTTTAAAAATAAACTTGGTAGTAGTTTAGGACTTGATGGGGATAGTGTAAATCCTTGGAATCCAGAACACGCCATATTGGCTACCGCAGTATATATGGCAGATCTAGGAGCAAGCAGTGGTGGCTACACCGCAGAGAGAAATGCCGCTTGTAAATATTATTCTGGTAGGTCATGTAGAGTGGGTGGAGGACCTGCAAATACTTTTTACGGTAATCAAGTCTTAGCCAAAGCCGAAAACATACAACTTACAATGATTGATCCATTGGAGGGATTTTAACCCCACCCCTAGCCCCTCCCCAAAGGGGAGGGGAATAAGAAAAAAGTAAGTCATTTTTGACCTCTTTCCAAAATACAGCTTTAAATAAGGCTATTCTGGCATTCATCAAAACAAAATATAAATTATCCACAATTTTACTTGACAATTTCTGTAAGTTTGGTATCATTAATAGTGGAATGACTAGTAGTGAGAAAGGCGGTGTCGTAAAGTTGACCTCTGTGAGAATCGCTGATACCCCACATGTCAATTAAGTATGAAGAATTAAGTAGAAGCCAGTTTGGCAGAAACTGAATAACAATGTCTAAGTCGGATATCTTGGGAGTTGTTTGCAAAAAAACCCAGGACCGCAAAAAACTGCCATTTAGAGCTCTTTCAAGGAAAAACCAAAAAGGCCATGATCACACAGGTTCCCTCGTCCTCTTCAGAGGATCGCAGGAATTCCAACCACCTGATCACGGCCTTTTCTATTTATACAATTTGCATAAAATTTAAAGTTTGGTATATTAATACAGCAATGAAAACAGAAATTCACCCACAATATTATATAGATGCCAAAGTAAGCTGTTCTTGCGGTAATAAATTTACCGTTGGTTCAACTCAAAAAGAAATCAAAGTAGAAATTTGTAGCGCTTGCCACCCATTCTTTACAGGCAATGAAAAGGTGATTGATGCCGCTGGTAGAGTAGAAAGATTTAAAGTCAGAAAGGCTGCGGCCACTAAAACTCCTAAAACTAAATCAAAGAAATAAATTAATAACCTCTCCCAAACCCCTCCCTTTTGGGGAGGGGTGAAGGGGTGGGGTGTATCTTTATGGATATATCTCGTTATAAACAAAACCCCAAGACTCAGTATTTGGCAGAAAATTTGGAGAGGCTTTTAAAAGAAGAGGCTGATGTTTTGGTGTTGGTAGAAGAAGGACTAACTTCTTCAGCAGACGAGATGAAAGAGTTGGCAGAGGGGGATTTGAAAAATATAGCAGCCCAAAAAGAAATTTTACTCGGACAGATGGATAAAATATTGGAAGAAGAAATCCGTAAAGAAAAAGAGGAGGAGGAATTTCCCAATGAAATAGTCTTGGAAGTCAGGGCCGGTGTCGGTGGCGAAGAGGCCGCTCTATTTGCCGAGGAACTAGCCAATATGTATCGCAGATATGCTGATTCAAGAGGTTGGTCTGTTTCAATATTAGATGAATCAGAGTCGCCACTCGGAGGGTACAAGGAAGCTTCTTTTGAAATACGAGGCACTGATGTTTATAAAGAACTTAGACATGAGACAGGTATCCATCGTGTACAAAGAGTACCCAAGACTGAAAAAATGGGTCGGGTCCACACATCTACTGCTTCCGTGGCTATATTGCCAATTCGCAAAAAAACAAAATTTGAAATTAACCCAGCTGATTTAGAAGTTGAATTTTCTCGTGCCGGTGGCAAAGGTGGCCAAAACGTAAACAAGGTGGAAACAGCTGTAAGACTTACTCACAAACCAACGGGCTTAGTGGTACGTTCCACTGCCGAGAGAAGTCAAAATGCTAACAAAGAAAATGCTTTGATGATCCTTTCAGCCAAACTAGAAGAAAAGCAACGAGAAGAAGAGGATAGTAAATATGCGGCGGATCGTAAAGATCAGGTGGGAGTAGTGGATAGGTCAGAGAAAATTAGAACTTATAATATCCTTCAGGATAGGGTTACAGATCATAGATTAAATAAAAACTGGCATGGTATAGAAAATATAATGAAAGGTCAGATAAGCGGTATTATTGACGCTTGGAAGTAAATTTGATAAGATTTCAAACTGTATGACAGAAACAACAAAAACAGAACAAAATCTAGACGAGCTCTTTAAAGCTGGAGCTCATTTTGGGTTTAGCAAATCAAGAAGGCACCCTAGCGCAACCCCACTTATTTTCGGTTCCAAAAATAAAGTAGATATCTTTGATTTAGAAAAGACTCATGTGAGTTTGGAAAATGCTCTTGCTTTTATTTCTAAATTGGCTGAAACCAAGGCTACTATTTTGTTTGTGGGAGGCAAAAATGAAGCTCAGGGGATAATAAAGGAAGAAGCAGAAAAGATAGGTATGCCTTATTTGGCTGGCCGTTGGATCGGCGGGACACTCACAAATTTCCCAGAAATAAGAAAGAGGATAGATATCATGATCCTTCTCTTGTCTCAAAAAGAAAAAGGGGAACTCGTCAAATACACCAAAAAAGAGAGGATTTTGATAGATAGAAAGATAGAAAAACTTCAAAAGATGTTTGGCGGTATTAAAGATATGATTGCCTTACCCAAAGCGCTATTTATCATTGATCCCAGATTTGAGGAAACCGCCTTAAGAGAAGCTAAAAGTTTAAAAATACCGGTAGTCGCTTTGTGCGGTTCTGATAATAATATCACCGACATTGATTATCCCATTTCAGCTAATGATTCTAATATAGCCAGCATCAGATTTTTTGTAGAAAAAGTGGCTGAAGCGTATAAAAAATGAATATAACTACCAAACAAATCAAAGAATTGCGTGACGAGACTGGCGTGTCGGTCATGCAGTGCAAAAAGTCTTTGGAAGATGCGGGCGGAGACTTGGAGAAGGCTAAAATAATACTGCGCAAGATAAGTAAACAATCTGCAGATAAAAAACTAGGCAGAACTCTTGGCGCCGGAGCAGTGGTCTCTTATATTCATAGCAATGGCTTAGTTGGGACCATGCTTGAACTTTTGTGTGAGACGGACTTTGTAGCCAGGAATGAAGACTTTAAAGCTTTGGGCAAGGATTTGGCGATGCATATAACCGCCTTGTCACCAGAATATTTAAAGATGGAGGATATAAAAGAGGAAGATAAAGTAAAAGCAAAGGAGCTTTTTGAAAAAGATTTGGCAGAGAAACCAAAAGAAATGCGTGATAAAATAATGGAGGGTAAACTTTCTTCGTATTTCGGAGAAAAAGTTTTGCTTGAACAGGCTTTTATTAAAAATTCGGAAATAAATATTCGCACCTTGATAGAACAAGCTGCCCAAAAATTTGGAGAAAGGATGGAAGTGGGTAGATTTGTGAGATTTTCTATTAACTAACCTAAAAATATGGCAACAGTTGTAGTATTTGCTTCATCTCTTTTTGTTACGTTGTCTTTAGTATCTTTAAAAGCACTAGAATTAAACTCTGGCAAGAAAAATTTTGTATTAAAATTGATTAGCAAACTTGATAATGGCACCGAAAAGTTAGTTTCAATTCTTAAATTTAAGATCTTGCAATTAATACAGAGTGTCCGTTATATTGTGCTAGTCGAGGCAAAGAAGGTTATTTCTGATTTGTTTTACGACACCCAAGAAAGGATACTGAATGAATATAGAATAAAGCAAGATATCATGATGGGTCGTAAAGAAGTTTTAAATAAAGGTTCTGTCTCGTTCTATCTTAAAAAGATTGCAGAGAACAAGGGAAATGGGGAGAAAGGAAAGATAGAGTGAGAAAATTAACCTAATTTCTAATTGTTCTAAAATTAGGATTTGGAATTTGTTTAGAAATTAGAATAATTAGGGTAATTAGAAATTTTAATAAGCCGGCATAGCTCAGTTGGTAGAGCGCCACTTTTGTAAAGTGGATGTCCGGGGTTCGAACCCTCGTGCCGGCTCAATTAGTTGATTTTAGTTTGCCCCGTGTGAGCAAAGCGAATTTACGGGGTCGAAGTCGCTTGTTTGGACTTTAAAGCTTTTTCAATTTCGTCTTTAGCTTTTTGTTTGTCTATTTCTTTCAGTGCGGGAATAATCTCTTTAATATCTTCTATAGATTTAAAACCATAATAGACCTTGTCATTTACCAATATGGTAGGTTGTTCATTTTTGATATTGTAGATGCTTATGAGCGTCTGCAAAGCCGAAAGGTCAAGATTGTAATCAAAAGAATAAACTCTAAGCTCTGGGTAATCTTGTCTTAATTTGGTAAGGACGAAGCCCTCTCTTTCACAATCCGAACAATTATTATCCAAATTTGAGTAGAAATACATTAAAGAGGGTCCGCCATTGGTAGAGTTTATACCGCATCTCTCTTTTATTTTCTGCATTAAAATAAAATCTTTAATTTGAAGAAGAGAATAATATTTTTTTAGATTTATTACTTCTGCGTCATCTGTGCCTCTATTTTCTTCTGTATATGAAAGCTTATCCCCCAAAGTAGCGAGCTCTTTAGAGAGAAAAGTATTGCCTATCTCTCTGCAAGAAAGTTCTGAGAGCAGTGAAAACTGGGTTTCTGAAGAAAGTATGTCTACGGCAATACGGCTTTCAATGTCTTTGATTTCATTCATTTTCTTTTGACTAAAATAGTTGCTAGCCAAAATCGCCGTCACAAATATAGCGGCGGTGATAAGAAACGTATATGCGTATTTTTTCCATTCCATAGGGATAGTTTACAGATTATAGATAACGGACTAAAGTAAAACATAAAAATAAAAAAGTTGCAACTATAAACAATTTATGATTAAATGATTATCAGAAAAGGAGAACGCCATGAGACAATGGTACTGGGGAGGTCAGACATACACCCACTCTACAGATTTCAAACTCTGGGCTCATGTACATCTTGCTCTGTGCAAGAACGTGCTTAATGCTAAAACCGCCTACATCTACGAGTCCGATCGAGAGGGTCAAACGATCTTCTCAGTTCTTGGAGTCGAAGTCGATCGTTACCAAACGGCGAATGAGACGATTTACAATTTGGGATACGACAATCTGCTTGCAAGACTACTCACGCTGACCCCAGAACAGATCAGGGAGGAACATCCTTGGATGTATAACTCGATGATTTATCACTTCGGATCGGTCAAAGCAACCCTGAAGAAGCGTGACTGGGGTGAGTCGATTGTCTACCATCATCACGAAGACCTGAGCCCATACTGGGCAAAGGAAGTAGTACCATTTCTTGAGGAGATGACCGACCAACAGATTGCTGATGTTTGTGGGTGTACCCCCGAACAAATTGCAAACATTCGTCTCATTGCGTACATGAACAAGGTAGTCCCCGTAGTAAAGAAAGAATATCCACCGGAAGAATCAGAAACTCCGAGAGGAATATTTCACAAGCTTGGAAAAGTGTTGAAAATCGCTTGAAGAAGTTCCTTATCAAATGAGTTTTTGTACAACTTGCCTGATTCAGTAATATCGGATTGGGCTTTTTCTTTTTAATCTTCTTGAGAAGTTGGAATAAAAATCGGGAGATTATTATGTTTTTCTAAACGTCCAATACGTTCAATCGGATTTTCCTCCAAAATTTTATCAAGGGCTTTAATTGAAGGTTTGATTTCTTCGATATCATTCCTAATTTCTTTTATATCAAATTTTATTGTTTTTATTTCTTCACTTATCCCATTTACGGTATGAGCCAGATCACCAAATTCTTTTTTGGTTGGAAAATGTTCTTTTAATAATTTTACCAATTTTTCTTCGTTCATTTTTTTATTATATCAAAGTTTTATCACTATAAGCAAGTAGATTTATTTATAATAAAAACATAATTATCTCCACTTTGTTTCTTTTACAAAAATGACATTATAAATAGCTTTGGTCATCCAAATCGGAGCCAGAGCAGTGTAAAACATTAAAAACAAAATACTATCTAAACCAAACTTATACTTTTCTTCTGCTAAACCTCTGGAAGTTACGATAATAAAGAGCGTCCCCAAGACCGCAATTATAGAGATGAAGACCACTATATCAGTATTGACGTAGAAAAAATCAAAATTAAATCCCGACCAAGATAGGCCAATAGTGGATACTTCTTTTATTTTGAGGATTGAGATATTTATCCAATTTATTACAACTGTCCCAAAAAAATACATAGTGGAAAAAACAGAAAAGCCTGCAGCAGGCAAGACCACCATCCCCAAATTGCCATACTGAGGTCTAAAAAACATACCCCTATAATCAATAGCATTTTTAAGGAAACCGTGGACCCAGCGTAAACGTTGTTTATAAAGAGCTTTGAAAGTAGTGGGAGCAATAGTATAAACAAAAGCATTGGAGACATTGCTTATTTTCATAAAGTTTTTTTGCATACGCATAGCAATTTCCATATCTTCAGTATTGTGAGCATGTCTGTAGCCTCCTATTTTTTGGAAAACAGATCTGCGGAAAATAGAAAATGGCCCCGGAGTTATATAGACGGCATTTAAATTGGAGAATACTTTTCGCAAAAAAATACCAAAAATGTATTCCGCTTTTTGGATAAGGCCCAATATCCCTTTTGGTTCAAATATTTTTATAGAAGGAGTAACTGCCATAATTTCGCTATCATCAAATTCTGTCGCGATCCTCCTTAAAGCTTCTGGGTGGACAAAAGAGTCAGCGTCCAAGCAGCCAACCAAATCAGAGTCTACAAATTCTAGCGCATAATTTAAAGCTGTATATTTGCCACCATTTTCTTTTCTTAAAAGTTTAATTTGTTTGTTATGGGCAAACACTTGCAAAACACGCCAAGTATTGTCCGTACTTCCGTCATCTACAATAAAAATAGAGAGTTTGTCTTTGGGATAGTTAAGCTTCAAAATCGAGAAAATCGTCTTAAGGATAGTGGTTTCTTCGTTCCAAACGGGCACTATCATAGATACACTTGGGAATTCATCCTCACTTTTTTTCTTTCCTTGACCCGCAAAAATCTTAGTTAGAGAGATTGCTTTAAATTCAAAGTAAGTAATCAGGAAAAATACCTCAACATAAAGAGCTAAGAAAAGTAGAATGTAAGTTATGGTATCTGATGCAAGATGCATATCTGTAAATATAACACATCAACGGATAGTTGCCAAAAAAATCCGTAGAGTCTCATCTTCAAGTTTTTTATGCATAGTGTCAACTTCAGAACTTAACAAGGTCCGATTGAGAGATCTATAAATAATCCGAAAAGCGAAACTTACTTTATTTTTACCAAATTTTTGTTCGTCTTCGTATCTATCTAAGAGTTTAACTTCTTCAACCAGATCTTCCCCTATGACTTCTCGGATTAAATCAAAATAATTGTTTGGCACAAAGTTTTTATCTACTATAAAAGAAATGTCACGGACTATGGGCGGGTATTTACTAACTTCTTTATATTTTTGGCCAAGATTAAGCTGTTTTTTAATCCTCTCATCTTCTGACCAAAGTAGGCGGATATCAGGTAAAGACATGCTTACAATCGCCAATCTCTCCAAACCAAATCCAAACGCCCAGCCAGTATATTTTTTTGAGTCAACTCCGAGCTTTTCTAAAACACTACCCTTGACCACACCACAACCAACCACCTCAACCCATTTGTCATCAATTAGAACTTCCATTTCCAAAGATGGATCCGTATATGGAAAAGTATCTTTGTTTAAGCGGTACTTAATTTGAGGTCCGAATACAGCAGCAGCAATATTTCCAAGAGCTTCTTCCAAATCTTTTTGACCGATTGTCTTCAAAGTTTTTGGCGCCAGAAACCAACCATCTATTTGATGAAAAACATTCATATGATTGCGGTCTATTTCATCTTTGCGGTAAACTTTGCCAAAACTAAAACAGCCAACTGGTTCATTTTGAGCTATACGTTTTTTTATTTCTTCGTGCATCAAATAGTAATACCAACAAACAGTGGTGTGAGTCCGCAAAATATTTTTATCATCTACATAATATGTGTCTGACTTGCTCCTAGCGGGATGATCTGCTGGGAAATCAAACAAATCAAAACTTATATTGGCTGGGACGATTTCAGGAGTTTTGATAATATCTAAATCTTTAAAATAGGGATAACATATTATACGATTTACAATTTCTGCAATAGGACTGCCCTGAGTGCGGGAAAGGTCTGGCATAGCCAAGTATCGCTTCATACGCAAAGCATCAGCATCCTTTCGATTGTTCAAATCTTTGAGCTTTTTCTCTTCTTCGTCTGTTGGAATAATGTATTCTTTCATGTGATTTAGTGTAGCAAAATAGATTAGAATTTGCTATAATATGATGTAATGATTAAGGAGGAGAAAAATAAAAAAAGCAAAGATTCAAGTAAATATAGCGCCGATTCTATCACTGTTTTGGAAGGGCTAGAGCCAGTGCGTCGCAGGCCGGGTATGTATATCGGCACTACTGGGCCGGACGGCTTACATCATCTAATTTGGGAGATTTTTGATAACTCAAGGGACGAGGCCATGGGAGGCTTTGCTAATGATATAGAAGTTGCTTTTCTTCCCAATAATCAAGTACGGGTCGTCGACAATGGTCGAGGCATCCCAGTTGATGTCCACAAACAAACAAAAGTATCAGCTTTGGAGACTATTTTGACCACCCTACACGCGGGTGGAAAATTTGGGGGAGAAGGTTATAAAATCTCTGGCGGTCTGCATGGAGTAGGGGCTTCCGTAGTTAACGCACTTTCGATATTTATGCGAGCAGAAGTACACCGAGACGGGGGAGTCTACATGCAAGAATATTCTAAAGGTAAAAAGAAAACGGCAGTTAAAAAAATAGGTTCTTCCAAGCTCTCTGGCACTGTAATCACTTTTGAGCCGGATCCAGAAATATTTGCAACTAATGACAACGAAATAAGTTTTGACTTTGACCGAGTGGTCCATCATATGCGTCAACAGGCTTATTTGGTAAAAGGTCTCAAAATATCTGTCTTAGATTTGCGAGAAATAAATATATCATCTGGCGGAAAAATAAAAGACTCTGAAACTTTTTATTTACGAGACTTGGATATAGAAGCACCTTCTATGTCATTTTATTTTGACGGTGGACTCATGTCTCTCATCAGATTTTATAACCACACCCAAAAACCAATTCATAAAAATGTTTTTTATGTTGAAAAATTAAATGAAAATTTTGAGGGAGCAGAAGTAGCTCTGCAATATGTAGACGATATTTCGGCCCGCATTATGCCTTTTGCCAATAATATATATAACTCTGAAGGAGGAACCCATATCACTGGATTTAAGACAGCTTTGACTAGAACTTTAAATAATTATGCCAAGAAAAACAATCTTACCAAAAATGGAGATGATGCTTTTACGGGAGAAGATGTGTTAGAGGGACTCACTGCCGTTATTTCAGTTAAATTGAGAGAAGTGCAATTTGAAGGTCAAACTAAGGCTAAGTTGGGTAGTGTAGAAGCCCGTGGGATGGTTGAGGGTATTTTTGCTGAAGCCTTTGATGCCTTTTTGGAAGAAAACCCAGATGATGCTAGGGCAATAATTAATAAAGTCACCTTGGCCCTACGCGCTCGCAAAGCGGCTAAAGCGGCTAAAGATTCAATTTTAAGAAAGGGGGCACTGGAAGGTATGACTTTGCCGGGGAAACTTGCCGATTGCCAGAGTAAATCTGCAGAGGAGTCAGAGCTCTTTATCGTAGAGGGAGATTCGGCCGGAGGCACCGCCAAGACGGGTAGAGATAGGCGTACTCAAGCGATATTACCATTGAAAGGAAAAATATTAAACATAGAAAGAGCCCGACTTGACCGTATGCTTGGTTCAGAGCAAATTAAAAATTTGGTAGTCGCTTTGGGTACTGCCATAGGGGACACATTTGATATTTCCAAACTTCGTTATCATAAAGTGATTATAGCAACCGATGCCGATGTTGACGGCGCCCACATCCGCACTCTTATACTTACTCTACTCTATAGATACTTCCGTCCACTTATAGATGGGGGATTTATATACATTGCCCAACCGCCTCTTTATAAAATTAAAAAGGGTAAAGAAATATTTTATGCATACTCTGACGACGAGAAAGCTAAAATTTTAGGAAAAGAAGCAGAGGTTGAAATAGTAGAAACTGAAAGTGGAGAGATCGAAAATTCTGATTCAGAAAATGAGGAAGAAAATGAAAATAATAAAGCCTCCTCCGCTAAAGCTACGGCGGGCCGAAGTAAAATTTCAGTACAACGCTACAAAGGTTTGGGAGAAATGAATGCCGAAGAATTATGGGAAACCACCATGGACCCCAAAAAACGTATCTTGAAACAAATAAATGTTGACGAAGCCGGCGAAGCTGACCAAATATTTGATGTTCTTATGGGCACTGACGTCCCATCTCGCAAATCTTTCATCCAATCCAACGCCAAACTGGCAACTATTGACATTTAATTCTTTTCTTTAATTTCTTTTTGGAGAAGTTCTAGGAATTTTGAGGCGGACATTGAACCAAGTTTTTCGCCTCCGTCAACTGACGGATTGCCACGAGCTTCCACGGTCACTTCTTTTGATTCTACTTCTTTATCACCCAAGACAATCCAATAAGGGATCTTTTCATTCTTTGCCTGACGCACCTTTTTACCCAAGTTTTCATCTGCCAAATCCACTTCGGCCCTCACACCATTTTCTTTTAACAAATCATAAATTTCCTGCGCATAAGCATTGTGCGATTCGCGTACTGGTATGACTTTAACCTGCACTGGTGAGAGCCAGAGAGGAAAATTGCCAGCATAGTGTTCAATAAGAATTCCCATAAATCTTTCAAAAGAACCCAGTATGGCTACATGTAAGACTACAACACGATGTTTTTTACCGTCTTCACCAGTGTAATTCATATCAAAATTTTCTGGTTGATTAAAGTCTAATTGGATCGTTGTCAGTTGCCATTCGCGACCGATTGAATCCTTAACTTTTATATCTATTTTAGGTCCATAAAATGCAGCCTCACCCTCTTCAACACTGAATGGGACACCCCAGTTTGTGACCTCTTCAAGCAATATCGCTTCAGCTTTTTGCCAAACACTATCATCTCCAAAATATTTTCCTTTATTTTTTGGATCACGCACGGAAATTTCAACTTTGTAATCATTAAATCCAAACAAACCATAGACTTTTTGCATTAGTCCAAGAATCATCTTTATTTCTGATTGGATCTGATCTTGTTTTATAAAATGATGAGTATCGTCCTGACACAAACTCTTGACTCGCAAAAGACCGGACAATTCACCACTTTTTTCATTTCTGTAGACGACAGTATTTTCGGCTAAACGCAAAGGTAAGTCGCGATAACTATGTGGCTCAGCATTGTAAATTTCAAAATGATGAGGACAATTCATTGCTTTCATTACAAATTCTTCGCCATTTTCGTCTTTCATTGTCGGCATCATAGCGCCATATTTACCCAAGTGACCACTTTTTATATAAAGTTCCTTTTTGGCAATATGAGGAATCGTAACAAATGAATACCCGAGTTTTTCTTTTTCAGAACGAATAAAGTTTTCCAACTCGGTGCGAATTATATTTCCTTTTGGCAAGTACATGGGCAACCCCTTACCAACTAAATCTGAAATAGTAAAAAGTCCTAGTTCTTTGCCTAATTTTTTATGATCTCTTTTTTCAGCTTCTTCTCTTTGTATCAAATATTCGTCTAACTTTTCTTTTGATTCAAAAGCTAAACCATAAATACGAGTCAACATTTTGTTTTTTTCGTCTCCCCTCCAATAAGCGCCCGCAATACGATCAAGTTTAAATGATTCCGGACTGATTTCTTTGGAAGGATCTGCTACGTGCCCACCTCGACAAAGATCAGTAAAATCACCGCTTTTATAAAAAGTTATTTTGCCTTCAAATTCATTTATTAGTTCAATCTTATATTCGTTGTTCTTCCAATACTCCCTCGCTTCATCTGCCGACACCTCCCCACCCTCAAAACTTTTCCAAGAAGGCAAAATCTCTTTCATTTTTTCTTCAATTTTTTCTAAATCTTTGTCTGAAATAGGAGAAGAAAATTCAAAGTCATAATAAAAACCATTATCTATAGCCGGTCCGATAGTCGCTTTAGCATCTGGATAAAACTCCTTGACCGCCGCCGCAAGCAGATGTGCTAGTGAATGTCTAACTGATTCAATATTACTTGTCTCGAGCTTGTCGAGAGATTTTTCTTTATTCATAAATAAATGTTACAACTTTTTGGCTTTTTCGGCAATTAGAGTCTTTTCGCCATTACGGAGTGAGACACGAGCTTTGACAGCAATACATTGGTCGGGGAGAAAGATAGAAGAAAATTCTTGTAAAACACGAGGGAAAACTACCAACTCGATCTGATCGGTTAAATCTGCAAATTTTATAAAAAACATTTTGTCACCATTCTTGGTTAAAATATCTCTCATATTTTCTATTAAACCGCCAACCACCACCACCTCGTTTTCTTTGGAACTTTCTTTTATTTTCTTTATGGTCATTTTTTGATTTTCTAGTTTTTCTTTGAATTGCTCCATGGGGTGTCCGGAAACATA
>MHWB01000002.1:60884-72798 GCA_001823925.1 Candidatus Zambryskibacteria bacterium RIFCSPLOWO2_01_FULL_39_39
TTCTTTGGAAGAGAGGAGATTAAAAAGGGAGTCTTGATCTCTGTTACCAACTGATTCTTTATTATATTCCAAAAGCGTATCCATATTTGAAAGGAGGAAGCCTCTTTCTGCAAAATTATCAAAGGCGCCAGACTTCACCAGCGCTTCCATAGATTTTTTATTTAAATTTCTGTCTTGAATACGAGTAAGAAAATCTTCTAGGGACTTAAACTTCCCATTTTCTTTTCTTTCTTTGGTAATGATGCCCGCAATACCTTCGCCAAAATTTTTGATAGTAGTTAACCCAAACCGTATTGTCTCGCCTTCTTTTTCTAATTCATTTTTTTCTTTTTTAACCAAAGTAAAATCTGAATAACTTTCATTGATGTCGGGTGGTAAAACCAGAATACCCATCCTTTTACACTCATTTATAATTTCTGCGATTTTTTCTACATCTCCCGACTCGGCTGTAAGAACAGCAGACATATATATGGCTGGGAAATTGGCTTTCATATAAGCTGTTTGATAAGCTAGTTTTCCATAACCAGCAGCATGAGCCTTATTGAAACCATATCCTTGAAATGGCTCAAACAAATTCCACAACTCCTCGGCTTTTTTCACTGGCATACCACTATTTTTTTGACAACCTTCTATGAACATTACATGTTGTTTTGCCATTTCTTCACGATTTTTCTTGCCGATGGCTTTGCGAAATTTATCTACTTCACCCCAACTATATCCGGCTATTTCAATAGCGGTATAAAGAAGGTCATCCTGATAGACCAATACCCCAAAAGTATGCTCCAGATAACTTTTCATTTTTGGATGTAAATAGACGATAGGTTTTGTTCCATGTTTTCTGGCCGTGTATTCTTTGATGTTATCCATCGGTCCTGGACGATAAAGAGCCACCATCACATTAATGTCATATATTACAGATGGTTTTAAGTCCACCAACGCCCGAGTCATGCCATCACCATTAAGTTGGAATAGTCCTATAGTTTCACCACGAGCTAGCATCTCAAAAGTTTTTTTATTATCAAGAGCAACATTTTCAATATCAATTTTTATACCTTCAATTTTTTCTGTTCTTTTAACTGCATCAGCTAAAATAGCGAGATTTTTAATACCGAGAAAATCAAATTTTAAAAGTCCGACGCCATCATATTCGTCAGTAATTGAATACATATCATACTGAGTGATGATTTTAGTATTATCTTTGGGATCATATTGTAGCGCGGTGTAATTAATAATAGGCGTAGGAGCAATTACAACACCAGCTGCGTGGACACCCACATGTCTAGCGCACCCCTCAATCTTTTTTGCCATATCAATAATCTTTTTGGTATCCTCATTTTTTTTATAAAGCTCCAAAAGTTCTGGTACATCAGCTAGAGCGCGCTCAATTGTCATAGGAAATCCCTGAGCTCCCATAGGGATGAGTTTGGCAATCCGGTCACCGACCGTATAAGCAAAACCTAAAGCTCTTGCCGTGTCTCTGACACTGCCACGAGCCATCATAGTACCAAATGTTCCTATTTGGGCCACTCTATCTGAGCCATGTTTTTTTTTGGCATATTCAATCATTTCTTCACGACGGTTGTCAGCAATATCCATATCAATATCGGGAGCTTTAGGCCTGAAAGGATTGAGAAACCTCTCAAATGGTAATTTAAATTCGATTGGGTTTATGGTGGTTATAAAATTTAAATAGGAAACCATCGAACCTCCAGCAGAACCACGGGTAGTAGTTAATATTCCATTGTCTCGAGCAAATCTTAAAAGGTCGCTGACCACCAAAAAATAAGGCGAGTACTTTTTATCACTAATTACTTTGAGTTCATATTCAATACGATCAATTACTTCTTTAGTTTTTTCTAAACCTCTGTTCTCTAAACCCACGTAGGTTAAGCGTCTCAATTCATCGTCGTGAGACAGATTATTTTCTACTACATAATCAGGCAAAACCCATTTATCGAGCTCTAATTCTAAATTACATAAAGCAGTAATCTTGTGATTGTTAAAAATTGCTTCCGGTAAATCTTTAAATCTCTCTTTTATTTCTTCGTCTGAAAGAAAAGAGAAATCTTCTTCTTCATCCCAGACGCCCCTTTCGCTCCCGGTGACCATCGGAGCACCCTGACTAACTGCCATTAAAGTATTTTTGGCTTCTCTGTCTTCTGGCTCAATATAATAAACATCATGAGCGGCTACTGTCCCCACTGAATTTACTTTGGCAAACTCCGCCAACACCTTCATGTGTTCGTCGTGACCTACAAGCTCTGGATGCTTGGTAATTTCAATATAAAAATCGCCACCCATGATGGGCTTGTTGGATTCATCATCACTGTTTCCAAAAATTTTTTTATACTTTTGTAAGAGATCTTTGGCAAGTTCCGTATTTTTATTACGAAGAGCGGTTGAAATATCCCCACTCCAAGAAGAAGAAATAGCGATGAGCCCATCCGAATACTTTTCTAAAAGTTCAAAATCAATCCGGGGTTTGTAATAAAACCCTTCCAAATAAGAGGCTGTCACAAGTTTTAAAAGATTTTTATAACCATTTTCGTTTTTACAAAGAAGCACCAGTCTAAACCGGTCTTTATCAACCCCAGCTTGTTTATCAAAACGAGTGCGGGAAGCCAGATATGCATCTACTCCAATGATTGGCTTCACGCCAGCTTTTTTGCATTCTTTATAAAATTCAATCGCTCCATACATATTGCCATTGTCGGTCAGAGCCAGCGCCTCCATCCCATCTTTTTTAGTCGCCTCTATAAGCTCTGGGATCTTGGGTAACGCCTGAAGAAGGGAGTAGTGGCTATGGGTATGCAGATGAGTAAATTTCATAACAGCAGTATAATACAAAGTATGAAATTTGTTATAGGAGTAGACGAGGCGGGGAGGGGGCCTCTAGCGGGGCCAGTGAGCGTAGGAGTTTTTATGGCTCCTAAAAATTTAAATAAAAAGTTAATAAAAATACTAGGAGGAAAAATTAGAGATTCAAAAAAGTTAAGTCCCAAAAGAAGAGAGGGAATATATAAACAATTTAAAGAATTGAAAAAGAGTAGAGAGATAAATTTTTCTGTATCTCATATTTCAAACAAAGTAATAGATGAAATCGGAATATCCAAAGCAGTACAAAAAGGTATTGATATGTCACTTTACAATTTACACTCTTCTTACGATCGTAAAAATAGTGTAATTAGGTTGGATGGGTTGCTTAAGGCGCCGAAGGAATTTAAAAATCAAAAAACAATAATAAAGGGGGATGAAAAAGATGTTTTTATTGCCTGCGCCTCTATCGTGGCCAAAGTCTCTCGCGACCGCCTCTTGTGCCGTCTAGGCTCAAAATATCCTGCCTACAGCCTCGAAATCCATAAGGGGTATGGTACACAACTACACATTAAACTCATTAAAAAATATGGCCTCTCTCCACTGCATCGAAAATCCTTCTGCAAAAATTTGACCAAATAGATTGAGTATTGTAAGATCCTACTCAGAACAGGAGACCAGAATGCACATCGTACTTCTTGAAAGTGGACATGAAGACAGAAAAATTGCCATCAAGTTTTTGCGATCAAATTTCCCAATTGAGGGAATTACCGTATTGAGAAGTGTGGAAGAATTCTTGCTTCAGGAAAATTCTCTCAAAACACCATACACTCTAATTACAGAAAATTACTTGACTCTACTTGAACTTAGAGAATCAAGGGAGGATTTTGATAGACGGCATAAGTTCCTTGAAACCAATTTTCCTTGGATCAAAAATTGGAATCATCAAGAAGCCGGAGAGAGGCTCATCCGCTACATACGCGAGAAAAATAATCAAACCTCTATTGTAATCTATACCCACAGTGATCAAGGAAGTATCAGTCCAGATATTTTAAATGATCCCAAAGTAAGGTATTTGAGTAAAGAAGCTACGGATAGCGAGGACGAACGCCTCAGACAAGCTATCTATTCTTTCTGAATCTTCAGTAAAATTCTGCAACAACCCCGGCTTTAGTCAGGGTTGCTTTTTTTATAAATATAGTTTAAATTAGTCATATGGTAGTTAGGATGAGACACAATAGAAGTCAGAGGGGGAATACAAGAAGCCATCATGCATTGGTGGCAGCTTCGCTTACCTTGTGCAAAGAATGTGGGAGCCCAAAGTCCCAGCATTCAGTTTGCGCTGTTTGTGGCAAGTATAAGGGCAGACAAGTCTTAGATGTCCACGCCAAAATTGCCAAGAAAGAAAAGAGGGCAAAAGAGAAAGCAAAAGTGGCAAAATAATTTCTAATTGACCTAATTAACCTAATTATTTTAAACAAGTCCCAATGTCGAAATTTCTAAAGTTGGGGATTGGGGATTGGTTATTGTTTAGAAATTAGTATAATTAGAATAATTAGAAATTAACGTTTTATGGCAAACAGGCACCTTGCAAGATCAATAGTACTTCAAACTCTATACGAGTGGGATTTTAGTAGTCAAAAAATTAAACCCGAAGACATACTCAAAAGAGATGTTTCAGAGTTTGCTCCCGGAGCAGAATCTGATCAATTTATGAAAAATCTTTTGAGCGGAGTGATAGAGAAACAAAAAGATCTTGATAACGTCATAGCCTCCGCCGCTCCAGAATGGCCAATCGAAAAAATCGCCATTTTGGATAGAAATATTTTACGCATCGGACTCTTCGAACTTCTGTTTGCCAATAGAGAGCAGGTACCCCCCAAGGTGGCCATCAATGAAGCAATCGAGCTAGCCAAAAAATTTGGCGGGGAAACTTCCGGTAAGTTTATAAACGGTGTCTTGGGCGCAGTCTATAAAGAAATGGGTGAACCCGGCAAAGACGATAAAGCTGCCGAAAAAAAGCCCATCACCAACGAGACTTTGGTTGGAGCGGTAGTTTATGCTCACCACCAAAAAGAAATATATATAGCCTTGGTACACGATGTTTTTGGACATTGGACATTAACAAAAGGAAAGTTAGAAAGTGGTGAAAATGAGCAAGGAGCCCTCGTCCGTGGCGCCAAAGAAGAGCTCGGCATCACCATAAAAGTAAAAGATCGTCTTGGTGAGAATGCTTACGAAACTTTTCATCCAGAAAAAGGGAAGTTAAAAAAACATGTGGTTTACTTTTTAGCCGAAGCCCCTTTTGAAGATTTAACTCTTGAGAACAAAGAGAAAAAGGGTGGACTAGATGATGTAAAATGGTTTAGACTTGCCGAAATACTTGATTTAAATTTTTATGATGATATTTTACCAATTGTTACTAAAGCAATAAATTTATTAGTGAAAAGCTAGAGTCGCACTATTATATGAAAGAGAAAGATTTCGGAGAATTTGAAAGGGCGATAGGAATAAAATTTAATGATATAGATTTATTGAAACAGGCGTTTACTCACCGCTCTTTTTTAAATGAGCACAAAAGTTTAAAAGGGAAACATAATGAGCGACTAGAATTTTTGGGCGATGCCGTATTAGAGCTTGCCATCACGCATTACCTCTATAACGAATATCCAGATAAAAACGAGGGGGACTTAACTTCCATTAGAAGCGCTTTGGTCAACGCCCAAACATGCGCAGAAGTGGCTAAGCAATTAGCTGTAAATGATTATTTGCTCCTTTCTAAAGGTGAAGCCAAAGACATAGGGAGGGCTCGTCAATATATTTTAGCCAATGCCTTAGAGGCCATCATCGGGGCTATTTATATGGATTCTGGATACAACAATGCTCGTGATTTTATATTAAAATATATAGCCCCAATGACGGTCAAGATTGTCAAAGAACAGCTCTGGGTGGATGCTAAAAGTAAATTTCAAGAAAAAGCTCAAGATATCGCAGGTGTTACCCCATCATATAAAACTATGAAAGAAGTAGGTCCCGATCATGACAAAAAGTTTACTGTCGGAGTATTTTTGGGTGATAGTTTGGTCTCCGAAGGCGAGGGTGAGTCCAAACAAGACGCTGAGCAATCGGCGGCTCGCCATGCTTTGAAGGAAAAAGGTTGGGGGTAAAAATTACAGAAAAACAAATACTAATTTCGAACCGTGTGGGTCCCATACAATAGGGTGAAGCGGAAGAAATTAGCATTTGTTTTTTGTTAAATATATAATAAATACATCATGCTTAAATCGTTAGAGATAGCGGGGTTTAAAAGTTTTGCTAAAAAAACCGAGCTTCATTTTAAATCAAGGGTGACGGCAATAGTGGGGCCAAACGGAAGCGGCAAAAGCAATGTTGCCGAGGCTTTTCGTTTTGCTTTGGGAGAACAGTCTATCAAATCAATGCGTGGCAAGCGCGGTGAAGATTTGATATGGAACGGATCGACTGAAATTGGTAGATCAAACAGGGCTAATGTAAAGCTTGTTTTTGATAATTCAAAAAATCTATTCAGTTTAGATTTTGAAGAAATTGTGATCGAGAGAGTGGTCAATCGAGATGGTGGCAATGAATATTATTTGAATGGTAGTTTGGTGAGATTAAAAGATATATTTGAACTTTTATCACAAGCTCATATCGGAGCATCAGGACATCATATAATTTCTCAAGGAGAAGCGGACAGGATACTTAGTGCCAATATCAAAGAGAGAAAAGAAATGATAGAAGACGCACTCGGGCTCAAAATTTATCAGTATAAAAGAGAAGAAAGCGAACGTAAACTTTTGAAAACAGAGGAAAACATAAAACAAGTAGAATCTTTGAGAAGAGAGATTGCTCCTCACATAAAATTTCTTAAAAAACAAGCAGAGAAAGTAGAGAAAGCTGAAGAACTAAGAGTCAAACTTTCAAAGTTTTATAGAGAATATTTAAAAAGAGAGCAAGTTTATATAGAAAGCCAAAATAACAGTATTAAAAAGGAAAAAGAACCAATAGTGGGACAATTGAAGGATCTCAATAAGAAGATGGAAGAAGCCAAAGAAATTTTAATAGCTTCTGAAAGTAAAGATCAAAAAAGTGAAGAACTTTTAAATACAGAGAATGAGATAAAAAAGGAAAGAGAGAATAAAGATAATTTATATCGGGAGGTAGGAAAAATAGAAGGAGAAATAAATGTAAACAAAAGAAATATTGAAAAGATTGAAACAGATCAAAGATCAGAAGAAAATAAAACAATCCCATTGAAAGAGGTGGAGGAATTGGAAAAAGAAGTCTCAACTTATTTAGAAATAACAAAAATTATTGAAAAAATAAGAAATTTTATTATAAGCCACAGAAGTAAACTTGATAACAAACATTTAGATAGGTTAAATGAAGAAAATGATTCTCTAATAAAAATAAAAGTTGAATTGGAAGACAAGATCATGAAAGTAGAAGAAAGTTTGTCCGAACTTTCTTCTAAATACCAAAAAATAAAGGAATCTATCGAAAAAGAAAAGGATTCTAGCAGGGAGGCCGAAAAGACCATGTTTAAAATTTCCGGAGAACAAAGTAATCTTCGAAACAGACTCAACATTTTGGAGATGGAGACGAGAAGAGTTAGTAGCCTAGAAGAAGATTGGAAGAGAGAAATAAAAGAAGGAGGAGTACTTTTGGGTACCGCTATTTTAGGATTTGAGAATGATGAGATTCCCAATTTGGAAGAAGTGCCCGCCTCCGCCGAAAGCTATGGCGTGGCAAGGGAAGAAAAAAGAAGGGAACTTGAAAAAATGAAAATAAGACTCGAGGAACTCGGGGGCGGAGAGGGAGTAGAGGTGATGAAAGAATATAAAGACAGTATAGAAAGGGATGAATTTTTATTAAAAGAACTAGAAGATTTGAAAAATTCAGCCAAGTCTTTGGAACAACTTATAAAAGAATTGCTTCTAAAACTGGATGTGGAATTTAAGCAGGGAATAGAAAAAATAAATAAATCTTTTCATGAGTTTTTTTCGCTTATGTTTGGCGGGGGAGAAGCGAAGTTGGAAATAGTAAAAAGTAAAAAAGTTAGAAAGTATGAGAATTTAGAAATGGATGAGGACGGGGAAAGTATTCGGACGAATAAAAGTAGTATGCTGGATGCATTAGACCTGCCTTCGTTTGAAGATGGAGACTTCGGCGAGGCAATGGGTGGAATAGATATCTCTGTCTCATTGCCACGTAAAAGAACAAAGGGGTTGGAGATGCTTAGTGGTGGAGAAAGAGCTCTAACTTCAATTGCGCTCCTTTTTGCCGTCTCAGCCGTTAACCCACCACCTTTTATAATTCTAGACGAAACAGATGCCGCCCTCGACGAAGCTAACTCCAAAAAATATGGCGATATGATTGAATCACTTTCTAAAGTCTCTCAACTTATTTTAATAACTCACAACCGCGAAACCATGTCCCGTGCCGGCGTCATCTACGGTGTCACCATGGGCCGCGATGGCGTCTCCCGTCTACTTTCTATTGCCTTCGATGAAGCTGTAGCAGTTGCTAAGTAAATCAATTACCTAGCGAAGCTTTAACGAAGCTGGGATGAAGTAGTTGCAGTAGCAAAGTAGCGAAATATCCAACACATTTATAATTTACACTCTTTTTACGATCGTAAGATTAGTGTAAACACTATTTTCTCACGATCGTGAGTTTTTTAGTATATAACTTTAGTATATAACAGCTAAATCAGAATATGGCGATTAATCGCTACAAAATGAACGCTTCTACTTATTTATGATTAACTCTATCAAACCAACTTGAAATCCAAAGTTTTGCGATCGAGGTCAGCGGAGACTAGGCGGACATGTAGAGTGTCGCCAAGAGAAAACTTCTTTTTAGTTCTCTCACCCTTGATGCAATAATTCTTTTGATCTAATTTGTAAAAATCATCACCCAAATCTTTGAGACGCACCAATCCCTCAACTTTTGTCTCCGAATTTTCAACATACATACCCCATTCGGTCACACCAGAGATAACAACATCAAAATCTTGTCCCACTTTGTTTTGCATAAATTCTACTTGCTTATATTTTATACTATCGCGTTCAGCTTCAGCAACAATGACCTCTTTCTCACTTGCCTCAACAGCAATTTTTTCATACTGTGTCATTTCATCTTTGGCAATCGGCATATTTTTTAAATGCTTTTCCAAAATTCTATGAACCAAAAGATCTGGGTACCTTCGGATAGGGGAAGTAAAGTGGGTATAGTATTCAAAAGCCAGGCCAAAGTGACCTATATTTTTTGTTGAATAGATAGCCTTAGCCATTGATCTTATGGTCGCCGTCTTAATTAAAGATTCCGATGCGTGCCCCTCTATCTGTTTGAGTAATATATTTATATCTTTGGCGCTAACTTCACCATTTTTAATAGGTAAATCATGCCCTAATGCTCTCACAAAAATAGCAAGTTCTTCAATCCGCTCCATCTTTGGAAGATTGTGAATGCGAAATATAGAAGCGCCTCCCCTTTTACCCAATTTATCACTTATAAACTTAGCCACTTCTCTGTTAGCCAAAAGCATCCATTCTTCAATCATCTTCATCGTATCTAAGCGTGTTTTTTTATAAATTCTTATCGGTTTACCCAAATTATCCAATTCAAACTTCACCTCATCTGTCTCAAATTCTATGGCCCCGTTTATTTTATTTTCTTTTCTATAAATATTGGCGATGCGATTGAGTTCTAAGAGGGGAATGGAAAAACTACTATCCTGAGAGCCTTGGACCTTATGACCTAATGAAGGAGAGTATATTTTTTCATTCCCCTCAGAGTCTAAAACTTCTTGTGCCTCTTCATAACTAAACCTTTTATTAGAATTAATGATAGTCTTACCAAACCAACGATCTATAATTTCACCTGTGTCTTTTTTGATATCAAAAACCGCGGAGAAAGCGAAGCGGTCTACATTTGCCATAAGCGAACAAAGCTCATTGCTCAAAACTTCTGGGAGCATAGGAATAGTGCGGTCAACCAAATAAGTGGAGAAGCTTCTTTCGCGCGCCTCTTTATCCAAAGCGCTCCCTGGTCTGACAAAATGAGAGACATCGGCTATGTGCACTCCTACTCTTATCTTGTTTTCTCCCAAGTCTTCATACGAAAGGGCGTCGTCAAAATCTTTGGCGTCCACTGGGTCAATTGTGAAAGTAGTTATATCTCTGAAATCTCGCCTATCTCCTATGTCAAGGTTCAACCTTGACATTTTTTCTGCCTCCGCTTCCACTTCAGCAGTAAATTTATAAATAATACCCTTATCTAAAAGTATGGATTGCATCTCGGTCTCATGTTCTCCCTTTTTACCAATCACTGAGAGAATTTTACCTCTTGGATTTAGATTTGAATTTGTCCAATTTATCTCTGCTAGCACTTTAGTTCCCGCTTCCAACTTTTTTGGGAAATCAAATATTTCCACATCTCTATAAAATTTAAAATCATCTGGTCTAAAAAATATATTTTTGTCTTCTTTTTGGATAGTACCGACAAATCTAGTTTTATTTCTTTTGATTACTCTGATTATTTTACCTTTAGCTCTTTCTCTATCCTTACCTATTATTTCCACTTCTACCTCATCTTTATCAAGCGCGCAGTTTAGATCTTCTTCAAAGACAACGATATCTTCTTCACGCTTTGATCCTCCTACCGTCACAAAACCAAGCGGTTTAGACGTAATTTTGATTATACCTGTTATTTTTTTTACCTTATTTTTATGCATACCCAACCATCTTAACATAATTTAATCATTATATGTTATAATATCAGCACTTTATAAATTAAATCAAATTTATGTTTTCAATAAAAGCATCTTTGAAATACGGCTGGGAGAAATTTAAAACCAATAAAGAAATTGCCATTTTGACCACCCTGTTAGTATTTGCTGTTTCCAGTTTAGGCAACATGGACAGCAGATCAATATTTTGGACTTTGGCTGTAGTTATATTTTCAATAATTATAAGGATTGGTTATACAAAAATATTTTTGAAAATATCAGACGGGGAAAATACAAAATTTGTAGAAATATTTCAAGAATACAAAATTTTTTGGAGATATTTAGGAGTTTCCATACTCTGTGGCCTTGCGGTTTTGGGTGGTTTGATCTTACTTATTATCCCCGGAATAATCTGGGCAGTCAGATTTTCCTTTGCCGGCCTCATTGTAGTTGACACAAATATAGGTCCGATTGTAGCCATGAAAGAAAGCTATGCCATAACAAAAGGCAAATTTTGGAAACTTTTGGGATTTTTCGTTGTTTTAGGCCTTATAAATATACTCGGAGTTTTGGTTCTAATAGTTGGGCTTTTGGTATCAGTACCAGTCAGTATTTTCGCTTGGATTTATGTCTATAGAGAACTATCGAAGACAAAAGCTGGTCTTTTGGAGACTTCTTCTCCCCAGACCATTTAAATTAGGAGTTTGACATATATTTTAAAAAGCATATACTAGATTTCGCCCCTTAAGTGGGGCGATTTTTAGAGTTCGTTGACATCTTGAAATATAAGTACAAGAAAGACTCGTCTACTTTGAGCCTGGGTAAGGTTTAGTGGACGAGGCAAGTCTCCCGATGACAATCGGGATGCCGATTAAACATCGGCACAAAATAATATAAGTGATTTCGAAAAAACTGAGTCTAGGATTGAGTAGATTATAAAAAATAATAAACTATTTTTTGTTTTGTTCCGTTCTAAAATTTATTTTAGAGTTTGATCCTAGCTCAGGATGAACGCTGGCGGCGTGGATAAGGCATGCAAGTCGAAAGGGTTTAGACCCTTGGCGAACGAGGTAGTAACACGTAGGTACGCACCCTTTAGTTGAGCATAACCCCGCGAAAGCGAGGACAATTCTCAATGGTTTCCGAGAGTAAAATCGAGGAATAAAGATTTATCGCTAAAGGAGCGGCCTGCGACCTATCAGCTAGTTGGTGAGGTAATGGCTTACCAAGGCTATGACGGGTAGGGGGAGTGAGAGCTCGATCCCCACCGATGGAACTGAGAAACGGTCCATACACCTACGGGTGGCCGCAGTCGAGAATCTTCCGCAATGGGCGAAAGCCTGACGGAGC
>MHWB01000003.1:0-23009 GCA_001823925.1 Candidatus Zambryskibacteria bacterium RIFCSPLOWO2_01_FULL_39_39
TTATTGGACAAAGTTCGAATGTATTTTGAGTTAAATCCTGATTCAGACTAAATGCGCCTCGGACATGCTCGCGGACTCGCGTGTGCAAAAACCAAAAAATTTCCTTGCATTTTCCTCGCGTCTCCTCCCCCCACCCTTCCACCGCGAAGCGGAAAAAGAAATGGAAAGGAAATTTTTGGTTTTGCTTCGCCGCTACTATCATACTAATACATAATAACCTATGATGGTATATTCCACAATCGGTTATATCATGTTAGTATATCTATGTCAGACAAATACCGAGTAAAATATCAAAAATTGACCGTAAAACTTCGTTCAGCTCGCCTAGAGGCAGGTCTAACGCAAGTAGAAGCAGGCAAAAAGCTCAAGAAGCCACAGGCGTATATTTCCAAGATAGAACGAGGCGAGCGTAGGGTTGATGCGGTAGAATTAGCGGAACTGGCAAAGGTCTATAGTAAATCCTTGGATTACTTTATCGAATAAAATGAAAACAACTTTTAGTGAAAAGCAACTGGAAGTACTATCAGAACTTGGACTAAGTAAAATCCAAGCCACTTTGTATTTGACTTCACTAAGACACGGAATATTGTCTGTCTTGGAATTATCCAAAATCACCAAGATAAATAGACAACAAATTTATGCGGAAGCAGAAAAATTAGTTGATCTTGGAATTTACGAGCTGACTCGAAAACAAGGAAGAAAATATATCCCTGCAAATCCAGCGAAGTTAGTAAAAGTTGGAAAGAAAAAAATTGATGAGACCGAGGAAATTTTAATAAAATTGTCAGCAATCTTGCCTGAATTTGAGGCTCTTTCAAAACCAAAGAAAAATAAAGTTGTTGTAAAATACTTTGAAGGTTTGCCAAAAATTAAGGAAGCGTATGAAGAAGAATTGGAGGCTTCAAAAAATACAGAAGTTTTATCTCTTGCTGGTTCAATCGACAATATTTTTGAATTTTTCCCAGAATCATATTGGGATAAATGGAATAAAAAATTTATAAAACATGACTCAAGAAGTCGGATGCTCGTCCACAATTCTGATATTGCCCGCAAGACCGCCGAGGATGACAAGCAATACAAACGAGAAACTCGATGGCTTCAAGATTTTCCTCTCAAAGTAAATATTGATGTTTTCAATAATACCGTTCTCGTTGTCTCTTTTCACGATGAAATCGCTATTTGGATTGAAAGTCATATGTTGGCACAATCCTATCGCATAATGTTCAATACGCTTTGGGAGGTAGCGAAACCTTTCAAACAGTAAAAGTGTTGTAAAGAAACTTACAACTTTTATACCTTAAATTTCCTTGCATTTACTGACTTATTTAGCGCCTTCATGGCGTTTTTTCATTTTTTATTACACGAATTAGCTAATCATGGAAAAATCTCAATGGGTAGTACAGACACCGCAACAGGCCAAAAGGCCAAGAAAGGAGAAAGTCATGCCACCAAGTGGATTCAGCGAGAAAGCCGTGGAAGGTGCTCTCGTCTTCGTGCAAAGTTGCTACGAAGACCTACTGGAGGAAGTTCGCTCCGGAAAACACGCAAGCTACGAGGAGGGAATCAAGTTCGAGATCGCGCAGATCAAAAAAGCCCTCACAAAGCTCCACATCGACGCCGAGGGAACCCTCGTCGAACGATGAGAACATCAAGCCCGAAACGCTAACAAGTGTTTCGGGCTTTTCCTTTGTATCCTCAAGGGAGCAATCCCCGCCGTTTTATAATTTTTCTTCAAAACGGCGGGGGTTTGTGCGCGCATAGGGTGGGTGGGGTAAGCACATGTAGATTTGTTTGTCCCTAGCACAATCCATATTCTTTGAGTTACCACACACTCTCTCGAAGTCACCAAGCGAACACACAACGCCGAAGCAGCCAGCGCGAGCGAAGCGAGCGGGCTATGCGTAGGCGGTTGTGTGTGGTTCGCGGATGTTAGAGCTACCACTAAACGTGGATATGGGTGCGCCTCGGTCGCCGTGAGGGTGGAGAAAAGAGCAATCAAAATATGATAAAATAAGATTGCTCTTTTCGGAGACTGAAACGGCGAAGCAAAACCAAAAATTTCCTTTCCATTTCTTTTTCCGCTTCGCGGTGGAGGGGTGGGGGGAGGAGACGCGAGGAAAATGCAAGGAAATTTTTTGGTTTTTGCACACGCGAGTCCGCGAGCATGTCCGAGGCGCATTTAGTCTGAATCAGGATTTAACTCAAAATACATTCGAACTTTGTCCAATAAACACCGCCAAAATTTGACTCTTTTGCCTAGATTTGTTAGCTTTAAGGGAGCCCGAAAGGGCATTTTAATAGATATGGCAAAAACTTCAGTTATAGCAAGATCTTTAAAGAGACCGAAATTTAGCACTCGGGCCGTTAATCGATGTTTTAAATGTGGTAGAGGCAGAGCTTACATGAGAGATTTTGGTCTTTGCAGGATTTGTTTTCGAGAACTGGCTAATGATGGTAAGGTACCAGGGGTCAAGAAGTCTTCATGGTAGTTTACCTAATTTCTAATTAACCCAATTGATCTAAAATTGGGAATCGTTTAGAAATTAAAATAATTAGAATAAAATAATTAGAGCAATTAGAAATTTATGACAGACCCAATAGGAGATTTTATAATAAGAATCAAGAACGCCGGAAACAACAATAAAGAAAATGTTTCGGTGCCTTTCTCAAAAATGAAACTGGCTATCGCCGAAGTGTTGAGTGACAAGGGATACTTGGGAGTGGTAACCAAAAAAAGCAAAGGCGATGCAAAATTTTTGGAGGCTGTGTTGCTTTATACGGCAGACGGTAAGCCAATCTTGTCTGGCGTAAAAAGAATATCAAAACCCTCCAGACGACTCTACCAAAATTCTAAAAGTATCAAAATATTTCGCAAAGGTTTTGGGATGTCGGTCTTCTCTACTCCCAAGGGCATTATGTCAGATGTAGATGCCAAAAAAAATAATTTAGGAGGAGAAATATTATTTAATATTTGGTAGCATGACACGAATACACGAATTAGCACGAATGACACGAATAAAAAAACAAAATGAGTAGAATAGGAAAAAAAGGAATACAAATACCAGACAAAACAGAAATTTCTATAAATTCTGGCGCTGTTTTGGTAAAAGGTCCCAAGGGCTCTTTGGAAAGGAATTTTCGTCCTGATATTTCAATCGTTATAAGCGATAAAAGTGTTTCTTTAACTCCTGCCAAGGAAAATAAACAAACAAAGGCTCTGTGGGGCACCTATGCTTCTCATATAAAAAATATGATCAAAGGGGTAAATGATGGTTTTGAAAAGAAACTTATTTTGGAAGGGGTTGGTTTCAAATCTCAGGTGAATGGCCCCAAACTGGTGCTGGCATTGGGCTTTTCTCACCCGGTGGAAGTGGTAATCCCAGAAGGATTGAATGTAAAAGCTGAAAAAAATGTTTTGACCATGTCCGGTATTGATAAGGAATTGGTTGGAAGTTTTAGCGCCAAAATCAGAGATTTGAAGAAACCAGAACCCTATAAAGGCAAAGGCTTTCGTTATTTTGATGAAGTAATAAGAAGAAAACAAGGCAAGAGATCAGTGTAATTGAAAATTTATAAAATGGATACAAAAATCAAAAAAATACAAAGAGAGAGAAGAAAAAAGCGAATCCGAGCCAAGGTTTTTGGTGTAAGCGACAAACCCAGACTTTCTGTCTTTAAATCAAACAAATATATTTCGGCTCAGCTGGTTGATGATGCTCGCGGAGCTACTTTAGCTTCTGCTACTAGTAAAAATATTAAAGGCAAAAGCGTATTAGAAAAGGCTAAAGCGGTGGGAGAGTCGATTGCCAAACAGGCCGAAGTCAAAAAAATTTCTACAGCCGTATTTGATAGGGGCGGATATCTTTATACCGGATCGGTCAAGGCGGTAGCAGATGGGGCAAGGGGTGCTGGTCTCAAATTTTAATTATTTAAATTTAATCATGTCTGATAAAGAAAAAAAAGAAATAGAAGAACTTGTCCCACAAAGTGATAGCGAAGTGGGAGAAAAAATAATAGAAACAGTGAGCGAGGTGACAGATGTCTCTAAGATTGAAAAAGAAGCTCCTGCCACTCCTGCGCCAGCGTTTAATCTGGGTGGCAACAGAGATAGGCGCAAAAATGAACGCAGACCTTCTAGAAGACCCGAAAGAGCTAGGCAAGAATTTGATAATAAAATCATAAGTGTTAGGAGAGTGACTCGAGTGGTCGCTGGTGGTCGTAGATTTAGCTTCAGTATCGCGATGGTAATAGGGGATAAAAAGGGACGAGTAGGAGTAGGTATCGGTAAAGCGGGAGACACCCCCATTGCTATTGATAAAGCCACATCAGCCGCTAAAAAGAGTATGATTACAATACTTTTAAACAATAAAAACTCTATCGCTCATCCGGTAGAGGCCAAGTATTCTAGTGCCAGAGTCTCTATTATGCCCGCTCCGGGTAAGGGAATAATCGCCGGTAGCGCAGTTAGAGTTGTTTTGGAATTGGCTGGTGTAAAAGAGGTTTCTTCCAAAATTCTTTCTAGATCCAAAAACAAATTAAACATTGCCAGAGCGACCATCAAAGCCTTGGAGATGCTCAAAGAAGGAAAAATTAAAAAAACCAAAGATTAAAAAATTATGCAATTTCATAATTTAAAAAAGAATACGAAAAATAGAAAGGCCAAACAGGTCGGTCGCGGTGGCACCAGAGGCAAGACTTCGGGCCGTGGCACCAAAGGCCAAAACGCAAGAAGCGGTAGAAAAAAGAGGCCAGAAATGAGGGACATAATCAAAAGATTACCAAAGCTTCGTGGTCGTGGTAAAAATTTCTTAAAATCTAGACTCGAAAAAGCCTTGCCTATAAATATTTCTCGCGTGAAATCGCATTTCAAAGAGGGAGAAGAGATAAATGCCAAAACTCTTTTGGCAAAAGGTCTCATAAAAACAAGAAACGGAAAACTTCCAAAAATAAAAATTTTAAATGGCTAACTTCATTCACAAAATAAAATTAGTATTTGGAGATAAGATTTTGAGAGGCAGGATTTTATTTACTCTCCTTATCTTGGTCTTGTTTCGTTTTATGGCGACGATACCGATCCCCGGGATTGATGCTTTAAGATTGGAGCAATTTTTGTCGGGCAATGATTTTTTTGGTTTACTCAATATATTTTCTGGGGGTGGTCTTTCAAATCTTTCTATTATAATGCTTGGTGTCTCTCCATACATTACATCTTCTATTATTATGCAACTAATGACTGTGATGTTCCCAAAACTCAAGGCGATGTATCAAGAGGAGGGGGATTTGGGCCGAAAGAAATTTTCTCAATATTCAAGACTTCTGACTGTGCCTTTGGCTTTAATGCAGGGGTTTGCCTTTATCACCTTACTTCAAAATCAGGGTATTTTGGCCAAGCTCTCTACTTTTGATCTTGTCACAAATCTAATTGTTATTGGTACAGGCTCGCTTCTCCTTATGTGGCTTGGGGAGCTTATCAGTGAATTTGGTATAGGCAACGGGGTCTCTCTAATTATTTTTGCGGGTATTGTCTCTGTCTTGCCAAGCTCAATAAGCCAACTTGTCTTTTCATTTGATCCTTCCCAGCTGCCTGTTTATGTAGGCTTTTTGGCAGCTGCTCTGGTGGTTATTTGGGGAGTGGTGGTTATTACCGAAGCCGAAAGGCCGATACCGGTCACTTATGCCAAACAAGTCAGAGGCAACAAGGTATATGGCGGTGTCTCTACGTATTTACCACTTAGAGTAAATCAGGCGGGAGTTATACCTATTATCTTTGCCCTCTCTATACTCCTTTTCCCTCAGATGATAATCAAGTTTTTGGTTAACGTGAACAACACCATTATTCAAAATATTTCTTCTTTTCTGCTTAACCTTTTAAATAATCAGGCATTTTATGGAATAGCTTATTTTTTGCTTGTTTTCATCTTTACTTATTTTTATACCGCCATTACTTTCGACCCAGATTCAATATCTAAAAATTTACAGAGGAGTGGTGCCTTTATACCAGGTGTTCGCCCCGGCGTCTCTACATCTGGTTATATTGCCAAAACACTTTTCCGCTTGACTATGGTGGGAGCACTCTTCCTCGGTGTGATTGCTGTCTTGCCCCTCATTGTAAAAGCTTTCACCGGCATTAGCGCGGTGGCTATCGGCGGTACCAGCCTACTCATTGTTGTCTCTGTCGTGATTGACTTAATCAAAAAAGTAGACGCTCAAATCTCCGCGAGGGAGTATTAATTCCGTTTCCCAGAAGATGACCTTTGAAGATTCTGCCCCAAAAGGTCATCTTCAAATTTTTTCGACCCCACCCCATCCGACTTATGTCGGCTTGCCCCTCACCTTGCGAAGGTGAGGGGAGAAATAAGAACTATTTTTGTTTTTTAAATCCTGTCTGATATACTGGAAAATATGACACCACAAACATTTATATTTTTTGGGCCATCTGGTTCAGGTAAAGGCACTCAGGCCAAGCTTTTGCAGGAGGAACTTAAAAAAAGAGATCCGGATAGAAAAATACTTTATATAGAAACAGGGCAAAGATTTAGAGATCTGGCTCTCGGCGACTCTTTTACCTCTAAAGAAATAAAAAAAGTAGTAGAAAACGGGGGGCTACTACCTGAATTTTTGCCAATATGGCTTTGGACGAGCATTATGATGGAAAAGATGAAAGGGGATGAACATCTTTTTATGGACGGACTCTCTAGACAATCCAAAGAGGCGCCAATTTTAGATTCGGCTGTGAAGTTTTATAAAAGAGAAAACCCTACCGTTATTTCTATAAATGTTTCGGACGAGTGGGCTATTGCAAGATTGAAGGATAGGGGTAGAAACGATGACATAGACGAAGATATAAAAAAAAGACTAGATTGGTATCATAAAAATGTTGTGCCAGCCATAGAATACTTTAAAAACAATCCTTACTACAAATTTATTTCTATAAGTGGTGAGCGGAGCATTGAAGAAGTACACAGAGAATTAATGGATAGAGTGGGCTTATGATTAAATACAAAACAGAAGAAGAGATAGCCATAATGAGAGAAGGGGGCAAGATTCATGCTCGGATTTTGAAAGAAGTAGCCAAAAAGGTAAAACCCGGAATAAGGACCGATGCTCTCAATAATTATGCAGAAAGGCTTATTGATGAAGCTGGAGGTACCGCTTCCTTTTTGGGGTATCAGCCATATGACGCCAAAAGACCTTACCCAGCAGCTCTTTGTGTCTCTATAAACGAAGAAATAGTACATGGTATTCCAAATGAAGGTGGTGGCCGAATTTTATTTGAAGGCGATATTGTTACCTTGGATCTAGGGTTAACATACCAAGGTTTTATTACCGATGCGGCAATCACTGTACCGGTCGGTAAAATAAGTAAAGAAGCGCAAACACTTATCCAAGCGACCAAAGAAGCATTGGAGAGAGGTATTAAAGCAATGCGACTACATGGTCACATTGGAGACATAGGAGATGCCGTAATGCAGATAGCCAAGAAACACGGTTTTGGTATTATAGAAGGACTCTCTGGCCATGGGGTGGGCTACAGCGTTCATGAAGAGCCGTATGTGCCAAATAAAGCTAATCGTGGCGAGGGCCCCAAGCTTCTCGAAGGGTTGGTCATAGCCATTGAGCCGATGTTTTCTTTGGGCAGTCGAGAAATAAAAAGACTCTCCGATGGCTACACTTTTATTACCCGAGACAAATCTCTCTCTGCTCATTTTGAGCATACGGTGGCGATGACTAAGAATGGGGTAGAAGTGCTCACGAAATAAGAATTTTGCTTTATCTGATTTTTAGTTTACAATCAGTCGGTTATTAGTTATTAAATTTTTTAAACGAAAATGTCACATTTTAAAGAAGAAAAAACATTTCTGATGATAAAACCGGACGGTGTCCAAAAGGGTTTGATTGGAGAAATTATCAAACGCATAGAACAGCGAGACTTGAAAATAGTAGCTATTGAAATGTTTCAAGCGACTCCAGAACAGGTGAGTGGTCATTATCCAAAAGATGAAGTCTGGATTTCTCGTCTGGGGGACAAAACTCTTTCTACTTATACAAAATACAACATTGATCCAATTAAAGAACTTGGAACAGGTAATAATCTTGAGATTGGCAAGATGGTTCGTGCTTGGCTTATTGATTATATGACGAGCGCTCCCTTGGTCAGGATGGTTGTGCAGGGACTCCATGCAGTAGATATGGTCAGGAAAATTGCAGGGCCCACTTTGCCGTATCTTGCCGACATGGGCACCATCAGAGGTGATTTCTCAAATGATTCGCCCATTCTTGGTAATATTGAAAAACGAGCGGTGATGAATTTGGTGCATGCCTCCGAAACTGCCGAAGAGGCAAAGCATGAAATAGAGTTTTGGTTTGGACAAAAAGGCAATATATTTGA
Organism: Candidatus Zambryskibacteria bacterium RIFCSPLOWO2_01_FULL_39_39; assembly: GCA_001823925.1. Classification (GTDB taxonomy): domain Bacteria; phylum Patescibacteriota; class Minisyncoccia; order Phycocordibacterales; family WO2-35-19; genus WO2-35-19. The sequence goes on from MHWB01000003.1 coordinate 8,390, forward strand.
TTACAAACGCTTCGGAGTTGACAGGTAAAATATGTTATAATGGTAGTAGGGTTACTTGGATTTTTTCTAACTTGCAAATTTTAAGGGAGGCTAACTTTTTTCGACATAAAGTCGGGATCGAGGCCACCCACCTAATATTTTTCAATTAGGGAATTATTCTGGGTAGCCCTACAAAAAACATCCGCCGGTGCGGTGTTTTTTGTCCCACATAGTCGCGTCTGACGCGACAAAGTGGGATATGTTATTATATTTTTATGCTAAAAAAACCACTTTTTTGGGAAATGTTTGCTTCGTTTTTAATTCTTGGGGTGCTTAATTATATTGCTTTTGTTTACCATCTCTACTGGTCTACTTATGAATTTGACAGTCTAGTCCATTTTTTTGGAGGAGCGTCTCTTTCAATGTTTTTCTTGTGGTTGTATTTTTTCTCTGGATTTTTTAATCCATCAAAAATAAATTTAATACAATTTTTGATTGTTTCCATTGTTGGGGCAATGTTTGTCGCTATATTATGGGAAGTTTATGAACTTTTTTTGGGGGAAGTGTTTATCCAAGAAGTGGAATATCCATATGACACTATGATGGATTTGGTGATGGATTTTTTGGGAGCTTTAGTTGCCTGTTTTTATGGATATTTGAAAAAAATATGAATCCCAAATTGATTTTCTTTGGAGGTGTCGGTTCTACAACGGGGGCTAATATAATGCTTCTGTTTAACGATAAGAAGTTGCTTGTTGATTGCGGGCTCTTACAAGGTGGCAAGGAGCAGAAAAATTTTGAGCCCTTCAAATATGATCCGAGGAGTGTTGATTTCCTTCTTGTCACTCATGCTCATATGGACCACATAGGCAAAATACCGAAATTAGTAAGAGATGGGTTTAAAGGCAAAATAATCTCTACCTCCGAGACAATGGAGCTCGCGAAGCCGATGCTAGAGGATGCTCTGAAAGTAATGAAAGCGAGACACCCAAACCAAACACTTTTTGACGAAGGAGATATAACAAAAACTCTATCTCTTTGGGAGGGTCGAAGTTACGGAGAAAAAATCAATCTTTTTGAAGATTGTTTTTTACAAATGCAAAATGCTGGTCATATTTTAGGCTCCGCTATTTGTAATGTTACTTGTGGTGATAAAAAAATATCTTTTACGGGGGATTTGGGCAACTCTCCTTCGCCACTTCTGCCAGATACAGAAATACCAAAGAATTCAGATTATATTGTGATGGAAAGCGTCTACGGAGACAGAAATCATGAAGCCAAAGAAGAGAGAAGAGAGAAGTTAAAGCAAGCAATTTTAAATGGCGTAAAAAAAAGTGGCGCTATCGTGATACCGGCGTTTTCAATAGAGAGAACTCAAGTGTTGCTTTATGAAATAAATAATATGTTTGAAGACAAAGAAATACCAGAGGTTCCGGTATTTCTAGACTCACCTTTAGCAGAAAAAGTAACTCACATATACCAAAAATATCAAAAAGATTTTAAGGAATTGGTAAGAGAAGAAATAAAAAAAGGGGATGACATTTTTGATTTTCCCGATTTGAATATTGTTAAAAGTGCGCGAGAGTCAGCTGATATAGAAAAAATAACGGGAGCCAAAATAATTTTGGCAGGTTCCGGTATGTCGGAGGGAGGTAGAGTAGTAAACCACGAAGCCAACTATCTGCCAGATCCCAACGCGACTATTATTTTGGTCGGCTATCAATCAGTTGGCTCTTTGGGTAGAGCTATTCAAGATGGGAATAAAGAAGTCTTTATAGAGACAGATGGTAATAAAAGCAACGGCAAAGAAAAAGTAAAAGTGAGAGCTACTATAGAAAACATCACCGGTTATTCTTCACACAAAGATTCGGAGCATCTTTTGGAGTTTGTCGAAAATGTAAATAAGACTACCTCACCCCCAACCCCTCTCCTTGCAAAGGAGAGGGGGGAAGAGAAAAATAAATTGAAACGAGTATTTGTCATTATGGGCGAACCAAAATCATCTCTCTTCCTCTGCCAGCGCATCCGCGATTATCTCGACATAGAAGCAATCTATCCTGAAACAGATAAGGAGTATAAATTGGACTAGTAATTAGCCTTTTTCTTGTCCTTGACAAGAAGGTATTCAATATGCTATAATATAGGGTAGAAAGCCCAACTAGGGCTCAAGGATCTTCCACATGAACAAAGTTTTATTTTCACTTTTGATCGCTGCCATCTTAGCGATGACGGCAATGGGCCAGACCCGGCTCGACAAACACGTAAGTGCCCAGGCGTGGGCCGCGGTAGAGGGACAGAAAGTTACCAAAGGAAGTGCTCACACGGCAACAACACAAATCCCTTCAATCATCGGGGCGGCTGTTGTGGCTGAACCTCAAGTTAACAGTTGGGGTGAGAGGTTTTATGCCGTCATCTTTTCGTCAGGTACCTACCTGGCTCAGGGAGTTATGTGTGATGGTTTTCCGATCCGTATGGGGGAGTGGCGTTTTGAAATGCCGGCTGACGGATATGGTGCTGGTTTCGTTATCCTCGATACCTCCGCACTTAGTACAGCCGCTCCAGGTATACAGCCATTTTGCCATCTTCAACTTTTCCGCTTAATCAATGGGGAAGTGAGCGGAGTGAGCGTCGGCGTACCCCTCGATCACAAAGAGGTTCTCTTCGAGGTTGTGGGTGAAAGTATTTTACAACAAGGTGAATACCTGGTTGCAGTGAGGGGTGAGATCGATCCCAAAGCTGAAGTTGTCTTGGGTCGAAGCCTGAGGCCCGTCCGTAGAGACAAATACATTACGGGGGAGACAAGGTTCTTCTTCAATTCCAAGGACGTTCCTTTTGTTGGAGCGTTGACTCTGACCATGTGTCAGGGTGGCGCTTGCGACACGCAGTTGATACCTCGGAATCCCAATGTCTGGGGTATTCCCAGGAAGTAGGAGAGCTGAGACAAAATAGCGGGGGAGGTGCACTAGCACTTCCCCCGTATTTCTTTTTATTTATTTTTTTCTTTCCCTCTCCTGCATCTAGGAGAGGGTCAGGGTGAGGTTTTTACCTAGCAAACTCTATAGTGCGAGATTCGCGGATGACGACTACGCGGATTTCACCCGGATATTTGAGTTCGTTTTCTATACGGACCGCAATGTCGCGAGCCATACTCTTGGCTTCAATGTCGTTTACTTGAGAAGGGGTGACAAATATACGAAGCTCTCTGCCAGCTTGCAAAGCGTAAGCTTTTTCAACCCCGGTTATAGAGGTAGCAATAGCTTCTAGGTCGCCCAATCTCTTTAAATAATTTTCTACACTGTCGCGTCTTGCTCCAGGTCTGGCACCGGAGATGGCGTCGGCCGATTGGACGATGTAGGACTCCAAGGTAGAGTAGGGGTATTCGTTGTGATGAGACTCCATCGCTCGGATTATTTTTTCATCGGCTCCAAATTTTTGTAAAATTCTTCGGCCTATTTCTACGTGGGTGCCGGCAATCTCGTGATCTACTGCTTTGCCGATGTCATGAAGTAGTGCTCCCGCTTTGGCGACAGCCACATTGGCCCCTATTTCAGCCGCTAACATACCGGAAATATGAGACATTTCTATTGAGTGTTGCAAAACATTTTGGCCGTAAGAGGTTCGGAAATGTAGTCTCCCCAAGATAGAAATAATCCTCGGGTCAAGATTGAAAACTCCGCATTCATAAGCGGCGGCTTCACCTTTTTCTTTTGTTATCTTATTTATTTCTTGTTTGGCTTTTTCTACCATTTCTTCAATTTTTGCTGGCTGGATCCTGCCGTCAGCAATCAGATTTTCGAGCGCCACTCTAGCTACCTGCCTTCGGACCGAGTCGTAGGAAGATATGGTAATAAGGCCTGGGGTATCATCAACGATGATCTCTACCCCAGAGACTCTTTCAAAAGCTTTTATATTTCTACCTTCCTTGCCTATAATTTTACCCTTTATTTCATCAGAGGGGATAGTGACGGTGGTAGAAAATATTTCTGAAGATACCGAATTTGCCAATCTTTGGATTGAGGTAGTGAGTATTTCTTTGGCTCGGCTTTCTATTTTTTCGTTACCGCTATTTTCCAGTTTTTGCATCCTGACAGTGATGTCTTCTTCTTGTTTTTTCTCGATCTCTCGTATTAAAACGTTTTTGGCTTCTTCTTCTGTTAGGTTGGATATCTTTTGTAGTTCGTTTAATTTTTGCTTTTCCAGAGACTCTACTTTTTCCTTGATAGTTCTCACTTCAGAAACCTTTTCTTTGACTTGTTCAATCTCTTTGTCTATATCAAGCTGTCTTTTATCTAAAAACTCCTCCTTTTTTATAAGGCGGTCTTCGGTTTTTTTAATTTTTTCTTCTTTTTCTTTAAACTCTACTCGTGTCTCTTTTAAAGTTTCTTCGGCCTTATTTTGAGCTTCCTCGGTAATCTTCTTGGCCTCTTCCCTTGCGTGAAGCTCCATTTGTTTGATGCGAAGCTCAACGGATCCTCGTTGACCCAAAGATATGATCCACCGCAAGAAATAACCAAAACCTACACCCACCAGAGCCGATAGGCCAGCCAGAAGCATCGCTAATTTTAATGACATATATTTTGCTGTAATTCCGCTCTATTTTAAAGCGGCGAGAGATTTGACCTGATTTTGTTGAAAAATAAAGACATTTTTGATTTTTTACCACTAATCCTTCGCTGTTTTTCTAAACGAAATTACTTGATTTAATGCTAATGTAGGTATTATACAAAATTTACTCTTAAAGTGCAAATTTTAGAGAATTTTATCTACAATTCCGTATTTTTTGGCTTCTTCAGCCGTCATAAAGAAGTCGCGCTCAACATCAGTGTCTATTTTGGAAAGGGTTTGACCTGTATTTTCAGCCAGCATTTTATTTAAATTCTCTCTGGTTTTTAGTATATGTTTAGCGGTGATGGCGATGTCGGTGGCTTGGCCTTCAGCACCACCAATTGGTTGGTGGATCATTACTTCAGCATTTTTCAAAATAAATCTTTTACCTTTAGTGCCAGAAGAAAGCACTAAAGCCGCACCACTAGCGGCAATACCAACACAGAAAGTAGAAACATCTGGCTTTATAAATTTCATAGTGTCTACTATGGCTAAGGTAGAAGTGACTGATCCGCCTGGAGAATTGATGTAAAGAGAAATTTCTTTTTTGGAATCTTCGGATTGCAAAAACAAAAGCTGGGCAATAATGAGGTTGGCCATGGTATCTTCAATCTGACCACCCAAAAATATGATCCGATCTTTTAAAAGTCTAGAATAAATATCGTAAGCTCTCTCGCCGTTGTGGGTCTTTTCTATAACCGTTGGCACTAGTATCGAATTTTTTATATTGTCTTTCATGCTGAGTATAATAACATATTATTTTTAAAAAACCTAACTCCCCAAATTTTTAATTTTTCTAACTCACCAAACCTCTCTTAAATTAAGAGAGGGTTTAAGGTGTCAAAATTGCATTTTGACCCTTTTTTAATTTCGTTAATTTTGAAAAGAATTTTTTCTAGAACTCTCTCTATATCATTCTCTACTTCATTATTCCAAAATCTAATCAGATTAACATTAGAAGTTTGCAACACACTTCCTCTGTCTTTATCATAAAGGACTGATTTATTTTTCGTATGAATACTGCCATCAAGTTCAATGCCAAGTCGAATTTGAGGACAATAGAAATCAAGAATATATGCTCCAATACTAAACTGACGATGAAATTTTAATCCATGAAATCTTTTACCGCGAAGAAACTCCCACAACTTTTTCTCTGCATCAGTTTGGTTAGCCCTCAATTCTCTCCGGCGGTTTTTGAGTGATTGGTTGTTAAATTGGAATTTGTACATAAATACATTATAACCTAACTCCCTCTTAACTTAAGAGGGAATTTATTGAAGGCTTTCAGCCCCCTTTTTAATTAAAAGAAGCGCAGCTTTCCATAAAACCTCTCTTAAATTAAGAGAGGTTTGGTGAGTTAGGATAGAGTGTGCAATCCTTCCTTATTTTAAAGCACATTTTGCTATTTCTGTTTACAAACATTGACAAGCAAGGTGTAATTTGCTATACTTAACGTCAGATTCCAAGCTACCACAACACCAGCGGAAAAAGCAGGAAAAATGGTAGACCTTTACCGAGATTCAAGAAATAAGTTTTGAGGAGACGAAGTCAATGCAAACCATAAGTGTGGAAGCAAAACGGCCGTGGAAGATTTTCGCCGGCATTCTGCAATGGACTGGCCTCACGGTCATCATTGCTTGCCTTGTTAACATTTTTGCCCCTTTCGGCTTTCCGAGTTGGGCATTCTACATCGGCGGCGTGCTTTTCTTCATCGGCATGCTCGGTGGAATGAAACTCACATGGTTCCGCCAGCACCGATAGTGGTCCAGCCCCGCAACAAAAAGCCCTGCGCTTGCAGTTGCGGGGCTTTTTCATTAATTAAATAAGCAAGCGAAGCTTTCCACAAACTCCCTCTTAAATTAAGAGGGTGAGAAGCGAATACTTGGAGCTTCGCAAGACTCATTGAGATTTTTTGCAAAAAAATCCAATGAGTAGACAGATCCTGTAAGGATTTAGGGAGTTAGATTTGAGAGTGGGTGAGTTAGTTTTCTAATAATCTTAAGACCTCAGAATTGAGCAAGATAGTCGCCACATAAATGCGGGCGTTTGTTTCGGAAGCGTCAGGGTAGTGCTTTAAAACTTCTTTAACTTCATTTTCTAAAATTTCTTTGTTGGGTTCTAATTTTTCTGTTTCGGCTATTTTATTAAAGATAAGTTGAATCTTGGCTTTCTTCTCTGAACTTCCTCTCAAATCTTTTTTCAAATCTTCTTCGCTTTTTTTGGTTTGTAAAAGATAGTCCCCAAATACCCCTCCCGCCCTTTTCACCTCGTCTTTCATTTGGGCCAAGGACTTTTCTGTTTCACTTTCTACCAAAATTTCTGGCAAGTCTATGGCGGTAGCCCTTAAGAGCTCTTCCATTATCTGGGCTCTTCTTTTTTCTATAACCTTTGCATTTTTTTCGGCTACTATATTTTGTTTTATTTTTTCTTTAAGTTCGTCTAAATCTTTAAAATTACCAGCTTCTTTGGCCATTGTGTCATCAAGAATAGGTAAGTCCTCATCTTTGATTTCAGGATGATTGTGATCTTTTTCGTCTGGATGATTTTTATGCCAATCAAAATGAGCTTTATTTCTTCTTATTTGTAAAAGCACGTCTGCTATTTCTTCTTCGCCCGCTGTAGCGGGAGCGGAGGAGGGTTTCGCTTCTTTAATTATATTGGATGCTATTTTCTTGTAATCCGGCAATTTAATTTCGGGCAAAACCGCAAAAACCGATCTAAATTCAACAGGATTTCCTATCGCTAATTTTGTGATAGAAATTTGAGGTTGGCCCAGAATGTCTATTTTTTCTTGCTCTATGATTTTAGGGAAGTGTTCTTTTAGTAAGATATTGGCGGCTTCTTCTAAAACGGTTGCTTCACCAACCTTTTCTACCACAATATTTTCTGGTATATGCCCCTTTCTAAACCCGGATATTTCTAGGGAAGTAGAAAACATCTCAATTGCTTTTTTTCGACTGGAGACCAAAAAATCAGACGGCAAAGATATTTCTACCTCCACCTCTGATTTTGGCAATTTTTTTGTTTTGACCTCGTATAACACTCGGCCAGTCTATCAAAATATATTTATTCCGACAACTCTCTTTACTGCAACTCCGCTTCAATAGCAGCCGCACCTTGGTCTAGATTGTCAAGATTGGTGGCGTTTAGGTCGGCTTCTATGGAATTCAAATCGTCAGAATCACTCTGCTCGTTCAAAGAATCAGTGATACTGTCGCTTGTTGTCGTTGGTATGTATACTTCTTGAGAAGATCTTTCTTTTAAGAAATACAAACCGCCTATTATGATAAGGGCCAGTATGATGATAACCGCAATGAGTGGTCCGGCCGACTTTTTATTTGGCTCACTTTGCATACTTTGCATTGGGGGCATTTGATTTGGGTTGAATGTGTCCATTTTGATTTAATTATAAATATTAATATTACTCAGAATCTGTCGATGAGGCTACGGGCTCTGTAGAAGTCGCATTTCTATTCTGGCCCGGCTTTAGATTTTTAACTACTTCTATCAATGTGGCATGAGCCACTTTGATATCAGCCTTTGCTTTTGACAGTTGGTTTCTTAAAGACTCAAAATCATCTCTAAATCCTACTGTGGTGGTAGCGGTGCTAGATGATATAACTTCTGATTCAAGATTAATTCCGGAGACACTTGTCTTGGCTGTTTCAATCTTTATTTTGGCGATAGCCAGGAGTTCTTTTGCTGTCCCGACATCAATATTTGAAGCTTCCATCTTAGCTATCCTTGCATCAATTCTTGAAGAGAGTTTTTCTAGTCGCTCTATGGCCGCCTCAAATCTTTCAATGATATTTTCTGCAAATTTATTCAATTTCTCCTGCATTTTCTCTACGGCATTTTCTCTTCTTTTTTCTATTTCACCTTTGATAGTCTCTCTTTTTGCTTCTAATTCATCTCTAAGAGCCTCTCTCTTTGCTTCCATCTCATCTTTTATAGCTTCTCTCCTTTCTTCCATTTCCTTTTTTCTAAGTTCAAGTTCTGCCTTGGCATTTAGTCTGGCCTCAGTGTTTACTTGTAAAGAATTTGTTTTTACATTTACATTTACACTTGCACTAACACCCGCTTCTTCGGCTGAAGATATTGCCGGCAGAAGAGCCAAAACAAATATAACTCCAGATATAAATAATTTATTTTTCATAATTAATTTTTAATTTATAAACAAAAACGACCGCACTATTATTATAGTACGGAAGTCTAATTTTTTGAAGTGGAAAACTTATTTGGCTACTTCTAGTTCCTCTCCTTTGGTTGATTTGATGTCGATCCTCCAACCAGTGAGTTTAGCTGCCAATCTGACGTTTTGGCCACCTTTACCAATAGCCAGAGATTGCTGATCTTCGGAGACAGTAACATTGGCTTCTCGCTTTTCTTCGTCTATTACCACAGAAGTTATTTTGGCCGGAGAAAGAGCGTCCTCAATAAATTCGGAAGGATTTTCTGACCATTCTATAATGTCTATTTTTTCACCCCCCAATTCGCTAGTGACGGTGGCCACCCTTACCCCTCTCTGTCCCACTAGGGAGCCAACGGGGTCGATGTAGTTGTCGTTGGTGGCTACGGCGACTTTAGAGCGTGAACCGGCCTCTCTGGCGACTGATTTTATCTCTATTGTGCCGTTGCCAAGCTCTGGCGCTTCGTTTTCAAAAAGTTTTATAAGAAAACGTGGATGAGAACGAGAAAGACGCAAAGAAACGCCCTTGGGGCCATCTTCTACTCGGTACAAATATGTACGAACTCTCTCTCCCTGGCTAAATCTTTCACCAGGTATTTGTTCTTCATATGGTAAGATGCCAACAGCTCGGCCGACATCTATAAAAACATTTCCTCTCTCAATTCTTTGGACGGTACCGGAAATAATTTCGCCTTCTCGCTCGCCAAATTCTTTGATTACCGAAAATCTCTCGGCTTCTCTTATTTTCTGCATGATTACCTGTTTGGCAGTCTGGCTAGCGATCCGTCCATAATCTCCTCTTGATTCAATAGGGAAAATTATTTCATCGCCCACGATCGCCCCCTTTTTTATTTTTTGAGCATCGGGTAGCAAGATGTGGTGTTCGGAGTTGAAAAGGACCCTGTCATCATTTTTGGCCTCGGCCTCTTCTAAAGCTTCCTCCAAAGACTCTTTATCCATAAATACTTTAGTATCATCTACCACAATCTTAATCTGGTTCATCTCTACTCCTCCTGTATGCAAATCAAATTTGGCGCGGATTATCTGGCCACGCTTGCCATATTCTTTTTTATAAGCGGTGGCTAAAGCCATCTCTATGGCTTCGATCACCTTATCTTTTGGTATGCCACGCTCTTCTTCTAGCTGGGCTAGGACCGAATTTATGACTTTTAGATCAAACATATTTTTAAATTTCTAATTATTCTAATTAACCTAATTTCTAAAATAAGAAAGAAAAAATCCGCAGGTGAAGCGGAGTGTCTATCTTTCAGTATTGAAGACCATTATATACCCGGGGCAATAAATAGTCAAGCCCACCTATTGACAGATAAATATTGTCTTTTAAAACGCTTAGTTTATAATTTTATTTATGGAACCAATACTAGAAGGTGCTTCTCCTATAAGAGAAGCAATAGAATCTAAAAGTAGAGAATTGGGTGTGCAAATTACTTTTGATATTGAAAATAAAACAGCAGAGGAGAAAGAGAATATCTATAGAGAGACTTTAAAATTCTTAGAAAGTTTAAATGATGAAGAAAAAACTAAGTTGGCGGAAGTGGCAGGAGAAATGATGGCTATAAATATTGAAGGTATAGAAGATTTGGAGTATTTGACAGTAAAAGTAAGACCCGGCGCAGAGGAAACTATGCCAACTCCGGTTCCAGCGCCGGCACCGACACCAGCTTCAACATCGGAAATAGAAGTAAAGCCAAAAGAACAAAATGGCAATGGTAAAACTGACTCTCATATTGCTCTGGACGCAATGAAGATTGTTAATGAGTATATGGGCGGGGGAGTTAATGAGGCCAGAACGCCAAATTTCACTGCTTTAAATATCGACCAGAAGAATTCTGTATATAATTTAGTAATTGGATTGCCAAAATTGTTGTCTTACAACCCCAAAGCATCAGATTGGCTAAGGGGAAAATTATTTTTGGCCGGAGAACCTGGTGTATCTTATGAAAATGGTCAATTGAAAATAGGTCCCGGGGCTACGGCAAATGGAGTGGTAAATTTTATAAAAGGACAAATTTCAAATCCAAGTCCAGACATTGCTCCAACACCAACACCAACACCAACACCGCCGATACTAGAACCAATTACTGTAGAATCAGAAGTGGTTTTGGGCGATACAAAAGAACCGGAAAAAGAGCCTGTTTATGATGTGCCTTTAATGCAAGCATCTGCAGGCGATATGGTAATGGGCGAGCCGGGCTGGGGAGGGCCACTCAAAATAATGTCAAAATCAATTGATCCAAGTAATCCTCATTTTTATTTGGGAGATGATTCTGAACCTAGAAAATTTTTGATTAGAGGCGAAGATATTAACAGATATCGTGCTACAAGAAAAAAACAGACTTCAGTAGAAGGATCTCAACCTGCGCCACCAACTCCAGAACCCGTCCCCATTCCTTCGGGAACAGAATCACAAGAGGACAATCCTGTTGATGTTTTAAAAAAGATGGGTTTTGAGGTTGACTTTCCAGCAAGACGTAATAGAACGACACATACGTATGAAGAAATAGAAGGGGATCCAAATTGGGCAAAAAATGTCGTAGAAGCTTTAAAAATTCTGGGAGTGTCTTCTTCAGACCAAATAGAGATTAATAGAATTATTGTTGGTAGTGATACTATTTTTTACTCGAGCTCTAATTTTAACTCTCAAAAGAGGCTGTTTGTTTCGGCTGATTTAGATCCACAAGAACTGGCAAATTTTATAAAATTTGCCGTTGATAAATTTAAAGAAACCAATAGCACAGTTGGTTTTTATATGTATGAAGATCAGAAAAAATTAAATCAAGAAAATTCAGAACCCGCCCTAACACCAGAGCCAACACAACCTTTTGTTCCGGTCGTGCAAGAAAAAATAAATAAGCAGCCGTCCAACTGGGCTGAGTTGAATAATCTTTTAGGTGATTTAGGTATTGAATTAGAATTGAATGAAGAGCACTTAGCAAAATTTGAAGGAAAAAATACAGCAGAAGAAAAATATAAAGAAATAAAAGAGGCTATAGCATCTTTCCCCAATAAAAATGTCTTAAAGGAGAAATTTAATACAATACGATTGGTTTACCCGGAATTTTTGAAAAATAATCCCAAAATTTCTATAAGGGACAATATATTGTATATGGACCTTGGTATTAGTAAGCAAGAGATAACTGACTTTTTGAATAATACGTTTGGTTCTGATGTTGCTCCTGCTCCTACTCCTACTCCTACTCCAACCCCAGAGCCCGTCCCTACTACCCCAGAACCTATTGCGGTTACTCCGGAAAAATCTCTAGACGAAGAGTGGTTAGAATTTGTAAAATTAAGAGATGATTTGGCAAAAACTGAAGCTCTAAAAAGAAATTATAGCGGTGATACTGGTATTAGTGTTGAAGATTTGAAAGCAAAATACATAAGTGATAAAGAAAAAATAGCTAGTTTAACGAGGAGAAATGCTTATGTTAGATTTGGTTTTGGCGAAGGACCACTCACCAGAGAACAGGAGACGAGTCTCAATGATTATTTATTTGAAGAATTAGTTAAAAAAGAAAATGATGTGTATCTCAACGCCTTGAAAGAAGCAAGAGGAGAGAGGTTAGTCGACAAAGTCTGGGAAGGAGCCAAAAGTCTATTGAGTACCAAAGCGGTAAAATGGTATCTAGGACTTTCTAGAAAAGAAAGGATAGCTTGTAGTTTTGTATTAGGTACTGCTGCGGGGCTCACTTTTGGGGCTGGAGTTGGCGCATTTGGGGTGGTTGGTTATGTAGGGAAAAGGGTTCTTACTGGTTCCGCCGGCATAGGGATGGGAGAATTGGTTAATAAAAAGAAAAGTTGGTCTGCTGAAGAAATAAAACGAAAAGAAGACGAAGAGACTGAGGCTCTAAAAAATTCTAATTTTTCTTTAGAAGAAAAATCAAAACAACTGACTGAAATACAGAAAAAATATAAAAAAGAAAGACTAAAAGCAGCCGCTTGGAAAGTTGGCTTAACTGCCACCGCTGGTGCGGGCACGGGTCTTCTGGCCAACCTTGCCGAGGGCGCGTTTGCGGGTACGGGTGGCAGTCTCACAGAAAACAAATTACCAGGAAGAAAAGGTTTTGAGCCTGTAGACAAGCCAAAAACTTCTTCAGTTTTTGAACAAAAAGAGCCCATCAAATCAGATATACCAGAACAGGTACAAAAAACTACACCTCCAGAACCAGAATTACCAAAAGATCCTATTGTTCCAAAATCCGTTGAACCAGTATCACCCGAGGGAGTTGAACAGGCATCTGCAACGACAGAATTATTTGATAAGCCGGAAGTTTTTAAACATACTACCGAAGCTGGAAATTCTGGCTGGGGACTATTGAAGGAGACATGGGAAAATAATGAGCAATTTTCAAAATTACGTTCCGGCCAAAAGACTTTTGTTTTGAGTACATTTACTAATAAATTTATGGAAGATCCGACACAGTATGGGGCAAATGCGGATGGAGGTCTTTCTGTTGGTAAACCTATAGATTTCTCAAAACTTTTTGAAGATCAAAAATGGGCGAAATCTGTTCTTGAAAAAGCAGAACAACTTCCAGATACTAGAATCAAATTGATAGAAGCGCAGGATGAGAAAATTTTGAGTTGGGTGAAAGCTCATCCAAACGAAGCATTAAATGAAGATAAGGTGGCGGAAATTTTAGCTACTAAGCCTAAAGTGGTAACTTTGAATGAAGAAATGTATGGAGATGAGCTAGGAACTTTAGGGGGAACACCAGAAGTGCCTTCACAAGAAACTTATACCGAAGCTCCAGAGACTGGTTTAAGCGACCAAGAGCTTGAAAAGATTCCTGAATCTGTGATAGAGGCGCCACCTGAATTTCCGAAGTCGCCAGAGTTAGATATTCCAAACCAAATACCAAATGATTTTGGGGGAGATAGGGTTTTGGCTGGAGGGGTAGCGGTAGCTGGAATGGCTGCCATGGGGGCTGTTGGTGGGAAACAAAGAGAAGAATTGCATAAAGAAATTGGAGAAGCAAGGGCGAGACTTTCTCAACTTAAAAACGAAAGAAATCCAAACCTAGAGAGGACTTTAAGATCTGATTTGAATTCCGCAATGGGCGTAAATGAATCCGCTTCAGATCCAAATAAATCTTTCAAAAAAGGAATTGATGATATATATGGAGAAAAAAGTTTCTTTGGTCGCAAAAAGAGAGAAGGTGTGGATACGGATAAATGGAAAGAAGTAGATGGGTTATTGGCAAAAGAATTGATACAATACGATAAAGGCGAATCAGAGCGCACAAGACTGTCGCCCAAGACCTTGAAGACATTAGAATCCAAAGAGAATCAAAAATTTATAAAAGAGTTGGTACATCTTGTAAGGGAAACTAATGGGGTGGTTACGCCTCGTGAAAATGAACACCCGGGTGAATTTATGGTGCGCCTCATTGATTTTATTGTTAAAGAACAGCAAAAATTAGAAAATTTAAAAAAAGCAGCATAAAATAATATGGACGAAAATTTTAAGAAAAAAATAATAGAAGATTTTGGGCTGGGGAGTATGGACTCTCGAGAGCAGGAGAGGATGATTGAAAAGGTAGGCAACCTCCTTTTTGAATCAGTGGTAGAAAGGGCGGTTGACGCTATGGACGAGTCGGCCATGAATGATTTTGAAGAGACTGTAGGGAGTGCTGGCAGTGATTATCAAAAGGTTATCTCTTTTCTTAAGTCTCGCGTTACTGGTTTTGACACCATAGTCTCTGAAGAGATGTTTCGCTTGAAGCGCGCCACCTCTGGTATCTTTACTTAACCTCACCCAGCCCTCTCCTAGATGCAGGAGAGGGAGTAGAAAAATATAAAAAGAAAACCGGCGAGCGCTTCTGC
>MHWB01000003.1:23021-57923 GCA_001823925.1 Candidatus Zambryskibacteria bacterium RIFCSPLOWO2_01_FULL_39_39
CCCTTCTAGATCTTGTTTCGAGGCTGTTCTTGGTTCTTGATGAATTCTTTCAGCCATCGGAAATCTTCCTCATCTTTTTTCAGGGCGGACTCCTTGGCTTTCTCCGCCCTCTCCATCAGATTTTTGTAATCCTCTGATTGGATTGGCGCGAGCGATTCCTTGGTGATGGCGAGAACTTTGTCCTGCCACTCTCGGTAATTGCTTGGAGCGAGTTTGAAACCTGCTTTTGCAATGGCTATGACGTTGTCGAAGTACGCAAGTGTGGCTTTTTGCGTAGGTGTTTGCAGGGCATTTCTTGCTGAGAAGGTGCCACTGGTCGCTTTGAGAGCATCGAATTTTGCAAAAGCAATCATGCGGAATGTAGACGACTCATTCTCCACAACTCCCCTGAGTTTAACCAGGGCGTCTTTGAGTTTCTGGTCAGCTCTGAGCCGATCCCCTGCTGTTTCTGTGATGACTTTGTCAACTTGCTCCATAAGGGAGCGGACTTCGGGGGTGATCGCATCAACCTCACCTTTTTCGTTGGGGGTGAAGGTTTGCGCAGTTGCCGCCATCATGAAGATAGCGATAATCAGGAGCGAGGCGAAAAACTTGGTCATATGAAAGATCCTTTTGGGCCCTAGTTGGGCGCTTTTTCTACCCTCTATTATAGCATACTCCATTTAGAAATGCAAGTCTAAATGGGGATAAGTAAAAATGCTAAAATTTGGCAGTTGACTTCTTTTTGGGTTTTGTTAATATATAACATATTGATAAATAAGCGACTTTTACTTTGTCGCAATTTTTAGAAATTAATAATAAATTTTAATCAAAATATTATGGCAGCAGAAGCTTTTGATCGTTCAAAACCACACATTAACGTTGGAACCATAGGTCACGTTGACCACGGTAAAACAACTCTAACCGCAGCTATCCTCAAGATTTTAGACATGAAGAAGGCCGAAGGGTACGGTGCTCGTGTAGAAGCGGTTGACAATATTGATAACGCGCCTGAAGAGAAGGCTCGAGGTATTACCATTGCTCTCCATCACAGCGAATACTGGACCCCAAAGAGACATTATGCCCACATAGACGCTCCGGGACACGCCGATTACATTAAGAACATGATTACGGGAGCCGCTCAAATGGATGGTGCTATCTTAGTGGTAGCCGCTACCGATGGAGTAATGCCTCAAACTAGAGAGCATATCCTTTTGGCTTACCAAGTGGGTGTGCCCAAGATAATCGTATTTCTAAACAAGTGCGATATGGTACCTGAACAGGATTTGATTGATTTGGTGGAAGAAGAAATTCGCGAACTTTTGACCAAAAATCATTATGACGGCGCTGCTACCCCTATTATCAGAGGTTCTGGTCTTAAAGCTTTGGAAGATGCTGACGCAAATGGTGAATGGGCTAAAAAAGTGGCTGAATTGGTAGATACTCTTGACTCCTATATTCCAATGCCTGTCCGTGACCTAGATAAGCCATTTCTAATGCCAATTGAAGACATTTTCTCAATTGAAGGTAGAGGTACTGTGGTTACTGGTAAAATCGAGAGAGGTGTCGTAAAAGTTGGTGAAGAAATGGACATCATAGGTCTTAAAGCTGCGCAAAAAACCACTATTACTGGTATTGAAATGTTTAACAAACAGCTTCAACAGGGTGAAGCCGGAGATAATGCCGGAATCTTGCTCCGTGGTTTGAAGAAAGAAGACGTACACCGAGGTCAGGTTATCGCTAAGCCGGGAACAGTTACACCCCACACAGACTTTGAATCAGAAGTTTATATTCTCAAAAAGGAAGAGGGGGGCAGACACACACCATTCTTTACCGGATACAAACCTCAGTTTTATATCAGGACTACTGACGTGACCGGAGAAGTGACTTTGAAAGAGGGGGTAGAAATGGTTATGCCGGGAGACACCGTTACCTTCAAAGTAAAGTTGGTGGCGCCGGTAGCTTTGGAAGAGAAACAGAGATTTGCTATCCGTGAAGGAGGTAAGACCGTGGGTGCGGGAGTAGTAACGAAAATTGTTGCATAATTTTGTGACTCGTCTCAAAGAAAATGGCAGAGAGTACATTAAAAAAAGAAAAAAAGACAACCAAAACAGTCAAGGCTAAAATCAAAAAGGAGGAGCCTATTTCTAAGTTGCGTATCAGAGTGATGGCCTATGAGTATAAAATACTTGATTTGTCGGTTAAGCAGATCATTGATACAGCCTTGCGGTATGATGCCAAGATTGTGGGGCCGGTACCTTTGCCAACAGAAATCAAAAAATATACCGTCAATCGTTCGCCTTTCGTCTACAAAAATGCTCGTGAACAGTTTGAAATGCGAGTGCACCGAAGGGTAATTGACATCATAAACCCTTCCCCAAAAATAATGGACTCTTTGACCAATCTCTCTCTACCTAGTGGTGTCAACATAGACGTAAAGATAATCTAAAAACAAAAAACCGCCGCGTCAGACGCGGCGGTTTTTTGTTGCAGAAAATACACCAAAGGAGTATAAAGGAGAAGGAAAGAGAGGTGGATTTTGTCTGAAGCAATTGGGGATTTTGTTGGTCCAGTGCCATATGCCTACATGGCGGGAAAAATGGCCAAAATTTTGGATAAATATCTGAAAGAGCGTTGTCTGCTGAAAAAAGAAATACCTCCGGGTATTTTGGCAGACGCCAATAAACTTTGCAAACTTGTTTTGGAGGGAGCTCGGTTTATTGACTCTTCAAATCCACCCGTGAGTTTGGGTGCATATACGATGGCCATAACGGTTGTGGAGAGGGTCGTGGGCCATTATCCCGACAAAGAAGATATTTCGCACCTCGTATTTGGTTGTAGGTTAATTCGCCTTTTTGCAGAACAGATAGAAAAATCGGAGAATGCCGAATGTCTTCGGACTTCGGCCTTGACCGTCGAGTTTATGTCAAAATTCTTCTCTGAACTCCATAAGCTGGGGGAGGAAGTCGCGTATCCTCACTACGACTGACGAGCGCTTTGGGGCAGTGCTGGGAACAACACTGCCTATTTTTTAAGATATATTAAAATGCTTCGGACTTGTGTTTTGATTAGATGTTTGCTAATCTATCAGAAAGCCAAACGGCGTTTTTTATATGAAATTTATACTGGCAAAAAAGGTAAATATGACCCAAATTTTTAGGGAAGATGGTAAGGTACAACCGGTGACCGTTTTAAGTGTGGAGTCGCAGGCTATCTCTCAAATTAAAACCAAAGAAAAAGATGGTTATAGCGCGGTGCAATTAAGCGCCGGTTTACGTAAAGACAAAAATATTTCAAAGCCGGTAAAGGGGCATATCAAAGATCTGGGTACATCTTCAGTTTTAAAAGAGTTTAGAATAGAGGACGTTTCTTCTTTGAAAGTGGGAGACAAAATTTTGATAGATACCTTTGTGGCTGGAGATAATATAAATATTTCCGCTATATCAAAAGGCAAGGGCTTTCAAGGGGTAGTTAAAAGACATGGTTTCCACGGTGGTCCTCGAAGTCACGGCCAAAAACATTCTGAAAGAGAGGCTGGTTCTATCGGTGGTGGTGGCCGGGCTGGAGGCAGAGTTATAAAAGGCATGAGAATGGCCGGACGAATGGGTAGCGACAGGATCACCGTCAAAAACTTGAAAGTGGTAGGAGTTGATAAAGAAAATAATGAGATGATGGTTTCTGGTGCAATACCGGGCAGGAGAGGGACATTGGTGGAAATTCGAAGCGCGAAATCCTAAATTCGAAATAATATAAAAATATGGAAGCGACAATATACAACCAGATGGGAAAGGAAACAGGAAAAGTAAAACTTCCAGAGGCGGTCTTTGGTTTGTCTTGGAATGCGAGCGCAGAGCGCTTGGTGCATCAAGTGAGTGTCTCTATGATGGGTAACGCCAGGACTCCGATTGCTCACACAAAAACAAGGGGTGAAGTCGCTGGTTCTGGTATAAAACCTTGGAGACAAAAGGGCACCGGTCGTGCTAGGCATGGTTCTCGTCGGAGTCCCATCTGGGTTGGCGGAGGTGTTACTCACGGACCAAGAAACGACAAAAACTATTCAACAAAAATAAATAAAAAAATGAAGACCAAAGCTCTTTTCGCAGTGCTTTCGCATAAATTTAAAGATGGAGAAGTGGTTTTCCTTGACAGTCTTTCTTTCAAAGCTCCAAAGACCAAAGAAGCTAAAAATGTTATAACTTCTTTGTCAAAAATAAAAGAGGTTAGCTCAATCGGAAGAAGGAAAAACGCCGCCTTTATCGCACTAGAAACAAAAAATAAAAACGTTTTAAAAAGTTTTAGTAATTTTGGCAATTTAGAAACGGGATTAGTAAAGGATTTAAATGTTTTAGATCTTTTACGATACAGATATCTCGTCATAACTGATCCGGAGAAATCATTAGTCACACTTTCTGCTCGTTTAAAATAATATGGCAACAGATTTAAAAGCAAAATACGCAAACATACTCCTAAGGCCTCGTATCACCGAGAAAGCTAGTTTTATGATGGAAACAAACGTCCATTCGTTTGAAATCTCTCCTTTGGCAACCAAAAAGCAAGTGGCGGAAGCGGTCAAAGCCTTCTATAAAGTTTCTCCTGTTAAGGTGAATATAGTTAAAAATCCAACTAAAAAAGTTTTTATAAGGGGCAAAAAAGGTAAGAAAGCTGGAGTAAAAAAGGCTTATGTATACTTGAAAAAAGACGATAAACTAGAATAATATGGCAATCAAAACTTACAAACCAACATCCAAATCTAGACGACACATGTCTGTGGTGTCTTATAAATCGATTTTAACTAAAAATAAACCCACCAAGTCTCTTACTTATGGTTTTAAAAGAGTGGTTGGCAGAAACAATGTTGGCAGGATAACTGTGCGCCATAAAGGTGGAGGACACAAAAGACTGTTTAGAGATGTTGATTTTAAATATAACAAAATAAACATTCCTTATAAAATTGCTTCCATAGAATACGATCCAAATCGCACTGGATTTATTGGTCTAGCGGTTTATAGAGATGGAGAGAAAAAGTACGTACTGTTACCTAAAAATATTAAAGTAGGTGAAGAACTTCTAACTTCTGAAAATGCAGAAATAAAACTAGGCAATCGGACCCAACTAAAAAATATCCCGGTTGGTACTTTTGTTTACAATGTTGAGTTGAAATTTAAAGGGGGTGCCAAGATCGCTCGTTCTGCGGGGAACTTTGTTCAAGTTATAGCCAAAGATGGGGGTGAAGTAGATCTCAAGATGCCGTCTAGCGAAGTCCGAAAAGTAAAAGAAAACTGCTTTGCCTCTATCGGTGAAGTTTCAAATGAAGAAAAAAGACTTGAAAATTTTGGCAAAGCTGGACGCAGTAGATGGAAAGGCATAAGACCTACGGTTCGAGGTACGGCCATGAACCCAGTTGACCACCCACACGGCGGAGGTGAGGGTAGACAAGGTAGGGGTCGCAGACGCGCTATCTCTCTGTGGGGCAAGCCTACGGGCAAGGGTCAAAAGTCTCGTCGAACCAAAAAATATTCAAATAAATTTATTGTCAGCCGAAGGAAAGTAGGTAAACAGAGATAAATAACACGATACCTAAAATCAAAAGTATGAATAATATAAAAATTTCGGGAGTTAATATGGAGGAAAGGAAAAAACTGGATATAAGATCTGGAGATACGGTTCGTGTTACCCAAAAAATAGTTGAAAAAGATAAAAAGACAGGCAAACCAAAAACCAGATTGCAGGACTTTGAAGGTCTCTGTCTGGCGGTAAAGCATGGCAAAGAAGCGGGAGGTACTATTACTTTGAGAAAGGTGGCTTCAGGTGTTGGAGTAGAGAGGATTTTCCCCATCTATTCACCAATGATAGAAAAAATAGAAGTAACTAAACGATCTAAAGTGCGTCGCGCCAAGCTTTATCACATCCGCGAAAAGGCAGCAAAAGATGTCAGACGCCAAATGAGAAATGTTAGGGAGGTGCCAGAAGTAGAAGTGGCTACTCTTCCAGAAGCAGTGGTTCCATCTGAAAATCTCGACCTCACCCCAACCAAATAAATTTAGTTTGCCCCTCTCCTAGCTCTAGTAGAGGGGCTGTGTTTTCCCAGAAGATGACCTTTGAAGACCCTGCCCCAAAAGGTCATCTTCAAAATTCCATTTATTTATTTGAAAAAAGACAAAAAGTGGTTATACTTTGTTTGTATTTGCTCGGGTGGGGAAATTGGTAGACCCAGTACCTTGAGGTGGTACCGTCGCAAGACATGCTGGTTCAAATCCAGTCCCGAGCACTAGCGGGAAAAATTTTTTGTGGTAGAGTGACGGCATTAATTATCAAATATATGCTTTACACTAAAAAGGGGGATGATGGGACGACCAAGACTTTTGGGTGTGACCAGAGGGTTTCTAAGAGCTCCTCTATTGCAGAGGCGCTCGGAAGTTTGGATGAAATAAATTCATTTCTTGGACTTTGTAAGGTGCAATCTGCCTATCTGGATTTTAAATTAGGAGAGACTAGTCTTTCCGATATTGTCCACGAAATGCAAAAAAATCTTTTTATTATTCAAGCAGAATTGGCTGGCGCTCCAAAATCTATTGAAGAAAATAAAGTCAAAGAGTTGGAAGAAATTGTAGATAGTATTGAGAAAGAATTGCCTCCTATCAAATCTTTTTTCATTTCTGGCGGGCCAGCTGATATTACCAAGTGGCAACAGGGAGGAGCGGGTTTGGGGGCCATATTTGATATTGCTCGCACGACTGCGAGGAGAGCTGAAAGGAGAGTTATCGCTGTGACCGAAGAAATGATACAGCCGACACTTTTAGTTTCTGGTGAAGCAGACAATCAATCTACTGATGGTAATAGAAAACAAATTAGCAAACACACCAGAAGTTATTTAAATAGGCTCTCCAGCGCTCTGTATGCTCTGGCTCGGTATTCAAATCATAAAGTGGGCATTATGGAAGAAGCACCGGATTATAGGTAATCCACAGAATTTAGTGTTTACGTTTCCAAATAATTTCTGGATAATAGATGTATGGAATATGTTATTTGTGATTTCTGCGACAAAGGATTTAAGAGAAAAAAATCTCAAATAAAACTGGCAGTAAGACATTATTGTTCAATACGATGTTCAGAACAAGCTAGGAAGAAAGGAAAATGATTGAATGTTTTGTTTGTAAAAAACTAGCATACAAATCATTAAAAGATCTAAGAAATTCAAAAAGTAAAAAGTATTTTTGTAGTCAAACTTGCGGTAACGTGTGGATAGGAAAACAACAAAGGGCTGAAAATAACCCAAACTGGGCAGGAGGAACATCTTCATACAAGATTTTGTTAAAGAGAACAGACTCTAAGCGGGCATGTGTTTTGTGCGGAAAAGATGATCATAGAATACTCTGTGTTCATCATGTAGATAAAAATAGAAAAAATAATAAAGTACAAAATTTAATGTGGTTATGTAGAAATTGTCATTTTTTAATTCATCACTATAAAAAAGAATTGCACAGATTATTTAATAAACAAAAGATATGACAGTTTCATACTGCAAAGTTTGTAATAATAAATTTTATCCAAGACCGTCTAATATAAAAAGAGGTTGGGGTGTATATTGTTCCATAAGCTGTAAAAACATAGGGACTCAAGTTATTAGACAAAAAGTTTTTTGTTTTATTTGTAAAAAGGAATTAATGAGAACAACTGCACAACTAAGCCATTCAAAAAGCGGAAATTTTTTTTGCAGTAAATCTTGTCAGACTAAATGGAGAAACACTGAATTTATTGGTCCAAAACATGCTAATTTTAAAGATGGTAAAAATTCTTATCAAAGTGTATTAAAACGATATAAGATCAAACAGATTTGTAATTACTGTGGAGAAAAAGACACCAGAATATTAGCTATCCACCACATTGATGAAAATCACAAAAATAATGACATAAATAATTTAACTTGGCTTTGCCACAATTGTCATTCATTGGTGCATTATGATAGTGTAGAGAAGCAGAAGTTTCTAACAAAACACAAGAAACAATGCAAACAATGGTGGTCGTAGCTCAACTGGCTAGAGCGCCTGCTTGTGGAGCAGGAGGTTGCCGGATCATCCCCGGTCGACCACCCACGATGAAAAACTATTCTCAAGGCAATAAAGAGCATCCGAATCGTAAAGAATTGTTATAAGTCTTTCACCTATTCGACCCCAAAAATAATGAGACTAATTCTATTGAGTGACTATAAAATTTTTAACTTTATAATAAAAAAGTCCCACGTTCGCTCTGCCACAGACTTTCGATTTTTTGAATGTCTACAATTTTTACTCGGCATTTTGTGCCACATTTAGGACAAGTGGTGTCGACTGTCCTTCCATAATTTTTCTCTGTGATGGTCAGTCGAATTATCGCCTTGCAAGTCGGGTTGTGACATGGAAATTGTCGGTATTCTTTTTCCAAGGTAGCTCCTTTCCGTAATGAAATTACCTTTTTGATGTTGATTTATCAACTTATTCGAACATAGGTGCCATGGGTGTAAGTTAAGCAAGTTCTAGCTTATGTAAAAATGTTTGGAGCTCAATGCCAACTATTTCTCGATGGCTACCTATGGCTAGTTTGCCGAGCTCAATATTTCCAATGCGGATGCGTTTCAAATCTTTAACTTCTTGGAAGAGTGCGACACACATTCGCCGTATCTGATGTTTTTTGCCCTCGGTTAGAATTACTTTGAAAGTGTCATCGCCTAAAATTTGCACCTTGCATTTTGCTGTTTTTTCGCGGTCGATTTTTACTCCAGCTTCCATTTTTTCTTTGAAACTACTACGTAAGGTACCCTTCACTTTTACCAAATATTCTTTTTCGTGGTTGTGAGTTGGTCCTAGGAGTCTTTCTGTAATGCGCCCATCGTTGGTTAAGATGATGAGACCACTTGATTCTTTATCGAGCCTTCCGACCGGAAAGATATCTTTGATAGAGAGCTCGTGCTTGATTTCTTTTTCACCCTTTTCGGCAGAGTGGGTGACTACTCCTTTTGGTTTGTTGTAAGCCACATAGATGTAAGGCTTTTGTTTACCGCGAAATCGTACTTCTACCTGATCCTTTTCTGTCACCTTATCTCCAAGCACGGCTAGTTTGTCATTGATAAAGACTTGTTTTTTGGTGATAAGTAAATCAGCGCCTCTTCTGGTAGAATGCTTTTTAAGGGCCAGATATTTGTTGATTCGCATAGGGAACTTGGGATTTTCCATAATTATAGAGGAGTATAGCATTATTTATGGGGCGGATCTTTTTGTAGAATGTTATTATATATATAATGCTTTCAAATATAGACACAAAAGTTATAAGTTTTTTTAGGAAGATTTATTTGCCTTTCTCGCGGTTTAGTTTGTTTGTAGTATTTTTTTGGTTTGGGATTTTGAAGGTCTTGGGACTTAGCTCAGCGAGTGGGGTAGTGGAGCGACTTTTTGAACAAACTATTCCGTTTATGAGTTTTGGGCTTTTCTTTATTTTGTTTGGTTTGTTTGAGTGTTTGATTGGTATTTTGTTTTTGGTAAAGGGATTTGAGAGGATTGTAATCCCACTTCTTTTTGTGCATATGATAACTACTTTGGGCCCGCTATTTTTGTTGCCAGAAGAAACTTGGGTCAAATTTTTGGTCCCCACTCTTGAAGGCCAATATATAATAAAAAATCTGGTTATTGTCGCTGTCGCTATTGGTATCGCTGCTCACTTAGAACCAGCGTCTCCCGGGAACAACTCTCAGGTAAAATAAAAGAGTAATCCACAGTTTTTGTTTGTTTATTTGACATATACCCATGGGGGGTATATGCTTGTAATATGGTTACACCAAAATCAAGAATAATGCGTAGGCTCAAAATAATAGAAGGTCAAGTCAGAGGCTTGCAGGAAATGACCGAAAAGGGTGTTTATTGTATTGATATCATTACCCAGACTTCTGCGGTCAAGCGGGCACTCTCTTCAATTGAAGATGTAATAATGGAAAACCATTTGAACTCTTGTGTCGTGCCCCAGATCAAAAAGGGTAATGACAAAAAAGCCACCAAAGAAATATTAGAAGTTTACCGCCTTAAGAGAAAATAATTTTACACTGTTCTTACGATCGTAGAAACATTGTAATCAAGAAATATGACTACTCAAACGTATAGGATAAAAGGAATGCACTGCGCCTCTTGCGCCACTATTATTGAAAAGACTTTCAAAAAAGTTCCAGGAGTACATCTAGCAGAGGTTAATTATGGGACAGAAAAAGTAAAATTAAATATTGATGAAACTAAAACAAGTCCAGAGAATCTCTCCAAAAAAATAGAACCGCTTGGATATTCTCTTGTGACTCAAAATGCGGAGAGTATGGGAATGAACGAAGATGAACATGCGGCCCATCTGGGACTTAATCGATCAAAAAAAGAAAAGTTGGCTGAACTCGCAGAAATGAAAAGTAAAGTAATATCAGCAATACCTCTAGCCGTGTTTAGTATTTTTGTAATGGTGTGGGAAATTGGCGCTAAGTTTAATCTATTTTTAGAGATACCTTATTTCTGGGAAGAATTTTTTCATCATCTTTCTCCAATAATGGCTGCATATATGTTGTTTGTTGTTGGTAGGCCATATCTTTTGGGTTTCTACCGTTTCTTGCGTTATGGAAAGGCAAATATGGATACTCTGATTGGTATAGGTACCCTGACGGCATTTTTGTATAGCTTTACCATTACTGCTTTTGAAGAAACCTTAAAACCTTTTATTAATGTTGAGCAAAGTTATTACGAGGTTACTATTATTGTTATTGCCTTTATCTCTCTCGGAAAATATTTAGAAACTAGATCAAAATTAAAAACCGGAGACGCGATTGAAAAACTCTTAAATCTGCAAGCCAAGACGGCTCTGGTTGAGAGGGATGGAAAAGAGCTAGAAGTGCCCATAGGTGAAGTTGTTCACGGAGATCTGATTATTGTAAAACCGGGTAGCTCTATTCCTGTTGATGGCGTAATTACCGAAGGTGCTTCCTTTGTAGATGAATCAATGATCTCTGGCGAGCCGATGCCTGTTTCAAAAAAGATAGGAGATAGCGTGGTAGCGGGGACAATAAACACCAGTGGCTCTTTTACTTTCAGGGTGACCAAGGTTGGCTCGGAAACTTTACTTGCCAAAATAATAAAAATGGTAGAAGACGCCCAAGGAAGTAAAGCGCCGATTCAGGCTTTGGCAGATAAAATTTCGGGTGTTTTTGTGCCCATTGTTTTAGTACTTTCTTTTGTCTCTTTAGGATTGTGGCTCTTGGTTGGGACAGGGTATTTGGGGTTTTCGCAAGCGCTTTCGTTTGGTCTGGTTTCTTTTGTGGGCATCTTGGTGATTGCTTGTCCTTGTGCTTTGGGGCTGGCTACTCCTACAGCTATCATTGTTGGGGTTGGTAAAGGCGCACGCGAGGGGATCTTGATTAAAGATGCCGGCACGCTTGAAAAACTTCACAAAGTAAATGTGGTAGTGGTTGATAAAACGGGCACGCTTACTTATGGAAAACCCGAGCTTGTATCAATTCAAAATTTTTCGCAAGGTCAGACCTTGGGAATTTTAGAAAGGTCTGACCTTGAACTTGTCGCCATTCTTGCTTCGCTTGAAAATAAATCAGAACATCCGATAGCTCACGCTATTGTCTCTAGTGCAAAGGGGAAAAATATAAACCTCTTTTCTGTTCAAACTTTTGAAGCAATTAAAGGTAAGGGGGTTAAGGGCACTATTCTAAATGTAGAATATTATGCAGGCAATACCAAACTTATAAAAGATTTAAATATTCCTTTTTATACAACATCAATTGAGAAGGAAACAATGGAAGGGAAAACTCCTGTTATTCTAGCTATCAGAGAGAGGGTACTTGGGGTGGTGATGGTTGCTGACGCTGTAAAGCCAGAAGCTATAGAAGCGGTCAAAAATCTCCACAAACTCGGCATAAAAGTAGTAATGCTAACCGGGGACAATAAAAATACGGCCGAATTTATTGCAAAGCAGGTTGGTATAGACGAAGTGGTTGCTGAAGTAATGCCAGAAGATAAACTAAATAAAATAAAAGAATTACAAGCAGAAGGTAAGATTGTGGCTATGGCGGGTGATGGGGTAAATGATGCGCCAGCCTTGGCGGGTGCCGATGTTGGGATTGCGATGGCTACAGGGACGGATGTGGCGATTGAATCGGCCGGTATCACGCTCCTTCATGGCGATATTTCAAAACTTGTAAAGGCTATAAAACTTTCAAAAATCACCATGACTGGAATAAAGCAAAATCTTTTCTGGGCGTTCTTTTATAATGTGGTAGGCATACCTTTAGCTGGCGGACTGTTTTATCCAATTTTT
Source organism: Candidatus Zambryskibacteria bacterium RIFCSPLOWO2_01_FULL_39_39 (assembly GCA_001823925.1). Lineage (GTDB taxonomy): Bacteria > Patescibacteriota > Minisyncoccia > Phycocordibacterales > WO2-35-19 > WO2-35-19. The sequence continues at coordinate 35,325 of MHWB01000003.1, forward strand.
GGTATTCTTCTTTCGCCAGTTTTTGCTGGTTTTGCGATGGCCATGTCTTCGGTATCTGTGGTTGGAAATTCCCTTCGCTTAAAAACTAAAAAGTTGTAAAATAAATATAAATTATCAATTAATTTTAAAAATATGATGTACGGATTATATAATGGTTATGATGGGTGGGGCATTGGAAACATGATGGGATTTTTTAGTGGAGGCATTATGATGGTTGTCTTTTGGGTTTTACTCATCGCTTTCATTGTGTGGATGATACGCGAGATTAGTGGTAAAAATTCCCATTCTCGCTCCGATTCAAACGCTCTTGAAATTTTAAAAGAACGCTATGCCAAAGGAGAAATAGATAAAAGAGAATTTGAGGAGAAGAAAAAAGATATTAGTTAAAAACGTCTGTAGTTTATATGTTAGCTTTATTTAAAAAAATAATAACATTACTTATTCTGGCATCATTTGTAATGCTACTGATTTTTGGTATCTTCACTATGATACACAGTCCAGATGGACAAATGTTGGGTGAATGCCCTTTTTCATTTGTTGGGACAGCAAATTGTATTCAAAATACTCTTGCCACAGCGATTCACTATCTATCTTCTTATCAATCATTTCTAAATGTAACAGTAGATTACGGGTCAATGACCTTGTTAGTCTCTCTCATTATATTTGCAGGTCTATTTTCTATACTCTTTATAGACCCAAATATATTTAAACTCAATTCTTTTATAAAAAGAGGTTCTTATGATCCTCCGCAAATTTCTTCTGAGGTTAGAAAAATAATACGCTGGCTTTCTCTTTTGGAAAATAGTCCATCTCCTCTCTAAGCAACATTTCAAACTTTTTTTATAGGGTTTTGAAGTGTTGCAAAAAAGTCCTTAGCAAGGGCTTTTTCTCTATTATCTAATCATAAATTCTATGAAAACAAAAAAAATTATTATCCTTACTATTCTCGCTATCTTAGGACTATTTGTTTGGGGTTATTTCTCGAAAGGTGATACAACCGCTTCAGTGCAAGGTGTTTCAAAATCTAATTCTTCCGAAAGTTCACTCACTGCTTCTGAAGTTTTTTATAATTTCGGAACAATCTCAATGAAAAATGGCGATGTTAGTAAAGAATTTATTATTACTAACTCCACTCTTCAAGATATTACTCTAAAAACAGTTCTTACTTCTTGTATGTGCACCAGCGCCTTCATCATTGAACCCAGTGGTGGGATTAAGGGGCCATTCAAAATGCCTGGTATGGGCTTTGTCCCACCAGCTAATGAAATAATTGGAGCGGGTGAGAGTCGTGTCGTTCGAGTTGTTTATAATCCAAATGCTCATGGCCCCGCTGGTGTCGGGCAGATTGATAGGTTCGTTAATTTGACTGATAGCCTTGGTGGAAAACTTCAATTAGAAATAAAAGCGTTCGTAACTCCTTAATATTATGAAAAAACTTCTTATAAGTGTTGGGGCAGTACTCGTTGTTATTTTGGGAATTGTTATTCTAAAAAACAGTGCTGGATCTGGAGCTCTAATTTACAGTTTAAGTAATGAAGGGTCGTGGCTCTTGCCACTGGTAGTCTTTTCTTCGATTTTAGACAGCGTCCACCCATGTTCTTTCTCTATTCTTCTCATCACGATTGCATTCTTGTTCGGTATGCAAATGACTCGAGGGAAAATTCTTAAGATCGGTGGTACATACATAGCTGGTATTTTTGCTTCCTATCTGCTGATAGGACTTGGCATACTCAAAATATTACATCTATTCAATACTCCTCACTTCATGGGCAAACTGGGAGCGACACTTCTCATCTTGTTCGGTATTATAAATCTCCTTAATCATTTTTTCCCAAGATTTCCGATTAAGCTTAAACTTCCAGAATCTCTATATACCACTATGGCCAAGCTCATGGAGAAGTCTTCTTTTCCGGCAGCTTTTGTCTTAGGTCTCTTGGTTGGTATTTGTCAGTTTCCATGTATGGGTGGACCATACCTCTTGGTTATTGGTCTGCTTCGCGACCAAGTGACATACCTCAAAGGGTTTGGCTATCTGCTTCTTTACAACATTATCCTGATTTTACCCCTCATAACAGTACTTTGGATATCGGCCGATAAAATATTGGTAGAAAAAATGCAAGAATGGAAAATGAAAAAAACATCAAATCTCAAACTTTGGGCAGGTCTTCTAATGATTATTATTGGCGTATTAATTTTCTTCATCTAATATGATTATTATCACTATAATTTCTATTCTCGGTCTTAGTTTATTAGTGTCGAGAGTTAATCGATTTTTGCCTTTTAGAATTTGTCCGATTTGCGCTGGGGTTTCTCTCACTTGGATCTGGTTGGTCACTGGATATTTTTTGGGTTATCAAATTGATCTTCTGATCCCGGCTCTGTTTATGGGTGGGTCGGTGGTTGGTATCTCTCAGCAATTGGATAAAAAATTAAAAATAATCTTTATTTCTCTAGGATTCATTGTTGCTTACAGTATTCTTTCGGAAAACTGGGTAACTCTTCTTGTTTTTCTAGCCATTATTCTACTAATTTTGTTTTTATTTAATAATAAAAATAAAAAATTAAATTCAAATAAAGAATTAGAAGAAAAGATAAAAAATTGCTGCTAAGTTTAAAGTAAAATTGAAGGGTTGTTAATTATAAATTAAACCATAAATCATGGAAAAAAATAAATTAGAAAAAATTCTTTCACTACCTATTGCTATTATCATTGCTGGGGCAATGCTTTCTCTGGCTTGGATGTATAACACTAGGATAAAGATTCCGGACAGTTTACAGAAAGTAAGTGTAGGGTCGGAAAAAACTCAAATTCAAAAAACTGAATTGGAAGAAAAAGTATTGCCGACAAGAGTAGAGCTGCCGATTACTTGGGGAAATATTGGAGTTAGGCTTGTAGAATCTGGCACAATTGATGGAGAAAAATTCAAGGCTCTTTATGAAAGTCGAGAACAGTTTACAGAAGAATATGAAAAATTACTGCTTGGAGATAGTAAAGAGAAACTCAAAATTAACGAAGAAAATGCCGGGTACCTGTTAAATTTATTTTGGGCTCTTGGACTTTCAAATAATAACCCTATACTTTCTGACAAAACATCCGTCTTATAGTAGCCAAAACGGGAGGGTAGCGAGTGGTTTTGCTTCTACTGGGGGTTGGACTATGGCAAAAGGTAATGCCATGGATCATTACAGTCGCCATAAGTTTTTTGATCTAACGCTGGAACAGCAAGCTCTGGTAGATAAAGTGTCTCGTGGCATTTACAGACCTTGTTGCAATAACTCTACTCACTTTCCAGATTGTAACCATGGTATGGCTATGCTCGGGCTTTTGGAACTCTTGGCTTCGCAAGGAGCAAGCGAACAGAAGATGTGGAAAGCCGCTCTAGCAGTTAATTCATATTGGTTTCCGGACACCTACACCATTATTGCTAATTATATGAAAGCCAAAGGTGTTGAGTGGCAAGATGTAAATCCGCAGGAAATTCTTGGAAGGAATTATTCTAGCGCTTCTGGGTATGCAAAAATATCATCACAAGTGGCCCCATCAGCACAAAGAGGAAGCAGTAACGGGTGCGGTGTAGATGCTGGACAGCCGATACAAGCTGCTCCTCAACAAAGACAACAAAATGGTTGTGGGATATAATTTATTTTGTGCCTAACTACTTACAATCAAAATCAAATGTTCTCTATTCTACGATTGCAAGATTTTACAATATTGGTTTATGGCTTTTCGGTTATAATCTTGCGGTGCGTTATTTTATTGGACTCATTCCATTTCAAAAAACAGCCAGGATAAATATACTTGATGCTGGTTGTGGAACAGGCCTTTACACATTCGCTCTTCTAAAGCAATTTCCGAATGCAATGATTGTAGCATTTGATTTAAACACCAATATGATAGAGATAATGAAAAATACCTTACGACGAAAAAATTTGAACACTCAAGTAAAAGTGTTCAACGGAGATATAACCAAACCACTTCCACTTCAGTATGAACAATTTGATCTTATTATAACTGGTGGCGTCTTGGAGTATGTAGATCCGAATATGGCAATCAAAAATCTTGTTCCTCATCTAAAGAGTGGTGGGTATTTTCTAAATTCACCTGTTAAAGATGATCTGTTTGGTAGAATAGTAGCGAAACTTTACCGGTTTAAACCACACTCTCGTTCTACTAACACTCATGCTTTCACGAATAATGGCTTTATTATGAAAAGTATGCGAAGTCTCCCTGTACTTAAAGAAGCCTATTTATTTCAAAAGCAGAAATAAAAATCATTCTAAACACCAATTTTTATGGAATTCACAAGCAAAAAATTTAATGAAATAAAGAATGATGCCGAAGATTTTTATAAAGCGATAGGTAAAATCCATTGTCCATATTTTGGAGATAATATCTATTTTAATGTAAAAGGTTGGGATCATTTGATATTTAAAAGTTGGAACAACACTCGTATTATAAGTGATCAATTTGCCAGATTACGACACATAAAACTTGCTCCAGAAGTGATACGACAATCGAAGACACTTCAAGGAGAATGGATAACAAAAAAGATTGAGAGAATAAAAACAAATAGTCGTTGGGAAAAAGTTCTTAAGTTGATTACGTACTATGAATTTATTGCAGTAATGGAATCACATAATTCGAAAATAAGAGTAAAAGTTATAATAAAAGAAGTCGAAGGAGGTGAGAAGTTTTTTTGGAGCCTTATTCCATTTTGGGGAGTTGATAAAAATACCAATGAGAGAGTTATGTATGGTGGGAATCCTGAAAGTGATTAGATATTTTAAAATGAATCAAAAAACACCGTTTTCACGGTGTGCTTTGATGGTACTTGGCTGCGGTTTAGTATAACCGCGGGAGAGCCAAAGCCCTCACAAGCACCACTGTTAGTATAACATATTCAAGTGTTGTATCAAACCATTGGGGATATCTAAAAATATGATACAATCTGTTCATTAAATATAATTGTAATTTATATGAATGAACAAGAAAAGAAGACAAAAGCTGAGGTTATAACAGCTCCAATTGCCATTATTATCGCCGGTGCGCTTATTGCCGGAGCGGTGTATTTTTCTGCAAACAAAGGGCCCGCGTCTTCGGCTCTAAATGATGGTGCAGTTGCAAAACAACAACTTCTCAAAGGAGATTTGAACCAAATGGCCGCAATCTCGGCAAGTGATCACATTCGTGGCAATCTAAATGCGGAAGTTTTAATTGTTGAGTATTCAGATACCGAGTGTCCATTTTGCAAAGTACTTCACAATACTATGAATGAAGTTATGGATGAGTACGGGGGGACAGGAAAAGTGGCGTGGGTCTTTCGTCATTTTCCTTTGGATAATTTACATCCCAAAGCTCGCAGTGAAGCAGTGGCTCTTGAATGTGCTAACGAGCAAGGCGGTAATGATAAATTTTGGGCATACGCTGATCGTCTTTTTGAAGTGACTCCGTCAAACAACAGACTTGACTCTGCCGAACTTCCTAAAATAGCAGAATTTGTGGGACTTAATATCAGCCAATTTAACACTTGTCTTGCGAGCGGGAAATACACCAAACGCATTGATGATGATATAAAAAATGCACAGGCGACAGGCGGTAATGGGACTCCGTGGAGCATCGTGGTTGCTAAAAATGGCAAAAAATATCAGCTTTCGGGTGCCCAACCTCTTGCGTCAATCAAACAATTGATTGAAACAGCCCTACAAGAAAAATAAAATGGACAGAAATGGCTCGCAAAAGACCCATACCTTCCATATTCACGGCATGCATTGCAATGCTTGTATCCTTATGACTGAAAGTGAGCTTAAAGATCTACCCAATGTGACTTCTGCTAAATCAAGTCTCAAAAATCATTCTGTTGAAATAGTTGGAGACTTTGGTAATAAGACACCAGAACAGATTGTAGAAGAGCTTACAATTCCACTCAAGTCGCATGGCTATACTGTTTCTATAGAAAAACAACAACATGTAGCAAAATGGTCTGATTTTAAGGTTGCTTTGCCTATTGCCGTTGGATTTGCGGTTTTGTTTATAATTCTTCAGAAGCTGGGTATTGTAAATCTTGTAAATTCTGAAAATATAACGTATGGCACTGTATTTATGATTGGTATTATTGCCTCGCTCTCTACTTGCATGGCAGTCGTTGGTGGGCTTGTGCTCTCTATGTCAGCAACATTTGCAAAAGAAGGAGAGAGGGTGAGGCCCCAACTCATGTTCCATATTGGTAGAATTGTTTCCTTCTTTATTCTTGGTGGAGTTATCGGTATGATTGGTTCTGCTTTTACTCTCAATACTTCTGCTACGTTTATTTTAAGTTTGATAATTGGCATAGTAATGCTAATCCTGGGCATAAATCTTCTTGGAGTATTTCCATGGGCAAAGAAACTTCAGCCGTCTATCCCCAAGTTTATTGCAAAGCATGCACATGGAGTATCGAAGCTCAATCATTCTGTCACCCCGCTTCTTTTAGGGGTTGCCACGTTCTTTTTGCCGTGTGGCTTCACCCAATCAATGCAGATTTTTACCCTTTCAACTGGTAATTTTTTACAAGGAGGGTTAACTATGCTCTCATTTGCTCTGGGCACACTTCCTGTTCTTGCTTTGGTTAGCTTCAGCTCGTTTAGTATAAAAGACAGTAGTAAGAAAGGTATCTTCTTCAAATCAGCAGGTCTTATCGTTATTATGTTTGCTTTATTTAACCTCTTAAACTCGTTGGTGGTGATTGGCTTTTTACCACCAATTTTTAATTTTTAAATTTATGAAAGGAATTGTCACATCTGTTATCGTCGCTCTTGTCCTTATCGGAGGGGCTTTTATACTTACAAAAAGTAGAGGCAGTTTTGAACCCGTAATAAATGCAAATAATGTAAGTATTGAAAATGGGGTGCAGATTATTGAAATAAAGGCTAAGGGTGGCTATCTGCCAAGAACGAGCACTGCCAAAGCGGGTATCCCAACTATCTTAAGATTTGATACAAATAGCACTTTTGATTGCTCATCATCGGTGCGGATCCCAAGTATGGATATAAGTCAAAGCTTACCCCTATCGGGCACAACTGATATAGATATAGGTATTCAGAAGGTGGCAACTCTCCAAGGAACTTGCAGTATGGGTATGTACCCTTTTGAAATTATCTTTCAAAGCTAGGATAAGTTATAAAAGAGAGCAATCCACACAAATGGAGCGCGGGGGTTTTATTTTGATATAATATGAGTATGGGGGAATTTATTTTTATTTAATTTCAATATGGAACCAACAAACACAGACTATAAACAGATGCTTTCTGAAATAATCAAAAAACAGATTGTTATTTTGGGACCCCAGATTGCAGTGCTCAAGGCTCGGGGCGTACCAGGGCTAAAAGTCTCAGATGAGGGAGAAGTTTTGGAAGTTTCTGGCCCAGAGCAAGTTATTTTGCAAAAACTGATAGACGAATACGTGGCTCTTTCTGGAGAGATTGTTAAGAGTGCTGTCAATTATATCTTTGAAAAATATCCCTCAATCAAACATTAATTTATTTAATAAAGTTAAATAAAATATGAAAAAGTTTTTATTATTAAGTAGCGCTCTAATCATAACTCCTGTTTCGGTCTTGGCTCAAAAATTTGGTGGTCAAATACCTGATGACGGTTTTGCTTATGCTTCGGTATTTGCCGGTAATTTCTCCTTACTCCTTTCTATAATCATAGGCATCATAGCAATCTTCATTGTTTTTAGAGCAGCCAAAAAGCTTGGGGGAGGACTGTTTGGATCAGTGCTTAATTATATCGGTATCGGTGTCTCCCTTATTGTTTTGGGGACTATTTCTACAATTGTTGATCCTTGGTATACAGGATTTGACTTTAACATAGCAAGTACTGTCTTTTTTGCGATGGGGTATATATTTGCAGTAATTGGCGCCAACAAGCTTCTTAAGGGCATAATGAATAATTAAATGAGTACCGCGCCCTCTTTGAGCGCCGCAGTGTTTCTGTTTTTGATCCCGGTACTTTTGATACTGGTTGTTTTTATTTTTTATTTTTATAGTTCTCTCAAAAAAAGAGAAAAAGAAATCATAAAGGAAAGAGAAGAATCAACTCGCCATCTCTATGAACTTGCTATTCTTAAAGAATTGGGGGAGCGGACAGGATATTCTCTGAATGTAGAGGAAATACTCCAGATTATTACGGGCTCTTTGCGTCAATTTATAGATTATACGGCGGTTGGATATGTGGTTATTACTCCAGAAAAACTAAAAATAAATACTCACATTGAAAAACCAGTGAGCAATTTGTTTATAAAAGAAATGAAAGACAGGATGGTCGCCTCACTTTCTGCTCTGACCAACAAATCTTTAGACACTTTTGTGTTAGATGAAATTGTTTCCGGAGCGATTGTCGTTGACGAAATTAAACAAAGTATAGGTTCTTTATTTAATATCCCTATTGTTATTGGTGGCAAGGTTGTAGGAGTTTTGTCGGTCGCGCACATTGATCCGGGTCTATATAAAGAGGCGGATATGACCATTCTCTATAAAATCACTGGCCAAGCTTCGGAGGCTGTTACGCGTTTGGAAGATGTGGTTAAGATGGAAAAAGGTAAATTAAATGCCATGGTAGAGAGTATGGAAGATGGAGTTCTAATGGTTGATCCTGAATATAGGATTGTAGTTGCCAATCCAGCAGTCAAAAAAATTATAAAATTTAGTCTGTCGGCTGACGAAGGAAAAGACATAAACATTTTTGATTTCGTCGACAGTTTGGGTGGCAAGTTTGATATTCATGGCAGATTAGAAGAAGCTTTGGTCAATAAACATTCTTTTGTCTCGGATAGGATAAATATAGGAGACTCCTTCTTTAATATAGGAGTTTATCCAGTATTGCATTCACCGACAAAGGGGGGTAGTCAAATGCTGGGGGCGGTGGCGGTTTGGAACGACATTACTCGCGATATCGAGTTGGAAAGAGTCAGAGAAGAATTTACAGGTATGATTGTTCACGAACTCCGTTCGCCCCTTGATGGTATCAAAAAAATCATAGAGCTCGCGGTTTCTGGATCGGTTGATAAAAATTCGGACCAGTTTAGAGAATATCTAAATATGGTTCACCAGAGCTCGTCTTCTATGCTCGAGTTGGTAAATGATATTTTAGACCTTTCCAAACTCCAATCAGGAAAATTTGAAGTTAATAAAGAAGAAGCTAATATCAAAGAAGTGGTGGCAAACAGAATTTCATTTTATAAAATTTCTGCTGATACGAGAGGAGTTGCTCTGGTAGCTAATCTTAATCACAACCTACCAGAACTCTCTTTGTTTGATCCACAAGCAATCAAACAAATTTTAAATAACTTTTTATCAAATGCTTTGAAATTTACAAAAAATAGCGGCTCTGTCGTAGTTTCGGCATTTGTTTACGACCCATTGGAGTTTTTCCCAAAAGATTTGGATAAATCAAAAATACCAGTATTTCCAGAAACAACAGATATAAATGTAAAAACAGCTTCTTTATGTGTCGTTGTCTCTGATACTGGTTTGGGTATACCAGAAGATAGTATGAAAGATTTATTCCACACTTTTAAGCAGGCCAGATTAAATCCGGTGGATAAGGAAAGTAAGGGTACTGGTCTGGGGCTTGTGATCGCCAAGGGCATAGTAGAGGCTCATGGTGGAGAAATAGGGGTGGTGTCAAAAGAAGGAATGGGTACAAGTTTCTTCTTTACAATCCCTTTATAAAAGTGATACTATAAATACATTACTTTAATTAAAATCACATGAAGAAAATACTTGTAATAGATGATGATCAGTTTTTTGCTAAGACACTAGAGGGAGCTTTACCTAAAGAAAAGTATGAGCTCATTGCGGCTGAAGATGGAGAGGTGGGACTTCAAAAGTTAAAATCCGAAAAACCAGACCTTATTATCCTTGATCTCATGATGCCAAAACTTGATGGCACTGCTTTTTTGAAAAAACTCCAAGAATCTACCGATTTGCCAAAGGTGCCAATTTTAGTTTCTTCCAATCTTTCTAGTGTCAAAAAAATCAGTGATGTGATGGCGATGGGAGCGGTAGGTTATGTTATAAAATCAGATGAGAGTTTGCAGTCTATTGTTCAAGATATTGAACGAGTGCTTGGTGAAGAAGGGAAGAAAGAATAGTTGCACAAAATTAAAATATTTTTGATATAAAATGACCGAAATAAACGGTCAGTATAATGCTAGGGATAAGGCCAAGCACTGTCCCTATAACATAATCTCCAGTCTTTATTTTGGAGACACCCATTAAAATATTGAGGACATTAAAAGGCATAATTGGCGCTATTCGTAAGATTACCAGATCCCAAGCGCCACCAGACTCTAATCTTTCGTTGTATCTACCCAAAGACTTTAAGTATTTATGTTCCAAAATATTTTCTACTTTTGTTTTACCAAGTCTGCGTGATATTTCAAAGACTATAATTGAGCTTAAAAATCCGCCAATCGCGCTATAAATAAAACCATATTTAAAACCAAACAAAATACCAGCAACAGCCATAAAAGGGGTTGAGGGGATAAAAATAGTGCCCAAGGTATAAAGCGCGACAAAAATAAGTGGTGCCCAAATGCCAAAATCTTTCAAAGACTGTCTTATTTGTTCCAGATCAAATCTGTCGCCAAACACTTGATAAATAAAAAGCGAACTAATCACTAAAACCAAAAATAAAACAAAAACAATTCTTTGCAATTTCTGCCAAACCATATCATTATAATAACATGATTTTACACGGGTTTCCTGTCAAGGAGAAAATAAAAGAAGTATTGATAGAAAGGATAAAAAAGCTTGAAAAGAAGTCATTTTTGGCGATTGTTCAAGTGGGAGATAGAGCTGACTCAAACGTTTATGTGAGACAAAAGCAAAAATTTGGAGAAGAAATAGGGGTGAAAGTTTTAATAAATAAATTTGATGTAGACATAAAAGAAGAAGATTTAACTAGGGAAATTAAAAAATTAAATGAAGATGAAAGTGTAAATGGTATTATTGTGCAACTGCCTTTACCCAAACACATTGATACGGAGAAAATAATAAATTTAATTTCAATACAGAAAGATGTAGACGGGTTAGTGTCAAGGACGACCCTTAAACTGCCCCAGTCCCAAAGGGTTGTCCTTGACACTATTTCCGCCACTGCTCGCGGAGTTTTGGCTCTGCTTGATTATTACGAAATCACAGTTAAAGATAAAAAGGTAGCGGTGATAGGTCAGGGTATTTTGGCAGGCAAACCAATAGCTCTGGAGTTAGAAAAGAGGGGGGCAGAAGTTTTTAGGTGTGATGTAGATACCCCAAATATTTCGGAGATCACAAAGGGGTGCGATATTTTAATTTCGGCAGTTGGTAAAGCGGGGCTAATAACAAAAGAGTTTGTAAATCCTAAACAAGTAGTTATTGATGTTGGTATAAATAAAATAACGCCCCCTAACCCCCTCTTACTTCAAGAGGGGGAACAAAAATCAAAAATAGTGGGAGATGTAAATTTTGAAGAGGTTTCTCCTATTGTTTCCTCCATTACTCCAGTACCTGGCGGCATCGGCCCTCTTACGGTCGCTTGCCTCTTTGAAAACCTCCTTGATTTATGTGAGTGATTAGTGCTATAATGGGGTTATAATAATTAAGTATTAAAAATATGTTTAATCAAATGATGGGAGAGGAGGGGGCTAAAAGAGTGTCCAAGTGGACAGCCATTTCGCTCATGCTTCTCTCGGCTTTTCTTTTAGTAAAAGTAATAGGGGACTTCAAGAGATTGCCAAACATAGGCAAGGAGGTCTATCCGCAATCAACCATTACAGTGAGTGGTAAGGGCGAGGCTTTTGCTATTCCTGATATCGCTTCTTTCTCCTTTTCGGTCACCGAGGCGAGTGAATCGGTAGAATCAGCTCAGAAAATGCTTGATGAAAAAATTGCTAAAGCTTTGGTGGTTTTGAAAGAAGCTGAAGTCGCAGATAAAGATATAAAAACCACTGACTACAATGTTAATCCTAAATACGAATGGAACCAGTATCCATGTCCTCCGGGCGTGATGGTTTCAGATCTTTCTTACCCCTGCCGTTCTGGAAAAAACGAACTTATCGGTTATGATGTGAGCCAAAGCATTACTGTTAAGGTGCGGGATGTGAAAAAAGTGGGAGATTTGGTAAGTAAAATAGGCGCTATAAATGTATCAAACATAAGTGGTGTAGAATTTACAGTTGATGAGAGAGAAAAATATGTAGCAGAGGCCAGAGAAAAGGCTATCACCGAAGCCAAAGCAAAAGGTAAAGAGTTGGCCAAACAGCTTGGGGTAAGACTTAATAAAATTTTGTACTTCAACGAAAACGGTAACTATCCTATTTACTATGGAGAAGGAAAGGGTGGTGGCGCTGATATGATGGTCTCATCTGTGGCTCCAGCCAGAGCAGAATTACCACAAGGCGAAACTAAGATCACTTCTGACGTTAGCATTACTTACGAGATTAGGTAGCCCTCGAACCTCACCCCCCAACCCCTCTCCTTGCGAAGGAGGGGGGAGCTGCGAGTCATTTGACATTAGATTAGTGGGGTGTATAATGGGGTTACAATTTAATAATAGAGAGACCCCGCAAGGGGTTTTTTCTAAACAAAAATATTATGTCAATAATCAATTACTTTAAAGAAACAAAAGGGGAGTTGAGCCATGTCAATTGGCCAACCAGAAGACAGTCAATTATTTTTTCTTTGGTCGTCATTATTATTTCTGTCCTCACCGCATTCTTTTTGGGGTTGTTTGATTTTATCTTCTCTAAGATATTAAATTTATTTATATAACCTCACCCCCAACCCCTCTCCTAGATGCAGGAGAGGGGAGAAAAAGGGAATTAACTCATATGTCTAAACAACAAATACAAGAAAGCCGAAATTGGTATGCTATACATACATACTCTGGCTATGAAAATGCCGTAATGCGCAACTTAAAACAGCGCATCGAATCTTTGGGCATGGAAGACAAAATTTTTAACGTTTTGGTGCCGACTGAAAAGAAAATAAAAATAAAAGGTAATAAGCGAGTGGAAGAAGAAGAGAAAATCTATCCGGGTTATGTCTTGGTGGATATGGTGGTAACCGATGATTCGTGGTATGTGGTTAGAAATACCCCAAGGGTTACTGGTTTTGTCGGCGCCGGAGTCTTCCCGGTACCCCTTAATCCAAAGGAAGTGGAAGATCTTTTCAAGAGGATGAATTCAGAAAAAGTAAGACACAACATTGATCTCTCTTTAGATGATGCGGTCAAGATCGTTGACGGTCCATTTAAAGATTTGGAAGGTAAAGTTGGGGAAGTAGATGAAGAGCGAGGTAAGGTCAAAGTCTTGGTGCCAATGTTTGGCAGAGAAACGCCAGTGGAGCTAGATTTCTTGCAAGTGAAGAAGATATAGGTTAATATCATATTTCGCCAAAAGTAAATTTGTAAAAGTCCTCGGGTCGCCTATTTCATGGCTTAACCAGACTTTTGAAATTCACTTCTGGCTTCACAATCAAAATGGCAAAAAAAATAACAAAAAAAATAAAAATAGTGATAGCTGCTGGTAAAGCAACCCCAGCGCCTCCTGTGGGGACAGCTCTGGGGCCTGCTGGTATAAATATTGGTGAATTTGTCACCAAGTTTAATGAAGCGACCCGTGGTATGGAAGGATTGGTGCCAGCCGAAATCAATGTCTATGAAGATCGGACTTTTGACTTTATTCTCAAAACTCCACCCGCTTCCAGTCTTATAAAAAAGGCACTTGGTATTGAAAAGGGCGCCGGTAAAACTCCGAGTCAAAAGGTAGGTACTATCACTCGTAAACAACTTGAAGAAATCGCTCAAATCAAAATGGTTGATTTAAATGCCAATGACCTAGAAGCTGCTGTTAAAATTATTGCTGGCACTTGTAGATCAATGGGGGTGGAGATGAAAGGATAACCTCACCCCCAACCCCTCTCCTAGATGCAGGAGAGGGGAGAAAGACAAAAACAAACAAATTAAGAAACAAAAAGACTTTTAAAACAAGTCTTTTTGTTTTGTTAAAAATATGTAAGATGGGGATGGGAGTTGTTTGAAAGGAGAAGAATTTAATGAGTGACAACAATAAAGTGGCAACGTTGCGCATTAAAGATTTGGAAAACTTAAATCTAATGCGTGACCCGTCTTTTCGCGTGATGACAGACAGGGAAGGTGTGCTTTCGTATCGCAAATGCTACCAAGGCACAGACAAAAGGGTTGGCTTTGTGGGTGGGGTTTACGATAGATTAAGTGATGCGCATGTCAAGTACTTGCTCAAGTGTCTTGAGGGGTGCGATATTTTGATTGTTGCGCTTGACGATGATGAGTTGACCAGGAAACGTAAGAATGATCCATTGCGCCCTTGGGATTCGGAACAAAAGAGGGCAAGGATTCTCTCTTGGTGTGGTCTGGCGCATATTATCACTTTCCGTCATGTCAACGAGCATCCGTATGATCTCATTAAGACTCTTAATCCAGATATTTTGTTCACTTCCAGTACCACAAAAGATGTGAATGATGAAGATCGACAGCGACTTCAAGAATACTGCGGCGAAGTGGTTGTTTTTGAACCTCAATCTCCCGAGCATACCTCTGACGAGTTTTTGCGCATTGAAGCTTATCATATGAACAGAGCGGCCAAGAGAATTGTGGAAGCTGTAAATGACATGGTGGGCCAATACGGCTCGGAAGTAATTCTGCAGAAAAAAAGGGAAACCAGTGGATAATCTCATCGCCTATATTCCGGTACTCAATCAGCAGTATGCAGAGTGGCTGAAGGGACACCAGAGGCCATCTCTCTTTCTGATTGATCAGGGGCTTGCGGAAAAACTAGTCCCTCGTTTGGCACGAAATATTATTGCGCGCTCTACCGCAAGGGTACTCGACAATATTTTGAGCGAAATGCTTGTGCACGATGTGAGTATTCTCACGGTTGTGTATCCAAGAATAATCTGTTATCAACCAGTTATGCCCAACGATGATGTCTCTCATGCATATGCTCACGAGTATCGCCTAACGGGCCAAACTTTTGAAAATGTGTGGGGTCGTTGGGACATGACTGCGGTAACAAGGCAGGAGCCGGTGATACCAGATTTGGAAGTAAGTTCCGAAGAGATCGACCGCTTGCGGATGGAGTCAGCCAGAAAACTCGCTCAAGCGAGTCCAGATTGGTGGAGACAAATTGGAGCGCTGGCGTTTCGAGACGGAGAGGTGATCGCTTGCGCTTACAATGCCCACAAACCAAATGAGTACGAGACAGCGCTCTTCAGTGATCCGCGCATAAACTTCGACGCCGGTGATCCTCTTGGGGCTGAAGTATACCTTTCTCTGCATGCAGAAAAAGGTCTTATTGGTGTCTGTGCTCGTGAGGGTGTGAGATTGAAGGGGGCGTCCGTCTACGTAACAACTTTTCCTTGCGCAGATTGTGCGCGTTATTTAGCGGAAACCCAGATCAAAGAATTGTTCTTTTCTGATGGATATAGTGTTCTTGGGGGTCTACGGACTCTCCAAGCCGCTGGTATCCGTATTGTGCAGGTAAAAAAAGTCCCCGAGTCCGCTTAACGCGAGCTCGGGGCATTTTGTTTTCATCACTCGGGTACTTTGTAGCCGAGAACCGACGTAATGAAAGAGTCTGGATATTTGGGGTCCATCACTTCCTCTTTGGAAGCGCCGGATACTATATGTGCGTGGAGATGGGAGACTGTGGCTCCTGTGTAAGTCATTTCCCCAAATCGCATTATGGCAGTGGCACCCACTATGTCATTTTCTGCGCAGAATTCAGAAAACAGCGAAAGTAGTTCATCACCAGCCCCTAGTGCAAGTTCAGAGATAGAAGATATATGATATGCGTAAATTCCCAAGTAATGATGCTTGGCCCCAGAGTATGGATGATCATTTGCGGTGATCGCCCAAAATCTACCAAATTTGATTACTGGGGCGTCGTGCCATTCGGCAAGATTTTCCCAGCAAAATGGGCAGATTCCCAATCTGATACATTCCTCCATCCTTGCTCTTTGGGATTCTACTCTCGTGTGAGAAAGTTCAAAAAGTTGTTCTTTACTCAAGATTTTCTCCTTCCGTTTGCCTTTATAGCATTTTTTATAAAAAAAGAAAACCGCCAGACCTATGTGAGGTGGGCGGTTGTGAAAGCTACTTTCGTTTAAAGATAAGATAGCCAGAGTTGATTGTGTCCTTTTCGGCTCCGGCTTCTCCAGCTTTGAAACGTTTAAAATAAATATTCATCCAATCACTCAAGTTGTATTTTGGGAAAAAGGCATCTCCCTCAAACTTTTCGTAAAGTATTGTTGTGTGGAGGAAATCTGTCACCGGTAAGGCTAAAGCATAAATCTCTGCTCCACCGATGATCCACACAGTCTCTGATTTTGCCTGTTGCACCGCTTCCTCGAGCGAGTGAGCAACAATCACCCCCGAATTTTCGATGGTAAATTGGGGGTTGCGAGTTAACACTATATTTTGTCGATTCGGTAGGGGTCGAAATTTAAAGGGAATGGAATCCCAAGTTTTTCGACCCATCACCACCGAGTGACCCACAGTGAGCTCGACAAACCTTTTCATGTCAGAGGGGACCTTGCCTCTCCATGGCATGTCCCCATTTTTTCCAATAACACTTTTACCATCCTGTGTGCAGACAGGAGAGGCATAACTAATTTTGACGATTTTTCCTTTAAGCATGCTCTCTCCTAGAGTGTGGTTGGGATCTTCATCCCCGGATGTGATTGATAATCCGAAATCTCGAAATGGTCTGCCGTGAAGTCAAAGATGTTACTAATCCTCTGCCCCTCGTCAGTTAAATTGAGAGTAGGAAATGGAAACGGTTCTCTTTCCAAAAGTTCATCCACTCTGTCTACTTGATTTGTGTAAATCTGTGCATCATCCACGACATGGATATATTTGTAAGGTTCGTATCCACATACGTGAGCAAGCATTATGGTGAGAGCGGCGTATTGAATGATGTTTGACACTACTCCGACCGGCACATCTCCAGATCGCTGGGTCATCGTGAGTGCCAGCTTCCTGCCCTCAATCACCGTCGCTTGGATTTTGGTGCCATGGCACGGCGCCACAACTACCTGTCGTCTCAGCTTACCATGTTGCATATCAAGCGGGGGAAACCAAGTGCTGATAACGTGTCCATTCAAATAGGGTCCGTCTTTGAGAGATTGGACCAGATTTTCTACTTGGTTGAATGGTCTGGGCGCATAGCATCCTTGCCCCGTAAATTCTGCAGACTTTTCCCACTCGAAATGGGGCAGTTTAGCAAGAATTGGTCCGTAAGAACCAGGACCGAGGTTACCAGTCTTGAGACCAAAATTGGCGCATTTTTCGGGGGAAACCCAATCTGCCCACCAATTGCATCCAGAAGCCAGCATTTCATCAAGTGTCTGTACTCCTTGCATGAAGAGGATGATTTCTGTAATGGCGGTTTTCCAAAACGGAATCTTCCGTTCAGTGATGATCGGAAATCCGTTCTCAAATTTGAAAACCATTCGCGGTGTTTCCAAGTTGGTCCAACGTCCCGCATCTTGATGCGGATTTTTGGCCAGAAATGTCTCTGGCGATTGACGGATGAATCTCAATACATTTGCGTATTGCCTGTCCGGAATTCGTTCCGAGTAAGGCTTATAGGGAATTGTCGTCATATCAAAGGACTCCTTCCTCTTTGTATTCTCCATAAAAATAGAAAAAAATCAAATTTGTGTTATATTTTGGAAATGAAAGACATACAAATAAAGAAACTTATAGAGGCAGAAAAGAAGAGACAGAAAGGGGTGATAAACCTCATTGCATCGGAGAATTATATGTCTAATGATGTATTCGAGGCCCGAGGATCAGTTTTTGATAATAAATATTCGGAAGGTTATCAATCCGCGAGGTATTATCAAGGCCAAGAGAACACAGATAAACTTGAAATTATTTGTATGGAAAGATTGCTCAAGGTTTTTGGTTTAAAAAAAGATAAGTGGCATGCAAATGTGCAACCACTTTCTGGGGCACCTGCAAATTTAGCAGTTTATTTGGCCCTCGTTCCGCAAGGAGAAAAGATCATGGGTCTGCCTCTTTCTTATGGTGGGCATTTAACTCATGGGCAAAAAGTTTCAATTACTGGAAAGGTGTGGCAACAGGTGCCAATCAGTATTGATTTAAAAACAGAACTTATTGATTACAAAAAAATGAAAATTGATGCAGTGCGAGAGAAACCAACTCTTATTGTCGTGGGGTTTACTGCATATCCGCGAATTGTTGATTTCAAAAAGTGTAGAGAGATTGCAGATAGCTGTGGCGCTATTTTAATGGTTGACATGTCTCATTTTGCTGGTCTTGTTGCTGGCAAAGTATATCCTAGTCCATTCCAATATGCCGATGTGGTTACCTCGACTACCCACAAGACTCTTCGGGGTCCGCGTGGCGCTGTCATCTTTGCTAAAAAAGATTCTAGAGAAATTAATAAAAAAATAGACAAAGCCGTTTTTCCCGGGCTTCAAGGTGGGCCTCATATGGCTCAAATCGCCGCTATTGCGGTGGCTTTAAAAGAAGCCGGCTCTGTGTCTTTCAAAAAATATGCAAAACAAGTTGTGAAAAATGCAAAAGTTTTTGCTGAAGAATTAAAAAAATTAGGCTGGAGAATTATTTCGGGCGGTACTGATACCCACCTTATTTTGATGGATACTTGGATGGACGGTAAAGGAGTGAGTGGCAAAGAAGCCGCCGTCAGGCTTGAAAAAAATAACATCATCTGCAATTTCAACACCATCCCCACTGAAACCCGTAGTCCGTTTGATCCATCAGGTATTCGCCTTGGTACTCCGGCTGAAACTACTCGTGGTAAAAAAGAAAAAGATTTTGTGCTGATTGCCAGAAAGATTGATAAAATTTTAAGAGCAAAAATGGTAAAATAGAAAATTATCATACACACATGACTGACGGTCGTCACTAATCTGTGTAGGTGTGGAAGAGTGGTGTTTTTGATATAATTCATATTATGAAAGCAAATGAAAGGAAAATTGCTATGACGGATTTGGAGACAAGCGGCGATGTTTTTGGGGTACATGAAATACTGGAAATCGGTCTGGTGGTTTTTGACCAAAATACTTTAGAAATAATTGATACCTTAAATATTAAAACTAAACCTCTAAATATAGAAAATGCAGTACCAGAAGCCATGGTCGCAAATGGTTATAAAGAGGAAGATTGGCAAGATGCCGTTTCGCTCAAAGAGGCGATACAACAATATGCCGATAAAACTAGAGATGCTATTTTTTGCGCTTACAACGCTACTTTTGATTGGGGTTTTATGAACGATGCTTTTAGAAAGACGGGAGTGAAAGACATGATGGATTATCATCGACTGGATTTACTTTCTATCGCTTGGACTAAAAGTTTAAAAGATAAAGAAAAATGGAGTTTAAAAACCGCTTGTGAAATATTTAATATTCCACCTGAGCCAGAAGTCCATAGGGCTATAAATGGTGCCATGACCGCTTACCAGCTTTTTAAAAAATTGAATAACAAATAAACTTGACATGATTTAACTGTTGTATATACTTTGGTTATATGAAAACCGTATTAAATGTTAAAATAGATCCAAAACTCAAAAAGGAATCTCAAAAAACTGCCAAAGAGGCTGGCATCCCTTTAAGTTTAGTGGTTAATAGTGCGCTCCGTAGATTTGTCGCAAACAGATCAGTGCTTATATCTGTACCACTCAAGCCTAGTAAATGGTTGCAAAAAGTATTAAAGGAAACCGAAAAAGATTTGAAAGAAGGTAAAAATATTGAAGGACCTTTTTGTTCTGTTGAGGAATTTATGAAAGGTTTGAAATCATAAAAAATATGGCCTTTATTTCTAGGCACAAAAAATTTACCAGACAGTTTAATCATCTTCCAAAGAAAATTAAGGAAAAGTTTGAGGAAAAATTGAGAATTTTTATTATAAATAATTATACGTTAGAATTAAATAATCATTCCCTCTATGGCGAATGGTTTAATCATAGAAGCATAGATATAACAGGGGATGTAAGAGCAGTTTTTAAAGAAGAGGGAGATTTTATAATTTTTAAAGCAATCGGCACACACCATCAACTTTATGGAAAATAAAATGAATATTCAAGAAAAAATAAAAGATTGGATTGAAGAAACTTTAAAAATAGAGGAAAGTTTTGTGTTGGCTCACCCCAAAGATATTAAAAATGGCGACTACTCTTTTTTTGCTTCTCCAAAACTTGCGAATGAATTCGGCCGAGCCTTAAGTGAAAACAAAATTCCTGAAATCGAAAAAGTAGAGGTAGTTGGCAGTTTTATAAACTTTTATTTATCCAAAAAATTTTTTACCGAATCCATCAAAGAAATTTTAGAGAAAGGAGAGGAATGTGGACAAACAGATTTACTTGAGGGCCAGAAGATAATAATTGAACACACCCAACCAAATCCTTTTAAAGAATTCCACATTGGTCACCTGATGAACAATGCTATTGGCGAATCGGTGGCGAGGATTATTAAAGCAAACGGAGCAGATGTCAAAACCGCTAGTTATCATGGTGACAAGGGTTTACACGTCGCTAAAGCGGTTTGGGCAATGAATAAGGGTATTGAGTATGAAAAGGCGTATGCGTACGGAAATAAAGCCTATGAAGAAGACGAAAATACCAAACAAGAAATAATTGCTCTAAATAAAACTATATATGATGGCAAGATCACTGAAATATGGAAAATTTGTAACGATGGCTTTAATAAGTTTAAAAATTATTTTTTGACTATATGTAGGAGATTGGATACTACTTTTGATTATCAATTCTGGGAAACTGCTTCTGGAGAAGTCGGAAAGAAAATAGTCTTGGAAAATGTGGGCAAAATTTTTGAAAATGGAGAAGGGGGAGCGGTGATTTTTAAAGGGGAAAATTTTGAGCCTAAAACCCATACTCGGGTTTTTATAAATTCTGAAGGTCTACCAACCTACGAAGCCAAAGAGGTTGGGTTAGCAAAAATTAAAAAAGAACTTTTTGCTTATAATCAATCAATTACTGTAACCGGGAATGAGCAAGACAGTTTTTTTGATGTGACAGAAATAGCTATTGGTGAAGTTTTGCCAGAACTCAAAGGTAAACTCAAACATCTTTCTCATGGCATGCTCCGATTACCGACAGGCAAAATGTCTTCAAGAACGGGGGATGTTATCACCACTGAATCTCTCATTGATCAAGTCAAAGAAAAAGTTAGAGAGAAAATTGCAGAGCGAAATTTGAGTGAAGAAGAAAAAGAGGAAATTTTAGAAGTGGTGGCGATCGGGGCTATAAAGTATTCAATACTAAGACAAGCAATCGGGGGTGATATTATTTTTGATTTTGATAAATCAATTTCTTTTGAGGGAGACTCCGGACCATATTTGCAATATGCGTGTGTGCGCGCCAATTCAATCTTGGAAAAAGCAGACATGTCAAGGTTGAACCTTGACATGTCAGAGGCGGTCTTTGACACTTGGGAGACGACGGAGTTGGAAAAGTATTTGTATAGATTTACGGAGGTTGTGGAAAGAGCTGGTACCCATTCGACAGGTTCGATAAACTCACTGCAGGCAGGCTCAGGGCAGGTAGAGTATGCGCCACATCATATTGTCACTTATCTCACCGAGCTGGCTTCCATCTTCAATAGCTTTTATGCAAAAGAAAAAATAATAGACCCGTCTGATGGAGCTTCTCCTTACAAGATCGCTCTTACCCAAGCAGTCGCTTACACTCTTAAATCAGGTCTCCGTCTCCTCGGTATCAAAGTGCCAGACAAGATGTAGATCTTTAATATTTTTATATAAAAAATTCCGGCAAGAAGTTGTTTTGCCGGAGTTATAAATAAAGTCTACCGAGCTCACCATCGTGGTGTTTTTCAATCCAAAATGGGAGGTCATCAATAGACTTGAGCATATTTTCCAGTTTCATCGGGTATTGCTCAACGTGTTCAATCATGTAAGGGCCGGTCTGAACAACTAGCGTCTCAATCTCAGCTGCTCTTCCGGCAACCGTATCACTTGGGGTATCACCGACAAAAACACAGTTCTCTTTTCCAATTCCTTGTTCTTGCAAATGTTCCAGAGCGAATCTAAATACTCGCGGATCCGGTTTGTGGTATGGACTGTCTCCTTTTGCTGTAATTACTGTAAACTCGCGCAACACATCAATCTGATCCAGCACTTCCATCAAATTTTCTCTGTTGCGTGAAGTAATCAGGGCAGTTTTGAAACCGTTTTTTCTTAGCCACACCAACACTTCTCTTGCGCCCGGTATTAGTGGTGGTGGCGAAACTTTGTCAAATTTCTCCCATGCGATGTATATACGCTCCGCAAGCGCCATATTTATATCCAAACCATGGGCAAGTAATTCAACACCGGGGACACCCCATTTGTTGAATAGTTTGGTGCGGGTATCCCTACCGAAGGGGATATCGTTAATTGCACAGATGAGCTGAATCTTGCGCAAGCCCTCTCTAAATGAATCTAGGAGAACTCCGTCAAGATCTGTAATAACAGCTTTGAGTATCACAGATTGTTTCTCCTTTCTTTTTAGTTCGCAGTCTGGCGCAATACTATAC
>MHWB01000004.1 GCA_001823925.1 Candidatus Zambryskibacteria bacterium RIFCSPLOWO2_01_FULL_39_39
AGTTCTACTAATTACAGAGCCGAACTGATTTTTTGAATCACAACTCAAGCCCAAACTTGCGCATTCCGCCCAATCAGTATCATTAAATAAATATTGGGTAGGTTGGGTGGAAACAGGTGTGCTGACCAAAGACGGATCAAAAGCCAAATACATCCAAGGTAAAGCCGCGCCGCCCGCAACAGTAGGAGAATTCCAAGCATTCCATGAATTACGAGCCCACCAGTTAAACAATTGGGATTCAATAGAATTTGGATATAAAATCAATTGCGCGTAAGCCCCTCTCATAACCACCGGGTCAGTATAACGACCCCCGCCTTCAGCAAAAGCAATGGTCAGACCGCCTGCATCCCAAGGCAAAAAACTGTAATACATATAAGGCAAAGCTCTTTTAAGAAAATTACCTCCGCTTAGATTTTGGCCATTTTGCAAAGAATTTTGCATAGCTAGAACAATTCCACCGGTAAAATTAAACTGCCTGCCCATACCATATTGAAAGCCACTTTCATTAAAACCCGTATAATAATTTTTCTTTTTCGGAAGTATGTAGTCGTAAAAATAATTATAAGATTGCTCCAAAAGTGTCCGGGCTCTTGGGTCGTCATCTGCCAAAGCTAGACCAACATAAATATTCCCATAAAGCGCTGTGAGCACTAAATTGTTCACTGCCTGATTTGTTGGGTTGATGGGCGCGCCAGAACCGCCGGTAGTTGGATAATAGTTGGGGTTGGAAAAAGGAGTGACTTCATGGTGCTTGGTAAACCAAATCCATCCACAGTCTCCGCTTTGCCATGGCCTACTATAATAAAAATTTATACTATTTCGAGCCCCCCAGTTTGCGTGAATTGTTAAATGCGTGTCATCCTGAACTGAAATAACTCTGCCAGCAACAATATTTGGGTCAATATCATAGAGACTGGCGGACAAATAAGCCGGCCAAATAATTGAGCCTGGCTGAAATTCTGTAGTAAAGCTGGTACCCACTCCAACAATCTGTGTTGTGCCATTGGAGGTAATAGTTCCGGTTCCTAAAGTCATACCCTGGTTTGTACATGCTTGCCCTATAGGATTTAGACCGCTTCTTGTTATTTCGTTGTCATTTAGCATTTTATCAGCGAAAAGCTGCCTCTCCTCCGGAGTCATTTGAGATCGTAAAAGAGTATAAGTTTGAGCCAAATAAGCGGCATCGGAACGGCTGTAATCCAAATCACCGCCCCGCCCCGAACAATATCGATCTGTTTCAGTACAGCCGAAAGAACCTCCGACCATGTCCTCTGCATGAGTTAAACTCCAAATTGCTGCTTCTTTTGCAGTTTGGTCTCCGTCAACAAATGCTTTTATAGCCGCGGCGGCAAATTTTTGTGGCGGATAACTTGTATTATATTGGCGCCAATTGCCAGCAAGTAAAGTGTCAGTCTGGTTTTTAAGGGCTACCCAAAGTGAATTAGCAGTGCTTGCCCTCGAAGAATTTTTTACAGAATTTGTAATACTTCCACTTGGTCCATCGAACCAAATACGTGGGTGTGGTGTTAGAGTGTAGTTTGTAATGCCTGATGAATTTCTTAAATTCGCGGTCCCGGGTTGTGCGGTTGATGTTTGGATTGGAGTAGTACTTGGCGGAGAAGGTGGTGTGGGGGGTGGGGTCGCCGTCGTAGCTGTAGTCAGAAAAGTTTGATTGCTTGAGACGCTTAAGTTACCCGAAGCGTCCCTGGATTTAACCACAAAATTATAAGTTGTATTTGCTGTAAGACCAGTAAGGGTTCTACTGTGGCTAGTAACCATAGATGAATCTAGAACTGAAGACAATCCGTAATTTAAATCCGTGCTGTGCGACACTTGACTATCGCTGGACTCATCGGTAGTCCAACTTACAGTAGCTCCGGAACTAGTAATATTGGAAACACTTATTGCGGAAATCACCGGAGCAGTCACATCAGGTGGAGGTAAATCTGTAGAACTGGTATAAGTAATTGTAAGCTTAGGCCTTAAGGTTTTATCGGTATTATATTCAGAAGCATAAAAAGCTACATCATAAGGGGTATTTGTTAAATCCAAAACCCATCCATTATTATCGGAGGGGGCAACTACAAAACTTTGTAAATCAGCTGTAACATTCCAATTTTTCCACCCAAACTCCCCCGTGTTCCATGTTTGAGTGTCAGATACTGCTCCAGACCTGTCTGTGTCGTTGCCACGGGCGTATATTGTAGTCCAAGCTGTTCCGGGAGCAGATTCGCTCTGGGTAACGGTAGCTTCTGACCAAGATCTTAATACTTTACGTAGAGTAATTATTTTTGAAACCACTGCTTCCGTGGCGGAAGTATCGGTATAATAATACAAAGAAAGCTCTGCGGAAGACACTTGGGCATCTGCCGGCAAAGAAGAAAGGTTGAATTTAATTACCGCGTTCCTGCCTCCGGGGTCAGCCAAATTCAAATTAGTATAAGTCCAGTAAGCCGCTGAAGCCGGACCAAGCATGCTGTCTTCCGTGCCTGCGTATGAATTTAAGCTGTCTTGGAGGATAACAGTATTGATACCCAAAACTTCACCCACAGAAGCCATATTATTATCTTTGTCAGAAAAAGAGAAGAATGTATTCCCCACTATAAACGCGAGAATAAATACTGCAATGGAAGAAAATGTCTTTATAAGAGTATTATTCATAAATTTTTTTAACTACTAATTATTATCTTCTTCAATTGGAAGCTCATCTCTATTTTCGGGCTCATCATCTATTGGTGGCCTTGCATTGCTAAATGGGTCTCTGCCCGCTTCTAGATTAGTCAATATAAGAGAGACTTCTTTATTATCTGGATTAGTTTTTTGAATCTCTCTAAACTGGAGTACCGCATCTTCTGCCCTATTTATTTTATCATAAGAAAGTCCCAAGAAATACCTAGCGTTTGCATAATCAGGGATCAGAGTAATCGCCTTTTCAAAAGCTCCGATTGCTCCAGCGAAATCTTTATTATTATAATTTAAGAGACCGAGTTGGAAATAAAGATTGTGATTATTTGGGTCAGTTAAAGTTGCCACCTCTACAGATTTTATTGCATTTGGAATATTATTGTTTGCGACTTCAATTTGAGCAAGTGTAAAGTAAGCATCTGTATAATTATTCTTTAGCCCCAGAGACTCTGTTATATAATTTTTTGCTCCTTCGGCATTACCAGAGATCACTTCCAATCTAGCAAAAGCAAGCGGTATGGATGGATTATTTGGGGCTCTATTTTTTGCCTCTAGGTAAGCGCTCTTTGCGTTTAGAGCAGAGCCTTCTATACCAACAGAGGCGAGAGATTCATATACTCTTCCGAGTAAAAACCAGTTTTGATAGTTATTGGGATTTAGAGCGATTGCTTGTCTTGCCGCTTCTATACTGTTTGAGATGACTGTCTGTATTTCTACCCGCTTAGTCTCACTTATATTTTGAGGATTTGTTATAGTTCCTAAAACTTGGGAGAGTTCTGTTAGAGTAATCTCGGCAAGAGATCTCCAGTATGTATCGGTCCCTGCCATCTCTATCGCTTTTGCCATTCCAAGTTTGGTCTCTTCTATATTACCCAAAGAAGCAGTTACGAGCGCCTTCTGGAAAGTATTCCGCGCAATATTTCTCTGCCAAACAAAGTATCCTCCAGCAATGGATAGGAGTAAGAAAAATACAATACCAAAGACCGCCACAAAGTTTGCTTTTGGATTAGCAAATAAATTAAATTCCCTACTGCTTATAATTCCTCTTTCTGAAATAGTGGAGACAAAGAGAGCACTAAATATAAATGCGAGAGATAGTATAGAGAGACCGGGTACATAAACGAAAGTCATTATCCACAAAAATAGAGAGATGAAGAAAGTCGTTACCATTCCATAATTTAATTCACCATCGTCGCTGTGTACGAAAAGAGATCGGAAACCCAAAACAACATACATTACAATAAAAGAAATTACAGACAAAAATCCCAAGATCCCAACCGTAGACAAAAGAGTTGTGAGGAGGCTTGAGCCAAAACTAAAATTTGTATTCCAGAAGTCAGTGGTATTTACTGCAATCGGTTTGTGAAGATTCCACATTTGAGTAAAACCATTTGGCCCAACCCCAAGTATCGGATTTACTTTTATTGACTCTTTTACTATCTCAAAAGTAGTAGCAACGTTGGGACGGACTTCAAAAGTATTTACATTAAGGAGGTTTGACAAATATCTAGATACCGCGCCTCCCGATATGATGAGGATAACCGAAAAAGCCAAGATAAGTAATGCCGGAATATAATTTTTTGCGCCTACTATTATACTGTTCTGTCCACCCAAAGACCATGAGAAAATAAAAACAAAATAGATGAGAGCAAATATACCGAGTATATATATAACTGGCGAGAAATTGACAGCACCAATAATGAGCATACTAATAAAGAGTGTGGCATACATTATATAAGTCATCCTCTTGCCAACTTGGGTCATATGGAGAAGGCAGAGTGTCCCCAAAACCGTAGTCCCAAGCAAAATAGCAGTATCAATCGCTCCACCGACGAGGAAGTTTGGTATACGAGAAGCTAAAGCGACCGGCAAAACTGAAGCCAAAAAGGCCCGCACCAACATATGGAGAATGACAACGATACCCGAATAAATAAAATATTTTAATGTCTGCCCCACGGTCTGCCTCTCCCCCTTTACTGCAAAAAGTACTAAGAAAAACAGTAGAGTCAAGATAAGGAACGACCCAGAGGTACCGATATCAAAGACATCTCCCACAATGGAGCCCATTATATTTTTTGAAAAGAATGAAGAGATAAGGGTAATTATAGGAAAGAGAGCAAGTGGAACAAGTATCCTAGTTTTTGGAATAGAAATCGTCCCAGTAGAAAGTGTCTTGGTCAAAAAGAGCGCAATGAGCGCGATCAAAAATGTAGTGAGGATGCTTATTTTAGCAGAATAAAGCGGAAAGGTTGTGCTAGGGATAAAGAAAATTGGTAATATAAATACCAAAGCAACCAAAACATACCTAAAAATATTTCCAAATTTAAAATTATTTGCTTGCTGTATTTGCTCATCCATAATTTATAACTTATAATTTTTAATTGACTGTACCACCTGACTATCAGTTCTCAAATATTCATAAAACAAAACATTCTGCTTATTTATAAACAATTCATCCGTCGGCCCATGAAGCTCGTTGCCCAGTTTTATGAGAGTAAACTTGGAACCTTGAATAGACTGCCCTGCCGTCCCTGAATTATCTGAATTTTGCAGATAAAAAACATTATTCAAAATAATTTCTTTGCTATTATTCTCCTCTATCTTGCCGAAGTAAACTTGTCCATTGGAAAGAAATACGGCGCTATAAACTCCCCCACTAGACACCTTTGAAAAATACTTGTTATACAAATAGATACCCCCAAATATAATGGCAACCATCACCATCAGCACTACTATTATTTTTAGGATTTTCTTTATTTTAGACAAAATCGCAGAAAACCCAGATCCCTCCTTCTTTTGAGCACCCTCTTCTCCGAGAGCAGGCTTTGGTTCAAATGAATTAAATCTTATTTCATTCATATTATCTATTATATATTACTTTTATAATTTACTGTGTGAATAACTAACGAAACTTCACTCCCCCCCTCACCTTAAACCCCCCTCTAACCTTCTCATTCGGTACACCGCTTTGCCTAGAAGCTGAATTGGGGTCACCTGATGGACACGCCTCAAATAACCATCCACCATTTCCGGTTCCATCCGTAGAGTTTGCCCCCGCGTACCAAGCCGCGGTTCCAGCGGCGGTTAAATTGGTGATGGTCAAATAATCCACGCAAATTTGAGATGTTGAAGATGTCAGGGTTTCTGTCCCTCCTCCCGCCACACCCGAGAGGACTACCACGTCGGTAGCGGCGGCAGTGGTGGTGAGATTAGTGATAGTTTGAGTAGAGCCAGTGCCGATGATAACTCCAGTGGTTAAGTCTGGGTTATTCAACGCCATCACATTAAAAGTATTATTCCCGGTTATGGTTACGTTATCCCCCGTAATAGTCAGGTTGTTATAAGTCTCTCCTGCACCCGCGAAAGTCTTAGCCGTCGCCAAAGTGTTGGACATAACAATAGTAGATGTTTCTTCGTTTAAAGTTGTACCTGAAGTTGCCCAACCCCACGGCGACCCTGTTCCTGTTACCGTCCAAGTGCCACTGCCCATATTAATAACCTTTGTGGCGGAACCGCTTATAGAAACTCCACTTCCCGTAACACTGAAGACATCAGCGTCAAAAGTGCCATTAGTAAAAACTATCGTACTCACAGAACTGTAAGCGTCTAAAAGAGTGAGCGTTCCGTCCACCATTGAAATAGTTATCGCCCTAGAATAACTAACCCCAGCGTTGGTGAGGGTAAAAGAGCCTCGCCCTTCAAAAATTCTGCCGTTTGTACCGCCTACAGCCATGCCGGAAGCCAAAGTCAAAGAGCCATAGATGGTGTTGTTATAACTCTCATTCGGCACTGTCCAAGTTGGATTATCCGTGCCGACTGCTGAAAAGTCTATATTCGTCCCTACTCTCGGCATATTCGCGGTAACTGTAAAACCAGTGCCTGAAAAAGAATTGGCGTCAAAAGTCGCGTCATCCTGTGGCAAGGGCACCCTGCCTGTTGCCGCGCTTCCCCCACTGGTAGAAGCCCACTCGTTTACGTCATTCCAATTTCCCGTATTGCCTATCCAATAATTTGTGGTAGCTGTAGTGAAAGTAAAGTCCGCGCTGTTTCCTCCCGCGTCCCCGCAAAGTCCGGTTATGGCAGAACAATTATAAGAAGCCTCTAAATCAATATCTCTAAAATCCGCGTTAGCAAAAGCGCCACTACCTCTTGTTATGGTTCTTTGTGTCCCAAGAATGTTAGAAGTAATCAGTATTCTACTGGTAGCAGAATTGCCGGAAACAGTAAACCCATTCATATCTAAAGCGCCTACCAATATCAGGTCTGCCTGTTTTAAATCCATAAAGGTAAGATTGTCCTGCAAAGTCAGAGTCCCCGCGGCAATTGTAATAGGACTCATCCCTTGACCTGCTGTTGTTAATGTCGTGCCACTGCCAAACGCAGTCCTACTGGCTGAAGGGGTGTAAGTCATGCCCGCGCCGAGCGTAAGACTGCCGTTTGTAGTTATGGTTAAGGTTCCGGCAGAATGCGTTAAAGTACCAATAAATCCTGTAAAAGTCGCGCTAAGGACTGTAATACTGGCGGAAATGTTAGATGTACCGGCACCGGAGTTCACGTCAAAAATAGCATTGTCAGAAGCACCGGGTACGGAAGCATTGTTAGACCCACCAGAAGTAGCAGACCAATTAGTGTTGCTTGTGGCATTCCAGTTGGTTGATGCCCCACCCCCAACCCAGTAGCGGTCAGCCGCCTCCGATATATTCGGAAGGAATAGAAAGAGACCTATAAAAAATATATATTTAAAATATTTCATTTTGTTTTTATTCACATTTTGTGCTTGACAGATTATTTTCATTTGATATACTTAATTTATATTTGGCATTCGCCACGACTCCGCCCGTAAGGGCGGAGGTCTATTTATGAAGTTTCTCTTTCAGACCAATCCATTCTAAAAATTTTTTAATCATCTTTTTATTTTATTCTTGTTTTGAACCCGCATTAACCGTCTTGGCCCAATTTACAAATCTCTCTTCTTTCATTTTTTTTATATCTTCTTCGTTAAGTTTGTCATACTCTTCTTTTGTAATGTTGAGAGCATCATTATACTTGATACCGTTTACCTCCCAAGAAAACTTTACTTGCACCATCTCCCTATTTGCAATATTTAAATTACTTACGGTACTCTCATTTTCAGTAACCAAATCATTTTCCAAATCTATAACATCATCACTCCTAGTTTTACTTTGTCTCCCTACAACCAAAAAAATAATTAGAGTAACTAGACCAAGAATTAAAATTATTTTTATAGCTTTTTTCATAATTTATTAAGGTGCGGGTTCAGGAGCAGGAACCTCGGAGACTGGAGCTTCTACTATAGGAACGACCTCACCCCCTACCCCCTCTCCTTGTGAAGGAGATGGGGTTTCCGACTCCCCACTTAAAATAAGGGGGGTTGGGGGGGTTATTGGAGTGGAAGTAGCCACCTCATCCTCTATTACTATTTCTGTTGTAGAAGTAGCTACTGGTTCTTCTATTATTGGCGGTGTTGTAGTAGCTTCCTCTCCCCCCTCTTCTACTGGAGGAGTCACAGGTGGGGGCGTTATTTCTTGAGTGGAAGTAGCAACTATTCCTCCGCTCGACAAGAGTGAGGCCAGTTGATCTTTGTTGACACAGACATCTTCAATACAAAGTTCTTTTGTTTCCACTCTATTTGCAGTAATTTTTTCTGTTATAAGATTGGTAATCTTTACAAAATTTTGACCAACTTCAAACCCTATAGTTTTGAAGAAATTAAACAAACTTGCCCATCTACTTGGTACAAGGAGTCCTTCGGAAGCCGTAGCCTCGGTGTAGGCTTCGCGCCACCCACTCTTTATATAAACACTTACAGTCTCTACGCTGTCCATCACCATTTCGGTAGTAGAAGCTTCATTTGGATTTATAGGTCTTATATATTCAGTTGTTGTTGCTTTGCTTATCGCAACCCCCACTATATATCCACTCCCCACCAATTTTGTGGCTACTCCCGGAGTGGTGCTTGAGAGAGTAAGGTAATCCCCCACTTCTATAGGCCCGTTTTCATGAGATATTCTTACCGGTACCTGTCCAGCTATTGCCACAAGCACATTGTATTTTGAATATTCAGTGTCGCAGTTTATATCTTCTATAAAACATATTGGTCCATTACCAATAAATCCGGGGCTGGTAGAGACAATACCGAGTGGCTCATCTCCTTCACCAGTCAAACCTTCGGAAATAGAAGTACCTGCTTTTTTTACAGTTTTTTGTTTATTTTTATCAAGTACAACTATTTCCCCCGGAGCCGGCTTCTCATATGGATCACTTGCCCTAAAGTATTCAGCCAAGTCGGCGGCAGTTGTTGTATAGGCAACAGCATCAGCTCCTCCTTGTATTTTACCAGCGACAGTCTGCGAGCCATCAGCAAATCCTATAAAGTAGTTGCCTGTTGTCCTACTTGCATTTGCTACACCTAAGGTAATTAACAAGCCATCTGCAGTTGTATCAGTAGCCGCATTGTCTATACGTGTAATATAAGTGCTTGCTTGACTACCTTGTACAGTGAAGTCGTAAGTAAGGGTAGATGTACCTACACCAGCATTTCTATTTGTAGAATCAACCACAAAGGCCGCATTAGCTGAACCGTCGTATATATTAATAGCGCTAGTACTAGACATATTCATAAAAAGACCCCCGGCAGCGGTAAAGCCAGACATAAACGTAGAGCCGGAAGAAAAGAAGTTGAGTAAGTTAGAAGTCTGGCCCGTTGCCGCCGTGATATCTACCCCTGCACTAGTGTTCCCCGCTGATGTATCCACTTCAAAGACTGGAGTACCGCTCGCCATCTGTATAGAAAGAGCTGTCGTAGAAGAAAGTTTTTGTGTAATTCCACCCCATTCGCTTATTACTATTACATTTGAACCGGATGTTGTAGTTGCAATTCGAAGTATATCCAAACCTGATGCACCTTGCAAAGTAAGGGTTGCATTTAGATTTGAAGTGGTTGCAACACCCAGTCTTCCACTAGAAGTAAATGTGCTTGTTGCGGTACCCCCAAACCAAGCTTCATTTGCAGAAAACTGTGTGGAAGAAGCATTGCCATAAAGAAGCACGAGTGAAGTGGTTGCACTCTGACCCGCGACCGGATGTGTCCATGCATCATAAGAAGAAAGACCACCTCCTCCAACACAGACATTGTTTATTGCATAACAGCCAGTGGTGATGTTTAAGCCGACGTTTGAGGTGGATGTTGCTGTTGCATTTATATTTAATCCCGCAAGAGTAGTAGTACCAAAACCTTCTGTGGAGACAGAGAGAAGAGATTTGGTAGATGAGCCAACTGCGAAACCTATTAGATCACCCGCTTCCGTATTTACAGAAAACCTAGAGGCGGGAGAAGTTGTTCCTACACCAACAAAGCCTCTTCCAGTCACAATAAAATGTGTGGCAGTAGAAGAACCAATGACAAACTCTGGTACTCCAGAGCCTAGACCATTTGGATTTACAGATAGCGAAGCCCAAGGAGTAGAGGAAGCAATTCCAAGTTGGGTATTAAAAACAGTCTTACTAGTAAAGGTATTCGTACCAGAGAAAGTGTTGGAATCCGCGAGAAGAGTTGAGGATGCAGAGCTTCCAGTAGAAAGACATGTTCCAGATATTGCATAACAGCCGGTGGTGATGTTTAGACCGACGTTGGAGGTGCTTGTTGCTTGACCGGAAATATTTAAACCTCGGAGGGTAGTGGTACCAAAACCTGTGCCGGAGATTTCTAGTGCGGAGATGGAGGAGGAAGCAAAAGTAGAAGCAGAAGATGTAGAGAGGTAGAAGTTGCCTCCTGCATTTCTAAATGACCAGTGGTCAGTTGTGGCAGAAGTTGAATCGGTCAAGGTGAGTTGTGGACCAGTTGAGGAAGCAATTTGAAGAGCCCATTTGGGAGTAGTGGTGCCAATGCCGACAATACCATTTGTCGCTGATAAACCATTTACAAATAAATCAGTGAATCTTGTGCTAACTGTCCCCAAACCCATACTCAAATCACTTTCAGGTCTCATTCTAGAGTTGAGCAAAATAACGTCTGCCGTATTATTATATTGAAATGCATCAGTTCCAGTCGTCCTCTCAATTAAGAAACCTCCGACAGAATGAAATTTATAAGATGATGACGGACTTGCCGTCCCAATTCCCACATTCCCTGCACCATTTACAATAAAATGAGTTGCAGTGGATGAGCCGATGACAAATTCGGGGACGCCGGAGCCCAAAGCACTCGGGTTTACAGAGAGAAGGCCCCAAGGAGTAGAACTTGCAACGCCAACTTTGCCAGAAGTGAGAATGGTGCCGTTGGTGGAATTTTGGACTCCGACGCCAAGGCCACCGCCGAGGTAAGTGTTGTGAGCAACTATATCGTTCCCGACGAAGTTGTGAGTGCCTTCTACTTCAATGTCATAAACTTTCTCCGCTGGCATCTTTTCTATATTTTTTATATATTCATATATTGGTTTGCCATTTGCTCCAGTTGTAGATACCATACCCCCCACCCGAACATCTTTAACTTTTGTCCACACTCCACCATTGACGAATACACCAAGTTGCGATAGTATAGGTAACGCCGATGCAAGTCGGTTGTGATGGCCCCTTCGGGGGTCTTTTCTATTATTATTTATATTTTTAGCTACATCTTCTTCAAAAGAAACAGATGGTAAGGTGGCTATATTTATATAAAGATCAGACTGATTGCGCAATTCGGTTGCAGTGGCACGATATGCTCCAACGGCCACTACTTTTTTACCTAGTTTCTGTAGTTGTTTTGTAAGATATGTAAAATCAGAATCACCTGAAAGAAGGACTGCGACATCGTATTCATCTCGCATAAGTGCGGCATCTGTCGCTATTTCTACATCAAAATTAGCTTTGTTATTGTCTGGTAAATCACCCTTTTGCTTAATCACTTTCAATGTCTTGGCAATTATCTTGTAGCCAAGATATTTGAGACGAGTGAAAAATCTACCTTGTCCCTCATGTCGAAAATCTGCATTGTAATAACCAGCAAATACAACTTTGTCTTTGCCACCAAAAGAATCAATGAGAGCTTTGTAGTCCAAACGAGCATTCATATAATCAAGAGAGGCGGCGATATTGGCTCCATCAATAAACATGGCGATACGTTGTCCTTGTATTTTTGGTGCAATCAGGTATGGATGCTCACTTGTAGTCCTAATAGTTTTGCCACTTGCTGTGGTGATTTTGTAAATTTCTTTTTCACCCATATACATCAGCTTGTTCACTCTTGACCAAACGAGCTTACCTGTTTTTTCATCTAAAGACTGAATCTCGTCTCCTTCTTCCACGTCTTTGATCGCGACTTCGTCATAGATGTATAACTCCTCCTCACCTCCTCTTAAATTAAGAGGAGAGATCGAATCTGCTTCCTCTCCCTCTCTTAAATTAAGAGAGGGCTGGGGTGAGTTATTTCCTTTTCTTCGTCTCCTCCTCCTCAATCTCGTATCCCCCGTCACACAATGAGTGGCGACTGCAAAGCCTGCCACGGGTGAAGTGGTGGCCACTCCCACATTGCCCAAATAATCAACAATAAAACTCGTAGCAGTACTTGACCCCACCACAAACGCAGCTTCACCTGCTTCAGAGTTGACAGAAAGACGAGCGAAGGGAGTAGAACTTGCAAAACCAGTTTTGGCAGTAAAGTTGTTTGTACCAGAGAATGTGTTTGAGTCTGCAAGGAGAGTTGAGGAGGCAGATGAACCGGAAGAAGAAAGACAAGTTCCAGAGATTGCATAACAACCGGTGGTGATGTTGAGGCCTACGTTTGATGTGGAAGTTGCCTGTCCTGAAATATTTAAACCTCGGAGAGTGGTGGTACCGAAACCATCACCTGCAATTTCCAAAGCACTGATTGATGTTGTTGCAGTGCCGGCGACGGTGGTGGTAGAGAGGTAGAAATTCCCGCCGGCGTTTCGGAAAGTCCATTGGGCAATACCAGCTCCTTCAGAGAGAGCGAGTTGAGAAGCGGTTGCAGAACTTGGATTTAAGAGCCATGTTGGAGTTGTGGTGCCTATACCGAGCTTCCCTGCCAAATAGTTAATTTCAGTAGCACCACTTTGATATACACCATATTTATTAGTTGCGTTTGTTGAACCAGACTCAAGATATAATTTATAACTATTTTCTACAGTTGCTCCCGTCGTAGTAACATCCGAATATAATCCGTACATACTTGTAACGGTTCCAGCTGTCGCGAGAGCCTGAGCGTTGACACCGAATACACTTGATTTGGTACCCCCAGTGCTTTCTGCTGATAAGCTAGCTCCAGTTATAGAAGCTGCTCCTGATGATTGGTATGCTGAAGTTAGTTTTTGAGTAAAGGTATTCAGGCCACTAAATGTATTGGAGTCTGCGAGGAGGGTTGATGATGCAGAGCTTCCAGAAGAAAGACATGTTCCAGATATTGCATAACAGCCGGTGGTGATGTTTAGGCCGACGTTGCTTGTGCTAGTTGCCTGTCCTGAAATATTTAATCCACGAAGTGTTGTTGTACCGAAGCCATCACCTGCTATTTCTAATGCGGAGATACTTGAGGTGGCATACGAGTCAGTAGAAGTACCTAGATAGAAGTTGCCTCCGAGAGAAGAGAGATTCCAATGTTTTGTGTCTGTTGCTCCGGACATATCGGTCAGAGTAAACTGGGGACGAAAGCCTCCGTTACTTGATGTGGTTGCGATTTGGAGTTGGGTGAAGGGGGTGGTTGTGCCGATGCCGAGATTACCTCTGTGATCAAGTCTCATTCTCTCTGCTGGTGTAGTTCCATTAGAAGTATAGAATCCTAAATTACCTTGGTAGGTAGAAGCTCCAATATCAGTGACTATATTTCCTACGGAAGAAAGTTGAGCCCTGTTATTGCCTGTGATGGCAGCGCCAAAATATATTTGAGACACAGTTCCAATAGAAGCACTAGAACTATTCATAAAAGACGCTATGTCATTGGTTGTATTATTAACACTTATCTTTGAACCAGCTGTTGCGGAAGAACCACCCACTATGACAACACCTGTGTAAGATAGAGTCAACACATTAGCGCTGGCTGCTGAACCACTGTCATTTAAAGCATGGAAGGTCAGAGCACTACCAGTTTCTTGAAGTTGATAATACCTACGGTTTGCTGTTCCATTGCTAGAATCATAAAACTTGATAGATGGAGTAGTTCCATAGAGTTCTACATTTCCAGCAATTTCAAGCAGATTTTGAGGAGTACTTGTGCCTATTCCCACATTGCCCAAATAATCAACAATAAAACTCGTAGCCGTAGAAGACCCCACCACAAACGCAGCTTCACCTGCTTGAGACTCAACAGAGAGACGAGCGAAGGGAGTAGAACTTGCAAAACCAGTTTTGGCAGTAAAGTTGTTTGTGCCAGAGAAGGTATTGGAGTCTGCAAGTAATGTAGAGGATGCACTAGAGCCAGAAGAAAGACATGTTCCAGATATTGCATAACATCCAGTGGTGATGTTTAGGCCGACGTTTGAGGTAGAGGTGGCAGAGCCGGAGATGTTGAGGCCAGAGAGAGTGGTGGTGCCAAAGCCTTCAGTAGAGACAGACAATAAAGATTTTGTAGAGGAGCCTACGGCAAAACCCCAAATATCTCCGGCTTGAGTTTCTACTCCAAGCCTCGCAAAAGGAGAGGATGTACTTATACCTACTTTTGCTCCCAATATATTTACTTCGTCCGTTGATTGATCATCAAATTCTATCCTGCCCGCACCAGACCCAAGACCTAGCCAATCATCATCGGCAGTTGCATCTGCAAAAGCATTTCCTGTAGTCATAGATCCTACTGCTGTAATAGTCCCTGAACCGCTAATTCCAAGGGAAGAAGTGGCTGTATTTACCCAAGCGCTTCCGTTGTACATAAGCAGATCTCCATAAGACAGGGCCCCCAAGGTCAGATCAGAAAGTTCAGATAGATTATCTACTCCAGTCGTCGTATTAGTAACATTAGTCACCGAACCCCCACCCCCCAAAGAAGCGATCACATCATTTTGTTTTGAGAGGTAGTAACGATTTACATTTGGAGCAAGAGGATTAAACAAAAACCAATTTTTTAATTCGGCAATTTTAAAATCCACATATTCTCTGTCAGAACCATTTACAAAAACAGTTTTAGCAATTGTCTCTCCCTTCCCATTCGCAAAGGGAATGGTTGGGCCTACCTGCGCAGGCAGAGATGAGTCATAATTGTCTTTCTCAACAAAGATAGTCCCCCCATCTTTCAAAAACCAAGGTCTTACTATTTTGTAAGCAGTCTCTTTTATCCAACTAGAAATTGATTGTAAACCTTGGGCAGAAAATATAGAAGAAGCAAGTTGACCACTACTTTGATTTATACTGAGCAAGGTCGAAGTATTTTCCTTAAATTTAGCAAAACTACCCGCAATATTACTAAAATAAGGGTTATAAATAAAAGATATCTCTTCTTTAAGGTGACCAGTAAAATTGGAGGGAATGAGTTTCTTCATATTTTCTCTACCAAAAACAAAGCTAAAAGTAGAGAGTAGTATAAAACAAGCAACGAGCGCATTTATGGCAAATTTCTCTAAAAATGGGGTTTGTTTTGGTCTATTTAGCGATTCTTTTATTCTCCCCAAAGCAATATGTCTCGTTGATACTGGATCAAAGTTTTTGACCACATTTGGAAATAACGGCTCATCATCCTTTATATACAATATATTTCTAGTCCCGAGCTCGGCTATCCGAGATTTGTCTTCTTTTATTATCCCTTTGGGGTTTTTAATCCAACTATCACTCTTGCCTAGATCCACGCCTTCACTCCCCGCTAGAGCCAATTTATCTACCCCCTCAGCGCGTTTAAGTAATTCAAACTCATTATCTATGGGGGTCAAATTTTTTAAATTAACCCCCCTTACAGATTTAGGCTTAATTTTAGTTTTTTCTAATTTTTTTTCCCTAAAAGATACTTTTTTATTTTTTACTTCTCCGAGATTAGTGTGATGACTATTTTTATGATCTAAAATATCTTTTTCATAAACATACCAACTCCTACTCACAAGCCTTGCGTCTATCTTTTTTGCGCGACAAAGTTGTCCGACATAATCACTCGTGTATCCAAAAATTTCAGCAGCTTGTTTTGCCGAGATAAATTTTTTTCCATCAAACCTTAGAGACTTATCCATTAAGGATATTATACTATCTCGGCAAGACGAGATGAATAAAAAATATGGGGATAAACTTTAAATTTTTTACAAAAAAATTTAAAGGATTTTTAATTCAAAATTTAAAATCTTCAAACAATTTTCAACGTCAAAATACTTTAAACTCTAAGTGGGGTAGAGATTACTAAGCCAAAATTTGATTCCGTGGCTATAATCAGAAGATATTGATTAAAAATTAAAAATCCACAAAATTTACTTTGTAAGAATTTTTACCTGTTATCCACATTATTAAACTTACTTATTTCTACATCTTTTTGTATACTTAAGTAGCAATGTTTATAAATGTTAAGTAATGTTTAATTTTTATCCATAACTAAAGTAAATAACTAATAAAATGAGCAAGTACATCACAATAAAAGATGCCGCCACTATATTAGGAATGTCCAAGATCACTCTTAGAAATTGGGACAAATCTGGCAAACTCAAAGCCCACCGTCACCCCTTCAATAACTACCGAGTCTACAAACTAGAAGATATTGACAAAGTCGTGGAAATGATTGAGAGTAATATTTTTATTATCAAAAAGAAAAAAGATGAGATTCGCAAGCTAGCTGTTCAACACCTAGAAGAAAACTAATTGGAGCCACCCACTTAGACTTTACTATTTTAAATCTTAAATTTCGTACCAAACTTTTTTGTTTCTAAATATATATCACAATGTTTTATCAAAAATAAATTTTGATTTTTCCTTCCTTTACTACAATTCATCAACCACCATTTACCACTAAGCAACCATCACTATTTACTCATTTTTTCCACCAATTTGAACACGATTTATTTCAATATTTTATGAAATTTTAATACCCCAAACCGTATGGAAATTAAACAATTACAAAATCTCAACAAACCAAAAGTAGCCTCACCTTAAAAACCTTTACTCCCCAAATTGACACATTAACAAATAAAAATAATAGACACAAATCAAGCCAAGAAAACCCGAACTGAATCAGACCAAATTTAAATTAAAAGATAATTAAGTATCATCTCTAGTTTAGGTAAAAAATATCGTAGCCACCACCAAAAACGATAAAATTGGTATAATATTTTACTACAATTTTACAATATTTTAATTAAAAAATCTATACTAAACGCTCAGCGTTTAGTATTAGACGCTGAGCGTTTAGTACTTATCCCCACATAGAAATATCTAGTTTTAGCTACTGCTATAATAAGGATGTTATGCGACTAGAGAATTTTGCAACAAACGAACACTACCACGTATTTGGTAGAGGGGCTAAAAAAGAAAAAATATTTATTGATGATAAAGATCGAGCAAGATTTATATTTTTGATCACCCATTTTCAATCCCCCACCAAGATATATAACATCTCTTGGTATACCGAAAGTTTTATAAAGAATGGTTCTTTCAGTACCAAAAAGGATAAGGTTGCGGAAATACTTAAAAAAAGGAGTGTCAAGCTGGTGGCCTTTGTTTTAATGTCAAACCACTTTCATCTCTTGATTCAAAACATGGAGGATGCCGTGTTATCTGTTTACATGCACAGGATTCTCACTGCCTACGGTAAATATTTTAATGCTAAATATAATAAAAAAGGCCATGTTTTTGAGGGTCCGTTTAAAGCTGTGCATACCAAAAATAATACCCAACTGTTACACCTGTCTGCTTATATACACAAGAATCCAAAGGAACTCTCTGATTGGAAAGATACTTACGATAAGTATCCATATTCAAGCTACCAAGATTACATTGGTTCAAACAGATGGGGTAATTTTCTTTCTCCCGAAATAATCCTAAAACAGTTTACGGATCAATCAAAATATAAGGATTTTGTGACCGAAAGCCTTGCCAAAGAGAACCTAGATAACTTTCAAAATAAGGTCCTTTAAAACACTTGGATTTGCTGAGCCATTGGTCGCTTTCATACCCTGCCCAACCAAAAATTGGATAGCTGAGAGCTTCCCAGACTTGTATTCATTTACTATTTTTTGATTTTGAGCCACAAGATCTTTTACTATTAACAAGAGATCTGCTTCATCATTTTTTTGAAAGAGACCCTCTTTTTGGGCGATAGATGAGGGATCTCCTCCCTCATTAACTAAAATTTGAATGACATTTTTTGCTCCACGAGAAGATAGTTCACCAGAATTTATCATTCTAACGACCGAGGCCACTGCTTCTGGTTTTACTTCAAAAACCTTCTCACCAAAACTCGCAAAATCGCTCACTATATAATTGGAAAGAATCTGTAGAGTACTCTTATCAAATTTTTTATCGGAATTCAAGTGTTCGGCTGATTTTTCAAAAAGATCAGACAGATTTTTATTATAAATATAGAATTCTATATCAGATTCTTTTATACCGTAATATCTTCTGAATCTGTCCCTCTTTTGTACTGGGGTTTCTTTAATTTCTAGGTCTAGATTTTCTTTAGAAAATTCTTTTATATCTTTTACGGATAGTTTAGGAAGATCCGGGTCTGGGAAATACCTGTAGTCATGCGAGTCTTCCTTCGCTCTTTGAGAAAAAGTCTCTTGTTTATTTTCATCCCAACCACGAGTCTCTTGGGTCACCCTTCCTCCACCTTCCAATAAGGCAATCTGTCTTTTTATTTCAAATTCAACCCCTCTCTCGGCAGAACTAAAAGAATTCAAATTTTTTATTTCTACTTTGGTACCGAGATTCTCGGTGAGACTTACAGACACATTGGCTTCCAATCTCATCTCCCCTTTCTCCATATTGGCTTCCGACACGTCTAGATATTGTAAAAGTAATCTAAGCTCTTTACCAAACTTGGATACTTCTTCCCCGGAATGCATTACGGGCTCTGTCACCAGCTCCAAGAGAGGCACTCCAGCCCGATTGAAATCCACCAAACTATACTCCGAAGACTTTCCTTCGCTACGTTCAGGATCTTCGACCCATTCACGTTGTTCAGGATCTTCGACATGAGATGACTTTGCGGTATCTTCTTCTAGGTGAACCCTTGTTATTTCTACACCATTCAATTTTCCCCCAGAAACAAGAGGGTGTTTATATTGACTAATTTGATAACCCTTAGGAATATCTGGATAAAAATAGTTTTTCCTATCAAATTCTGACAAATCTGCCAATTCGCCACCGAGAGCGGTGCCCACCCTAAGCACAGACTTTACGGCCTCTTTATTTATAACAGGCAAAGTACCTGGGTGCCCCATACATACAGGACAAATATTTATATTTGGCTTTTTCTCCTCTGAATCATTCTTACAGGCGCAAAACATCTTAGTTTTAGTTTTAAGTTCTGCATGAATTTCAAGGCCTATTGTAGGTTTATATTTCATAATTAAATCTAAATATAACCTAAAATAAAGGCTGTATCAAGACATAACTAAACCTTAGTTTTGGAGGCTCCGAAAGATTTCATTTTTTTATCATACTCAATAACGGTGCGAACATACTCTGCATGACTCCACGTAAGGGGCGAGGCCGACAATGGCTCTCCCGTAAGAGGATTTAGTTGTTCAGAAAGCATTCCAGACTTTGCAAATTTTGCCACCCATTCTATATCTTTTGCCACTTCTCCTAAATCAAAGAGTGAGCTAGCTATCGCTATTTTGTATTGAGTAAACCAAAGAGTTGTCACAAACCACGGATTACCCGTCGACTCACCCCCTACATGAGAATAATTATCTCCCTCATAACGCGCAAAGCCACCAATATTTATACCTCTTCCCAATTTAACGGTCAATAATTTAAAAGCTTCTTTCATCCTTGGATCATCAGGAGACAAAATCCCAAAACGAAATGATCCATAAAAACTACTAGCATCTAGTTTTTCATCTTTTTCCAATTTATCACCAATAAGTTTAAAAAAATACTTTCCGCCCTCATTCCAAAGCGAGGTCATTATTGCTTTACGTAATATTTCCGCTTCACTATAAAACTTGAGGGCATCAGCTTCTTTACCCAAAGTTTTGGCGAAATTACTGGCCGAAACAAGCCCTCCATAAACGAGTGAAGCGGTAAACACCGACACTCCATATTTTTCCTCCCATAAATCATAGCTAGGCAGAGGCAGACCGGTATGTATATCCTTATAACGAATTAAAAAGTCTGCTGCTTTTTTTATAAAACTATTATAAATACTTTCTATAAATTCAAGATCTTTGGCTCTTATATAATGCTCCCAAAGACCAACCAAAAGGATAGCTGTCTCATCTTCTTGTATGGCTAGTTGTCTTTTACCATCTTTAACCCACGGATGCCACGAACTTCCCAAAGAGTGGTCTGGCTGGTATTTGTGTAAAACATAACCTTCTTCGGTCAAAATATCATTAGCAAAAGCATAAAATCTTTTAGAGACATCATAAAACCCCGCCATATCAAAACTCCACGCAGTAAAACATGCATCCCTTGGCCAAATATATCCGTAGGTATCTCCCCCATACTGCACATTACCAGAATCGGCTGAGGCCAAAATCCCCCCCCGATCATCGGAATGTGCCCTCATCACCAAAAGTGAATCATAAAATAAATTTTTAGCTTTTTCAGATAATCCAGAAAAAGAAACTTCGACTTGATTAGTCCAAGCTTGCCAAAAATCTTTGGTGGACTCAAGTAAATGCTCTGGGGATTTTTCAAAAATATATTCAAGAAGAGAACACACATCTCTATAAGTCTCTCCCACCACAACCCAATAATACAAAACCATTGAGTCGTTAGCCGGTACGTCTTTGTTCCAACTAATAACAGAGTCTACCACCCCATGCTCAATTGAGTTTTTTGATAAAAATCCATCTTCTGCATCTTTCCAAACACCTTCTTTCCCTTCGGCGCCACAAAAACCGATACCATAGTCTTGAAAAGGTTTGTTATCACAGACCCCCCCAACCAAAAAAACTCTTCTGCCTTTATAGTGGATTATAGATTCAATCGTACTACTGAAATAAGCGGTATCAGCATGATTGGTGTCCCCTATTTTAAATTGCTGATTTAAAAATATTTTTATATTACGCATCCGAGAATCTTTGTTGGTCAATACAATTTTT
Source organism: Candidatus Zambryskibacteria bacterium RIFCSPLOWO2_01_FULL_39_39 (assembly GCA_001823925.1). Lineage (GTDB taxonomy): Bacteria > Patescibacteriota > Minisyncoccia > Phycocordibacterales > WO2-35-19 > WO2-35-19. The sequence continues at coordinate 20,874 of MHWB01000004.1, forward strand.
CTCAAAAAAATATTTTTTTCATTATAAACAATATCAGTCGATTCTATGTAAATTTTAGCCCCTTCATTTAATGCTTCCGTTTTAGAAACCATCGAATTCCTTTCAAATCTCAAATCTATCTTCCATTCTCCATTGTCGATCCAGTTCATCTTATTATCAACAAAAACCCCAACCTTGTGTATTTGATTGGACCCGATATGATTTTCTTGGCCGACATAAGGAAAATAAAAATCCCTGACCTGTCCAAATTTATCCAGACAGACCATTGTATTTCCATTTCCCAAAACCATTGAGCGTGCCATATTTATATATTATCACAAACTAAACTTCACTAAATCGGAGGGGGTTCATTTTATGGAGAGAAACTTCGTGCTCTTGCTTTTTTTTGACGTTTTCCAAACGAAGTCGCATATCGTGCATCACATTCATATAGGCAATGAAGGCTTCATAAGGAGACTCATAAGGAGAAAAATATTTATGAACATCACCGTCCGCCCAAAACTTGGTACACATATAATAGAAGTGGTCCGAAGTCTGAAGCTTTCTCCAGTCTTCTTGGAGTACTGGATCATCAATATAAGCAATATCTTTCTCCATAGAATAAACAGTGTCCAATGCTTCTCTTTGTATATCATTTGATGCCCAAGCAGATAAGTCTCTCTCCATGTCCGCCCAAGAGGTGTGGTACGGCACATCAATCTCCCCCATAAAATCATACCTGTCCACGGCCTCACTCACTGTAACAAAATCATTATCAGGATTGGCAAGAATTGTCTCTGGCAAATGTCTCAAAAATTCAAATATACCCGTATCCTCCCATTGGTGCTCGCCAAACGTCTCGTAATCCATAAAAAGATTTATGACCTGTCCATTACCATTGTGAGCAGAGACCCAATCTGCAAACTTGGGAGCAGTAAGTGGCCACTCTGCCCAACTCCTCTCACTAAAACGAAAAGCAATATCATCAGAAAGTTTATAGTGTTTGAGTAAAGCTTTTATGTTTTGTGTTCCTGTCGGTTTGTATATAAATGTCGGGCTCCTCCAACCGAGTATATGATCGGCCCCTTCCGCAAGAATTCCTTTGTAACCCATTTCTTCTACAACCCTTGCAATCTCATTATTATATATAAGCTCTGTATTTCTAAAAACAGTTGGTGTTACACCAAAAAGGTCTCTTACCTTTCTTCTATGCATCTTCACCTGATGCTCAAATTCTTCTCTAGAATAAATTGAGGCAAGTGAGTGGTAATATGTCTCTGAAAGTATTTCTACATTACCCGTGTTTACCAATTCTCTAAATGAATCAACAACTTCTGGATAAAACTTCTCAAACTGCTCTAGCGCAATACCCGATATAGAATAGCTAACTTTAAAGTTGGGATTTCTTTTTATATTCTCCAACATCACCCTATTGGCCGGTAAGTAGCATTTGTTCGCAACTTTCTCTACTATGAATTTATTGTCCAAACTGGTTCCACTATTGTCTCCAAAATAATCACTATTTTGTCCAACATCAAAAACACGGTACTTCTTTATCCGCATCGGTTGATGCACCTGAAAATAAAAGCAGACTGATGACATTTTTTATTACGCTATAGCAAACTCTAGACTCGGAATAAATTCTACAACCTTATTACTTTCTTCTAGAGAATTATATAACGAAATGAGAGAATCCGCCGCTTTTTTCCAGTGGATTGTCCGTACTTCTTTTTTGCCAGTTATAGAAAGTTGGCTATGCAATTTTTTATTACGCAAAACACTTATTACTTTGTCCGTCATATCATCCACATCCCAAAAATTTGATTTGAGTACACAGCTTACTACCTCACTCACCCCGGACTCCTTTGATATAAGGACTGGCGTATCAGAGAGCATAACCTCAAGTGGTAAAATACCGAATGGTTCAGAGACCGAGGGCATCACATATATATCAGCAGCTCTATATACAGCCGAGAGTTCATCGCCACGCAAGAATCCACAGAAAATAAATCTGTTAGAAAGTCCCCTTCTACTTACATCTCTTATCATTGACTCCTCCATATCACCACTTCCAGAAATTACAAAATATGTATTGGGCTCAAAGCTCAAAATCTTCTCCGCCATACTTACAAAATAATCAGGGCCTTTCTGAAAGGTTATCCTACCAGCAAAGAGGACAATGTTGTTGCCTTTATTTTTTAGATCTTGAATATTTAGAGGTACGGAATTTTGATTATTTTCAAACTCTACACCGTTATGAACAACTTTTACTTTATTTGGATCTATGCGATATCTTTCTATTACACTTTTTCTTGTTCTGCCGGAAACTGCGACAATCATATCTGCCTTACGAAATCCTTCTTTTTCTATTTCAAAAATATCTTTGTTTATATCTTCCCCGCTCCTGTCATATTCTGTAGCGTGTATATGGGTGACCAGAGGTCTTTTGGAAAATTTCTTTGCTTCTATACCAGCTGGATAAGTGAGCCAGTCATGCACATGAATAATAGAATGTACAGTTTTGGAAGCAATGCTTGGCGCTTTTTTTGCATACAAAAAAACTCTCTCCATGAGAGAATTGCCCTTCATGCCAGAAATTTTACTGATTAATTCTTTATTAAAATTTGTAGAAGTGTGGCTCGTATAACCAGAAACATAATCCATAACTTCTTTAGAATTTTTAAACTCCACTTCCTCATCCGCAAACACAAACTTACACCACCGAGCTTTTATGGGGACCTTGTAAGGAAGAGCAAAGGTAAGATTAACCCCACTTGCAGAAAGAGCTTTAGACATCCCCTCGCAAGCAACACCAAGCCCCCCACTGTTATATGGAGGAAATTCCCAGCCGAACATTAAGACATTTGGTGATTTAAAATTGGCCACTTTTTTTGTAAGTCATAATAAAAGGGCAGATTCGGATCAGAGCCATAAAAGCACTCACCACTACCGGACCAACCAAAAACCCGATCGCTCCAAAAACCTCCACTCCACCAAGTATTGAAAAAAGTACAATGAGCGGGTGCACCCTTATCTTATCTTTTAAAAACATTGCTGATATAAAATTATCAATGAGCCCCACCGCTATCGCCCCCCAAAGGAGAAGTCCTATGCCACTACCCACGTGGTGAGTCAAAAACAGATAAGCAACCGCCGGCACAGTTATTATTGAAGTTCCCAATATGGGCACCAGAGAAGCTACTCCACCCACAAAACCCCAAAGTATCGGTGAACCAACTCCAAAAATAGCAAAACCAATACCAATAAAAGCGCCCTGGACAATGGCAACCAAAATACGTCCACGTAAGACAGCATCAACTGATGACCTTAGTGTTTCTATAAATTCTTCATCATGTTCATCTGGCAAAGGACTCCAAACAATTATGGATTTCTTTATTTTATTGCCAGAAATGAAAATATAATAAATAGAGATAAGTATGAGTATAAAATTTAAAACACCACCAAAAACAGTGGCAAAAATGGAGCCGAAATGCCCTATTATCCAACCCAATGTATTACGAGCATACAATTCTAAGTTAATTTGAGAATCAAGCGCTCCGGACGGAAACAGTGAGGAAAACTTGCTTACCAATACATTGACTTGTGAGATGAAAACTTGAGACCCACCGCCAAAAGCTATTGAATTATACAAATCAACGGCTTCTTTCAAAAGCAGGCCCGACAAAACAATAATCGGGATAATAATAAAGATAAGTATTAAAAAAGTGGTAGTGAAAGCGGCCAAGTTTTTCCTTTCATCAAATTTTTTGACCAGTTTTTCATACAGAGGATAAAAAGCAATAGCAAAAACTCCAGAAATAAACAAGACATTAAAATATGGTCTAAAGACAAAAAATAGTAAAACAAAGAGACTTATAGTCAGAGCTATAAAAAAAGTTAGTTGTATTGTTTTTTGAGACATAAAAGCAGTCGCTCCTTAGGCGACCCGCCAACAAAAAGGCGGGAAGGTTATTTTATTTATTTAACCTACCTTTATATTTTAACACAATAAATATCCCCAGAGCCAAAATAGTGGATAGTAGAAGCATATTTTCTATAGAAGAAATGGTTTTTGCATATTTTTCAAAAACTTCACCCACTTGCCAACCCAAAACACCCAAAATAATACCTCTAAAAAAAACGCCAACAAAAGTAATTAAAAAATACTTAAAAACATTCATATTCAAAATGCCACAAAAAGCTGAGATGGCGACACTAGGTACTATGGGCAGTATCCTTGCCCCCCCTATCAAAAGCTCATCTTTTCTAGTACCGCTTAGACGATTTTGGAGCTTTTCTATGTCTGTCCAGTAAAGACCTATAAATTTGCCCCATTTTTCTATCAAAAATTTACCCCCAAAACGAGCTGCAAAATAGATCACATAAGATCCAATAGTAACTCCCAAAGCAGCTGGAATAGCCACCTTAAAAATTAAGGCGCCCATTGAGCTCGTAGCTACCGGTCCCGAAACAAGCAAGAAGCCCGACATTGTCATTATGAGAGCAGAAGGTATAGGAGCGACTACTTCCTCTATAACGCTCGCCACAAAGACCCCTAGAGCCCCCCAAGGCAATACGTTTACCTGCAAAAAATGTATCAAACCTTCAATCATAATTTTTTCTTATATAAATTTAAAAACTTAGGAATTAGATACTACCTATAACTCTCAAAGCAAAAGGATTGAAATATGAAGACATTTGAACACGATCAATATGTTCTTCCCTTTCAGAAACTAAATCAACCAGGGAGCCACTTATTATATCCATTTCCATATTTGCACTCTTATTATCAAAGTTTTTTATAGTCTCAATTATAGAAAGTGCCCTTTTGTAAGCATTTTGCATAGCTTCTTTATCACCCTTTTCTTTCCAAACAAAAATCCTTTGAATTTCACTCCCCAAATTTGCAACATAGAAATGTATAGGTTTGTTTTGTAACATATTATTCAACCAAATTACTCACTATTTCTAAAATTTTATTTTTTAATTCTTCACTTTCAATCTCCATGCTTTTATTACTCTGTTTTGGTCTTATATTTATAAGAGAGTTATATTCTAATCTTTCTTCTTTTGGTTTATTCAAATAAATGTTAAAACCCCATAAATTTTCTTGAGCGGAACCATCTTTTATTAAAACCTCATTTGCATCCATATGCCACTCTCCGCCCAACGCAATTATACCTCTTTCAATATCAGCCACACCTTTTACCATTTCGACATAAATCTCTTTAGCCAAATCTTCTAGTTCAGATTTTGTTATTTTTTGCCTTATTATCTTTATATCCATACCCACAGTTTAATTAAATTTCGGATAAAAAGAAAGACTATAGATTTTCGTAAGTATTATCATTGCGCCTATCAATTTTTATTATATCTATTTCTTTTTCACTCATACGAAAAATTATTCTCAGATTTGATTTTCTGACTCTATACAAATCATCAAAACCTTTCAACTTTTTAAAATTCAGATTTTCAAAATTTCTTGATTTTATCGCATTCAAATACTCCAGAGCAACAGACCTTTCTTTAGAAGAGAGCTTACTTAAAAACTTATCCAACTTGTTCATTTAGTTTCTTGAGAGACTTCAGCACATTTGCAATAGACACCCCCCTCTTATTTATTTTAGTAAAATCTACCACAGTTTCCCATAGACTATCGTCATCTTCATCAAACGGAATCACTTTAAAAACAGGCTTCGATCGTTTTACCACAGTAAAAGACTCGCCTTTATTTAAACGATTTATATATTTTTGTATATTCAGTCTTAATTCTTTAAGCCCGATTATTTGGTTTTTCTTTTTGGTTATCATACACAAAGTTTATCTTAAGGTAACCTTATGTCAAGCCCCATGGCATTTTTTGATGTGCACTATGAATGGTGACATAGATTATTCTCGCCTAGAAATTGTATTAATATTTCAGACAGTTTTTCTTCATTGTCCTGAAAATCGTGGTCGCAATCCAAGATTTGTACGGTTTTAGCATTTGAATTCTCTTTTCTTATCAAATCCAAAGCCTCTGTGATTGGAATTACAGTATACTCTTCTTGATCTCCGATGACTGCCAAAATAGGAATCTTTATTTTCCTAAAAGAAGGCAGGTGCTTCTTGTGGAAAGGCAATGCGTCATCAAATTCAGGATTGAGGTCTGAAAAATCAACGTATGATTCCGCACTTTTAGGCATAATATTCCCATATGCATTTCTATCAAGGAAGACTTTTCCTTTGTCCTCCCGCACAAGGTTACGAGCATATTCAATTTTCTTTTCATAGTCTTGAACAAGCAACGGTTCCGAACCCGAAGAAGTGGCGGGGGCAAGAAGTACAAGGGCAGAAACTTTACCAGCATATTTCCCACGAATCATATAGTACGTAATTTTTTCCGTACCTAAGCTGTGCCCAGAAAGAATTATTTTTTCGTATCCTTGTTCCAAAGCGAATTCAATCCATGAATCTATATCAATCAAGCAGTCAGAAAACTTCTCAACCGCTGCACCATTTCCTTGCCATGCATCGTAAACTCCAGTTCCCCTATTATTCGTCGAAAGCATAGATATGCCTTGGTGGGCCAATTTTTCAGTCAAAACTTCTATAAAGTATTCTTCATAAAAGTTACTTGCTGTTCCATGTATGTTCAAAAATATAGTTTTACTGTTCGGTACACGGAGATGAAGCGCATGAAGCCACAAATTATCTGGCGTCTTTATTTGTACGATTGGATAATTCATTTTTTATTTTGCATATTTTTTTGATGCTCACCTGTATTCAAAATTCCACATTTTTTGAAATGTGTCCGAAATGGAAGCATCATTTTAGGGATATTATTTGTAGGCCCTTTTCCTGTATATCTTCCATCTGCCAAAACTGCGTAAGATCATCAATTTTCCACTTTCCTACATAGCCAACTTCCCTTTCCAATTCTCGCCCAGTGTACTCCTTAGATTTTGGGTCCCATTCTCGCAGGAGTAGAGTATCGCCGTCTTCAATATCAAAGTCATTGAGTCGCAATTCAAAGGTTTTCTTACCATCAGTAATTGCTTGGAAATACTCTGGCCATATCTTTTTCTCAACTTTTTTCATACAACCAGTTTAATCAAAATTCAGATAAAAAGAAAGTCGAGATGTTTCGGTTTTCTAGGAAGCGGAAGTGCTTCTATATTTAGCGATTACTTCAAGATTTTAGAAAATCCTTTAGATCAACTTGAATGTCTCTAAGTATTTTATGCAAAGTGCCTCGTGCAACAGGATTATTTGCCGGCACTGTTATTGAAATATTATCCCTTCTCATCCTAATATGGCTCCCTTTCTGCCTTACAACAGAATAACCTAGTTGCTCCAACTTGTTTATTACTTTTCTATAAGGCCAAGATGGAACCTTGATTTTCAACTTTGATTAAATAGTTACCGTATGGAGACTTATCTCTCTGGGAGAGTATGATTCTGCTATTTCGACATTTTCCTCCTCTTCAAGACAAAGCTCAATAACTTCTCTTATGTTTTTTAGAGCTTCGTCAAGAGTTCTACCCTGGGAATAGCAGCCACTAAAAACGGGACACTCTACAACATAGAAACCATCCTCGTCTTTTTCTACAAATACGGGGAATTGCTTGCCACCCACTGATTTAAATAGTTTTTTCTTCATAAATATATGATATCACAAACTACGCCCCATGACACTTCTTAAACTTTTTGCCCGAGCCACACCAACAGGGATCATTTCTACCAAGATTTGAGTGTTGAGATTTAACACTTGTGGCATTTTCAGAATCTGTGACACTAGTGATTTTAAGTGCTTGGTTTTCTATGTCACGCTGAGCCGAAAGATCTGCCACTTTATCGTCCACTTTAGTAATAGTGCCTAAAATAGCATTCTCAATACTCTCTTCCATTTCCTTAAAAAGCTTTAAACCCTCTTTTTTATATTCTACCAAGGGGTCTCTCTGCCCATAGGCGCGCAAGTTGACCGAGCCTCTCAAATAATCCATCATCTCCAAGTGGTCTACCCAAAACATATCAAAAGTTTGAAGGCTCAATTCTCTAAAGGCTTTTGTAAAATTTTCTTCTCCCAACTCTTTCCTCTTTTGAAGAATAGCGTCCTTGATTTCAGGCAGAGCATTTCCAGATATTTTTTCCAGATAATCTAGAGTGGTTTTTTCATCTTCTATCAAAATATTTCTTCGACGCTCATAAAAAGTTTTCCTCTGAAAATTCAAGACGTCGTCGTACTCAAGAATATGTTTGCGCGCATCAAAATTAAGCCCTTCTATTTTTTCTTGAGCACTTTCCAAAGATCTGGTAATCAGTTTGTTTTCGATGGCTTCGTCTTCAGCAATACCCAAACGGCCCATCATATTTTTGACAGTATCAGAAGCAAACACTCTCATAATATGATCTTCCATTGAGACAAAAAATTGAGTCTCTCCAGAGTCCCCCTGACGACCAGATCTCCCCCTAAGCTGGTTGTCTATTCTTCTGGCATCATGCCGCTCGGTACCCAAAACAAAAAGACCGCCCAAATTTTTTACTTTCTCATAAGCCTGTTTTTGGAAAGGCGCTCCTCCAAGTTTTATATCCACTCCACGGCCAGCCATGTTGGTCGCAACCGTCACCCCACTTTGCCTCCCAGCTTGAGCAATAATCTCTCCTTCTCGCTCATGGTTTTTGGCATTTAACATTTCGAAATTTATTCCCTCCCTCTTTAGATATTCACCCAGAAGTTCATTTTTTTCAATTGATATGGTACCAATAAGGACTGGTTGACCTATTTTTTGAAGTTCTTTGACTTTTTTGGCTATTGCCAAAAGCTTGCCATTTTCAGTTTGAAAAATAAGATCATTTTTATCAACTCTACCCGAAGGTTTGTTGGTTGGGATAGCGACAGTATTTAATCCATAAACTTTATAAAATTCTTCACTAGAAGTGGTAGCAGTACCCGTCATACCAGAAAGCTTCTCATACATTCTAAAATAATTTTGATATGTAATAGATGCAAAAGTGCGACTTTCTTTTTGGACACTTACATTTTCCTTAGCTTCAATCGCCTGATGTAGGCCCTCCGACCAACGTCTGCCCGGTTGAAGCCGACCGGTATAAGAATCGACAATGATCACTTCATCTTCTTTAACTACATAATCTTTATCCAACTTGTACAAAGCTTTGGCTTTCACCGCCGTTTCCAAATGATGCACCAACTTGATACCTCCTTCAGCATAAATATTTTCCAAACCCAAAATTTCTTCGGCTTTGCTGATACCTTCATCTGTCAAAAGCACTGCGTGCATCTTTTCATCCACCGTATAATGATCATTTTCTTTAAGTTTATCGGCTACGCCTGCAAATTTCTTGTACAAAACATCCGAATCTGCAGCTGGAGCGGAGATAATGAGAGGTGTCCGAGCTTCATCAATAAGTATTGAGTCTATCTCATCTACGATGGCAAAATGATGTTTTTTTTGTCTTACTTTTTCGTATTTATATTCAAGATTGTCGCGTAAATAATCAAAACCAAATTCACTATTAGTACCATAAGTAATGTCAGCTTCATAAGCTTCTACTCTACTACAGGGTTTTAAAAATTCATGCACAATGTGAAAAGAACCCTTTTCATCTCTCTCTTCGTCCGCCGAAGCTTTAGCGGAGGAGGATTGTCCGTCATAAATAAAACTTGACTCATGAGCAATCACAGAAACTCTTAATCCGAGCGCATCATAAATTTCTCCCATCCAAACCGCATCGCGACGGGAAAGATAATCGTTGACCGTTACCACATGCACTCCTTTGCCCTCCAGAGCATTTAGATAAGCCGGCAGAGTGGCAACCAGAGTCTTACCTTCTCCGGTCCGCATTTCAGCGATACTTCCCCGATGCATAGCGATACCACCCAAAAGCTGAACATCAAAATGTCTTTCCCCCAAAGTTCTTTTGGCCGCCTCACGCACGCAAGCAAAAGCTTCTGGCAAAATATCTTCCAATGTTTCCTTTTTTGCCAATCTTTCCTTAAATTCAAGAGTTTTACCTTTCAACTCTTCATTAGATAATTTAGAAATAGCCTCCTCAAAGTCGTTTATTTGAGGGATCAAAGGTGATATTTCCTTTATATAACGAGAACTCCCGTCTCCAAATATTTTGTCCAAAAATGACATAAGTAGGGCTTATAATACCATAAAATAACAAAAATTCCGCACGAGGCGGAATTTTTGTTAAGTGGGAAAAGAGAACTTCTCGCTTTCGCTCGAAGACCTCAATTTTGCAATCATATTCTAGTAAAAATAGAATGTGAGCAAAATTGGGTTATGCTCTTTTCTTCTTTGTTGCTTTCTTTTTCTTTGCTGCCATTTTATTTGTGTTCCTCCCCCGCAAAAACGAGATCGGAATGAGATTATTTTTTTAAGCGCGCTTATTCCTAAAAATTTTATTCACTTTTTAGTTAGAAAATTTTTAGGAACGTTCGACCTGCTGTAATTATCGCTCTAAAAAAATTTTTAGTAAATGATTTTTTATAAAAATATGTGGATAACTAAAAAATTTATAAAATAAATTTTTTATACTGAACGAAGTGAATGTATTTTTGAATACCAAAAAAATAATTTCAAAAAATTTTTCTTGCAAGACGAGCCTCAGAAAAATTTTTTGAAATTATTTTTTTGGAAACTAAAAAACACCTTGAGATTTTCAAATGGTGTTTTTTTGTGTCGTCGCGCGACCGGCGGAAGCTATCTCCAAAACAAATGTCTATGTGAGTGCGAACCGCCGGTCACGCCGCGACATATATTAATAATAACTCACCGCACTATCTCTTACAATAACCCCACCCTTTTCAGCAACGAAAAACCCCGCAAAGCGGGGCTTTTCGCAGACATTCATTTGTGCTGAAAAAGGCTTTCAACACTCACATATATAAATATATCATAAACTTAAATTAATTGCAACTAATCTGCCACCATACTGTGTATAACCGTTATTTTATGGATTTCGGCCGGCTTTTATCTCGCTTATATAGTAATCCCCTTTTTCTTTAAAAGTGGGGTCTAACTTTATAATTTCCTCCAAAGTTTGGATAGCTTCTTGTCTCCTACCAGCCTGAAGATATGCGGCCGTCAAGGTAATCCTGTGTTCTAGATTTCCCGGATCAAGCTTGATCCTCTTTTTTGCCAGTTCAATTATTTCTGGAAATTGTTTGAGGGCAAGTAGAGCCGATATATATCTGTTGTCAAAAATAATTTTTGACTCTGGCACTTCCCCCAAAATCTCATCCGAGAGAGATCTGTTACCTCCCGCAAGTAAAACTAAACCGTAAACAAATCTGGCTTCTTCGTACGCTGGTTCAAGTTCATAAGCTGTCTTTATCACCTGCATAGCTTCTGTTGGTTTATTATCAGCCAAAAGATTGTTTGCTAGTTCAAAATATATTTGTTGTTTGTTTGGAGAAAGTTTTTTAGCTTCCTCTAGCTGTTCAATGGCTTTGCCATACCAACCAAACCTAGAAAGAAAAAGTCCATAAAAAAGTCGGTAACGAGCGTCGTTTGGCACTCTTTCTAGTTGTTTATTAAAAGCTTTATCCACTGTTTCAAACAATTTCTGCTTCAAGTCTTCCGGTGCGTTTGGATTTCCTGCCACAGCAATAGCTGTTTGAGAAACATGTTCTAAACTCTCCGAAAAGCCCATAGCATATGAAGAAAGCGGCCTCTGATAATCTTCAATAGTTCCTATTTTTCCTTCATTATTTAATTTTAAAACTGCCAAAAGATCTTTATTTTGTCTCCATGGTACATAAATAACAAAATATAAAATGGCTATTGTTAAAATAAGTATCCCCGCTTCTAAGATAGGTTTTGATTTTTCATTGAGAATTTTGTTTTTAATTTTTGCCGAAATTTTATCCCACCAAGAAGAGGCTAACACCGGTGTGTGGAAATGGATGTATGCAATGACTGTGAAAAATAATATGTAACTGCTTATTTGATCAAAAACAAAAAGATTGTTGAAAATATAAGCTGACAAAAGCCCAAGTATTACAGCTTTCTCTTCTTTCTTTAGTAGATCCTCTTTTGTTTTAAATATGTAATATAAAAGAGAAAAAAATATCGAGACATAAGAGAGAAATCCTAAAGCGCCACCCGCGATTAGCCACTCCAAAGGAGTACTGTGTGCCCTATCAAACCATGGCTCTTGATTATACATCCGCGGATCATAATATTTATTGAAGACAAAATTAAAACCTTCTTGTCCCCAACCGAGTATCGGCTTCTCCAAAAAGCCTTTCCACGCCATCGGCCAGACAAAATATCTGCCTTGAGTTTGGATTTCCGAGACAGAAAGAGAGGCAAAACGGCTAAGCACCGGACTATTATTTACAAATGGAGTATTCTTCAAAGCAAAAAACAAGCCCATAAAAACAATAAGTCCAACGATGCCTACCCAAGCAATTTTCCTTATTTTATCACCCTTGCTTGATTTCAAAACTAAAAATATAAAAGTTATTAAGACCCCCCCCACCAAACCCAAGATAGCTCCTCTAGTAGCGGTAAAGTACAAAACAATTAAATCCATAAGAGCGATTATTCCGAGCAAAATCTTCTGCCATTTTTCTTTAGACCTGACAAAGAGAAGCGAGGCAAAAAATATATGAAAAACCATATAAATACCGAGATAAGAGGCGTTGCCGAGCGTGCCATCAACTCGGACACCACCCTGATTGATGGTTATCTTGCCTGCCAATTGGAAAAAGGAGTAAATAGCCATAATAGCGGAAGCGCCGAGACTGGTCGCTAAAAGTTTGTTCCACAATTCTTCCGTCTTTAAGACCGAACTCAAAATCATAAAATAAGCACCAAGATGTAAAAGAGTGATGAAACCCTCCATTCTTTCAAAGTTGCTCCAAAAAGCTTTAAATGAATTTTCTCCAAAAAAGTCGGCCACACCCAAAACTACCAAAAACCCAAGTAGTGCGACAAATATCCAAGAAAATTTTGGTCTGTAGGATTCATCTCTCACGGCTAAAATAAGAAAACACCCAAAAATTATTTCAACTAAAATCCTAAAGACAAAAGCTTTACCAGTAATAAAAGGAAAGAAGAGTGAAGAACTGACAATAAGGGGTACAAACGGTATGGCAAAAAGCCCAGCCAATATAATGTAACGAAGTTGATTGTTTGACATACCCCCTATAATACTAAAAAAAACTCAAATATCAAATACTTTAAAAAAACCATTTTTTCTGTTATTATACTTCAGATTATGGAAACAACTGTCATAAAACCTCGTAAGACTTTTAGCTTAAAAGACGTTAGAGAGCTCTGGCAATACAAGGAGCTTTTGTATTTCTTTAGTTGGAGAGATTTAAAGGTAAGATATAAACAGACATCTATAGGTATAGCCTGGGCCATATTTCAACCTTTTATCACAATGGTAATTTTTTCTATATTTTTTGGCTCCCTTGCTAAAGTACCTTCTGATGGAGTCCCTTATCCTATTTTTGTTTACGTTGGTCTTTTATTTTGGCAATTTTTTTCAACTGCTCTTTCAGACACTAGCAACACTTTAATAAGCAATCAATCTATTATTACAAAAGTCTACTTTCCAAGACTTATCTTGCCAATCTCCAGTGTTATGACAAAATTTGTAGATTTTTTGATTGCTACTTTAATACTGATCGGCCTTATGTTTTATTATGGATATATGCCACACCTTTCAGGACTTTTAATTTTACCATTATTACTTATTATTACTTTTATGGCCTCTACCGGGCTCGGACTTTTCCTAGCTTCTATAAATGTTAAGTACCGAGATGTCAGATACGCTCTACCTTTTTTTGTTCAGATCATGCTATTTCTGACCCCAGTTATTTATCCCGCCAGTATTGCTGGCAAATACTCTTACCTCTTGGCACTCAACCCAATGACGGGAGTTATCCAAAGTGCCCGAGCCGCAATACTTGGTGCCACACCAATCAATTGGTTGCTTATAATCATTTCACTTGTGGTTACATTTATACTTATGATATTTGGAATATACATCTTTAAAAAAACCGAGAGATATTTCGCTGACATAATTTAAATTTATGAATTCTTCGAAACCAATTATTGAGGTAAAAAATATAGGAAAGAAGTATAATATCACCCATCAGAAAGGTAGTTATATTGCCCTACGTGATGTTTTGATGAATGTAATAAAATCTCCTTTTTCATTTTTAAAAACAAAAGTTAAACAAGTAGCCGGCTTTGAAAAGAAAGAGGATTTTTGGGCACTCAAAGATGTTAGTTTTGATGTTAAAAAAGGCGAAGTAGTGGGTATTATAGGAGCTAATGGCGCCGGCAAATCAACTTTGCTTAAAATACTCTCTCAAATCACTCCACCTACGACGGGTGAAATAATTTTACGAGGCAGAGTTGGTTCCCTTTTGGAAGTTGGCACTGGTTTTCACCCAGAACTAACTGGCAGAGAAAATATTTTCCTCAATGGCGCTATCTTGGGAATGAAGAAAAAGGAGATCGCAAAAAAGTTTGACGAGATAGTAGAATTTGCGGATATAGGAAAATTTTTAGATACCCCGGTCAAATATTATTCAAGTGGTATGTATGTTCGTTTGGCCTTCTCTGTCGCGGCACATATGGAACCAGATATTTTAATCATTGACGAAGTCCTAGCCGTTGGTGATGCTGAATTTCAAAAGAAATGTTTAGGCAAAATGGAAGAAATAACAAAAGGAGAAGGCCGGACTATTTTGTTTGTTAGCCATAACTTAGAGGCTATAGAGCGTTTATGCGACCAATGTATTCTTCTTCGTAATGGAGAAATCATAAAGAGTGGCAGAGCAGGAGAGGTTATAAATCATTACCTGAATAACGAAAGAAATTTGAGCTCAGTAATAGAATACACTTCCAAACCAAATACTGAGGCTCAAATAACCAAGATATCGATTCTTGATAAAAATAAAAAACCAAGTGCTCAGTTACCGATTAATGATGAATTCTTTATCGCTATAGAGTATGGAGTTTTTCGAGAAATGAAAAAAGCTACCCTCTGTATAAGTATATTTTCTGAAGGAAATATGTTGTTAAATTCATCCGCAGCCGACAAAGAAGCAAAACTAGAAAATTATTCACCTGGAAAATACGCTTCCATCATCACTATTCCGCCATCTCTGTTTAATGTCGGCTATTACTATTTAAACATTTCTTTGCAAAAACCATTTATAGAACATATTGATACAAAAGAAAATATTCTATTCGAAATTTTAAATGTTAATAATCCAAGATCAGAAATTTTTAATAATCAGATCTTGGGAAAAATTGCTATACCTTTAAATTACGATACCAAAAGATTGACTTAGATTTATGCATAAAAAATTAAAAGAAGATTTAAAATACTTTGTTAGAAAATATTTCGGCTATGATTTAAGATCACTTAAGGTAAAGCTGGGAGAAGATTTTTTGGATCAGAAGAAAATTCTGGAAAACAAACAAGTAAAAATTGTTTTCGATATCGGGGCCAATGTTGGTCAAACGACCCTGAAATATAAAAAAATGTTCCCAAAATCTCAGATATACGGTTTTGAACCCTTTCTGGATGTTTTTAAAAAATATACAGATTTTTACAAAGGAGACAAAAGAGTATTTGCCGTAAATAAAGCGTTCTCAAACAAAAACGGAAATGCAACTTTCTTCGTCAACAATAATAGCTATACAAATTCTCTTTTACCTATTAATACTGGTTTTATGGAGGGCTTCCGAACTGTGAAAGAAATTAGCGTAGAAACTGAGACTATCGATTCATTCTGTAAAAGAAACAATGTACAATATATTGATATATTAAAACTTGATGTGCAAGGAGGAGAACTTTTGGTTTTGGAGGGGGCGAAAGAAATGTTGACCGAAGAAGCTATCGGCCTTATTTATACTGAAGTTGAATTTGTAGAAGTTTATAAGAGTCAACCACTTTTTGGAGATATTCAAAATTTTTTGGAACAATATGGTTACAAACTATATAAAAAATACATAGTAGACAATAATGAAAATGGTGAACCGATTGCTGGAGATGCAATCTTTTTAAAGTTATGATCAAAATTAAATTAAGCACCCATAACTATTCCCATTCCATCAGGGCAGAGATGTTATCTCACACTCCAAACAACTCCGGTAAATGGGGAAATTTTCAATTCTTTATAAACGAACACGTAAGCGAATGTGATTACTGGGTAGTAGTGGATTGTCTGCCAGAAAAAGAATCTGCACTGTGTCCGAAAAATAATCTTATCTTTATTACCTGCGAACCAAGCGCTATAAAAAAGTACAATCAAAAATTTCTGAGCCAGTTTTCCAAAATTATTACCAGTCAGCGCAATATAAAGCACCCCGCGGTCTATCACATGCCTTCAGGCCACGAATGGTGGCCAAAGAAAAGTTTTGACGAGTTATACGGACACGACAAAGTAGAAAAAACCAAATTGATTTCAATCGTCGCCTCCAATAAGATTTACACACCCGGACACAAGAAAAGATTGGAGTTTTGCCTTAATCTTAAAAATTATTTTGGAGACAAGATAGATATGTTTGGTAGAGGCACTAGAGCCTTTGAGGATAAATGGGATGTGCTCGCCCCATACAAGTATTCAATTGCGATTGAAAACAGTACTGAACCTGATTATATATCGGAAAAATTTACCGATTGTTTCGTCTGCCTAACCTTTCCATTCTACTACGGTTGTCCAAATGTCCACGACTATTATGACGAAAATTCCTATCAAACTATAGATATTGGTGATTTTAAAAAATCGTGCGATATGATAGAAAAGATTGTGGACGACAAAGATCATTACAATAGACATCTTCAGAACCTAATCGCGACAAAAAACAAATATCTTACCCAGCGTCTTATAATGCCACTTATTGCAGATTTTATAAAAAAAGAATATAGTGCTGTTGCAGGCAGTCTTAAAGAAAGAATCACCATAAGACCCGAGAGAGAATTCCAAAAAATTATGTATGCAATTAGCGATATAAAAAAATTCTTAATAAAAATTAAGACAAAAATATGAAAGTGGTTATATTATGTGGCGGACTTGGAACTCGTCTAAAAGAAGAAACCGAATTTAGACCAAAACCCATGGTGTACATAGGCGACAAGCCGATTCTGTGGCACATCATGAAAACTTACGCCCATTATGGGTTCAATGATTTTATTTTAGCACTTGGCTACAAGGGGGGTATGATTAAGGACTACTTTCATAACTACGAGCTTATGAATAGCGACATGACCATTGAATTGGGCAACCCAGAAAACAAGATTGTGCATCAAAATCACGATGAGATTGGTTGGCACATCACCCTTGCGGATACCGGCCAATATACACTTAAGGGGGCGAGACTAAAAAAACTGGAGAAATATGTGGACGGAGATGAGTTTATGATGACTTACGGTGATGGGGTTGGAGACATAAACATTCCCGCCCTTTTGAAATTCCATAAAAGTCACGGAAAAACTGCAACAGTAACGGGAGTTATCCCAGTATCACAATATGGAAAACTATCGGTACAAAAAGACAACGTCGCTATTTTTGCCGAAAAGCCCATGTCCGATTCTTTTGTGAGTGGTGGTTTTTTTGTTTTTAATAGAGATATTTTTAAGCATCTTCGCGATGACGATAGTTGTGATTTGGAACGCGGAACACTGGAGAAACTCTCCCAAAGAGAGCAGGTCAAAGTCTATAAACACAAAGGCTTTTGGGCTTCTATGGACAATATAAGAGATATGGAATACCTTAATCGGCTGTGGAATGAAAAAAGAGCCAAATGGAAAATCTGGTAAAAAAATTTAAAAATAAAAAAGTTTTGATTACCGGACATACCGGTTTTAAGGGGGCATGGCTTTCAAAGATACTATTGAATTGGGGCGCTGAGGTATCTGGGATTGCCCTAGAACCTGTCGCTGGCCACAACATGTTTGAGGCTCTCAAAATTAAAAAAGATATTAGTAATCATTTTTTAGATATCCGAGATTTTATCAAACTCAAAAAAGCGGTCGCTAAAGAAAAGCCAGAGATCGTGTTCCACCTAGCGGCCCAACCGATAGTTCGAGAGAGTTACAATAATCCTTTATATACCTTTAACTCAAATGTTATGGGTACCGCAAACCTACTTGAGGCGATACGAGAAACTAGTTCGGCAAAAAGCGTAGTTATAATCACAACCGACAAAGTTTATAAAAATAACGATTCCGGTAACCCCTTCAAAGAAGAAGACCATCTGGGGGGTCACGATCCTTATAGTGGAAGCAAAGCGGCGGCGGAGATAGTAGTTGATTCCTATACTAAATCTTTTTTTAATCCCGCAGATTATAAAAAGAAGCACGGCACGCTTATAGCTTCGGCACGAGCCGGCAACGTTATCGGCGGCGGAGATTGGGGCACCGACCGTTTGATACCAGATTTGGTTAAGGGTATTTTTGGTAATAAAGATGTGACCATCAGAAATCCAGAAGGGGTCAGGCCATGGCAACACGTGCTTGACGCTCTATCCGGATACCTTCTGCTTGCCGCAGAGCTTCATGGTGGTAAAAAAGAATATTGTGGCGGTTGGAACTTTGGGCCTGATGAAAAAAGTTTTTTAACGGTTAAAGAAGTGCTCGAGATGGCCTTGAAGATTTTGGGACGTGGCAGTTATATAGTTAAAAGAAATCCAAACGACCAGCATGAAGCTAAATTATTGAGATTAAATTCAGACAGAGCTAAAATGAAATTGGGTTGGCACCAAAAAATGAATACCGCCAAAACACTACAATCGACTTTTGAGTGGTATAAAAGTTTTTATAACAAAGAAGATGTTATTGCTATCACCAATAAGCAGATAAAATTATTCTTTAATAAAGGAAAAAATGAAAATTAATAAAACAAAAATTGAGGGAGTCTACACTATTGAGCTCGAATTAAGAGTTGATGAGAGAGGCTATTTTACAAGAAATTTCTGTCAGAAAGAATTGGCTGAAATGGGTATTGATTATAATATAGCCCAGATAAACCGTTCATTTACTAAAAAAGCCGGCACCATAAGAGGTATGCATTTTCAAAAGCCACCCAAAGAAGAGTCCAAAATTTTCCAGTGCCTGCAGGGAGCGATATTTTATGTAGCGATAGATTTACGCGAAAATTCAGAAACTTTTGGTAGATGGATCGGTGAAGAGTTGGGCGCAGAAAATAAAAAAATGATACTGGTACCTAAAGGATTCGGCAGTGGTTTTCAGGCACTAACCAATAATTGCGAAGTGCAGTATGCCGTCTCCGAATTTTATTCTCCGGAATACGAAAGTGGTGTGAGGTTTGATGACCCGTTTTTTGCGATCAAATGGCCATTACCAGTAGCCTTTGTTTCGGATAAAGATAAAAATTGGCCATTGACCAAAAATTAAAAGTGATGAGAAATACAAGAAAAAAAACAAGCCTACCTCTTGTGAGTATTTGTATTCCAAATTATAACAATGCTCGTTATCTCAACGCCTGCATCAATAGTGCCATAAATCAAACCTATGGCAATGTGGAAATAATTTTTGTTGATGATAATTCTTCGGATACTTCTTTAAATATTGCAAAAAAGTATGCCGGCAAAATAAAAATATTAAAAAATGAATCAAATATCGGCCAGCCCCAAAACACCAATAAATGCGTTGGATTAAGCCGAGGTAAATACATTGTGATTCTTCACAGCGATGACATGCTTTTACCGGATTTTGCCGAGAAGCTAGTGCCTTTACTTGAAAAGAATCCGAGCGTTGGCATGGCCGTTGGCGAAAGGATTCTGACCGATGAAAAAAACAAGTTAAGGAAAATTGCCCCATTTTATGATGGGGACTATCTCATACCTGGTATAAAACAAGCTAAAGTGTTCATGATGGCTTCATTTTTACCCTGCCAGGTGCTGTTGCAACGAGACATATTTTTAAAAATTGGAGGCACAGATAGCAGACATATTGTAAATCTCGACGGCTTGTTATGGTTTAAGTGCTCTCTGGAAGGAGACATAGCTTACACGCAAGAGGCAGTCTCTATCTACCGGATACACTCCAAGCAGACAACTGCTCAATATAATCGCACCATAAACCACATGATGGAGAATTACATCACCTTGACCGAAATGTTTAGGCTTGGGAAAAAATATGCCTACCTTAGAAAATTTTTTAATGAAGCGGTGAAGAGAGTGGCGGTCATAACATTGCGCTATTGTACTGATGTTATAAGAGATAAAAACTACGATCTCGCTAAAAAATATTTGACTCTTGCCACTGTTTTCGACTCTAAAATTATTGAGAATCATGATTATAAGGTAATAGAAAAATGCTTACGCGCTCCAGGTATAAAACGAGACCAAATGATTAAAAAGTTTATAAGTAAAGACAAACTTAGAGATAGAGGATTTAGCTATAGCCCACCTAGAGGAAGTGTTCGCATTGACAAGAGCCTAAAATGAGTTACTCTGTATTTGGATAGTATTTTTGAAAAGGGGAGAAATGAAAACCAACTTGGTTACCGATCTGATTGGGAGCAAAAAAATCATTATCTATGGTGCTGGGAGGATAGGAAAGCAAGTTCTCCTCGCACTTCGACCTTGTGGACGCACACCAGAATTCTTCTGGGATAAGAATGCCGCCACCATTGGCGCGTCCATCGATGATGTTAGTATATTTGAGCCAAACTTTGACTTCATTCCTCAAAACCTAAGGAACGAATACTCCGTGATCATCACAGTGGCAGCCAAAGATGTCGGACGCCGGATCGGCAACGATTTGGCGAGTCTCGACTACAACGTCATCTACGATAGAGAGACGATCAACACCTTTATCTACAAAACATGCGAAGTGGCTGTTGCAGATGGAACTTTCGTTTTCAACTTGGAAACTTGTCGTACGTGCCCAGTTCCAACAACCGACGGACAGGCTTCCTGCGACATCTTCAACGGATATCTAGTAAATCTAGCCGGAGGGGCAGAGAGTACTCAAACCAAAGCGGAAAAACTTATCATCCCAAGACTCGGACTCTTGATAGGCAACAAATGCAACCTGTGTTGCAATGGGTGCAACCACCTAGTTGATCTCTACAAGCCCGGCGAGGCTCAATTCTTGAAGACCTCCGACCTTCTCTACGACATCGCAAGAGTCTCGAAAGAAGCAGACCTCATTAATAAAGTGGTGGTCGTCGGAGGAGAGGCTTTCCTTCACCCAGATCTACAAGAGATTCTGAGAAGGCTTCTTGATCTGCCGAAAATAGGATTCGTTCAGATCATAACCAACGGAGCAGTCAAACCAAAAGATCCCAGCCTATTTAAGTTGTTGGGAAACGAGAGGATTATCGTCGAGATTAGTGGCTATGGTAGTGAACTCTCGGCCCGATTAAGTCAGAGCGTACAGGAATTCCAAGCCCAGCTTAGAGAATACAACGTCTCTCACCATTATTTGGGAACACTTCAGTGGTTTGATTTTGGCAATTTCTCAAAGAGGCCTTACTCCGAAGCGGAGCACAAGCGAGTCTACGAAACATGTTGTTCCGTTTCGAACGACATCTGGGACGGAAGACTCTACAAGTGTAGTCGTAGCGCAATCGGAACACACTTAGGTCATCTTCCAGATTTCCATGGCGATTACGTCGACCTGCGACAACATTCGGGCGCGGAGTTGAGACAGAAGTTAATCCAGTTCTTTGAGAACAAAGGGCCAGAAGCGTGTCTGCACTGCAACGGGGCTTCGTCTACCTCTGTAATTGAAGCAGGTAAACAAGTCCCCAGATTTCAGATTCACCAGCAATGAGTGATCTGAAACCAATCACCCACCGTGTCACACTGGTGGGTTTTTTATTATATTAAGACTTAATTTACTGTTGACATCTTAATAAATTTTAAGCAGTATGGAGGAGGACTCCCGTAATGGGAAGTTCTTTACACAAGGAGTATCAAATGAGATTGCCTAGATACGATATACGAGAGACAGCATTGGAGACGGTAATTCCGCTTTCCACTCCGCTTTTAATTTACGTCGACCCCTCTAGCGCCTGCAATTTCCAGTGTGGATTCTGTCCCACTGCAGATCGAGACTTAATGAAGCAGACAAGGTTTGTTGGCTTCATGGACTTTGACCTCTACCGCAAGATCATCGACGACTTCAGAGAGTTTGATCGACCGATCGATAAGTTGAAGCTCTACTGTGATGGCGAACCACTGCTCAACCCGCGCTTTGCGGACATGGTCCGCTATGCCAAAAAAAGCGGGCTCGTGAATCGGATCACGACTACGACCAATGCTTCCCGTCTCTCGCCTGAATTAAACCTTCGGATCGTTGAAGCGGGTCTAGATCAGATTAACATCTCGGTCTATGGTATGAACGCGGATCAGTACCGTGATTTTTCCAAAACCAAGATAGAGTTTGATTCTTTGGTAGCAAACATCCGCCACCTTTACGAACATCGAAGCCAATGTGAAATCAAGGTGAAGATCAACGGTGATGTCATTTCGCGGGAAGACGAGGTTCGGTTCTATGAAATTTTTGAACCGATCGCCGACGGAGTAAACGTGGAGCACGTAATGTCGTGTTGGGTACAGACACCAGAGTGGAACCTTGCAGAAAATGGCCTCGCTCCCAACCCCAATACCGGAATCCACGGTCAGTCCATTCAAGATGTCCTTGTGTGCCCGTATGTTTTCTACTCCTTTACCATTCATCCAGACGGCACGGCAAGCGCATGTTTTCTGGACTGGCAGAGAAAACTTCTGATCGGTGATGTACGGACCCAGAGCGTTAAAGAAATCTGGGATGGACCTCTCTTGCGGGAACACCAAGCTCTTATGCTCCAAGGCAAACGGAGGAGTCACCCTATCTGTGGTAGTTGTGGCCAGATGAGCCACGGTGTAGTACCCCAAGACAACATTGATCCTCACCGAGAGGTGCTTCTAGATGGGTTCGAGAAGCGACTTGTACAAATTCAACCGAGGAATTGATTCTTCCGGTTGGCTATTTCGCGACGTATACTTCCAAGTTTACGTCGCTTTTATTTTTATGGTAAGTAAGACAAGTTTTATAGGATATGCTAATATCCAATTTAATAAAATGGGTAAAAAAACTAAAATTAAGCAAGCTGTGATAGTAGCTGGAGGCAAAGGCTCTCGGCTAAAATCACTTACCGACGACCGACCCAAACCGATGGTGTTAGTCAATGGACGACCTTTTTTGGAATACCTTGTCAGGATGCTCGTGGCAAATGGCCTCAAAGAAGTGTTGATTCTCGTCGGTTATAAAGGCGAGAAAATTATTGAGCATTTTGGAGACGGCTCCAAATTTGGAATCAAGATTAAATATTCAATCGGGACAATAGAGGAAAATAATGGCACTCGCTTAAAAAACGCAACTCATCTTTTGGATAAACACTTTTTATTTATGTATTGCGATATTTATTGGCCGTTAGATTTGGAAAAATTGATCAGGCATTATGACAAGTACGATGTCTTGGGAATGATGACTCTCTATAACAACAAAGATAATCGGGGTGAATATGGTACGAGAAACCTGGTCCAACTGACTACTTCCGGCCACATTATAAATTACGGGCCATGGCAGGATGATGTTTTGTACTCTCCCACCTTTAAGGGCATAGACTTGGGCTATTATATCTTGAACCGAGACGTAGTGCCTTTGATGCCCAAAAAAGATTTTGAGTTTCAAGGAGGTTTGGTCAGCCAAAAACTAGCTCCAAACAAAGAACTCATCGGTTTTGGTACCGATCATACCTATTGCACCATTACAGACATCAATTTTCTTAAAATGGCCGAGAAATTTTTGGCTCCGAAAAGAATAATATTTCTTGGGTACGATGTATTAAACGAACACTTCTCTAAAACCCTACCGGCACTCAAAATGCTTCAAGCCAATGACTATAAGATATTCGTCATGGGAAATAAACCCGACCATACCAAATCTTATTCAAAAATAAAAAGTGAACTTAAGCGTCAAAAAATTCAAATCAAAAGATTTTATTTCTGTTCCCACCACCCAAAAGACCGGTGCGAATGCCGTTTGCCCAGAGCCGGTTTATTCTTTCAAGCAGCCGGTGATCATCATATCAATCTGACCGAATCATTTTTTATAGATTCTAATAAATGGAGTTCATTTATCGGCGAGGAAACAGGCTGTCAAACTTTAATAATTTCTAAAAAAGATTCCCTGCTTAAATTGGTTAAAAGAATTGTTGCTCTTGACTTTTAAAAGTAAACAATATATGATTTCTCCTAGAAGGAGGTGCGCAAGTGTACACCAGCAGACAAGCAAAAGCAGCTTTGAAAAAGATTGTTTGGAAAGAAGGGAAAATCTTCCCAATTGCAGAGGGGCCATATCGCTATCGAACTTTGGTCCACTGCAGCAAAGAAGGCCGACAAAGGACCGAGTTTGCCAACGGCGAGCGTCCATATTTTTGTTATTTAGAGCTCGTCGCCGGCAATAGTGGTGCCATCAAGGGAGGGGTTAGTATAGTGCCGATTCTCCCCGATGGCCGACTCATTATGGTAGTGGAACAACGACCAGCTCAGTACCACCACCATCCAGCTATTAATCCCTGGATCAACGGGATAGAGACAGATTTGGGTCAATATGGGCCTTTCAGCTCTCTTGAGTTTCCAGGAGGAGCCATCGATCCCGGACAAGGACTTAAGGGAGCGTTTCTTCAGGAACTATCGGAAGAAACTGAGGTGGAGGAACAGACCGCTCTCTGCTACCGCAGAGTGCATCCCGTCCACTGCGCTGGCTCTGAAATCGTTGGGGAGCAATTCATTGCTGTGATATTTTTGTCCGGTCTCACCCATGCTTCCAAAGTGGAGACGGACGGTGGGCTAAAGGTTTTCGCCTTAAGCCCAAAAGAGGTTCAGAAAAATATCTGGAGGGGCGCCATCAGTTCCGGGCCAACATTGCATGGGTGGATGTTTTACCAAGAAGTGTTGGGGATGAGAGAAAATCTCCAACACCAAGAGCTCATGGAGCAAACCATGAGCTACGTAGAGATGGAAGAAATAAACATTGCCAAGCAAAAATAAGATTTCACAATCAGTCCCTCTGGGAGCCGCTTCGCGGCTCCCTTTTCTTTTGCAGAATTTCCTGATAATCTAGATTATTCATATGGAGAAGCACAAAATTCACTTACTTTTTATTTGCACAGCCAATGTTGTGCGGAGCCCGGTAGCGGCTAGCCTTTTTGAAAAATCAAACAAATATGAAGCAAGGTCAGCCGGCACATCACTTAGTCCAGACTTCCCTAACGCTACAGCCGTGAACCAAGAACTAATAGATTGGGCTGACGAGATCATTGTCATGTCGGAAAAAGAAGATCATCACGCAACTTACCTCTCCACTCATTTTGATTTGAAAGATAAAAAAATAAAAGTGCTCGATATACCCAATATTTATATCGTTGGGATACCAGAGCATCAAGCAACTCTTCTTCAAATATTAAAACAAAAACTGGCTGGCTATCTTGACATTAATAAATAAGTATGTATAGTACAGGGAGGAAGGAATACCGATGGAAATATTCGGAAGTTGGTCTAAAGAGATTACTTGTCCAGAGTGCGGATCACTTCTGGGCATCACTGCCGAGGACATTACTTTCAAAGTAAAAGAGCCGGCCGAACACAAAAGACGCAGTGAGCGGGGCAAGCCCATCTACTTTGTCGCCTGCCCCGAATGCCGTCGCGAAATCGTAATCCAGGAAAGTTTCAGCGGCAGCCTGCCCGAATCGGTCAAGGCGACGGCACAGGAACGGACCGGGTTTGACTCAAAAGAGTACTTCGGGCGTCCCTTGTACGCTCCGTGGGACAATGGCACATAAATCAGGGACGACTAACTAAGTACATTGAACCCTGAGGGGCACGCGCGAGCCGCCCCTCTTTTCTTTTGGAAAATTTCCTGGTAGTCTTGGGGATAATAAAATGACCAAAAAAAAGATTCTAATAATTGGTAAAAATGGCCAGTTGGCGGGAGCCATTCAAGCAGAAGTAGGCTCTTTTGGGTTTGAGGTGATAGCTTTTGATAGGCAAGAAATGGACGTGACAAACTGGCCCCAAGTCAAAAAGATATTGGACAAAATAAAACCTGATATTTTAATAAACACTTCCGCCCTGCAAGTAGTGCTCCAATGCGAAGAAAATCCGCAAAGAGCAATGGAAGTAAATTTTTTGGCAATACAAAATCTGGCCAGAGAATGTAAGGAAAGAAATATTATTTTTGTCACCTACAGTAGCGATTATGTTTTTGATGGCGAAAAAGGATCGGCTTATGAAGAAGACGACCTCCCCAATCCCCTACAGATATACGGCCTATCAAAATTGGCTGGAGAGTACGCCGCGCTTTGCATTTATCCAGAGAAATCTTTTGTTGTCAGGACTGCCGGTCTTTATGGCGGAGTGAAAGGCAGTCCGGAAAAAGGAAATTTTGTTTTGAACATAATGAAAGAAGCGACAGAAAAAGCTAAGGCAGGAGTAGGTATGGAGGTTAGTTCGGAGCAAATAGTCAGTCCAACTTATGCCGGCGACCTTGCCAAAGCCACTCTGGAGCTACTCTCTATGAAAGTAGATCCTGGAATATACCATCTAGTAAACGAAGGGGGCTGCAGTTGGTATGAGTTCACAAAAGAAATTTTTAAGTTAGCCAAAATTAATGTGCCATTATCTCCAATTGACAGGGGTGGCTTAAGTGCCAAAGGGGGCAATACGGCCGGTAAAGTTAGACGCCCAAAATTTTCTATCCCAAAAAATACCAGAGCCAGAGCTCTTGGTATAGTTCTCCCTTCTTGGCAAGAAGGTTTGGCATCCTATTTTAGATTTTTAAATTCTATATGAAATGCCCCATCTGCAAAACAGATAAAAGTAGACCCCTGCTCAATCTGGATTGTGGTAGTTTGGACAATTCACTGATTTATAAAACTGCAAAAATAGTCACATGTAAAAAATGCGGACATATCTATAATTCTTTGTCCCTAAAAGAAATTCTAGATTTAAAAAAATATTATGACCAAGAATCAGCTCCGACTAATTTAGGATCTCCAGACAAAGTCGGAGACAAAACAGGAAATACTGGCCCGTTTACTATGCAACGTTATAATAAATTATATACGTCAATTTCTCCTTACCTCAACACAAAAATGAAAATTTTGGACTGCGGGTGCGCAACTGGTGGTTTTTTGGATTATTTGTCAGGCAAAGGATTCAAAAAACTTAATGGATTTGAAATAAGCAAAACCTACAGAAATCAGTCCAAAAAATGGAAAGAAAAAATAAAAATTGGTGATATGGATTTGGCAGTCCCCTTCCCTCATAAATCTTTAGATTTTTTGGTGGCAGACCAAGTAATAGAACACCTCTATAATCCACGCAAAGCCTTCAAAGAAGCCGCGAGAGTTTTAAGTGATGGAGGGTATCTTTGCGTAAGTGTTCCAGATGCTTCGCGGTACATCAAGAATTATTTTTTTGATTTCTATTGGTTTATTCTCAGGGAGCATATCGAACATTTCGATATTGAACATTTAAAATTACTTGCCTCTTTAGAAGGTTTTGAACTTGTAAGTTTTACTAGATACGAAACCCCAATGATGACAAGCAAAATGATTTTACCTGTTTTGACTGCTGTTTTTCGCTTTTCTTCAAATACAGAGCTGAAAATAAATAAAAAACATTTTTTGTTAAAAAAAGAGATAAGTAAATATATAAAAAGAGATACAAAAAAACTAAAAAATAAAAAGAAATTATTTGAACATTTAGCAAAAAAAAGATTACCTATATATGCATGGGGAATAGGAAGAGAGTTCTTGTATATTTATGAAGCCACGGGGCTTAAGAGATGTAAGATTGCTGGACTTGTAGACCTCAATCCATACAAACAAAAGCATGTTTTGATTGGCAAAAATAAAATAGAAGATAAGTTTGTGTTAACCAAAGCAGAAAATAATTCCCAGATAATCATTAGCGCAATTGCTCACAAGAAAACAATAACAGCGGAACTGAAAAAAATGGGCTACCGAGGTAAAATTATAAATTTTAAATAAATTATGAAAAATAATAAGATAACAAAAATACTCCATATTACTCCCCATCTCGGCACAGGAGTTGGTACTGTAGTATTGAACTATTTAAAAAAAGTAGTTAAAAATCAACACTTTGAACACAGAGTTGTCTGCCTAGACTATGCAAATAAAAATTCTATAATTGTTTCAAAAAAAATAGGTTTTAAGCTGTGGGGAGATATGTCAAAGAAAAAAGAAGATGTGCTTAGTCTGATTGCTAAATCAGACATAGTTTTGGTTCATTGGTGGAACCACCCATTGCTCTACGATTTTTTGGTCCGTGAAAAATTACCACCAAATCGTATCATATTTTGGAGCCACGTATTAGGCTCTGTCCCCCCAAACAATTTCTCTAACAAGCTCCTTAAGTATCCAGATATTTTCATTTTCACCACCCCCGTAAGTTTTAAAGTCAAAGAAGTACAAAACTTGCCACCAAAATATAAAAAAAATATGAATAGCATTTGGTCTACAGGGGGGGTAGAAAGACTAAAACACATTAAACACCAAAAGCATGACGGATTTAATGTGGGCTATATTGGTACCGTTGATTATACTAAATTAAATCCTGATTTCTTTGATATGAGTCAGAGCGCCAACATACCAAATGTAAAATTTATTGTAGTGGGAGGACCAAATTCAAAGTTAATGGAAGAAGAAGCAAAAAACCGTGGTTTAAGTGACAAATTTATATTTACAGGGTATATCTCTGAAGAAGAAAAGTGGAAATATTTATCTATGTTTGATGTCTTTGGCTACCCTCTTGCCAGACACCACTACGGTTCCTCTGACCAGGCTCTGCAGGAAGCTATGGGTACAGGAGTTGTACCAGTGGTTTTTGATAACTTAATGGAAAAATTTATGGTAAAAAACGGAAAAACCGGTTTAATGGTAAAAAATAAAACAGAGTATGCCAAAGCCCTAGAAAGTCTGTACAAGGACAGCAAATTAAGAGACCGCCTTTCTAAAAACACAAAGAGGTATGCTAAAGAAGTTTTTTCTCTTCAGAATATGGAGCGCGAGTGGAATAAAATTTTTATGAAAACTTTGAAACTTAAAAAGACCGAGAAAAAATGGCAAATAAATAAATCAGCAAAAGAGATAGCGCCAAAGGACATATTTGTGGAATCAATCGGAAAGTATAGTAAACATTTTATTTCTTATTGTAAGGCAAAAAAATTGAATGAAAAAAAATTGGCAGAAGAAAAAATTAAAAATTTAGCAAAACACCCAAATTGGAGTACAAAATCAAAAGGTACGGTTCATCAATACAATACTTTTTTGCCTGGTGACAAATATCTTTCTTTTTGGAGTAAAATAATGTAAATTAGACTCATTATGAAAAAAACACCGTTTGAAGAATTTGGTCTTGATATTACCAAAAGATCTAAAACCCTTAGCAAAGACCCTAAATTCCAAAAAGCAAAGCAGTCTTTTCACGACCATCTTAGTAAGTCTAAATATGCTTACAATTTTTATTGGATGGGAGTACCTATTATCCAGACTCCAGTTGAAACCCAGGCTCTACACGAGCTTATTTGGAAAATCAAACCAGACCTTATTATTGAGACGGGTATTGCTTGGGGAGGCTCCATCGTTTTTAGTGCTTCCATGATAACTCTCTTAGAAGCTTGTGGAGAAATAAGGAACGGACAAGTGGTAGGTATAGATATTGAAATCAGACCACATAACAAGAAAAATCTGGCCGTTCATCCGATGTCTAAAAAAATCATTATGTTTGAAGGCTCAAGCATTGATCCAATAATAATTGAAAAAGTCAAAAAAATAGCAAAAAATAAAAAGAGAATACTAGTTCATTTAGACAGCAATCACACCCATAACCACGTCCTTGCTGAATTAAAAGCTTATGCTCCTCTTGTCACCAGAAGTAGCTATTGTATCGTTGAGGATACAGGCATAGAAGATGACCCTGTCAATGCTAATTTAGGTAAAGCGTTTGGCAAAGGCAACAATCCAAAAACAGCAGTTTGGGAATTTTTGAAAAAAAATAAAAATTTTAAAATAGACAAAGATTTTGAGTCAAAGCTTATACTCACTGGTGCGCCCGACGGATATTTAAAAAGGATAAAATAAATGGAAAAAAAAGAAATTCTCGTAAGTGTGGGTTTACCTGTCTACAATGGAGGAAAATTTATAGAAGAGGCTTTAGATTCGGTACTTGAGCAAACTCATACCAATTTTGAGCTGATTATTTCTGATAACGGGTCAACTGACAACACGGAAGCCATTTGTAGAAAATATCAAAAGAAAGATTCAAGAATAAAATATATCCGCCATGAGCAAAATCTTGGCGGTGTTTTTAATTTTGATTATTGCGTTAAGAAAGCGGTGGGTAAATATTTCACTTTTCTTGCATATGACGATTTATTGAATAAAAACTTTTTGGAGATAACTCTCGATTATTTGTTTTACCACAAAGAATGTGTGCTTGTTGCCGGTGATTATGAACTAATAGATCAATTTGGAATACATATTGAAAACTTTACATTGGATAGAACAAGAGAAAATGTGTCTTGGAGAGAGCGTCGTCGTCAATTTTTTAAATACCCAACATCGTCTAAAATATACTTCTTTGGCTATGGTTTGTACAAGACCGATATAGTCAAACGGGTATACGCCGATAAGTTTAGAACCAAAATGTTTAAGGGGTCTGATATGGCTTCATTATGTCGTATAGCCACCCTGGGTGAAATGGTATCCATACCGACAATTCTCAGAAAATTCAGGATTCACGAAAATTCTTCAGTCAAAATTGAAATGTCAAAGTTGAACAAGAAACCATTATTAATTAAGAGGCTTATCCTCTTTACAAACGTATGCGAGGTGAGATTTGATCAAGCGAGAGTACTGATCAAATCTTGCCTTCCCATTAATGAAAAAATAAGAATCTTATCTTTTGTTTATTTTCAATATTTCAAAAGTTTTTTATCTAGAATATTAAACCTTCCTAAGAAAATTAGTTCCTTGTTAAAAAATTAGTAATTTTCTCAGCTCTTTTTTGCCAAGTAAAATTTTTTACCTTTTCAAGAGCTTTTTCTGCCCAATCAATACCTTCTTTTGGTTCAGAATTAAATTTTTCAATTTTATCTGCAAGATCTCGCGGATTATCTGGTTCAAAAGAAATTGCACAATCTTCCAGAACTTCACCAATTATCGGCAAATTTGAATATATAATAGGTTTTTTGCTTGCCATATACTCATACACTTTCATCGGAAAGCCCCAATCGCGAAAATGGGGCTTATCCGGATATGGAATAACCAGCATATCCATTGTTTGCTCGTATTTTGGGACAAGTTCTTGACTTACGACCCCTAAGAAAATGCACCTATCCTCTACCCCGTTCTTGATCGCCAATGATTGATATTCTTCTATCTCATTTGGCTTTCCCCCAACAAAAACCATTTTGACTTTTTTATCCGGAATGAATCTTAGTGATTCAATCATCATATCTACACCCTTGCTCATGCCCATAGTTTTGTAAAAACCGACATAACCAACAAGAATGCAGTCTAGCGGCAGATTCAGCTGTTTTCTCAGGTTTGGAATATCAGTGTTTGGATTAAATTTACTCAAGTCAACACCACCATACGCTACGAAAATTTTATTCTTCTGTAGTCCGGTTTTTTTAATAATCAAATCTTTAAGCCTTTCCGAGGTTGAGATGAGAAAATCGCTATTGTTGGCAATATATCCGTCTCGCCAATCTTGGAATATCTGATGCCAATCCGAGCATATTTTATATTTAAATCCGAAAATTTTTCGCCAAAAAATCAATACAGAGAGCAAATATGGGTCATTTGAAAAGAAGAAACAATCACTACAGTTATGCCTCCTGAATATAAAAAACGGCAAGCTAAAGAAATAATAAACTGTTCTAACCCGGCTAGGTGCATATAAAACCTTTACATTGATACTTTTAAGTTCGGGGCCAGTTTGGCGAACTATAAAAGTAAAGTCTTCGCTTAAAATCTTACTAAATACCTCTGCCATATTACGCACAAAAAAATGGTCGGCAGTCGAGCTCGGATATTTTTTTGAAGTTAGGTAGACTAATTGCATCTTATTTCTTACGAGCGATAATCCCGAGATTACCTATTTGGACAAACAAAGGAATTTTGGAAAGTCTGGTCCAATCCAAAAAACGGTGTAGCGCCGATTTTACGAAAAGTGGCCTCAGTGGCAGAAGCGAAAACAGATACCCAAGCGAGTGCCGGCTTTTGGGGTAAAAAACTTTGAGAACCTCATAGTTACATTTTTCAAAGAGTTTCCTTATAGTGTTTTTATCATAAAGATAGGTATGTTCAATATCTATAATCGGAGACTTTTCACCCAAAATTCTAGCACTAAGTGACTTTAGATTGTGATTGATGGCGATGAGCACTCCGCCCGGCTTGAGCAAAATCAAAGCATCACTCAAAACTTTAGATGGATCAAGAAAATGATCGAGAGTTTGAAACATACAAATAACATCAAAAGAGTTTGGCGGAAACATATTTTTATCAAACATGCCCTGTTTGATTGACGCTTTTATATTTACAGAAGCCTTTGCTATTGCTTCACTGCTTGGCTCAACACCAAAAACTTTTTTGTAACCTTGTCTCAAAGCCTCCTCTAAAAAAAATCCGTTGCCACAGCCGATTTCCAACAACGCCTCTTTTTCCGCGATAAACGACGTAAGTTTTTTCAAATAATATCCGTATGTCTTTATTAAATTACCAACCTGTCCTTCATATGTAAAACTACTACGATTGTACAATTCGGAATAAACTTCCGGAGAAACAATCGGATCCGACCGCAAAAGTGAGCAGGTGTTGCATTTGACCATGCGAAAATGGATCTTCTCTCCATAAAATCTGCGGGCCGAAAAAGCTTTTTCATCTAGATTCTCTCCAGACAAATGAGCTGGATAAACTTCCGTAGCATTACCATAAGTGCCACATATAGCACACTTAGTAGCTATGGTTGGATTGACATTAGATTTTCCAGAAACCATGTACATAACATTATCATCTAATAGAACAGAAAGTCTATTCTTGACACATCTTCTAAAAAAGTTAATAATATGGCCTATAATAGACTTGCTGACAAGAAAGCCAAGTGCCTATATTACTGTGAAAAAAGGACAAAAAAATATAAAGGATAAAGGTTCTCTGATTAGAGATCATATAATAAATATGTCTTATTGGAGTAAGACAGCAGAAACAGGTTCTGCTTTGTGTATATCTGATATTTTGGCTGTCCTATATTTCAAGATACTCCACATAAATCCAAAAAAACCGGATGATTTTGATAGGGATAGATTTTTATTAAGTAAGGGTCATGGAGCTTCTGCGCTTTATGCGGCTCTAGCAGAACGCGGATTTTTCTCTGTAGATAAATTAAAAAAGTATCGAGTAAATGGTGGAATTTTTCATGGTCACCCATCTAAAGAGGTTGCTCCTGGTATTGAAATATCAAGCGGATCATTAGGTCACGGCCTTTCAATTGGAGCTGGAATGGCGCTAGTACTTAAAAAATCTCTTCCAAAAAGAAAGGTCTTTGTTCTTATGGGTGATGGAGAATGCAACGAGGGGTCAGTATGGGAAGCGACAATGTTTATCGCCAGCCACAAATTGAACAATGTAATCGCGATTATAGACGATAATGGTTTCCAGGGCTTTGGCAAAACCTCCGATGTGCACACTATGGATTTGGCTACCAAGTTCAAAGCTTTTGGTTGGCAAATATTTCATGTCGACGGACACAACCCTGTCCAATTGGAAAAAATATTAAACAAAGCAAAGACGAGCAGTAGGCCGTGTGTTGTAATAGCCAAGACTATAACGGGCAAAAGTATCCCTAATATTGAAAACACACTGCATGCACACTACTATATAGTAGACGAGAAAACACACAAAAACCACCATGAGAAATGATTTTGTAAAACAAATGCAAATAGAGATGGAAAACAATAAAGATATTGTTTTCCTAACCGGTGACCTCGGGTTTAACGCGTTAGAACCACTACACCAATCGTTTCCCGATCGTTTCATTAATGTTGGGATTGCAGAAGCCAATATGATAGGTATCGCTGCCGGACTAGCGCTTACTGGCAAAAAAGTTATAGTGTATTCAATCGCCTCATTTCTTACCATGCGCCCATATGAACAAATCCGAAACGATATTTGCTATCACAATCTGGATGTAAAAATAGTGGGAACCGGGGGAGGTTTCAACTATAGCACTCATGGTATCACCCATCACACCATTGAAGATGTGGCTATTATGAATGTCCTGCCAAATATGCAAGTTCTGTGCCCAACTTATTCGTGGGAAGCTAGAGAGGCTACCAAATCTATGATGAAATCCAAAAAGCCGACATATCTGCGCCTAGGCAAAAGCCCAAAAACAAATTTTTTCAAACCTGATTTTAAATTTAAAATCGGCAGAGGATTTGTCATTAGAGAAGGCAAAGATATCTTACTTTTAGTTACGGGAAATATACTGGATTGTGGAATGGAGATCGCAGAAATCATAAAAAATAAAACAGGTTTGGAAATGTCTGTGATAAGTATGCCGAGTGTAAAACCGTTGGACAAGAAACTTATTTTGGAAACATCCAAAAAAGTAAAACTTGTAGCCACACTAGAAGAACATAGTTTACATGGAGGATTGGGATCAGAGGTGGCGATGCTACTCAGCCAATCACATTTGCCAAAACTGCCATTTATACCATCCGCTCTTCCAGATGTTTTTATCAAAGATGTCGGCAGTAGAGATTTTCTCCTCAACAAAGCTGGTCTTAGTCCTAAAAAAGTTGCGAAAAATATTATTAAAAAGCTCGGAAGGTAAAATTTAATGCAAAATCAAAACCAATCTTTGGTTGTTTGTGTCACCGGAGCCTCTTCTGGAATAGGTCGAGAATTGTCAAAACAATTAATACAATCTGGTTATATCGTTGTTGGGATTGCACGTA
This sequence comes from Candidatus Zambryskibacteria bacterium RIFCSPLOWO2_01_FULL_39_39, assembly GCA_001823925.1. Taxonomy (GTDB): domain Bacteria; phylum Patescibacteriota; class Minisyncoccia; order Phycocordibacterales; family WO2-35-19; genus WO2-35-19. Next base: position 55,905 of record MHWB01000004.1, read on the forward strand.
GAAAAAATCTTTTAGAAGAACTTGCCTCGGAACTAAACAACAAAAAATTCCATTTTTACGAAGCTGATGTGAGCAACCTAGAAGAAATAAAGAAGGTCAAAGATGCTCTATTGTTAAAAAAACTGATCCCTGGTGCAATAGTTTGTGGAGCCTCAATCAGTCAAAATGATACTGAACCAAATTTTAAAAATGACGTTGTAAGAAAAATTATGGAAATCAATTTTTTTGGCACAGCAAACATGGTAGATGTTTTTCTGCCAGAATTTTTGAAGACTGGTCACGGACATTTTATTTGCCTTTCATCAATCGCATCATGGAGACCAAGTATTCAGGGAGCAACATACCCAGCCAGCAAAGCGACAGTGGGAATGTTTTTTAGAGGCTTAAATTTAAGATATAAACCCTTGGGAGTAGATTTTTCCACTATCTACCTTGGACCAGTTGAAACAGAGATGTGGGAAGGAAAACCTTCTTTTGTTGTAGCAACTCCAAATGTGATAGCTAAAAAAATAATACAGCTAATTTTAAATCCAAAGCCAATCTCATATATACCATTTTTATCTACTACTTTGTCTCGCTTAAGCACTTTGATTCCTGACTGGCTCTATGCTAAATTAAGCTCATATTTATTCAAATAAGATGCTTACTAATAAAAAAATTTCCGTTGTAATTGTTTGTTACTTTGACGAAAAAGCTATTCATGCATTATATTCACGACTTACAGAAACCCTTAAAAAGATAACGAGCATCTACGAAATCATATATGTAAATGACGCCAGCCCAGATAATTCAGAAATGATATTGAGGGAAATTGCCGCCAAAGATAAAAATTTAACAATAATTAATCATTCGCGAAATTTTGGAGCTCAAGCTGGTTTTACAAGTGGTATGATACAGGCTACTGGAGATGCGGTTGTCCTTATGGATGGTGACCTTCAAGATCCCCCCGAACTCCTTACAGAATTTGTCCAAAAATGGCTAGACAGCAATATGGTTGTCTACGGAGTAAGGAAACAAAGGGAAAAGAGTATGGGTAAAATCAAAGAATGGTTATACCATCAATTTTATGTATTATTCAGCTACACTTCTTATATAAAAATTCCAGAAGATGCTGGGGAATTTTCTCTTATGGACAGGGTGGTCGTTGATCATATGAACGCATTGCCTGAAAGGGACCGATTTATCAGGGGACTTCGCGCATGGGTTGGTTATAAAAGTATTGGAGTAAATTACAAAAGGCCCGAAAGATTTGACGGTAGACAGTCCGTATCCACCAAAGGACTTCTAAGCGCTTTCAGGTGGGCAAGAAAAGCTATATTCTCTTTCTCGTATAAACCGCTGGAAATAGTGACCTATGTGGCTATACTTACGACTGTCGCCGCTTTACTTGCTATTTTATATTACATAATAGGCTTCTTTGTGTGGGGTGCACCACAAGGTTTCGCCACACTGGTTGTCATAGTCCTGTTTCTGTCATCCGTCCAGTTAGTAGCCATCAGTGTCATCGGTGAATACACGACCAAAATTTTTGAAGAAGTTAAAGGACGTCCTCGTTTTATCATCCGCGACATAGTCAACGACCACCGAAAGAGTTAGCGAAACAATTTTCGATATAAACAAACTCCTCCCAGAGAAAACAGGAGGAACATAAAAGGAAAGGCTTGGAAGGCGTAGCGGGGACCAGAAGCGGGGCCAGCAAGAAGCATTAGGTAGCCGATGGTGAAAACCAAAATCCATACTAAAACTTTTTTCCTATATTCCCATATACCAAATAGTGAGAGTGCATAAGCTGCTAACCAGCACAATCTTTCTAAAACTTTCCACCACGATTTCATAATCCCCTCCCAAAATTCTCTCCATTTACCAGCCGACAGTGCACCAATAGCCCCTTCTTGAGATGCGCTTTGTTTATGTATAGCGGAATTATAAGTGTCTAAAGCAAAAGAAATAGTCGATGGGAAAAGAAATGGCAACGATGAAACGATGTGGTATTTAAGATAAGAAAAGGGTTTTTCAAAAATGATTCTTTTCGCTTCTTTGCCTATTTTATCCGAATAGCGAATATCATAATAATCAGAACTTTCAATATTTATTCTTTCTATAAATTTATAATACTCGTCACTCTGACTAGTATTATTTTTACTTGATAGAAATTTGGTAGCCGCCCAGCCAAGATTTTGCGACCGGAAAGAAGTGAACCCTGCCACACCAACCTCAACATAATTCCTTATAATCCAAGGGGATACAAATACCGCAAGCAAGACAAGCAATGTCCCAATAAATTTCAATTTGTATTTAAAATTAACATTGAAAGTTAGAACCGGAGTAACAATCACGGGTATTGCAAACATGCCCAGTCTAGTATATACAGCAAAAGCAAAGACCAAAGACACCCAAAAGACTTTGTAAAATGGTCTTTCATTACTCAATGAAAGTATGAGATAAAAACTTAATGTAAATAAAAACAAAAACAAGGTGTCGGTAAGAATGGCTAAACTCAATACGAGAGTAACTGGATTTATTAAAAATAAGAAAGCAGCAATTTCACCAACTTTTTTTGAAACAAAAAGTATTCCGATTCTTCTTATAATAAAAGCAGAAAGAAAAACCATTAAAATTTGAACCAGTGTGACTGCAAAATATGATCTGCCAATAGTTTTTAGTACAGCGACAAAGAGTGGGTACCCGGGAGTTCTGAGTGTTTCTGTTTTGCCATTTTGACTAAACCTGTCTCCATTTATTAGAGATTCCGAAAGATTATAATATCCTTCGCTATCCTGAGCCATGACTGGCAGAAATGGCTTAATACCAGTATCGTTTTGGAAGTTATTTATGTGTATAGTAAAAAACCAAAATAATATATAAATTACAAAAATAATAATGACACTAATTTTAAACCATCTTGACAAATCTCCAGCTTCTTGTTTAATTCTTGAAAAAATTCTCATAAATTATTTTTTAAAAAGTTTCCGCCTCGTTTAATTTCGGTAATCTCCTATCCCGATCACAAAGTTGCGGATTTAATACTTGCCAATTTATATTTAATGCCGGGTCATTCCACCTCACCCCCTTTTCGGCATCAGTATTATATTCACTGGTGCACTTATAAAAAAAGTGAGCCTCTTCGGACAATACCGCAAAGCCGTGGGCAAAACCAGGTGGTATATAAAAAGACAGGTGATTTTCGTCGGAGAGCTCCACACCCACCCATTTACCAAAAAATGGCGAATTTTTTCTCATATCAACTGCCACATCCAAAATTTCTCCTTTAATGACTGAGACCAATTTCCCTTGAGCATAAGGAGGGAGTTGATAATGAAGACCTCTAACTACTCCTAATTTTGAATAAGAATAATTATCCTGGACAAAATCAGGAATATGTTCCGGCTCAAAATCACTCTTTTTATATTTCTCCATAAAAAAACCACGCCCATCTTTAAAAACAGCCGTTTCGATCAGCAACAAACCAGGAATTTCTAATTTTTTGAAGTTAAAAGACATTTTTTAATTTACTTATTTTTACCACAACCCAAAACTTTTGCAGTAATATATTTATCTTTCTCGACATAAATAACCTTGCAAGAATTCATATAGCTTGTATAAAAACTATCATCTGAGATTTTCGGTATATCGATGAAAAGAATGTGCCCATTAAAACTATCCAAAATTTTTTTATATTCATCTTCAAACTGTGGAGTGGTGTACATTCTTCTTTCATACTTTCCAGTCTGCATGACACTCCAACCAGCGTTGTTGTTATACACTATGACTTTTTTTATCTCCAAATTATTTTTTATAAATTCCACCGAACTTACAGCCAATTTCGTAGCGCTACCGTTTATTTTGCCAAACAGATATTCTTCCACAAAAACAGTATTGTATAAAAGGCCTAAAATTAAAATGCAAAAAAACACTCTTTTCTGTATATTTTTTATTCTGAAATGGGATAGAGCAAAAATAACCAAACAAATCCATATTAAAGCCAAGAATACAAAAGAGATATAAAATCCTGTTGGTCCAGACCCGCCCGTAAACGGAAACAAGAAGTTCCATTTCAAACTTATTACCCTGTTAATCCATTCTGTCTTGGGGTAAAGAGCCGGCACAAAATGATTAAAAAACTGAAGAACAAAGATCGCGACAGAAATTATAGAGATCGTAATAAAATCTATTTTTTCTAACTTTTCTTCTTTATTGCTAAATATTTTGGTAAACACCGCCCCAGAAATGAGGCATAGTGGAACAATTAAAAATTGAAAATATCTGTCCATTGCCCCTATGGAAAAATCAAAAGCGAACAAATAGAAAAACAAGCCGATAAAGATAAACAAAAAGAAAGGTCTGGTTTTCCTCCAAATTTCTTTATCTATAAATAATAATGGCAGAAGTAAGAGCGGTGAAGTATACATCACGGCCTTAGCAAATTGGATGAATGTCTGTAACCATCCCCTGTCCAAAAAACTAGATGAATTTGCAAAATGTTTCCAATAATTCAGCGAGTACTCCAAATTAAAAAACGGAAAAATATATTTAGCCAAAAACAAAACTATTACTAAAGTAATTACCCCAAACAACCCCAAAGCAAAATATTTTAATATCCTGACTTTATCTTTGAATACATTTTTTTCAAAAGCAAAATCTAAAGCCAAAGCAAATATTGGTAAAACACCGCTGACCTTTACCAAAAATCCACCTACCGCTCCAACAATTAAAACGGCTAACCATTTTAAATTTCCATCTTTCAAATTAAAACCACCGGTTTTAAGTTTAAAATAACCAACAAGCATCACGAGAAAGAAAAATGGCATAACCGCACCATCTACATCAACCATAAGAGAAGCCAATACCGAATAAAAAGATATAGTAAAAAGTCCAGCGCTCCAGAGAGTAGTTTTGTTCACTTGTCCTGAGCTCGTCGAAGGAAAAATTATTTTAGCTAAATAAAAAATTAGAAGTAGATTTGCAATACCAAAAATCAGTGGAATGAGTCTGAAATTATTATCACCAACAACGGGTCCGAGGAATTTTGCATAAATAAACTCTGTAAGGGGTGGGTGGGGGACAGTGCCAGGTGCAACTATCTCTGGGTGAGAATATTGAACCCATTTATATTCGTCTTGATGATAAGGAGAATGGACTGCCGGTAAACGTACAAAAACAAAAAAAATTGCTAAAAAAACAAGCCAAACAAACTCCTTTTTGTGGAAAAAATCAAGGCTCATAAAAAAATATTATCACAAAATAGCCATGGAATAAAGGGTTAAAAAAATATTTTAGCCAGAGAAAGTACACCCTGCTTCCAAGGGACACGATGGTTAACACCGCTTTTACCCTTAAACTCACTTCGATGAGAGAGGTACCATTCGTAATTTCGTATCAGCGCATCTTTGTTTGAATATTTCGGATTCCAACCGAGTATTTTTTGGGCTTTTTCGATTGACACGAAGCTGTCTCTGGAAGCTGTCTCGTAAACCCATTTATAAAGAGGTGAAAGATGTAAGGCTTCAAGAACACGCAGGATCCAAATCATAGGAGAAGCGGGGAAACCTTTTATTTTTTTACCAAAACCGGCGTAATCCAAAACCGCCTGATAATCTTCTCTCATAGTAGTAAATTCTTTGGCACCAAAATTAAACATATCATTTACTTTTTCTTTTTCCAGAGTGGAACATAAATATATCCCATCGCAAAAATCCTCCACATCCATCAATTGATAACGGTTGTGTCCAAAACCAATCATCGGAAATCCATGTCCCGTAGAAGCCCAATCATAAAAGAGAGCAAACACCCCAAGACGCTCCGGTCCGATAAAAGATTTTGGTCTAAGTATTGACACAATCATTCCTTTTTTCCTAAAATCCAGACAGATTTTTTCGGCGGCAATCTTGGCTTTTCCGTATTCCCCCACTCCATCCAATTTGTCTGTTTCGTAAAGGGGATGGTGGTCCGGTATTCCATAGACCGCAGTCGAAGAAATATGAATCACTCTCTGAATACCGTTGTCTTTTGCTGCTTGACAGACATTTCTTGTGCCATCAATGTCAGTTGTACGTATATCTTCGGCTTTATACAGAGGCAGAGCCGCCGCCATATGAATAACGATATCTGTCCCTTTCATACTTTCTGTCAAAAATTCCAGATTGCGTATATCCCCCATTACCCACCTTACTTTGTTTTTTTCTGGATAATCAAAGGGTAACAGGTCATAAGAAATAATTTCGTGCCCATTTTTGAGTAAAAATCTTACCATATTGATGCCCAAAAAACCTGACCCGCCGGTAATAAAATAAGTCATATTAAACAATTATACTAGATAAAATAGCCAAAATATATAAACCCCCCAACTAAGGAAAGAGCCGAGTATTAAGCGATCTTTAAAAACTAAAATCTCTGGTGATTCCGCTTCGTGAGGATTAGTATATATGTGATTAAGAATCCTAAAAATTGCAAAAACAACAAAGATGGTAGAGTAGACGAGATATGGAGAATTGTGCTCTGTCACACTCCAAATTCCATATGCAATAATGGCCAAAGATGCCGAGATGCCGAGCATAAAATTGAGAGCTTCACTTGAATAATCATTTAAAACCAATCTTCTGTTCTCTTTTGTATGTTCCGCCCTCCTTTTGCCGAGAATTACAAACAAGGAACCAAAAAAAACACATACAACAATCCAAGGGGACACATATATTTCAGTAGCTAAACCCCCAGCAATTATTCTAAGAATATAGAACAGTGATATGAGGATTATGTCTAGAACGGCAATATGTTTAAGTTTAAAAGAATAAAAAATATTTATAACAACATACAGTAGTATAGGTAAAATTATTGATGGAACCAACATAACCAAATAAAAAATACCTATCGCCAGAAAAAAAATAAGAAGTATTGCATTCTTTTTAGATATTTCGGCAGAAGCAATTGGACGATTTTTCTTTTTTGGATGCAGACTATCTTGTTTGTAATCTAAAATATCGTTAAAAGTATAGACCAGGCTAGAAGCCAAACAAAAAGTGATGAAAACTAGTAAAGTCCTTGAGAACAGAGATGAGTTTAACACTCCAACAGCAAAAAACACCGGCGCAAATACAAGTAAATTTTTAATCCACTGCCATGGGCGGACCAGTCTTATATACGGCAAAACAGCCCAAACAATATCATCTAGAATATAAGAAAGCTTTGCAACCAAAGAATCATCCCGACAACTAAGGTGATCCACTTTTATGAATTTTACTCCTAAAAATTTAGCTAGCAAACCATCTGTAAGATATTTGTCTCCCACTACCACCACCCTTTCTTTGTCTATATTTTTTAAAATTTTGTTAAATACTCCAGTAAACGGTTTTTTACAAACCAAATATGAGCATCCGGACATCTCAGCAAACTTTTTGGCATTTTCCCATGATCCGTTTGAACACAAATACAAATTATTTCTCTCCTTTAATTTTATAAGTTTATTAAAAACCGATGAGGAAATGTCTTTGTTTTTATCCAGAGTTAAAGTTCCATCAACATCAATTATAAAAGTATGATTTTCAAAATATTCTATGTCGGTCTCAAGAAAATTTTTCATTTTATTTTTTTAGTCTCCAAATATCAGAAATTATTTTGCCATCCAGATAAAAGGGGCTGTAGTGTGATTGTATCCATTCTTCTGAAAAACAATTTTTCAGCTCCTTTTTGGATATGAGCAACCAATCCGGCCTCATTTCTTCAATCATTTTTGGTGGGTATGTAAATTGTAAGGTCTTATCAACACATTTATCTAAAATAGGATAAAATCTTGAAGCATCCGGATTTATAAGACCAAAAGGATCAATTATATAAGCTCCCGTCGCATATCCGATTGCTCCAAAATTGTTGACCATTACTTTTTCATTGGATTTTAAAGAAGGTTTGATCTGCCCAGCTATTTCAAATAAACCTAATATTTTGTTGCCCTCGTTATTGTTTGTGGCGAGCCCATACCACCTCACTGCTGGACCGGAAATTAAAATTAGTGTACAAAGTCCAAGCAACCAAGGTTGTCTGGTTTTAGAAATCAAAACTACTGCTCCGGCAAAAGAAATGAGTATCCAAGCTGGTTTCAACTGACTGGTATACCAAGGAAACATGACCGGATTTGAAATACTGTAAGAAATAAGATAAGCGAGAGAAATCGCTAAAATAATCCAATTATCCTTATTCATTCTTTTTTTAATCCAAACCAACACAAAAAAACAAACAGGTAAAAGATTTACCGCTACTTGCGCGGGAATATTGTCTGGATCAAAGATATTTCCCCAATATATTCTGCTTATAGAAGATGTCTGAACCTTAAAAGCTTGAAAACTGGACTGATTAATAATATCGTTGACGTGGAGTTTGGCCATTACAGATTGGGGAATTGGGGAGCCAAAATATAGTGTAGCAAAAATAAGCCAGGGTAAAGAGATCCCAATCGTAACAACTGTATATTTTATAGTTTTTCGCAAACCTTCTTTTTGCCACCAATATATAAAAGCAAGAATAGCAATAAGCCCAGCATCTGGCCTTGTGAGTAAAAGTAGCGAAAGAAATATACTAGAATATATAAATTTTTTCTGAAGTAAAAAATCAAGGAAAACAAAAAATATAAGAAGGAAGAGAGACGTCTCCATTCCTTGCGGAATAATCCTCCCTGAACTCAAAAAATAAATAGTGGCTGATATTAAGGCCCATCTATCGGACACAAACCCAGAAGAGAGTCTGTAAAAAAATGCCGCCGACAAAGAAAAAAGGGTAATGTTTACATAGGCCACAAGATCTGGAGTGTTTACTATTTGAAAAACATACTTAATGGACGCCAAAAGAAGGGTAAAAAGAGGTGTGGTAGAGCCTAAAATTTTTTCTCCCATATTGTAAACAAAACCATCACCTCGAGCTATATTATCAATGTATCTGTATAAAATAAACTGATCATCGCTCGCATAACGCAAAGCACTATTACAATACGAATATATTGTAAAAAGAGATGCCCCAATAGTAACCAAAATTTCTTTGTTATATATCTTAGAAAGATTTTTAATCATCAATATAATATTCATTGCAGTAATCAGAATTTTTTAAATTTGTAATAAATAATCAAAGGTAACATCCTAAACCCAAGTTTAGCCGCCCTCCAAACACTACCGGTATACATAGATTGGCCAATTCTTTCTTTATAAATAACCGGCACCTCAATGAGGTTAACGTCCTTTTTAATAAGCCAGATCATCAACTCTGGAGAAAATTTACCATCACCTTTTGATAACGTAAATAGTGGCTTTATTTTTTCCAAAGCTTCTCTAGACACCAATTTATAAGTACAGCCAACATCTGTTAAAACTGGACCATTAAATAAAACTTCTATAACTTTGGCCCAAAGCCAATTGCCAAACCGTACAGGAAAGGGCATAAAAGCTCCCGACCAAATAGCTGATCGTGAGGTGCGAGTCCCCAAGACGGCATCAAATTCTTCGCTATAAGCTAAAAGTTTCTCAATATCTTTTGGTAAAAAGGTACCATCTGCCTCAGTCATTACAACCAGATCACCAGTGGCTTCATGTATACCACGCATAAGTGCATGTCCATACCCCTGTTTATTTTCGTGAACTAGGTGGGCATTAGTTTTTCTCACTTCTTCTTTGGTATTACCGAGCGCATTATTATCAACCACTATAACTTCATCAACCAGACCAGTTGCAAAGAAGCCATCTATCACCTCCCTAATACTTTCTGCTTCATTATAAGTGGGTATGACCACGCTTACTTGTTTATTTTTGTACATTTTGTATTTCTTTAACTAACTTTTCAATTAAAACACTTAGACTATGTTTTTCCAGGACATACTTTTGGAGACTTGCCGATAATACAAATCTTTCCTCATTACCTATATCCAATAATGATTCAATCTTTTGGGCAATTTCTGCCACCGTCTCATTCTTTGCAATCATTCTATCATCAATCTCTCCAACTAAAGATTTATTAGCAACTACAAGCAGACAACCACAAACCACCGCCTCAAGGATGGTTTTATCAAAACTACCAGAAGGAGTCAGGTTTACAAAGATGTCATGCTCTTTGTAAATTTTAGGTGTTTCGTGATTAGCTACTCCATTACAAAAATTTATTTTGTCTGCCAATCCTAATTCTTCTACTTTAGTTTTAAGATAATTATAATAGTCTTCGCCTCCCACGGTTGGATTACCGTAAAAATCACAAACAAAATCTACATTTTTTTTATTTAAAATATTTAGAGCTTCAATCAATAAATCAGGTCTCTTTATCGGATCCATCCTAGAAAGAAAAAGGATGCTTCTTTTTCTAGATTCTAGATTCTGGATTCTGGATTCTGGATTAAAAACACCTGTATCAATCCCAACTGGCATTAAAATCGTCTTTTCATATTTAGCCACAAAAGCAAATTTTGAAGTGCAAAAAACTTTATTGGAAAACCAAACAGCAATTCTTGTAAATAGATTTCCTAATTGATGATTGCGCCAAAAATAAATTTTTTTTCTCAAAATTTTCCACAAGAAACCTCCGAGTAAAACGTATTCCTGATTCATATGGACAAAAACCGAATCGTATTCTTTGTGCAATCCCAAAATCAAATTGAAGAAATTTTTTATATACTTTATTCTGGCTTTGCCAGACTCTTTTCCAAGAGAATAAATTTTTATATTTTGAGGTAAATCAAACTCTCTCTTTTCTAAGCAAATAACTGTTATTTTTTCAAACTTTTTTGAAAGTTCCAAAATCCAATTATGCATAAAACCCAAAATCGAATCCTCCTTGTCTACTTTTTGAGTAATTATTAAAAGACGCATTTTAGGATTTATTAAATATAAAAAACTTATAAGAAATAAAATTTTGAATCATCACAAAGAAGCCGGCAATAATTTGGGAAAAGACGTACCAGATTCCAAATATCTCCACGCATAGAGAGATTAATATGGTGTTGGTTATCACCCCCAAAATAGCCACAATAAAGAATTTTGAGAACTGCTGATGAATGTTGCGAGTTTCAATATCTTTAAAAACTACAAATTTTTGTAAAATAAAACTTATTAGCAGGGACACTAAAAAAGCGATGATCGAGGAGTACAAATACCAAATATCAAATACATCAGTAAAAATATAAATTGAAATTATGTTAGTGGCCGCCGCCGTGATACCGCAAATAAAATAACGTAAGGCCATAAAAGAATTAAAAGCTGTTTTTTTAAAATTAAAAATTCTTGATATGAAATTTATTTTCTTAAAACCAACAACTGTTTTTGTAATAGAATCGGCATAATTTTTAAAATAGTCTTTTTCTGACTGAAGATGTCTATAGGCAGACTCTCTGGCAGATTGCCCCATCTTTTGAGCTAAATTTTTATCTCTATAAATTTTCAAAATACTTTGAGTAAAACAATTTAAATCTTTAGCATCACAGACGAAAGCTTCTTCTCCATCTTTGAAAACCTCTCCCGCCACGCCAGTATTGGAAATCACCAATGGTAAACCATAAGTGCCAGCTTCCACCATAGACATTCCATAACCCTCATAAAGCGAAGTAGAAATGTATATATCTGACTCTTCATAATACTTTTCTAAATTATTTTGCCAACCGGCAAAAATAACTTTTTTCTCAATTCCTAATTCTCTACATAAATTTTCTAAATTTTTTCTTTCGCCACCATCCCCAACTATCGTAAAATTAGCTAAAACTCCTAAATCTAAAACTCTTTTAAAAGCTTTTGCGGCTATTTCCAAATTTTTCTCCTTTTCCAGTCGGCAAACAGTTAAAATATTCAGTGAATTTAAATTTTCAGAGATTACACTCTTTTTACGATCGTAAGAACATTGTAATTTTGTATAAATGGGCAAGACATCAATATTTTTAGAAAAAGTTTCAATTGATTTTTTAATTCTCTCCGAGACCACCCTGACTCTATCGGAATATCTTAGAGTAAATTCAGACATTATAAAACGAATTTTATTTAACAGAGATGACCCCTTAAAATATTTATGCGCTAAGTCAGTATGAATTTGGATATGTAATGGTAAACCAAAAAATAGCTTAACCATAGCGCCCACAATACCGGTTTCAAATGGGTCCTGACAAGTCAGAACAACATTATCTTTCCCAGAATTTTTTAAAATTTTTCTTATTATCTTTATAAAATCAAAGACATAGAACACTCTTACTTTCGATTTACTTGGGTATAAAAACACATTACGAGAAAGAGTTTGATTTTCAAATTTATCTAAGTCTGGTGTAAAAACAACCAAATGTAGTTCATCAAATATTTTTCCATATTCAATCATCCTCTGTCTAACCGCAGAATTTTCTTCAAATATTTTTTGACCCATTCCTATAGATATAACTTTCATTTGTTTAAATTATTAAAACATTCAAAAATTCATCTGCAATTTGTTCCCACGTATGAACAAAATTAAAGTTTCTGACTTTTTCTTTAGCCTTCTTGTAGCCATTTTCGGTCAATAAATTTAAAATCGCTGCTTCTATTTCATTTTCATTTAAAGGATCCACAAAAATACCCGCATCCTTTATTCTCTCATACATACCAACTTCTCTTGTACATATAAAAGGCCTATTAAGTCGTATGGCATCCAAAATCATATTGGGACTTATATCTCCAAAAGAAACCAGGATTACAGCATAGCTATTTTTCATTCTTTGCATCAACTCCCCAAATGGTAAGTTGGCAAAAAACAAACTAACTTCTGGATTATCTTTTTGTATTTTTTTGAAGACATTTTCTAGAGTATCCAAATTTTTCCCTACAAGCTTTCTTGTTGAGCCAATAAATTCTTTTGCTGTGGGTTCTATATCTTCTTCTTTGTGTCCGTAATAATTTTCTACAATAGAAGTCTTGCTCTTGTCTAAATTATAAGCATTTATAAAAATATCTCTCTGCCAATCTGTAGAAAATATAATATGAACAGTGTTATGTAATGTCCATTTTGTAAGTCTAAATACTAACTTCTCCTTAAAAGAGAGGTTGCTTCTTTCTGTACTATAAAAATTCCTAAGCAAAATTTTTCTACCTGTTCTTTCAATATATTGCTCCCAAAGAAAATCTCCCCCCGTTCTTATTATCATTTTTTTACCAAACAACCCAGAAGCCATAGATGTCGGTAAACCTACACTAAATGTATCCAGTGCAAATATTACATCAGCTCTTAAAACAGCCGGAATTATTTTTATAAAAAAGAAAATATGCCTAATACCAGTAGGAAGGCTGTTTTCTATATTAAATGTTTTTATGTATACAAAGTGTCCCATCCTTTCGAAAGATTCTTTAAGGTTTAGAGCGTACTGGGCTGGGCCTCCGATTTTGGGTGGATATATGCCGGTTGTAATAAGTATTTTCATTCTTTTTTTCATATTTATTCTAAACTTTTTTGAAAACTTCTTTAAACTTTTCTGCAATCAGATTCCAATCATATTTTTCTTTTGCTAGCTTATAGGCATTTTCTAAGATCTTTTCTTTATTCGTATCTTCTAAAACCCTTACTACCGTTTTAGATATACTTTCTGGATTATTAGGCTCACAAAAATATCCTGTCTGTATTTCCATCCCACTTCGCATCTCCTTCCGGTCGAGCTTCGCGGGATCTACGAGAAAATCTACAATGCCACCAACTGGAGTTGCTATCACAGGGATTCTTGATGCAAAAGCTTCTATAAAAGAATTACCCATACCTTCAGATAAAGATGGGCGGATAAAGACATCACAAGCTTTCAAATATTTTGGCAGATTTTCGTGTGAGACATTGCCCGCAAAAATTACTCTATTTTCTAGCTTCAAGCTTCTAGCTTCAAGCTTCAAGCTTTTTTCTAGTTCTCCCTCTCCACAAATTAAAAATTTAATATTTTCTGCTAAACTAGGCAAGGATTTTATGACATCCCCCACCCCATTTTTAGTAACAAGACGTGAGGTAGTAACAAGTATGATGTCTTCTTTCTTTAGATTAAAACTTTCTCTTATTTTTATTCTCTCTTCTTCAGACAATTGAATATCAAATCTGCTTACATCAACGCCGTTTGGGATTACCCATATCTCCCCTTTATATCCAAACCTCTCTGCCCGATCCTTAAGAAACTGACTAAGCACAGTAAGATAAGAGGTCCTCTTAAGTGCCATCTTCCAAGATAGGTCTATTAAGCCCAACCACCTTCTGCTGAAATGTTCCTCAGAATCACCTTCCTGTAGATTCAAAACTATAGGTGTTTTCTTTCTAGAAAAAATATTGGATATATAAGCTGCACCCGATGCAAAAGTTGCCATCACACACCAAAATGCTTTGTAGTCATTTCTCTTTTGTAAATACCTCGCAAATAGAGCCCCTTCAAAAGGTAATGAGAGCTTATCAATCAGTGGAACCCCTACCCCAAGTCGATAAACTGTAACATTACCAATTCTCTCTTTAAAAGGAAGTTTTTTGGAAAATCTTGCGGTAATCAGATCAAACTGTATATCAGGAATCCTATCTGTTATTTCCTTTATAGCAACCTCTGCCCCACCCACCAACGGATAGTAGGCAGTTGAAAATATGAGTATTTTTCTAATTTTTTCCACTCCTTAACTATATCAAAATCCTTATTTTTAGCCACCTAAAAGAAAAGTTTTTAGTTTTCGCCTTTCAAAATTTTTCGCAAAACATCTTCTGGTACTTCCTTTGTCTCATCAGCGCTTTTGATGGATGTTGGTGTTTTTTCTTTACCCACATCTTGTGCCTTTTCACTTTCTAACTTTTTTAACGCTTCTTTCAGAGAATTTACATTTTCTGGCGATGGTTCCTTGTTTTTGTTTTTATTTCCGAGTCTTAATTCATTTAGCGACATCGTCTCTTTTTTTTGTTCCGGCTTCATCTCTTCTTTTGTATTTTCTTTGCTTTTTATCGCTTCTCCTATTGCTTTTGCTAAAATATTTGTTTTCTCCACTTTTGGTGGCTCAATTTTGATTTCTTTGATTTCCGGTTTTTTTATTTCTATGGGTTTGGTTTGTTCGTATTTTATTTCTTTTCTTTCTGGAAGTGCCTCCTTCTTAACTTCTACTTTTTCACTTCGTATTTGCAAACTCCCGCCCGCCGGGGCAACGTTTCGGACAAGTTGCTCAGGTTGACCCGCCCGCCCCGGCTTCACCGCAGACGAGTCGGGCAGGTGCCACTCTTTTATAGCTTTTTCCACTTCTTCCTTGGGATTTGCGTAAGTTTTCCTAGACATTTCCAATGCTTCGTCTCTAAAAGAAATCTCTGGTTTCAGGATGGCGGGCAGGGTGGTAGCTGAAAATGGTTGGGAGGCAACTTGGTCTATCATCAGTTTCAAATATACTTGATACAAACCCAAGTTTACAATATCCTCCATAGTAAAGACGGGAGCAAATTCTTTCTCCAAAATTTCGGCATCAAACGAGCCAACCCTGAAAGCCACCATTGTGCCCACGTTGCCAAAAACCGCCGCCTTCACTTCTTCGGCCATTTGTTCAATATATTGATGGGTAATATTTAGGCCTAATTTATATTTTCTAGATTCAGACAAAATATCGGCAAAGCTTTTGTTAGCAAAAGATTGAAACTCATCCACATATAAATAAAAATTTGGAAGTTTCTTGAGCTCTTTTGGATCAACATCGGCACGAGACATTGCAGCCAAATATATTTTGGTCACAAGCATTGAACCCAAAAGGTTGGCGTTGCCCTCACCCACCAATCCTTTAGACAAATTTACTATCAAAATTTTCTTCTCATCCATTATTTTTCTAACATCAAAAGAAGATTTGGGCTGACCTATAATATTTCTAATAAGTGGATTAGAAACAAACTGGCCAACTTTGTTTTGAATGGCTGGTGTCGCTTCAGCCGCATATTTGTCTGTATATTTAGCAAATTCATCAACCCAAAAAGATCTGGTGGTTGGATCTGTAACATTATCTACTACTTTGTTTCTATAAACTTTGTCGGTCAGCATCCTGTTTATACCAAGCATAGTAGCTCCCGGATATTCAAGCAAAGCCGCCAAGGTGTTTTGCAAAATATAAGCCATCCTAGATGACCACTGATCTTCCCAAATTTTTTCAAAAGCGCTCATAAGTCCTGAAACCACCAAGTGTCTTCTTTCGGGACCAACGTCTTCCATTACATTAAACGAAACGGGGAACTCGGTATCAAACGGAGCAAAATAAATAACATCTTTGACGCGGTGTTCTGGAATATAATCAAGCAAAAGATCAGCGGTCTTGCCGTGCGGATCTAAAAAAGCCATCCCTTCGCCGTTTTGGATATCTTGAATAGCCATATTTTCAAGCATGGTTGATTTGCCCATACCAGTCTTGCCAATAGAGTAAACGTGGCGAAGACGGTCTTCATCTTTAATGCCAAACTTCACTCGCTTATTACGCGCATCTGTCTCGGCAAAATATGTTATATGATTAGAATTATCCATTGATACCATTATACAATATAAATTATTCTAATTATACTAATTGACCTAATTATTCTAAACAAACCCCAATTCCAAATTTCTCAATTTAGGTTAATTAGAAATTATAATAATTAGGTCAATCTTTCAGAAGTGCAGCTTCTGTGTAGGTATTCCCCGGATCCCAAAGCATCCACGATGTTAAACCAACATCATAGGTGGCTTGGATTTGTTTGCGAACCATTTCGGCCGTGTAGTGCACTGGGTAATCATTGTCTTGAAGCCAAGGACGAAGTTGTAATGGATTTATTCTTTCTAGAACTTTTGCATCAGGTGTGGACGAAGCAATTTCTTTTTCCAAAAAATTTGTCCTAGCTACTCCCGCTCCCATACTAAATTTTATTATTTCATATGGCACTTTGTTTGGGTCAGGCCAACCATTAAATTTGGGCGGGTAGTGAGACGGGTAGACCATAGGAGAGACGTAGTCAAAATTTAAAAGTGCGTATTCCAAAACCTGACCAATACCTAAATCATCGGTGTTAGTCGTCGTCATCCCAAACAAATCAGCCGAAGTGACCACCCCTGTCCCTGCAATTTTAGAATCTAAGTATTCAAAAAATTGTCGGAGTATCTCTTTTTTGGTGGTAGTGCCTGTATGAGTAAAGCTTATGTCTTTCATATCACCATCAGATGGAAAACGAATATAATCAAAATTTATTTCATCAAATCCAATCGCATAAGAAGAGGTAGCTATGGAAATTATATAATCCCAAAAAGGACGAGCGCCAACGTCTATAAAAGAAATGCCTTTCCTGTCTTTCCAGACTCCACCATCACTTTTTCTTTTTACCGCCAAATTTGGGTGAGCTTTGGCAAAAGCGGGGTCTTGGAAAACCGTTACCCGACCAATCACATAAATATTTTTATTATGTAAATTTTCTACAAACTCCTGCATATCAGAAACTTTACACCCGGTCCCAACAATAGAATCTATCTCTTTATTTCCAGTCAAAAAAGAGACTGTCCCTGTATAATCTTTTATATCTATTATTATGGAGTTCAACTCTGTATCGTCTATAAGCCTCACCACCTTATCTCTAAAACTTGGCGTACCCGCCACACACTGCGTCATATAAACACCTTTTAGGGGCTCTGGGGTTTTCAAATGTTTTACTTCTTTTTCCTTGGCTATATTTGTAGGATTTGTGGTGATCGCCAAAGATTCGCCATAATAAGATTCGGAAGAAAAAGTGAAAGAAGAAATAAAAAAAAGTAGAGCAGTCCCTACGATACCTACACCCAAAATTCTTCTAATATTTGTCATAATATTATAACTTCTCTACCACTTCTTGCTTTAAAATTGACCCTGAACCATCTTCTTTTGCATAAATATTTGATACCTCTTCCCCCTCCCCCTTAAGGTAAGGGGGATTAAGGGGGTTATTTTTTTTAATTCTTGACTTTGGTTTCGCTTGCAATTTTTTCAAAATAGTTGGCCCCAAGGCAACTATTATCAAAAATATCCCTGACAAAAATACAAGAGTATTTTTCCAAGTCCCTGGGATGCCAAAGAGTGGTAGGAGGGCTATCCAAACCCCAAACGAAATATAAAAATTATTTTTCATAAAAGCATTTTAACATAAAAATTTTTTAATCAAAAAGAAAACCCCCACACCTTGCGGCGTGGGGGGTCGGGCACTAGACCCAAACCAAACTAACTAGCAACAGACTCGGCAACCTCGGATTCGGTGGTTACCTCGGATTCGGATCCTGCGGCTACCACTTCCTCTGCCACTCGCTGGATGTCATCCAGCAATTTTTCGGTCGGCACCGAGGACTCTTCCGACTCCTCATGCAATGCCTCAACCTCTTCCTTGGGAACATACTTTCCCCGCGGAATCGGCTTTTGGGACTTCATTGCCGCAACCTTCCTCATCAACCAATGGTCGGAACCAATAAAACCCATTTGGTTCGGGCCCATATGATTGACCGCACTCTTGGCGTCGTAGAGAAGATCCTTGGTGACTTCTTTTCCAACCGCCAAACAGCAGTCAATAATGAAGGAAATCCGGTACGGAGAGGTTTTGTTTTCGACCCTCTCAGCTTGGATCTGCTTCACCACTGCCGACACTCCTCCTTCTCCAAAGAGAAGGTCCTGGACCAACTCTTTGGGGCAGTTCTTAATGAACATTGAGGCATTTTGCCGATCGAGGAAGAGATTTTTCTTCATCTTCTCGGTGAGGCGCTCCCAGTCGACCTTTTCAACGAGAAGCCCAGGGTACAGGACATCATACACCCCGTCACGACACTTGTCCCAATAATCGCGACCGTGGCCACCATCTTTTGGACTCATACCCATCAGTGTCCTGAACACACCCATGGGAGTGTGGTCCTCCAGCTCCAGCTGAATCGCCGCCTTCGCCAACTTTTCGGCGAATAGGTTGCCGCCCTCGATCGTCTCCGTTTTCCGAACGACTCCCAATGTCCTCGCCGGCACCGTGTCGGCAACAGGCTTCTTGGGTGGGAGCACCGCCGACGGTGGTGGCGCCACGGGCTTGGACACCTGCTGTTGGGCGGGTGGGGCCGACACTGCCGGCACCGCTACTACGACATCGGTTTTCTGTCGCCCGTCCGGCACCGACATCGCCGTGGCGATCTCGACCCAAAACTTCTGGCTGTCTCCGAAGATCGTCCTGGTTGCTTCCGCCCTCTCGGACAGAGAAGCATTTTTGTTGTTCAGGATTTGGATGGCCTCAGCGGCCCTCTTGAGAAAATCCTCGACCCCATTCGTGGTGAGGATGTTCGTCGTGTTCATCATGATAGAATCCTTTCTTGATTCTGTTTCAAAGGTCCATAAACACATCTCGCATTAACATGGTGCAAATGCAGACGCAAATATTCGTATCTAATCTACCTACAGTATAGCAAATCTTGTATCAAATGTCAAGCCCGATCTACGCTACTGCGCGGATCGGGCTTTTGGTGGCTCAACAGAGCCATATTTTTAGCGAGAGACTTTGGCGAAGTACCTCGCCACCATGTTGGCAAACTCCCTCCGCCGCCGGCATGTCCCGACATGGGGTGGAGTCAAAACGAAATGGTTTTCCGGTCTTATACTAACTACATACTCCCGAAAATCCAAAGGTACAAATAATGGCGCCCCTTCCTCTGACGATTTTTTATTGTCTTTCTGCCACTTAGCAAGTCCACTCTTGAACCGAAACAAGTCGGACTGAAATTGAACTTCCGAGTACACCTCCCCTTCAAATTTACTGATCCAAAAATCTCGGAGAGAGACGAGTTCTCTAAATCCAATACTGAATGCGTCAATTGTTACCAAGTAAGGAAAAAGCCTCGGGAGAAAAAATAAGCCATCAGTTTGATGCTTTGCATCTGCCTTGGTATCCACTGTCGGGAGAAAGATGAGTCCGCTCGACTCTACCCCCAGCTTGTTCAGCTCTACCTCTACATGGTAGTAGAGAGATCTCCCTTTATTACAATCCGGATGTTTATCTGGATGTTTTGTCCTTGATTCCTCAATGATAGTTAAGACGTCCGACCCAAAATCTGCCTCCTCTCCTTTATATCTTTCTTTGAGATCCTCGCCGCTCGAGCGACAATTGAAGATTTCTCTCTCAAAATCAAAACCTCTTGTAGACATATCATATGGTACCTTCCTACTTTACATAGTACCAAATGTATGTTTTTAAGTCAAATCCCTATTTTTCCAATTATCTATAGTCACAAGCAGAGTAGAGCCAATGAAAATAGAGGAGTAGGTACCAACAGTTATACCGATGAGCAGAGCCAAAGAAAAGTTTTTGATAGCTTCGGGTCCAAAAATATAAAGCACCAAAATGGCGAGTAGAGTAGTGAGCGAAGTATTTATGGAGCGAACAAACGTCTCGTTTATACTCTCCCCCACTATAGTTTCAAAATTTTTACCTTCTCTGTGTTCTTCATTTTTATGTAAATTTTCTCTGACTCTATCAAAAACAACAATGGTGTCGTGAACAGAAAATCCAAGTATCACGAGGAGTGCCGTCACAAAAAGAGTGTCCACTTCAAAACCATAAAAATGCCCGAGCAGAGCAAAGATGCCGGTCGGCACCAAGACATCGTGGAGCAGGGCGAGCACGGTCACGACTCCATAAATCCAAGATGATATTGGTTTAGAAACTTTTCTAAAAGCAAAAGCAATAAAAAATACGATTGCCAGAAGTACCAAAACTATTGATATCCAGGACTTGTAAATAGCCTCTTTGCCTAATATTGGTCCAACATTGCTAAAAGTTTTCTCCAAAGGGGAATGCGAGCCACCAAAAGAAAAGGCTTCCATCACTTGATTTTTCTCTTCTTGGGTTACCTCTTTCATCCTAATGATAAAACCGTCCTTTCCAGCTTTACGAATCAAGACTTCGCCAAATCCTTTGTCTTTCAAACTTTCTTCTAAAGCTTTGACTTCCGGAAGTCCCCCTTCATAAGAAATAGAAAGCAAACTGCCACCAGTAAAATCAATACCCGGTTTAAGTCCCCAAAAGAAAATTGAAAATACCGATACTGCCAAGAGTATTATTGATAGAAAATAAAATATTTTTCTGTGTTTTACAATTAGCATAGCTTTTTATTTTTCCTCTCCTCCCCTTTGGGGAGGGGTTGGGGTGGGGTTATCCTTACTCATAGCAAATAATATAGTCCTAGAAGCAGTCACTGCGCTAAACATTGAAACCAAGACACCGATAAGGAAAACCAGAGCAAAGCCCTTGATGACCGGCGTAGAAGCAAAATAATACAAAATAACAGCCGTTATTATACTAGAAAGGTTGGAGTCGCGGATAGAACTCCATGCTCGACGGAAACCTTCTTTTAAAGCTTCATATTTGTTTTTACCTCTTTTTAATTCTTCTTTGGTTCTTTCAAAGATTAAAATATTGGCGTCCACTGCCATACCAATAGAAAGTATGAAGCCAGCAATGCCCGCCGCGGTGAGCGTCACCGGTATAAGCTTAAACAAAACCAAATTGATAATCGTATAAATAGTTAGCGCCAAGACAGCTACAAAACCTTGAAACTTATACCAAGCGATTAAAAACAGAGCCACCACAACAAAAGCATAAAGTCCAGCTTTAACGCTCGCATCCACTGCCCTGTCTCCCAAGGTGGCTCCGATAGTTTCGGTGCTCAAAAGAGAAATCGGCATTGGCAAGGCGCCATAATTTAAATCACGAACAACTTGCTTAGCCATTTCGGGAGTGAAGTCTCCGGTGATGACGGCTTCACCGCCAGTTATTTCTTCTCTAATATACGGTGCCTCTACCAAGGTGCCATCCAAGAAAATACCCAAAACATCACCTGTATTTTCTCTGGTAATTTTGGCAAAAAGATCTGCCCCTTCTTCATTAAACTTCAAACCAATAATCGGCTTGTTTGCAAAATTTTGATCAAATTGGATACTAGCTTTTTGGAGCATTCTACCTGTAAGACCAGTCTCCAAAAACATACTTGAAACACTCGCCTTATCCAATGTTTCCCCTTCCAATTTTATTTTATCCTGTCCCTCTTTAGATAAAATCTTAAATTCTAGAGTTGGAGTTTCGCCTATTCTTTTGATTGCTTCATTTACATCAGTTATCCCCGGAAGCTCCACGATAAGCCTCTGTTCTCTCTGACCACCAAGCACCCCCCCTTCTTCTATCTGAACAATCGGCTCTGACACCCCAAAAAGGTTTACACGCCTCTCTATAGTATCACGCAAAGACTGCATCGCTCCCGAAATATCACCACTCTGAATTTCTGAGGTATCAGCTTTATAAACCAAGTGGGTCCCCCCAGAAAGATCTAGTCCTAGTTTAAATTTGCGACTAGCGTCTGGCTTTTGGCTATTCCAAATAAAAAAACCAGCCACTATTGCGAGTGCGATCATAATTATTGCCCAAAATCGGTATTTAGCCATATTGGACACATATTATATGAAAACTCGTTCAGATTCAATACCTAACCTTCCCCCATCCCCTTCCTTACATTAAGGAAGGGGTGACTACTATTTCTCATTTAGAGATTTAATTTTATTTTGCAATTTATCTAATACACTTTTTATATCGTTTAAAACGTCATCGTTCCAGAATCTAATAGTGTCTACATCTAAGTTTCTTAAATATTTATCTCTATCCTGGTCATAGACTTTTCGTTCTTCCTTATTGTGAATCTCTCCATCAACTTCTATTCCTAAACGAATTTTGGAGCAGTAAAAATCTAAAACGTACGGTCCGACACTGTATTGCCTTAAAAATCTTAGTCCTAAGATTTTATCGTGAGATATATATTTCCATAATAACTTCTCAGCAGAAGTTTGATTGTTGCGAAGATCCCTGCGTCTATCTCTTAAAGATTTATGGTTGTAGAGAAATTTGGAGTCCATACTAATAATTATAACCTATCTCTTTTATTTCTAATCTCCTTAGCCCCCCTTACTTTAAAGGGAGGTATGCCACACTCGAGTACAAATATGATCTAGAATTTATTGATTTAATATTGTTGGTGTTTAGCCTCTATGGAAATTTAATTAAAATTTTGAAGTTGTTTCGTTAACTGTTCTTTTTCTTCATCTAATTTTCTTACTTTTCTTTCCGCTTCAGTTATAATTGCAAATTGTTCATCCCGCAATTTACCAATTCTGTTTATTTCTTCGATTAGCTTTTCTCTCTGTTCTGCTTTCTCATTCTCTTCATAACTTTTATCGGCTTCGCCACTTTCCATGAATTTTATTTGATCATTTCTCATAGAAAGTTCAAAAGTCTTTTCTTCCAGGAGTTTTTTAGCTTTCATCTTTTCATCCTCGTTAGCAGCTTCAGCAATTTGTCTATTTAGCTCTTCGATTTCAGTATTTATTCTTTCAATTCTTTCCCTCGTTTCTTTGAGATCTGTCCTTTTTATTTCTTCAATTCTACTTTTTGGTTTTGGTTCTCCTTCCATATTTTTTATGAGTATTAATATCCACATTATCACAAGCCGCCACTTCACTGTCAACCTCAAATTTTAGTCACCTCCTCTTTAAGATAAAGAGGAGGCTGGGAGGAGATTAGAGAAAAAGGGGTTTGGGAGATTATTTTTTTGAAGAGGAGACTATACCCCGCTTCTAGATAAAAGTGCCTTGATGGTTTTAAGAGCGATTTTCAAATCAAGCATAAAGGAGCGGTTTTTGATGTAATAGAGGTCGTAAGAGAGTTTGCGACGAGTCTTTTCACTATCTGCATTTACTTTTGGCGGATCGGTATGGTAAAGCTGTGCCCAACCAGAAAGTCCGGGTTTGATAAGGTGGCGAACATTATAATATGGAATCTCCGATTCATAGTGTTTGACTAAAGCGGGTATTTCCGGCCGAGGACCTATCATAGACATGTCACCTTTAAAAACCGACCAAAGTTGAGGCAACTCATCTATTCTTGATTTTCTAAGCCATTTACCCACTCGGGTGATCTCTACCTCGCTACGCTCGGCGTCAATGCTTCGCTTCGACATCGTCCTAAACTTTTTTACTTTTATTATTTTATTATTTTTACCAACCCTCTCTTGTTCAAAAAAGATGCTTCCCCCATCATCAAATTTTATAAGAAGCGCCACCAAAGGATAAATAAGTAGCGCAAAAACACCAATTAAAAACGAAAGGATCACGTCCATTATCCGCCTCAAAATATCATAAGTGGCTCTTGATTCGGTAGAAATGTTTTCCAAAAACCAATTATACCTAACCAAAGAAAGAGGTATTCTATCAAAAAGATCTTCGTAAATTTTATACATATCTATAAACTTCACTCGAGAAAAAATCAAATTATAGAGATGGGGCAAGATCGGCTCTACCTTTTCATTTTTTAAGTCGATCGCAATGATTTGTACTTCTTCGGAATAGACCCGAGAAAGTATTTCATTTTGAAAATCCACACCGGCAATACGATTGAGGTCTACCGAAGATATAAATTCTAATCCATATCTAGGGTTATTATTAACTTCTTCCAAAAGATCTTTCATCTCTTCCCCACTACCAACAATAATACCTTTCTGTTTGACTAGCGGATGAAGTATCCGATCGCCGTATATTCTCCAGAGGAGTATGGCGACAAAAGAAATAATTAAATATATAAAGAGATTTGTTTTGGGAGTAATACCAAAATACGGAATGAAATAGAAAAAGAGAACTGCAATAAAACTGTTGGCAATTTGAGCATTAAAAACCGTACTAGGTAGACGACTCTTCAAAATCAGAGTGTGTTTTTCATAAAGTCCCGAAATAAAAAATACTAAAATCCAAACGCCAATTATAATTGTAAACGGCCAAAAATGCAGATCCCAATAACTCTGAGATGGAATCCCCCACTCCCTCAAAGCTAACGCAGACCAAAGAGAAAAATACAACAAAATAATGTCCCCCAAAAACAGCGCTATTGTTTCCTTTTTTCCAGATATGGTCATATTAAAAAATATCATACCTTATTTTCACAAAAAACACAAAAATATAAAAAATATATTCGTATTATTAATACACCAAATTCTCCTTATTTATACGATCGTAGTTTTAAGAAGAATAATAACAAAGCTATCTGGCTGATTAGATAAGTTTAAAATGTTTTTTAAGCCAAGAATCATTTTCTATTTTCTCGGCAATTATGTAGAGCACCTCTTCCCCTATTTCATAATGTGCTTTTAGTAAGGTTACGACTTCTTCACAATCATACGGAAATGCCCAAACACTATTTTGTAGCCTAACGCATCCAATATTTTGAAGCATTACTCTGGTCGCATCTCTTTGGAATCTATCTTGCTCTTTTATATCAAAAACGATTAATCTCCATCTCTTATCCCATTTTTTTGGTTTTTTAATAACAAGATGTTTTGATTCAAGTTTCCAAAGAAATAGTTTTCCTTTATTGGTGATTTTTAAATGTTCACCGTCTCTATTTTTCTTAATCTCTATAAAACCCTTGTCTTCAAGTTTTTGAACAGTGCCCATCAAGTTGTATATCGGATTTTTCTTGGTACCAATCCAGCCACAAGTTTTAAGAATTCCCAAGGCATTAGGGGCACAGACGGCTAAAGTTATAAATCCACTTACCTTAAGGGTGGTTAAGATCGCCTGATGAAATAAATATCTTCTCCTCTGTATTTTTGCTTCTTTCTCCAAACTCATACTTTTATCTTATTTTATAATTCCTCTTATTATTACGATCGTAAGATTAAGAGGAATTTAGTTTATATATTAACTGAATTTTTAGATATAAACAAGGGAGCCTGTGATTTGGCTCCCCAGAATTTCACCCCGCCCGAGAAACCGGTGCGATTATTTTTGTTCCCGACAGAACTTGCTATCGGGACTGTACTTCTCACCGATCTTGGTAGAGAAGATAAGTCGCTCGGGTGACTGATTCGTCATCATAAGATCCACCTTATCACCTTTTGGTAAAAGAAAGTATGCCGACGGATCGAGGGAAATATAGGAGATTTCATTGCCCATCATAACCAGCTTCGGCATAACAGCAAGATCTACTGGTGGTGCAACAAATTCGTAGAAGACCATCGCGCATGGATGAGCGGTCGCTCTCTTTGCTCGCTCAATGTTGTCTTTGAATTCGGATTCAAGACGAGTAAGCCTTATCAAATTTTTAGCTCTCTCATCTTTTTCCAAGTATTCAAATCCACGATCGATCAGCGCATTAATCCCAAACACCACGAAAATCAGAAGTGCGCTGGCCAAAACTCCAAATATTAGTATTTTCCTCTTTTCGTCACTCATCTTCATCTCCAGAACCTCCTTTAATCTTATATCATAGCTTGTATTTTTAGTCCAATTGGGGTAGTATTTTACTATGCAAAATAAAAAGAAAATACTGTTTATCATCACTAAAGGCAATTTTGGCGGAGCCCAGAGGTATGTTTACGACTTAGCCACTTCCCTACCAAAAAGTGAATTCGAGGCGGTAGTAGCCTGTGGCGAAGGAGATCTTTTGCCTAATAAGTTAGGAGAAGTGGGTATAAAAACAATCAAAATAAATAATCTGGTTCGAGAAATTAAAACTTTTAATGAGTTTAGTGTCTGTAAAGAATTGGTAGCTTTGATCCGAACAGAGAGACCGGATATAATTCATCTCAATTCTTCTAAAATGGGGGGGATTGGATCAGTAGCGGGAAGAATCGCCTCTATTTTAGAGAAAAACTACAAACCCAAAATTATCTTTACATCACACGGTTGGGGTTTTTATGAAAAACATCGACCTCTATTGTTTCGTTTATTTTTTTATTTAAGTCATTGGTTAACTATTCTTTTGTGTCACCAGACAATCGCGGTCTCAGAAAAAACCAAAAAAGATATCGCATGGCTACCATTTATAAAAAATAAAATAAAAGTAATCCATAACGGGATCGAGGATTTTAAGTTGTTACCCAAAAAAGAAGCGGCTTTAATACTTGCAAAAACTGACAAAGAAAAAACTATTATTTTTTCTCTTTCCGAACTTCATCCAAACAAAGGGCTAGATGTGGCAATCAGAGGCATTGCCTTGTTGCCAGAAAACATTAGGGATAAAATAGCTTATTACATAGCCGGCGATGGAGAAGAAAAAGAAAGTTTGCAAAAATTGGCCAGAGATTTTGGAGTTTTAACCACAGTGCATTTTTTAGGATTTGTTGAAGATGCTAAAAAACTTTTGTCAGGGAGCAATATTTTCCTTTTTCCATCAAGAACCGAAAATTTACCTTATGCTATTTTAGAAGCCGGTACGGCAGAGCTTCCGATTATTGCGACCTCAGTTGGAGGCATTCCGGAAATAATTAGAGACATGCAAAATGGTATTTTGGTGCATCCCCGAAATCCCAAAGAAATAGCTGAGGCTATTTTGTATTTGCTAGACCACCCGGAAAATCGGAAAGAATTTGGTGAAGAAATAAAAAAGACCGTAATAAATTTTTTCAGTTTAGAAAAGATGTTGGAGGAAACTGAAAAAATTTATAAATTGCCCTAATTATTCTAATTAACCTAATTGGCCTAAAAATTAAACTTGATTTTCAATTCTATTTACAAAAAAGTGAAATAAAAAAACGACCGGGGAACTGGGATGCCCGATCGTTCGCTTGGGGGAAAGCCTCATAACTTGCCCCGTCTTTCATGGGGCTAAATCTCTGCAGAGACAATCCGGCATTACTGCGTCTCTACAGCCCAGAGATACTGCGATATCAACGAGATACCTAGTGGCTAGAGTATCACTTTTCATTTGCATAATCAAGAATATTTATTGAGTGCTTTTAAATTGAAAACTGGGGTTTGTTTAGAATAATTAGGTTAATTAGGGCAATTAGAATAATTTTCTATTCGGCTATACCAATAATTTCATTTTTAGCTGCCTCTTTGTTCGTAGCTCGCGCATAAGATGATTGGCCCATGAGTATTCCCAATCCCAAAAATTCTGCGAGCAAGTGACTGCCTCCATAACTCATAAAAGGCATCGTGATCCCGGTGACGGGCAGAAGCCCAACATTCATGCCGACATGAATTATAAAATGAGAAAGAAATATTGAAGAGAGACCCAAACCAAACAAAATTTCAAAATTAGTCGCTCCATTTTTTGCTATACTAATAATCCTCCAAAAGACTACTCCATACAAACCAAAAATTAGGATCACCCCCACAAAACCCCATTCTTCACTAAAAGCGGCGAAAATAAAATCAGTCTCATACTCGGGCAAGAATTTTAATTTGGATTGACTACCGAGTCCTACCCCTTTGCCCCAAATTTCTCCAGAACCGACAGCGATGGTGGATTGATAAGCGTTATAACCACTACCCGAAAGGTCAGTAAGTGGATTTATAAAGGAGATGATTCTAGCTTTCTGATAATCCTTAAAAACAAAAAACCATAACCCCCCAAAAGCCAGAAGTCCCGATAAAAACACGACGAGTAGATGTTTTTTTGATATACCAGAAACCAGGACCATAGAGAGCCATATTAGGAAAATTATGATGGCCGAACCAAAATCTGGTTGCAAAAAAACAAGCATAAAAATTATAAAAGTATAAAATCCAGAAGTTAGTATATGCCGCACATTGGCTATTTCAATATGTCTCCTGCTAAAATATTTGGCAAGAAGTAACACTAAAACTATTTTGGCAAAATCAACTGGCTGGAAAGCAAAAGCTCCAAGATCAAACCAGCTTTGAGCACCTTTAAATACAGAGCCAGCAACAAACAAAAATAAAAGTATAAAACAACAAACAACAAACAAAAATACGATAGAGCTTGTCCGACGCAAAAATCTCCAGTCAACCAAACTGGCTATAAATAAAACAATGATTGAAATTACTAACCATATTATCTGCCTCACAAACAAAACTCCCCCACCCGCACCCGCTTGTCCGTTAGGCAAAAAAGAATTCATAGTCAAAATGCCGGCCACCGATATAAAAAACACGGCCCCAAAAAGTAGCCAATCAAAAGAGTAGTTGATTTTTTTAAATAATTCTCTAATCATTTTAAACCATCTCACTATTTGCTATACTGAATCACCAAATATCTTATAGGTTATTTCTATCCTGGCCGGCATTTCTTTGCAAATATCAGAAGAGATGTTTTTGTAAATAGTTTTCAGATCAAGAGCCATCGGAGCAAAGAAATAATTTTCCTTCTGGGAGGCAATAGTTTTCAAAAAAGATTCATTGATTTTGTCACCCAAACCGATAGTGTAGATAAAGAGACCATCTTTTTTGACATCTGATGATTCTTTTACAGCCAAACTTTCTGCATATTTTATGTCGAGCTCTTCCGTGCCCCCATCTGGGTTCTTCGGATAATTGGCTACCCCGTCAGTTAAAAGTATTATTATTTTTGAAGACTTGCCTTCAGATCTAGCTGAGACTAGTTCTTGCCAAGCGGAGTGTAGAGCTTCATAGATATTTGTATACTGTGTACTTCCTGATTCAATACTGACACCGTCAATTGCTTGTTTAGCTAAATCAAAATCAGAAGTAAGATTTAAGTTCAATGGCTCTTTGGATTTGGTAGCAAAAGAGATAACTCCAATTTTATCTTTGAGACTTAATTGCTCCACAAAAGATGTAGCGGCAGATTTGGCGGAAGTTAATGGCTCTGGTGGATCGGTGCCTAGGGAGGTCATTGATCCAGATCTATCCAAAAGAAGCATTATATCTGAAGGTTTTTCACACACCTTAGACCCGAGTTCAAAGGGTTTCGGCCAAGTGAAAAACACATCGGTACTTTCATTTTTTTTAAGTGTTTCTACAAAGGTTCTAGAGGCGGCAATAGCGTTGTCAGACCCATCAAAAATCACTGCTATTAGTTCAATATTTTTTATCTCCTTAATACCATTATTTTTGACATTAGCCAAAACCCTAGGGGCACTTTCTAATCTTAAAATTTGGCCGTGAGTTACGTCTATATCTTCAGCCATTTCTTCATTTTTGTTCCAAATGATGCCTTCGCCAAGTTCAAAAACAACTCTTTTGGGCTTAGCCTCTCCTTTAGATGCAATATTTCCTTCAAAAATACCGACAGTTTTATTTTTTGGCAAAATAGTGGCCCCTTTCCTTTCTTCCAAAACTTTGCTTTTTTCATCATAGACAGTGAAGCTATAAGGGACGTAGACGGCGTCCGCATTGGTATTTGGATTTTCCACATAAACCAAAGTGCTCCAAAATCCGCTTGAAACTTCAAAAAGTCTAGGATCCCATTTTACAATCGGTTTCAAAACATCGCTACGACAAATAAGAGAGCAGGATCCCCCGCAATCAACACCTGTTTCGTTTCCATTCTGATAACCATCGGAACAGGTGGGTGCCATATACCAAAATTTCCAAAAGATGGCAAAAGATGTTGCCGATAGTAGCAAAATTGTTGCTCCCAAATAAATCGCTCTTCTACGAGATGCCCAATCATTCATGGGTTAAGTATATCCCAATTTTGCCTACGCTAAAAGCGTAATTACAAAATTGAGAATATTGATGATTAAATTTTTTGTGCTGGCGGCTACCTACTCTCCCCTTGCGAGTACCATCGGCACTACCAAGCTTAACTTCCGTGTTCGGAATGAGAACGGGTGTGACCTCGGCGTTAAACCACCAACACAAAAAATTCAATGATTTAATTCCTCATATGCGGACGTGACTGTCATATGACGGTCACGATCCAAAGAACAAAACCTCATTCTGAAAAGAATGGGTTGGCCTCCAGGCAAGGACTCGAACCTTGAACTTTTGGGTTAACAGCCCAATGCTCTACCATTGAGCTACCTGGAGGCAAATTTTTGCGGAACAAAAATCCGCATATGAAGAATCAAATTCGGATAAAAGTCTCATAAAGCAGGATAAAAAAAATAAATAAAATGTGGTTTTCGAATTTCCTAATAGAATCGGAAAATTAGTACGCCTCGGCTCAACACTTTACAGTGCTTACACCTAGCGCCTATCAACGTGATCATCTCTCACGATCCTTAACGATTCCTAATCTTGGGGCTGGCTTCCCTCTTATATGCTTTCAGAGGTTATCCTTTCCCGACTTAGCTACCCTGCGATGCTCTTGGCAGAACAGCAGGCACACCAGAGGTCAGTTCAACTCGGTCCTCTCGTACTAGAGTCAAATCCCCTCAAGAATCAACGCCTGCAGTAGATAGGAGACCAACCTGTCTCACGCTTGCTTCGTCCGCCATAGCTTTTAGCGAAGGCGGAACCCCACAATTACTTGTGGCAATGGACTATAGCTTATTCCCTTTCAGGAACGTCAATGTTTAGTCTCTACGGGTATTTTGTTCTGCAAGAGAATGAGGAGAAAGTACCATGGCTCGTGGTCATGGTTGTCCAAGCCACATACAGCCCGACAAAAATCGTCGTTGGTTGGCTGATTGCTTACTCTTCCTTCCCCTCTCGCAAAACAAAACTTCCCTCGGAATTATCCTTTAAGGATTTTCCCGATATAAATTGACTTGATCATATTATATTTCTACAATAGACCGCCGTGATTTGATTTATCTACTTTTCATTTAACAAGACGAATTAATTTATAACAGTTTTCTTTTCCCTCTGAGGATTCAGATTGTGGAGA
The DNA here is from genome assembly GCA_001823925.1 of Candidatus Zambryskibacteria bacterium RIFCSPLOWO2_01_FULL_39_39. Taxonomy (GTDB): domain Bacteria; phylum Patescibacteriota; class Minisyncoccia; order Phycocordibacterales; family WO2-35-19; genus WO2-35-19. The sequence goes on from MHWB01000004.1 coordinate 87,438, forward strand.
AGTCGCGATATGTATTGCTACATGATACAACTCCTCCACGGTCTGAACCCAGCTCGCGTATCTTTTTAAATGGCGAACAGCCATACCCTTGGGAGCTTCTCCACCCCCGGGATAAGATGAGCCGACATCGCTGTCGTATTTTCTCCCATTACTGGAAGGATCGGACTATATCTTCACCCTTCTTTAATTTAAAGAAGGGGTTCGGCGTATTAGCATGAAGTCTAGCTTCACACTCCAACCACTTACGGTTAAGTCTCTACGGGGTCATAACCCAATTTATATTTCATGGACGGAATAATATTATTTTCAATTATTCCAAATAATTTTGAGATGCTTGATGTTTTAAATCTAATTCTATAATACTGCTTATCTTTATTTAGAGTTCCCTCTAAACCAATTTCCCTTAGAGATTCCAATAACTTTTCTTGGTCTTCTTTTGAAAATTGTTGGGTATTTAGATATACATTTTCTTCACCACATCTACTTCCATCATCCATAAACCACACTGCCAATATCATTGGATCTAATTTTAGATCAGGAATACATTTCTTCTTATCTTTGTAAAACAAATCCATCATTTTAGTAAATTCAGGATGTTGTTTTGTAAAAAATCTATACGCAACTCGTGTACCATTTCCCTTTCGAGACTTTGGACCACTTCGTGTTAAATCTTTCAAGACAGAGTATTTCCATTCAACATAATCTTTTTGAGTTATAGAATGATTAACTTCTAGAAATGCATTCTTTCTTCCTTTTGCTTGACGAATATACCCGTCTCCCAAAAGAGTTCCGATAATGAATGACTTTTGTAATTGAGATAGACTTCCCTCGGTATTGTCCATATTACTAATTATATCAAATTATATAACGCTTGTTTATGGAGTCCACCGATATAAGCCAAATTGTTTTTGTATCGCATTACTACGATAGGCACCCCGATGTTCTCAACATTTAAATTGAAAGTTAAGGTGCCGAACACTGCCGTCGCTCTGGACGCTTAGGCAGTACCAGCCTGTTATCCCCGGAGTAGCTTTTGTCCGATAATCCTTCGCCGCGTCTAACACGTACGATCGGTTCACTTAGCTCCACTTTCGTGTCTGCGTGACATGTACGTCTTGCAGTTAAGCCAGCTTGTGCCTATACACTATCGCTATGGTTTCCATTCACAGCTAGCTGACCTTAATAGGCTCCTCCGTTACTCTTTAGGCATTGTGTTAATCGGTAATAACGGAATATTACCACTCTTTATGTCGCCACAAAGTTCGGACTATATCTTCCGCGTCTGACGCGGGTTAGCGTTTAGTCTCTGAGGGTTTTTGTAAACTTCAATATGGGGCCAACGGGGTTGGCCCAGAAAGGACTCTACTGGTATTTGCCTGCTTTTTCGATCCATTGTTCTTGAACTTGTGGATCGAGACGCTCGAAATCACCACCTTCATAAAGATCGCGCCCAGCATTTGCTGAGTAGACCTCCATTTGCAAGTAAAAAAGTCTGCGAGCTAACTTTTCATCAGTCTCGCCAGGTTCTCTTCTCGCTTGAGATAATTGATATTTTACGTCATCGGTTGCACCCATTTCATTTTCTCCTTTTGTTTTCTCCCACATTGAAGTTTACAAATCTTCCCTGCTGATTATCTCATAGAGATTTCTCAGCATATAGCTAACTTTTCTCATACCGCCAAAAAATAATCTGACGATATGGTCCCCCTTTTTTATTTTTTTCGGCGTGAACCACCTAGGAGGCGCCACGGATTGAACATTCGAAAACCACCCCATCCTAAATCCTTCCCCGAAGGGTAAGGACTTTTGGAACCCTCCCTTTTGGGGAGGGCAGGGTGGGGTTGTCTTTCAAATGCTCAAGGATAGCGCCCCACTAAAACTGCCCGCCAGGCACTGTCTCTTGCACGTTTTGCGTGCGAGGTTAGAAAATATGTCAAGAAAGAATGGTATTTCACTGTTGACTCCACGCCACCCAAAAGCGACGCTTCAAAGTCTGCCATCTATGCTACGCAGTCCAAACATATTCTCAATGCCAAGTTGCAGTAAAGCTTCCGGGGTCTTTTCGTCTAACTGCAGGTAACCGGCATCTTCACCGGTACTGTATTTTCACCGAGCGAGTCCCCGAGACAGTTCCCCAGTCGTTACACCATTCGTGCGCGTCTGAACTTACCAGACAAGGAATTTCGCTCGAGTATTCCTTGAACTCGGACTCTATCTTCACCCTTCGCTTGCGCGAGTCGGGTGCATGGTGTTGGTGCGCTTGTTAACCATGTTTGGACTAAAACTAAATTACTTTAGTTTAGGTAGCTTCTTTTTGGTGTAATTAACTTTCACTGTCTCAAATTCTTATGTCAAACTGCTTATCGCTATAACTGTCCCAGTCCTTCTGAAATCTTCCGAAGAAAATTTCAGAACCTTAGGACAATTATAGTTATTGCCGACATTCACCAGGGCTTACAACACTCACCATAAAAATCTTGCGATTCTCACAACGGCGTTGTTTGACCTTCTGGCATTGGTCAGGTGTCACCCCCTATACATCCTCTTACGAGTTCGCAGGGAGCTGTGTTTTTGATAAACAGTCGCCAGGGATACTTTAGCTGCGTCCCAATGTGGCGTCTTGCGACACCATCGGGAAGGCCTTATACCGAAGGTACGGCCGCTTTTTTGCCGAGTTCCTTGGGGACATCTCACTCGTTCGCCTTGGTCTTCTCGACCTGACTACCTGTGTCGGTTTACGGTACGGTTTCTATATGTTTATGTCCCGACTCCATTACAGAGTCGGGATCCACGATTTGATAAATCAAATCGGGACTTAGAAGTTTTTCTTGGAAGCGTGCTTTGCAAAATCCCCTTTGACGAATCTCCAGGTTTTAGTAACGCTTGAATTCGAGATTTAACTCAGTGTGCGGATTTACCTACACAACATTCTGACGCTACTAACTTCAAATCCAATAATGAGCAATGCATACTACACTTCGTCCATCCATCGCAACATACAAAAGTGCAGGAATATTAACCTGCTGTCCATCGGGTGCGGCTTTCGCCATTCCCTTAGGCCCGACTAACCCTTGGCTGATTGACATCGCCAAGGAAACCTTAGTCTTTCGGCGCGCGCAGTTTT
>MHWB01000005.1 GCA_001823925.1 Candidatus Zambryskibacteria bacterium RIFCSPLOWO2_01_FULL_39_39
AAGCGCGCCCTTGGCGCGACGGAATCATTAGCATTACCACATTAGTCGAGCGTGGTGGATAATTTTGAAAAATGAGGAACGTGGAGCGTACACTTAGCTCTCTTTGTTTTCAAAATAAGTTCGTGCAAAGTTCATTAATACACCACAAAGCGTTAAGAAAATGCAAACTGCTTTGCATTTTTAGCTTTTGGAAGGCGCAGTGATGTTTTTGTTTGAGCAGAGCGAAAGGCAAAAACCGCGAGCCGGGGTCGCGAAAAATTTGAGTCAGCAAATTTATTTGTGACCACCAAACGAAATCAAAATTATCCCTGACCACAACTTGACAGAAGCCGTCTCCTATGCTAAGGTAGAGCAGGACTCAACTGAGCTATTGTGGCTCAAAACAAGCACATTCCAAATCCAAAACAGAAGGAGACAGGGCAAATGACAACGACCCAAGAAACAGGTATGCGACTGCAGGAGTGGGCGGAAACTCACCAACCAGCGGAAACTCTGATCTACAAGAACGGCTATTGGGATCAGATCATTTTTGTTCGGGACGCAATCACCCCACTTCTCGCCAAAACGGACGAAGAATACAAAGAGATTCAGGCTGGCATGAAGGCGATTTCCGAGCACACATCAAAGTCCGTGCGTCTGCCCGTTTTCCGGGTGGAGCTCGCGGACGGCACCGCGTTCACGATGCGGTATAACTTCTACGACTGGAAAGTGTCTGTGAGCTCGCCCCGCGACGTCGAGGCCGACTTTATGGGTCTCTTCAATCCGAACGAGCACGTCCACGAGGTCTACTGCGAGGGTTTCCCGAAGGGGCTGGTCTACGGCCCGTACGCTGAGAACAAGCGTCAGTTCACCATCGAACTGCCGTCGGGTAACTACCACCTCTTCACGTTTTTCTGGATCTTTGCTCATCAAGTGCTGGGTATCCAGAACAAGGATGGGCGCGGCGCATAGGCGCAATGCCTGCTCGATCCGGCCGATCAACAGGCGCACGACCTTCGGGTACGTGCGCCTTTTCTTTTACCACGACCAGTGAACGAAGCCATGAAGTTTCAAGCCACCACTAAACTCGGAGAGAAAAACAAAGCTTTTCAATTGGTTCCAACTTTTGTATACTATGTCCACATAATATGTTTGGCATTGGGGACAAAAAAATATCGACCGAGAGCTACAAAGGAGTGCGGGATTTTTATCCAGAAGATCAGGCTATTCAAAATTATATTTTTAATATAATGAGATCTGTGGCCGAGTCTTGGGGCTATGTAGAGTATAATGCGTCTGTTTTAGAGCCCCTATCTCTTTATAAATCCAAATCAAGCGAAGAAATCGTAAGCGAACAAATCTATTCTTTTACTGATCGGGGCGATCGAGAAGTGGCACTTCGCCCAGAGATGACCCCCACTCTGGCAAGGATGATTGCCGGCAGGATTCAAGAACTGCCCGCTCCTATTCGTTGGTATTCTATTCCAAACCTTTTCAGATATGAGAAGCCCCAAAGGGGACGTCTGCGTGAGCATTGGCAACTCAATATGGATATCTTTGGGGTCTCGGATTTTCTGGCTGAAGTGGAGATTGTCTCGGTGGCTTTCAATATTATGAAAAAGTTTGGCGCCAAGGACCAAGATTTTCAAATAAAAATAAACAGCAGGGATTTTTTGGACGATGTTTTTAAAAAAATAAATATAGATGAAGGTCAGAGACAATTTGTATATCGTCTTTTGGATAAAAAAGAAAAAATGTCGGATGATAGTTTCAGACATTCACTTATAACACTCATTGGAGAAAAAAGAGCCGAAGAGCTTTTGGAAAATCTTTATTTTGGCGAAGGGCTTTTCACCATGATGAACGAAAGTCTATCGGCCAAACGTTTAAATCATACTATTCAAATGTTAAGGAAAAATGGTGTTTCCAATTTGGTATTTGCTCCGACACTTACTCGCGGATTTGATTATTATACTGGTACTGTTTTTGAAGTTTTTGATACCAACAAAGAAAATCCACGCTCTCTTTTTGGGGGTGGCAGGTATGATAATTTGGTTTCCGCTTTTACCAATCAGTCTGTCCCCGCCCTTGGTTTTGGTATGGGGGATGTGACCGTCAGGGACTTTTTGGAGACTCACAAATTATTACCCAAAATAAATTCTACTACCAAACTTTATATTTGCGTGGCACCCGAGGTGAATATGGAAGAGGTATATAAAGTGGCGGGCACTCTTAGAGAAGGAGGTATAAATGTGGCTGTCGATATTTCAGGCAAAAAACTTTCGGACCAACTAAAATCGTTAGATAAAAGGAACATCTCTTATGTTTCAACTATTGGTGAGGAAGAATTAAAAAATAATAAGTTTACCATTCGTAATACTGAAACTCGTGAAGAAAAAAGCGGAGGGATCGAAGAGATTACAAGTTTCCTAAAAAATATTTAATTAAGTGAAAAAACTTGTTTTTGATATAGAAACCTCAAATATTTTTCAAGAAGTGGGAAGCAACGATCCAGTTGACCTTAGTATTTCGGTTATCGGTATTTACGAATATGAAGGAGACAGGTATAGCACTTTTTTGGTAGAAGAATTTGGCAAACTTTGGCCAATCATTGAAAACGCAGATATGCTCATCACATTCAATGGTGATCATTTTGATATCCCCTTGCTCAACAAATACTATTCTGGCGATTTATTTAAAATCAAAAGTCTTGACCTCTTAAAAGAGATGCAAAAAGTAGCCGGCAGAAGGATGAAGCTAGACCAAATCGCCGAAGGGACTTTGGGTATAAATAAAAGCGGTCACGGATTGGATGCAATCAAATGGTGGCGAGATGGAGAGGTGGAAAAGGTCAAAAAATACTGTTTGGATGATGTCCGCATTACCAAAGACTTGTACGAATATGCCCTCAAAAACAACAAACTTATTTTCAAAGAAGGTCCAAATCTAAATGAAGTCAAACTAGACTCTTCTCTTTGGGAAACTTTGCCCGAATCTCCCACCCTAAACTATACCTTGCCTTTTTAAGTAACTTTTGTTTTAATGTGGAGGGTTTAGAACATTATTGTGGTCTTCATGGATCCGTGTCAATCGGACAGACTATACGATGAATATACTAATATTCATCGTGAGTTTGATAACACGATGAGCAAATTGAAGATAAGAAGGAGCCCATTCAAGGAGATACACGAAAAGATAGAAAGGTTAGAAAACCAAGAAAAATCGCAAAGTTTCGGTTGCAGGTTTCCATAACAAATTGGAAAACTTTAAGAAAGTGAAGAAGGAGAAAGATTATGGTGCATTATACGGTTCTGTTTTTGATCATCGCGCTTATTGCAGCATTCGTCGCATTTTCTGGCTTAGTGACAGCTCCGGTCGCTGGAGTGGCTGAGTTCCTGTTTGCTCTGTTTCTGGTCCTGTCGCTGATCAGTTTGATTACTGGGCGGAGAGGAAACATCTAACCGTCCTCCCTATTATGAGAAAAACACCGAGTGGTACATCCTCTCGGTTTTTTATTTAAATACGAAGGTGTGCCCTGTTTGTATAAAATTTATGGTATTATTCAGCTAGTTATTAAATCAATATAATATACATGTCTAATAAATTATCACTGCCGATATCGATCGTTATTGCCGGGCTTTTGATTGCCGGTGGTATTTATCTAAACGGCCGGATTGCCGTAGAGAGTCCGACGGTCGTCCAAAAGCAACAAGCAAAATCACAAAATCTCTCTGGCGTCATCCGTCCCATAGATGCAAACGATCATGTATTGGGTAGTGCCAATGCTAGAATTGTAATAGTTGAATATTCCGATACTGAATGTCCGTTTTGCAAAAATTTCCACAACACAATGAATTCTATTATGCAGGAATATGGCAAAGATGGAAAAGTATCTTGGGTCTATAGGCATTTTCCTATCACTGAATTGCATAGCAAAGCTTTGAAAGAGGCAGAAGCGCTTGAGTGCGCTGGCGAGCTTGGTGGCAATACTAAATTTTGGGAGTATGCAAATAAGATTTATGAAATAACCCCTTCAAACAATAATCTTGATCCAAAGGAGCTTGTAAGTATTGCTACCAGTGTAGGACTTTCTTCTACCACCTTCAGCACCTGTCTTGAGAGTGGACAGTATGCCCCCCGAGTAAATCTTGATGTTTCCAATGCTCAAGAAATCGGTGCCGCCGGTACTCCATATAGTGTAGTTATAGATACCAAAAAGGGTGAGTATTATCCACTGGAAGGCGCTTACCCTTATGCCCAAGTCAAATCAGTGATTGATCTTATTTTAAGCTCTTAAATCTACAATACTCACAATTTTTGTCAGGACAGGTTTGATTCAATAGAGAGCCAGACCAGACTGATTCTAAGAGGGAGTTTATTTCTCTTTTTACCCTCTCTACATCACTTTTCGAGACTTCCAGACTTATAATTGGACACCTACTTTTACTGTCTGGTTTTATGAAAGCCAAAGCAAGTTCTATTTCTTTGTTTTTAAATTTATTATTTTCTTCTAAAAGTATTTTGTAAAAAATAAGTTGACGGAAATAATTCCCATCAGAATTTTTGGTATCCCCTTTTATTTCGTTTATACTCTTGCCTGTCGTAGTCTTATAATCAAAAACAAACAATTTATTTTCTTGTTCTATGAGTGCATCTAATTTGCCGTGGAGCTTTATATTTATCTTCTCTCCTTTATTTTTCTCGTGTTCAAAGATAGTTTCAAACCATTTTTCTATATATATTTCTCCTTGTGTTCCAAAATGATTCTCTAGTTCGCTTACGACTATAGGAGCGTTTTCTAAGAGCTCCTTCTGTATAGCTTCTTTTTCAAACTTTGGGAGTAGGGAATCATTGAAGTATTCTTTTATTACAGTTTTTAGTGTTGTTTCTTTTTCTTTTATACTCTTGTTTTTATTCTGCCACACTCTCGCTATTGCATTATGCATCGCATTACCCTTTTCAGAACTTGCATTTGGCGCTTCAGGAATCTTCATTATGCTTTTATAAAAAAATTCACTCTGGCATTTTATAAAATGATTTAAGGCAGTTACAGAGAGGCCATTTTCAAGTAAAACATTTTTAGAATATTCTAGAAGTTTCTCTAAATCTTTTGATCTTATACTCTCTAATGTTTGGACATTTTGTTTATCTTCTATTCTTTTTATTTCTTTATGCAGGATGTGTTTCTTATCTAACTCATCGAGAAATCGTAATGGTGTAACTACCTCACCTTCCGCACCTTCTTTTGAAAGGCTTATGGTTATATGCCTTTTAGCTCTAGTAAGGGCCACATAAAAAAGTCTTCTTTCGTCCCTTATATCATCATCCCCTTCTTTTTCTTTGGGTAGTATAAAGAATTCTCCACGCACTTTCCTTATCCAGCTTTCTTCGGTGGCAAAAGGTATGAAGACATAATCAAACTCCAAACCTTTGGAAGAGTGAGCTGTCATGATATTTATTTTCTCATCACTTCTGCTGGTATGGATTTTTATTGATCTCTTTTCTGCCGACTTTTTATATTCAAGAAGTGAGACCAGAAGTTTTGAGGGAGCGTATATTTCAGCAGAAATAGTAACTTCTTTTGCAAGAGAAAATATACCCCGCCAGACTTCTGTCGCTTCTCCGTTCTTTATCATTATGTCTGTCAGGCCAGATAAGTCAGAAATAAGAGTAATGTATTCTAAAGTTCCCACCTCATTTATCTTTTCTTTTAGTATTTTTATTTGAGGTATTTCTTTTTCTATTTCCTCTGTTTTCCCAGCTTTTAAAAGTTTTATAAATTCTATTTGTTTTTTAAAATCAAGATTCCAAAGTCCTAGACCAATAGTTTTTATTAAGGATTCTATTTTACTTGGATCAGATAAAAACTCTGCAAGTTCAAAAAAAAGTATACCTATGGGGTGACTAAATATATCTACTCCCCTCTCGGCAGAAGCTTTTATATTGTTTTTCTCTAATATAGAAAGTAGCTCTGTGATTTCTTTGTTTTTCCGGACTATGATGGCTAGCGTACTTTCCTTGTCTTCTTTTTGGATTTCTTTTATTCTCTCTACCAAGAAGTTCATCTCTGTTTTTGTATCTGGAGAGTCTATTATCTCCACTGGTTTTTGATCTTTGTTTTTTCCAGCTTCTAGTTTTATACGTAGATTGAGGTGTTCTCCTTCTTTGTAATTTTCCTCTATCATTTTAAAGGAAGCGTCTAAAATAGCTTGATGCGATCTATAGTTGCTTTCTAGATTTATAACTTTCATACTTTGCCATAATTTTTCAAAGAACAAAAAGTTTTGTACCGAGGCTCCTTGGAAGCGGTATATCGCTTGCTTTTCATCCCCCACCACAAAAAGATTGGGACTTTCAAAAAAGTCGGCAATAGTTTTTATGATGAGGTTTTGGGCATCATTTGTGTCTTGATGTTCGTCTACTAGAATGTATAAAAATTTTTCTTGTAAAAGTTGTAATAATAACTTGTTTCTCTTTAGGGCAAAAACTAATTCAAATAAAAGATCGTCAAAATCTATTTTTTTATCTTCTTTTTTCTTTTCCTCATACTTTCTATAAACTTTGGCAAAAATAACTGTCTTCTCGCATTTTTCTATTCTTTTTAGAGCTTCTGCTTTTAGACTTCCTTTACTTATACCTCTGGTAGAGACAGAATTTTCATCATTTTTTATTCTTTCTATTTCTTCTTTTGCAAAACTTTCTAATATTTCCGGAGTCCACGCCTCTTTCTTTGCTTCTGCTATTGTCTGTAAAATTTTGTACACATAAAAGTCTGGTTCTCCTAAAGGTCTCAACTTATTGAACTCTTTCTGCTTTAATATTTCTCTTACCATACTTTCGGCTTCTATTTCTGTAATTTGTCGGCTTTTGGAAAGGTTTGGAAAGTGATCTTCAAATTCTCTTATGACAGAGACGGCGAAAGAGTGAAATGTATGAATTCTTACTTCATCTGCTCTGGAGCCTATAATTTCTCTAAGTTTTATTTTTATGTTTTTAACCCCCACTTCTGTAAATGTGAGAGCTAGTATTCCAGAGACTGGCGTGTCTGTCTCTTTAAGTATATTTGCAATTCGCAGTGTAAGGATAGTGGTCTTGCCGGTCCCTGGGCCGGCAATCACCATCACCGGGCCTTCTATGGTATCCACGGCCTCTTTCTGCTTTCTATTGAGCCTAGAGTATTGCCTTGTAAACTCCTGATTAATTTCTTTGCTTATCATTTGGCTATTATAACAAATAAAAACTACGGAGAGTTTGCTTTATTCTTTGACTCATGCTATAATAGGGAGTAGGAGAAACGTCATGAAAAAGTTCTTTTTTGGAATTAAGGAATGTTTTGCCTATGTGGCAGACGATTATCATCTGTATTGTGTGAATAAAGAAATTGAGTCTCTGAATTTTGAGCTCGATCAGGCTGTTGGTCTTAGAAAACAGATCATTAGTATCGAGCTGGGTCTCGCAACTGAGGCGTGCAAAGAAATTCTGGGTCGCATCAAGGCGCGTGATGCTCGACATGAGAAAGTAGCGACTCGTTAGAGATGAAGTCCTCCTAATCCCACAGACACGGGGAGTGTGCCAGTTGGCACCCCGGGTTTTTTTATAAATTCTAAAATTTGTATTTTAATTTTGGTTGTGGTATAAACTACATAGAGGTATTCAATCATGGCAAAGTCTCTCAGACATCTTCGCGGAGTATTTAGGTTGGTTTACAAAAATATGTGGTTTGGTCGCCCCAAGTTTGCTTTAGCCGCGACTATTCTATTCGCGATGTTAACAATACTCAATTGTTTTATGTTGTCGATCGAAATTTCTTACCCTGTAGCAATTGTGAACGTTTCCTTTGCTACACTACTTTGGTTTGTTGTACTGCCCCTATTTATAACGCGTGTAGATTGTAATCGCGATCCAGAGAGGATGAATAGATTAGTCGAGACTATACCCGAATTTTATGATGGTTATAGATTTTGGCTCAAGTAGAAGGGGAGTTTTTCTCCTCTTTTTTATTGTAAAAATTTAAAAGAAATGTTGGAGGCGTTTGATTTTGTCGTGTTGGCGCATTTTTTCCAATGCTTTGGCTTCAATTTGACGGATACGCTCACGGGTAACGCCAAATTCTTTACCCACATCTTCTAGTGTATGGTAGACACCATCAAGAAGTCCATTTCTCATTTCTATTATTTTTTTCTCTTTTGGTGGTAAGTCAGCCAAAATTTCTTGGAGCTGGTCGCGAATGATGCGACGATTTGACTCTTGATCTGGAGCAACTATTTTGTCATCGGCCACAAAATCACTCAAAGTTGATTTGCTATCACCCTCTTCTCCGACAGGGCTCTCTAGAGAGACAGTGCCTTGATCAATCTTTTCAATCATATAAATTTTCTCCGGATCCAAGTCCATCTCAACAGCGATTTCTTCTGGCAGAGGGTCTCTGCCCAAGTCTTGGGAGAGTCTTCTGACCACTTGTTTGTATTTGGCGATGGTTTCTACCATATGGACTGGTACGCGAATGGTCCGCGACTGATCAGCAAGCGCCCTTGTGATCGCTTGTCTGATCCACCAAGTGGCGTAAGTTGAAAACTTATAACCTTTAGTATAATCAAATTTATCAACCGCTTTAAAAAGCCCCAAATTTCCTTCTTGGATAAGGTCAAGTAAAGTTAAATCCGAACTTCGGCCAACATACTTTTTGGCAATAGAAACTACTAGGCGGAGGTTGGCTCGAGCTAAAATATTTTTGGCTTCTCCGTCTCCATTTAATATTCTTTTGGCTAACTCCTTTTCTTGGCCACCTGAGATAAGTGCGTGTTGGCCGATCTCTTTGAGGTACATTTGGATGGAGTCATAAGATGCCTCATCTTTAAGGTGCTCCTTACTTTTTCCTAAAGCCGTCTCATCCAAAAGTCTTCCACCTTCTATGATATCGATATCGGCTGTGGCACATTCGTCGTAGATTGTTTCAAGTAAAAAGACATCTTCTTCAATAGTTGGAAACTCCTTTAATATTTCATCATAAGTAATAAAACCACGTTCTTTACCCTTGGCGATGAGTAGAGCTTTTTTAGCGCTAGCCTCAGTAGAGGTTTTTTTGGAATTTCTTTTTACCAATTTTTTACTGCTACTCTTCGCTTTGGATTTTGTCTTTTTTGAAGTTTTTTTAAAAGAGATCTTTGTCTTTTTATTTTTTTTAATTTTACTTGCCTTTCTTTTTTTATTTGTTTTGTGTATTTTTTTGGCCATTTTTAATAATTAGTTGTTAAATGTTTTAATACTTTTTTGAATATTTTCTAATTCTACTTTTAGTTTTTTTTCTTCCACTTCTGAAATATCTTTCTCATCAAGAGTGATCAGTATTTGTTGAAGTCTTTGTTTCAAATTTTTTAACTCTATCTTTTTTGAAATATCTTCTTTGGTTTTTATTAAATCAATTTCCATGCCGTATCTTTCTACTTCAAACATTAAAGCTTCTTTTTCATCTTTAAACTTATCAGATATTTTGATAATTTCAAAATCTTCGATCTCAGCTTTTATCTTTTTCAAGTCATTCCAAATAGTTTCTTCAGTCACTTGCATCTTTTGAGCAATTTTTTTTATAAACTGTGATTTTTCTATATCACTTTTTATAATATTGGCGAGAGGCAAAACATTTTTTAAAATTTCTCGAGTCAAGTCTCTACCCTCATTTTCTCTTACCGCTTTGTTTAATATGAAATCTGTGAAGTGTTCAGATTTTTTGAGGGCATCTTTCCATTTTTCTTCATCTTCTTTGATAATTGAAGCTGGGTCTTCTCCTTTAGGTAAAGAGGCGATCTTTACTTCCATTCCTAAAGATAATGCAAGCGTAGCCGCCCTCTTAGAGGCCTTCTCTCCTGCTTCGTCAGAATCATAAGCTATAACTACCCTATTTGAAAGCTTTTGTACTTTCTTCAAATGCATTTCAGTCAAGGCTGTACCTGAAGAAGCTACAGTATTTAAGACGCTCGCCTGATGAGACATTATAAGATCCATCTGTCCTTCTACCAAGACAGTATAATCCATTTTGCGAATATAATTTTTGGCGATGTTAAACCCATGCAGTACTTCTGATTTGTAAAATAATTTAGTTTCTGGCGAGTTTAAATATTTTGGAGTTTTTTCATCTTCCTGTATGGCTCTACCTGAAAAAGCGATGACTCGCCCTGCACTATCACAAAGCGGAAACATTATTCTGTTTCTGAAGGTGTCGTAGTATTTTTGCTCACCCTCCACCTTTTTTATGAGTCCAGCCGAAAGCATTTCTTCTTTGGTAAACTTTTGGGCGGTTAAATAGTCGTGCAAATTTCGCCAACCATCTTTGGCAAATCCTAATCGCCATTTTATTATTGATTCTTTAGTCAGTCCCCTTTTTTCTAAATATTTCAAGCTCTCTTTATTTTCAAGCAGTTCTTTTTCAAAAAATTTAGTGGCTTCTTCCATTATTTCAAAGAGCCGATCTTTGACTTCGGGTTTCTCCTTAGCTTCCCCTTTTAAGTTTTTTAATTCTATCCCGGCCCTATTTGCCAAAGTCTCTAGAGCTCCTTTAAAATCTAGACCTTCAAATTTTTCTACAAAAGAAAAAATATCACCCTTTTCCTGACAGCCGAAACAATAAAAGGTCTGCCTCACTGGTGAGATAAGAAAGCTTGGCGTCTTTTCGTTATGAAATGGACACTTGGCTTTGAAATTAACACCAGCCTTTTCTACTTTAATATATGAAGAAATAACATCTACAATGTCCAATTTTTCCTTTATTTGTTCTACATTTGTAGACATATTTTAATTCCCTTGATCCAATTTTTGTTGCAATTCTTTGATCATCTTGTATTTTTCGCTACCCACAAAGCCGGAGCCGGCTGGGATAAGTCTGCCGATGATGACATTTTCTTTGAGGCCTGCGAGTTCATCTTCGGTACCACGCAAAGCATTTTGGATAAGCATACGAGTGGTGTGCTGGAAGGAAGCGGAAGAAAGGAAGCTCTTTCGAGAAAGAGAAACTTCGGTAATACCCAAAAGTAGGGCCTCTGCCTTGGCCTCCTCTTTACCGGAGGCTTTGATGACTTCATTTTCTACGAGAAAATCAGTGTGAGAGACAATATCTCCTTGAGAAAATCTGGTGTCCCCCGGGTGTTTGATTTTTCTTCTACCAAACATTTGTTTAATAATGATCTCAATGTGTTTGCGCGAGACCGGCTCTCCCTGAAGCTCGTAGATTTTTGTTATTTCGTGAATGATGTAGTTTTGGGTTTTTTCTTTGCCGGCATATTTGAAAAGTTCATCGAGGTCAACCGAGCCATCGGTTAACAAATCGCCCTTATTTATTTTGTCGCCTACCGAAACCAAGATCATTCGGTGGTAGTTTACCGGATACTCGGTATTGGTTTTTGTTTTTGATTTTTCTCCTTCTTCTGGCAATATTATTATCACTTTGTCTTTGCCATCTATTTTTATTTCACTGACTACCCCGTCTACTTTTGCGACCATGGCTGGGTTTTTAGGTAATCTATTTTCAAAAACCTCTTCTACTCTAGGCAATCCAGAAGTGATATCACCACCTACTTGAGCCGCTCCTCCGGCGTGGAAAGTACGCATTGTAAGCTGGGTACCCGGCTCACCGATGGCTTGAGCCGCTACAGTACCGACCGCTTCTCCGAGTTCTACTATTTTATTTTTACCCAAATCAGCTCCATAACAGTGGATGCAGACTCCGTCTAAAGTTTTGCAGGTCAAAGGTGATCTCACCAACAAATCTCCAATACCAGCCGTTTCTATTTTAGCGGCATCATCGCGAGAAATAAAATGATTTCTCTTAAATAATAAGTTTCCTTCCTTATCTTTTAAATCTTCTGCCAAAAATCTTCCCTTGGCTATTTTAGCTATGGACACTTCCATACCAGAAGATGTTATTTTGGAGATGGTTATACCTTCACGGCTACCGCAATCTTCTTCTACGATGAGGCAATCTTGGGATACGTCAAATAGTTTTCGAGTCAAATATCCGGCTTTGGCGGTGTTTAGGGCTGTGTCAGTCAAACCTTTTCTGGCACCGTGAGTAGTGATGAAATATTCTATAGGAGTGAGACCTTCTTTGTTTGAAGAAATTATGGGAAAGTCAATAGTTTCTCCGGCCGTGTTTACAATGAGACCTTTCATACCAGCCATTTGAGTGAGCTGACCGATGGAGCCTCTAGCCTCCGACTTGATCATATAATAGACTGGATTAGAAATGTTTAAAGAATTTTGAACCGCTTTTTGAACTTTATCTTTGGCTTCAGTCCAAATTTCTATATTTTTAACTCTCTTCTCATTTTGAGAGAGCAGACCGTTGTAGTATTGATCTTCGATAGTTAGGACTTTGTTTTTTGCCGTTTCTATTATTTCTGTTTTTTCTTTTGGCACCAAAACGTCCTCCATGCTGAAGGTTATGCCAGATTTGGTGGCATGATCAAATCCAAATGATTTTATTTTATCCATAATTGTAGGAATTGATTCAATGCCGTATTTTTGCGAAAGATCTTCAATGATTTCCATCAGTTTCTTTCTGTCTATTTCTGTATTTACATAAGAATAATCGTTTGGCAACACAGAGTTAAACAGAAGCCTGCCAATAGTTGTCTCAAATATCTCATTGTTAAATTTATTGTATTTTGGAGAATCAGTACCCAAGACTTTAATCTTGGCTCGGAAATCAAGTACTCCAAAATCAAAAGCGGTGATGGCTTTGTTGGGATTTGGGAAAAGCATGCCCTCACCTTTTTCTCCAACCATTTCTTTAGTGGCCCAATAACAACCGAGGATTATATCTTGCGGTTTGTTGGATATAGTAGAGTTGCCGCTACCGGGCTTTAAGATATTTCTATCTGAAGCCATAATCATTTTTGCTTCTAGTTGAGCTTCTGGAGAAAGTGGCACATGGACCGCCATTTGGTCACCATCAAAGTCTGCGTTAAAAGCGTTACAAACCAATGGGTGTACCTGGATAGCATTACCTTCTATAAGGATTGGTTTGAATGCTTGAATACCTAATCGGTGGAGAGTGGGCGCTCTGTTTAAAAGCACGTATCGGTCTTTGATAACTTCTTCCAAAATTGCCCACACTTCTGGTATTTGGTCATCTATAAGGCGACTTGCTCCGCGTACGTTGTAAGCGAGTTCTTGTTTTAGAAGTTGGGAAATAACAAATGGTTTGAAAAGCTCAAGCGCCATGTGTTTCGGAAGTCCGCATTGGTGCAATTTAAGATCTGGTCCGACTACGATTACTGATCTTCCTGAGTAGTCAACTCGTTTACCTAAAAGATTTTGACGGAAAAGTCCCCTCTTTCCTTTGAGGTTATCGGCAAGAGATTTGAGCTCTCTAGATTTATTTGATTGGCTTGTTGCTTGCTGGCTGTTGTTGTGTCTAATAGAATTATCTATAAGCGCATCTACCGCTTCTTGTAAAATTCTCTTTTCGTTTCTCAGAATTATATCCGGAGCGCTGATTTCTTTTAATTTTTTCAATCGATTATTTCGGTTGATGACCCTTCTGTAAAGATCATTGACATCAGAGGTGGCATATCTACCACCATCCAATGGCACCATCGGTCTCATGGCTGGAGGGATAACGGGGATTCTTGTGAGAAACATCCATTCTGGTCTGGTACCTGATTTAATCATTGATTGAATCAAAGATAATCTTTTTGCAACCTTAACTCCCTCAATAGATTTTGATTTCTCAAGCTCTTTTCTAACATTTTCTTCTAACTTGTTTAAATCTAAACTTCTAAATATATTGTAGATCGCCTCTGCCCCTATTTCTGCCTCAAAAAATGTTCCATATTTTACAGAATAGTTGTGATATACGACCTCATCAATCACTTTTCCTTCCACGATACTTTCAATTTCCTTTTTTCTTTGGAGAAGTTTTTCTTTTAATTCGTCTTTTTCTTTTTCTTCAGTTATGTTTTTGATTCTTGATTTAAATTCAGCGTCCAAGTCGCGCAAGATCGCCTGCTTCTCTTCGCTAGAAACTTTGGTTACGATATAACCGGCAAAATAAATAACCTTTTCTACATCAGCAGAAGTAGTCCCAAGTATTAAAGCGATACGGGAAGGCATACTTTTAAGAAACCAGATATGGGCAACTGGCGCTGAAAGGTCGATATGTCCCATTCTCTCTCTCCTTACAACCGAACGAGTGATCTCCACACCGCATTTTTCGCAGACAATACCTTTGTATCTGATGCCCTTGTATTTACCACAGTAACACTCATAATCTTTGTCTGGACCAAAAATTTTTTCATCAAAAAGACCGTGGCGCTCGCTACGTTGGGTACGATAGTTTATTGTCTCGGGCTTTGTAACTTCCCCAAATGACCAATCTTTGATTGATTCTGGAGAAGCCAGTGAAAGCTTTATCATGTCAAAATCTACTATTCCATTTGAATTTTTATTTTGCATCATATTTATGAATTATTAGTATCCTTGGCTTCTCCGCTCGCCCTAACGGGTCCTATTTTTTTGCCACTCTTCAAAAGTTCTATATTTAAGGATAAACCCCTTAGGTTGCTAACCAATACATTGAAGGCGGCGGGCAAGTTTTCTCCAGTAATCCTCTCTCCTTTGACGATAGAATCAAAAGCGGCGCTCCTACCTATGATGTCATCTGATTTTATGGTGAGCATCTCTCTTAGAGTATAAGCGGCTCCATGACCAAGCAAGGCCCAGACTTCCATCTCTCCAAATCTTTGACCTCCACCCTGAGCCTTACCACCCAAAGGTTGCTGTGTGATGAGAGAGTAAGGTCCGATAGATCGCATATGTATTTTATCTTCTACCATGTGGTCAAGTTTCAATATATACATATAGCCGATGGCAGTCTCTTGCTTAAAGGCCTCTCCGGTGCGCCCGTCATAAAGTTGTACTTTACCATTTTCATTAAAACCGGCCTTCTTTAATTCTTCTTTTATTTCTCCATCAGTCGCTCCAGCAAAAGTAGGTACGATGGCTTGATAACCCAAAGTTTTGGCAGCAAGTCCCAAATGCATTTCCAATATTTGACCCAAGTTCATTCTTGAGGGCACGCCCAGGGGTGTAAGTATTATATCTACTGGTGTCCCATCGGCAGTGTAAGGCATATCTTCAATTGGCAATATTTTAGAGATAACCCCTTTGTTGCCGTGTCTACCCGCCAACTTGTCTCCAACAGAAACATTTCTTACCTGAGCTATTTCTATATGAATTCTTTTTATAATACCTGATTCTAGTTTGTCGCCTTTTTCTCTGGAGAATACTTGAACATTTATTATCCTCCCCTTTTTGCCACCACCCACTCTTTTAGAAGTATCTTTAACATCTCTGGATTTTTCTCCAAAAAGAGATCTGAGTAGTCTTTCTTCTGGGGTGAGCTGGCTTTCTCCTTTGGGGGTGATTTTACCAACCAAAATGTCTCCCGGATTTACTTCTGCTCCCACTCTTACTACTCCGTCTTCTGCCAGATTTTTCAATTTATTTTCCCCAACATTAGGAATATCACAAGTGGTGATTTCTGGTCCCAATTTGGTATCTCGGACATTTACTACCACTTCGTCAATGTGGATGGTGGTAAATTTATTTTCTTTTACAAGTCTTTCTGAAAGAATGATAGCATCTTCATAGTTTGCTCCAGACCAAGATAAAAAGGCAATTAAGATATTTTGACCCAAAGCCATCTCTCCTTGCACAGAAGTTAAAGTATCGGCGAGGACTTCTCCTTTTTTTACATGACTTCCCACGTTTACTATAGGTCTTTGGTGGAAACAAGTGGAACTGTTAGTTTTGGCAAAATTGATAAGTCGGTAAGATATTTTTTTACCTTTGTCGTCAGTGATTTCTATAGAGGATCCATCAACTTTTGAAACTATTCCAGCATTTGAAGCAATAATTAATCTACCAGTGTCTCTCATAGCAGGACCTTCAATGCCAGTGGCTACTAAAGGCGCTTCTGGTTCAACGCATGGAGTTGCTTGTTTCTGCATACTTGATCCCATGAGGGCGCGACCAGCATCATCGTGGTCTAGAAATGGTATAAGTGAAGTAGCTACCGAAAAGGCTTGATTGGTGGCGACATCCATATAATCAATTTTTGCTTTTGGAACCAAGTCGGGTTTGTTATTTAAACGAGCCTCTACCATTTTTGGTTTGATATGTCCCTCGGCATCTATTTCTATGGCGGCATGAGCGATAGCAAATTTTTCTTCCTCTAAAGCATTCAAGTATTCTATTTCGTTAGTTACTTTGCCGTCTTTAACTTTTACATAAGGAGTTTCTATCATTCCAAATTCGTTGATCCGAGCATAAAGGGCCAAGTGAAGGATTAAACCAATGTTTGGTCCTTCTGGGGTTTGGATAGGGCAAAGTCTGCCATAATGTGAGGGGTGGACATCGCGGACCTCATAACCCGCTCTGGATCTGTTAAGTCCTCCCGGTCCCAAAGCAGAAAGTGTTCGCAAATGTTCAATCTCAGCCAAAGCATTTTCTTGGGCCATAAATTGGGAAAGCTGGTTGGTGGTGAAAAATTCTTTGAGTCGGGCTTGCAGTGGTTTTGGAGTTATAAATTGAATAGGCAAAGTCATATCGGTGTCCACCGTAGACATCCTGTTTTGCATATTTCGTTTGATTTGAGCCATGCCGATACGGAATTTTTGTTGCAAAAGCTCGCCTACATACTTGACTCTTCTACTACCTAAATGGTCTATATCGTCCTCAATAGATCCCGGGGTGGTATTTAAATGAATAATGTGATTTACCACCAGTCTCAGATCTTCTAGATTTAAAGTCCTTCTATCAGAGCCCTTGCCGGAAGTAGGTAAATTGAATCTAGAATTAAATCTAAATCTACCAACTTTCTGAAGGTCATATCTGTCAACATCAAACAAATTTTTCAAAAATTCTTTGGCATTTTCAGCAGTAGCCAAATCACCATCTCTTAATCTTTTGTATATTTCAACGTAAGATTCTTCTACTGTTTTGGCATGATCTTTGGCCAATGATTTTTCCAAATATTCTTTAGCATTTGGGTTGTCTTTGAAGAGATCAAAAATTTCCGAATCAGTTTCAGCGCCAAAAGCTCGCAAAAGTGAGGTAACGGGGAACTTTCTTTTTCTATCAATACGGACATAGATAGCCTTATCAACATCGGTTTCGATTTCAATCCAAGCGCCGCGAGCTGGTATTATCTTTACTCCAAAAAGAGATTTTCCTTTTGATTCTAACTTAGTGAAAAATACTCCAAATGATCTTGCAAGTTGTGGGACGATCACTCTCTCGACGCCACTTATAATGAATGTGCCATGAGGAGTCATCATTGGGAAATCTGCCATAAAGATTTCCTGTTCTTTCTCTGTACCCATGGTTTTGTTGGTCAGGCGGACTCTGGCCTTGAGTGGCGCTTCGTAGTAGATCTTTTTCTCCTTGGCGTGGTACTCGTCATATTTTGGTTTTTCCAATTCAAAACTTAAAAACTCAAATTTGAATTTTTTACCAGAAGTATCATTGATCACAGTGAATTCATCAAAAACTTCTTTTATACCTTTCTCAATGAGCCACTCAAAAGAATGCACCTGATCTTTGGCCAAATCAGGTATTTGGATAAGTGGCTTTTTAAATTTACTAAAATATTTTTTAGGTAATACAGTTTCCATAATTAATTTATGTTTTAATAAAAATTATTTAAAATTTAAACACACAAACAAACACACCCCAAGTGCTTGGGGATCTTCATTATCTCCGTTTTTTAACTATTTATTTTTTTATAAGTCAAACCAGAGAATTCGCTTGTAAAATATAGCTGTTTTCGGATGTAAACAGCCCACCATTGACAAGCCACAACTCAATCAATCAATAGTAAACTCTAGTATAGACGCACGCTCAAAATCTGTCAAGTAAGTCAATAAGACCTGTGGATAGCTTAACAAAAAAAGCTCGAGCTATCCCGCGTGTGTTGGCTCAAGCCCATGTAATGTAATGGTCGATAACAAGAACTACTGGGAAGTTTGGAGATACTTCTTGATTGCTTCTTCATCCAATGCTCCTTCCTTTTCGAAGATCTTGCGGCCAAGGGTTGTCAAACTCATCCTCCTTTTGTTGGCCGTGTTTTGAAGCAGTGTTGCCAGTTCATCTGATATAGACATGAGATACCGTTTGCCATTAAATTTTAACAAAAGATTAGTCACAATGTCTCCTTCCACTCAAAATACTACCTAGATCTTAAAAAATTGCAATACTACTTTCCCGCTCTAAGTAGAGCGACGATGAAGAGAGACTCGGCCCAGCCGAGGGGTGAGAAGCGAATACTTGGAGCATCCGCAAGACTCATTGAGAATTTTTATGAGCAAAGCGCAATAAAAAGTCCAATGAGTGGACAGCTTCTGTAAGAAGGGTTGTCGCTGGGTTATTTGCCAGACTTTAACAGGGCAACAATAAATAAAGATTCTGCCCAACCCAAAGGCACGTTTTCATTAGGCCTATCAGAGTCGGAGTAATAGAGTTCGGGGATCTCGCCTTTATAAATTGTTGCCATACTTTTTTCTAAATATTCTTTGGCCATTTTTATATCATTATTTCCTTCCGATTCCCCCCTTAATGTAAGGGGGGCTAGGGGGGTTATTCCAGAAGAATGTGAGTGAGTTATTGCAAATTGATTATAAATAATAGAAAGCCAAGGGAAGCCAAAACACCATTCGGCCTCTTCGCTCACATTATCTTCGTTTTTATTATAGTATCTGTCGTTTTTGTATCTTATAACACCCCTGTCTCTCTCTAAATGATATTCTAAATGCCTTACAATATCTCTCCCAGTATTTTCCGGAATAATATTGAATGGATAGATAAGAGAAAGTAGAGCCAAGTCCGTAAATTTACTTCTTGATTCTCTGGGTAGAAGTTTACTTAAAGATTCTTCACCTTTTTCTATAATTTCAGGAGGGATTTTAACTAAGCCGGTTTTAGATATAGATCGCAATCCAGCCACGCAGGCCCCAACTGAAGAGGCGTGCACTTCCTCATATTCTTCCCAGACGCCATTGTCTGGGTCGTGCCAGTACTCTATTGACTTTAAGTAATCCACTAAAATTTGTAGCACTTCTTTTTCTTCTTCACTCTCAACGATCTTTATATCCTTCTGTTCTAAATCCCCTATTTTAAAAAGTATCGCCCCGATAGCGTCATTTTGTTTGTTGCCCCACTCCTCCCAAAATTCCTCAAATGTTTCTGGATTATAGCGAGCGTGAATATATTGGAAGGTCTGATAAGGTTTGTTTTTAACCGCCCAACTTATTTTATCTTTATGTTTTACAAAAATAGTGAGGAGCGCCTTCCAAACTTTTTTGACGGTGTCCAAATCACCCACTTCTTCAAATGCCAAACAGGTATAAAAATTGTCTCTTAGCCATGCCTTATTGTATCCAGTGGAAACATCGGATCGTGAAGCTAGAAACAGGCCACTCTTTGACTGCAGGGCACGGATATTATCAAGATGTTTTTCTAAGATGTCTTTATTAATTTCCATAATTAATATTTTTCCTTACCCCCTACCCCTCTCCAAAGGAAAGGGGTTTTCGGACACCCTTCCACTTTGGGGAAGGGCTGGGGATGGGGTTATTCTCCTAAAATGTTTTTTTCATATAATCTCTTTGCTTCAGAGAGCATATCTTTAAGATATGGCCTTTTGTTTTCCATGAGTTCCGCAAGCAGAGGATAATTTTTCTTGGCTTCAGCGTATAAAGAGATTACTTTTTCTTCTTCTTTAAAAAACTCAAGCATCTTGAGTGATAACTTTTCTTCGTAATACTTTTTATCATCATCAATACCCTTGCCTCTGATACTTTCTACAATCTCTTTGGCAATATCGGTCTCAGTTTGCGCTTGGGCAATCAAAAAATCTATTGCGTCTTTAATTGGATTTTTGCTCATGTATTAAATTCTATTTCCAAAATTTTCAAAATAAGGGTTTTCTGCAAGTCGCTCTAATACTTTAGCTAGTTCTGTATCAAAAGTCGCTTTAACAGATTGCTCTGCTTTTTGAGTTTTCTCTAGTACTCCATTTTTAACTTCGGGAGTTTGAGGCAATATATTTCCTTCCATATTTTTTAGTTAAAATAATAAAATTATTACTTTAATTCTACTACCCTATTTTTAAAAATGCATCCACAGGGGTTTTTACAAATTTTTATGATAAAATTATTTAGGAGTAGTTTTTTATAAACCAAAAGAGAAGTCCATCTTGGTGAGCTTGCAAATCACTTGTGGTGAGCGTAGTCGAACCATAACGCATTTCTCTTTTGGCTTAACTTAATTCTTCTCTGCACGTGTGGGGAAGAATTAGTTGGGTCGCAAAGACCGTCTCGGTATCCATCGGGGCGGTTTTTGTGTTTTTAATGAAGCATTTGCTAAAAATTTTGAATTATTCTAATATCCAAATTGGAGGTAACCCATGGGATTACTTTGGAACTTTGATAACCCGAATTTATTGAAAGCATTTTTCTCTGTGATTTTGTACGATCTCGCAAAATGTGCAAAAAAGAATGGTGAGCATAGCCTTTTCCAAATAGAAGAAGACGTGTCCTATCTTTCTGGTGTCTTGACTGCTGGATTTAATGCTACAAGGATAGACTTTTGTAAGCCATCGTATCTGCACGTAGAGCCGATTTCGTTTATGACCAACAACTTTGACAGACTCGAGCCCATCTTGGCTAGAGATATTGCGGACAGTGTAGTTATTGGTCTTGCTCTCTACAATCGTTTACCTAATATGCTTAGTCGTTGTGATTTTGCTGTACGCACATCCTATCTTTATAGGCATACGGCTGAAGTTTATCCAGATGATTCTCTACGTCCCGCTCTTCGTTCTATTTCAGAAAATTTTGGTGTGTGGGCTGACCTCCTCCCATCTCTCTCAAAGAGTGTCTCCCTTGTTATTTAAGTATATTTTATTTAAGTATATTCTTGCTCACCCCCCACAAGCTCAGGGTGGGCTTTTTTATAAATTAAAAAATACTTGAAGTCAAATGAGGTTTATGATAGTCTAGTCGTGGACTGGAGAACCCCGGAGAGTTGGAGGAAAAGGTGGCATCCTACTACTGGAGTACCATTGGCTCGGACTCGGCAATGCCAAATCGATTCGTCGTTAGTGTGGGAGCATAAACCTCTGGCACGAGGTAGAAAGCTTCACGTGCAGCATTGACGGCGATAGATACCCTGTCGTCTTAGGGGCATAAGTTGAGTCAGGCGGGGCTGATTACTTCAACTCCTCCAGTCCGTCGATCCTTTCGGTACCACACCGAGAGGATTTTTTTTATGTGATTTTTCTTATGGAACCTTTCGTACGAACAAGGTATCACTTTCACGATGAAGATTACTTCTTTTTTCGGCTACGCCATTCGATAATTTTAGCGTGGTGGCCACTTATGAGAACCTTTGGGACTCTGTATTTTTTGCTTTTGTAAGTAAGAATTTCCGGGCGTGTGTAGACCTCTCTAGATGAGACTCTATTTTCTTCTACCGACTCTATTTTACCCAAAACTCCCGGAATCCTACGGGCAATCGTATCTATTATTACCATTGCGGGTAGCTCGCCACCCGTAACGACGTATGGCCCGATTGATAAGTCTTCAACTTTTATTTTATATAAATCTTTTGTTATCTTTTTTACTCTTTCATCTATTCCCTCATATCTGCCACAAATTATCACTACATCTTTAATTTTTTTTGCAACTTTTTCTGCATAAATATTATCAAACTGTTTACCACTTGGAGAGAGCCAGATAATAAGAATATTTTTGAGAGTCCCTCTCCTTTGCAAGGAGAGGGATTTAGGGTGAGGTAGTGCCTTCTCTACCGCCTTTACCACCGACTCTGCTTCTAAGACCATCCCCGGCCCCCCACCAAAAGGTCTCTGGTCTACCCTTCTGTATTTACTTTGTCCCGCCGTAGCTTTATGCGAAGGAGGAGCTTTTGTAAAATCTCTTGGGTTATAAAATTTAACTCTTATTTTTTTATCGAGAATAGCTCTTCCTATAATCGACGAGTTTATGTATGAGTCCAAGCTTTCCGGAAATAATGTAATGATATGAAAAGTCATAAATTAAATAATAACATAAAAACAAAACTGCGTCTAGTTGGCGCAGTTTTGTTTTTTAAGATTTGTTTTTTGATTATTCGAGCTTGAGATCTTGCATCACATCATCCATTGATTTCATTTGGTCTGACTGGGTAGGTTCACTTTTTCTACCTCCTTCTGGTTCATTGATTTTAAGATTGACTCTGGCATTGTTTTTCATACCAACTACTCGAAGCAATATTCTAATTGCTTTGGCGGTATTGCCACTGCGTCCTATAATTTTGCCCATATCTTCTGGGTGGACATCAAGGCTCAAGAGTACTCCCATCTCATCTACTGTACGAGTGATCTTTACAGACTCTGGGTGGTCTGCTAATCCTTTCACTACAAAATCCAAAAATTGTGCGTCGTTTTCCATTTCAGTTTAATAAGTTAATAATTTCTTCCCTACTGCTCAATTATATTATACCGGAGTCTCTAGAGCAACTTTTTCTGCCTCTGGTTCGACGGCAGTTTCTTCGGCTGAAGTTTCGGCAATTTCTTCTTTCCCCCTAACTTCTTCGGCTGGTTTTTTCCCGACGCTTTCGGTCGGGACTCTGACTCCTTCGGACGTCGGAGCTGAAACTATTGGGGATTTTTTAGGTAAAACATTTATCTTTTTTCCTGCTATTATTTTTCTTTCAACAAAAATATTATGGACAGTGTCCGACAACTTTGCTCCGTTTGCTATCCAGTGTTTTACTCTTTCTGTCTTAAACTCTGCCTTCTCTCCCCTTCGAGCGTCATAGGACCCAAGTATTTCCAAAAACTTACCGCTCTTAGGGCCATTTTTGGAATCAGTCAAAACAAGCCGGAATACCGGCTCGTGTTTTCTACCCACTCTTTGAAGTCTAACCATTAACATAACCTCTAAACCTTATCAAAATAGCCCAAATTAGTCAAACTATTTATTTCCGCCAAACGGCATTTGTGCTCGTAGGTTTTCTATCATTTCTTCTAGTTCTGCTATGGGTATTTCAGGATTTTTTCCATTATCTGTGTCTTCTCTAGCTTTTTTTAGTTGCTCGTTTAAACGTTTCAATTGCATTCCCATATCTACACCTTCCTGATCTTCACCAGCAAATTCACCCGTGCTTATTGGGTTAGCAATATGTCCTGCGCCGTCAGTGTTTTTTGACCCTTCACTTTTTCCATTAAAAAATCCCATAAATTTATTTTATTTAATAATATTCAAATTATACCACAATAAAGTTTTCCACCATATTATCATGTTTAAGGGCGTCCGAGATGTTAAAATGAAAGTAAGGTGTCTATTATTTTAAATAAAGATGAGCTCTTGGAATCAAACTCCAAGCTTCGTCGAGATGCGCTTCAAATCTTAGAGGCGGGTTATTCGGCTATTAATACAGAAAAAATCTTGCGAAGTCAGATAACTTTGGAAGAAGGCGGCGCGTTGTGTATAGAAAATACCGGCTTTCAATGCTCGTTTTATGAACGCATCTTTTTTGTCGGTATTGGTAAATGTGCTTTTGAAGGAGCAGAGGTAATTGAAGATATTTTGGGAGACCAGCTAACAGACGGCGTGGTCATAGACGTCAAAATCGGTTCTTTGAAGAAAATAAGATGCTATCAAGGTACTCACCCCTATCCGTCAGAGGCCAATGTTTTTGCTACCAGAGAGATTTTAGAAATGATAAAAGGAGTAACCGAGAGAGATTTGGTTTTGGTTTTGATTTCTGGTGGAGGTTCTTCCCTTTTGTGCCAGCCACACAATATTAGTGTTGAAAATTTAATTGAAATTACCAAGACGCTAACCCAAAGAGGGGCTGATATTTTTGAGCTTAACACTGTTAGAAAGCATCTTTCTTTGGTCCAGGGAGGGAACTTGGCAAAACTTTGTTTCCCTTCTCAAGTGGTCTCACTTATTTTTTCGGATGTTTTAGGAAATGATATTTCTATGATAGCTTCTGGTCCGACGATAATAGATACCACTAGTAAAGAAGATGCAGGAAAAATTTTAAAGAAATATGAAATTCAAAATTACGAAATTACAGAAACCCCCAAAGACCAAAAATATTTTGATAATGTAAAAAACGTATTGGTTTGTAGTAATCAAAATGCGCTGATTGCAATGAAATCAAAAGCAGAAGAATTGGGTTTCAATACATCAATTGAGACAGAGAAACTCTCGGGGGACGCAAGTGAAGTGGGAAAAGAATTGGCCACAAAAGAGATAAGAGCAAAGACGTGCTTACTTTTTGGAGGAGAAACTACGGTTAAAATAATGGGTGAAGGTGGAATGGGCGGGAGAAATCAAGAGATGGCACTTTCGGCCTTGCCACTTATCAAACCAAATTCTGTTTTGATTTGCGCCGCTTCGGATGGGTGGGACAACACCCCCCATGCTGGGGCGCTAGTCGATAGTGAACTTTTTGAAAAAGCAAAAAATTTAAATTTATCTCCAGAAAAGTTTTTGGCCAAAAGTGATAGTTACAATTTTTTTAAACAGGTTGAAGATGGCGCTTTATGCACAGGTAGACTCGGGAGCAATGTCTCCGACTTGTATATAATGTTGTATGAATAATAAAAACTATTTAAATTAAAAATAATAAAAAATGGAAGAAAAAGATAAAAAATTTATTCTTTGGTTTGATCAAGTTGGAATCCAAGATGTCACATTAGTTGGTGGCAAAAATGCTTCTTTGGGAGAGATGTATGCCACTTTGGTGCCCAATGGTATCAGAGTGCCAAACGGTTTTGCAGTAACCGCTCATGCCTACAAATATTTTATTGAAAAAGCAGAACTCACTCCTTTTATTGAAGAGAAACTTAAAAATCTGGATACTGGAGACGTCAAAAGTCTCCAAAAAGTCGGCAAACTTATAAGAGAGAAGATTGTTAAAGCAGAACTGCCAGATGATTTAAAAAAAGAAATAGGAGAAGCTTATAAAAATCTATCTATGGCCTATGGTATGGAGGAAGCTGATACGGCGGTGCGCTCTAGTGCGACAGCCGAAGATTTGCCCGGCGCTTCTTTTGCTGGAGAGCACGAAACTTATTTAAATGTGGTGGGTGAAAAAAACGTCTTGCAAGCCACCAAAGAAGCCATGGCCTCTTTGTGGAATGATAGAGCGATTTCTTATAGAGTGGACAAAGGATTCAATCATTTTGATGTAGCCTTATCGGTGGGAGTACAAAAAATGGTGCGCTCCGATAAAGGATCTTCTGGGGTAATGTTTACCATAGATACAGAGAGTGGCTTCAAAGATGTGGTAGAGATAGATGCTTCTTGGGGTTTGGGTGAAATGGTAGTACAGGGTAAGGTAACTCCAGACGCATATTTGGTTTTTAAACCGACTTTAAATATAGGTTTTCCGGCAATCATCAAAAAAACAATTGGTTCTAAAGAAAACAAAATGATTTACTCTGCTTCTAAAGAAAGTCCAGTTAAAGAAGTGGAAGTAGCCGAAAAATATAGAAATATTTTTGTTTTAAATGAAGAAGAAATCTTGACTTTGTCTCGTTGGGCACTAGAGATTGAGAGACACTATACCGAAAAAGCTGGTAAGGAAACCCCAATGGATATGGAATGGGCAAAGGATGGAATAACAAATGAATTATTTATTGTCCAAGCTAGACCAGAGACAGTTCAGTCCGAAAAAAAGCATTTGACCATAACCGAATATTCCATTTCCACTAAAAATGATCCAATAGTCGATGGTATTGCCGTTGGCACCAAGATAGCTTCGGGCAAGGTGCGCGTCATCACTGATGTTAAAAAATTAAATGAATTTGAAAAGGGCGAGATTTTGGTAACTGAAATAACCGATCCAGATTGGGAGCCAATTATGAAAATCGCTTCTGCTATTATTACCGAAAAAGGTGGTAGAACAAGTCACGCCGCGATAGTCTCTCGTGAGCTTGGTATTCCAGCCGTTATCGGTACTGGTAACGCACTTTCCAAATTAAAAACCGGAGATATGATAACAGTAGACACTTCTAGTGGTACTACAGGCAAAGTTTTTGAAGGAAAGCTTGAATGGCAAGAAAAGGTGCACGATATCACGACACTACCAGAGACCAAAACTAAAGTTTGTATGAACATCGGCTCACCCGAATCAGCCTTTATGTATTCATTTATTCCAAACAAAGGAGTAGGACTTGCTCGCGAAGAATTTATAATTGCCTCTTCTATCAGAGTCCACCCAAATGCTTTGTTAAACTTTGATAAATTAGACTCAAAATTAAAAAACAAAATTGAAAAAGTTACCTTAGGTTATGAGGACAAAGTCGCTTTTTATGTTGATAAGTTGGCAGAAGGTATCGGCCAAATCGGCGCCGCCTTTTGGCCAAATGATGTTGTGGTAAGGTTCTCAGATTTTAAAACCAATGAATACGCAACCTTGTTGGGTGGTGAAGATTATGAGCCAAAAGAAGAAAATCCAATGCTCGGTTGGCGTGGCGCATCTCGTTATTATGATCCCAAATTTAAAGAGGCTTTCAAACTTGAGTGTAGAGCTTTCAAAAAAGTGCGTGAGCAGTTTGGATTAAAAAATATTGTGGCTCTGATTCCATTTTGCAGAACTCCAGAAGAAGGCAAAAAAGTTTTGGATATTATGAAGGAAGAAGGTGTGGGTAAAGGTGATGATGGATTTAAGGTTTATGTGATGTGCGAAATACCTTCCAATGTCTTGCGGGCTGATGAATTTTTAGATATTTTTGACGGCTTTTCTATTGGCTCCAATGATTTAGCCCAACTTACTTTGGGACTAGATAGGGACTCTGGCATTGTCGCCTCTATTTCAAACGAAAATGATCCGGCGGTCAAAAATCTAGTAGCTATGGCAATCCAAAAATGTCGCGAGCGAGGCAAATACATTGGCTTTTGTGGCCAAGCGCCAAGCGATTACCCCGACTTCACCCGCTTTCTCGTCCAAAACAAAATTGATGCTATCTCCTTAAACCCCGACTCCGTTATCCCTATGATTTTGGCAATTGCCGAAGAGGAGGGGAAGTTGGGTAATTAAAATTATATAAAAAAAGCCACCACATGATTGGTGCGGGGCTTGAATGACCGTTTGACCAAAGTAGAGAGCCGAGCATTTGGAATAAATCTCGTCTGGAGTTTAGCCCCAAACAATTTTTCCGACTTGCGGAGGACGCAAGCCAACCTTATAGGAAAGATCAATGAAGAAGATCCTGTCATGAACAAAGCGATCTCGAAGCATTTGGATTTCTACTGAGTTCGTTGTACCATTCTCGATCTTCTGAAAGATTTTTACTCCTTGCTCAATGCTAAGAGGCCAAATCTTTCTAAGTTTGAGCCACTGAGACTTCAAATTCATAGGGTTCTCCTTCCTCCCACATTAAACACTATTTCAAAAAAATTGCAAGGGTTTTAAAATTTCAAAATGTAGCGATTAATCGCTACAAATTACAACACACACCAAAGTGTCAAAGGGCGCCTTTGACACTTTTAATCTAACCCCCTTAGTCCCCCTTACATTAAGGGGGAAATCGCGCAACAATTTTATTAAACAGATGAATAATAAATGGCGGTCACCTCCTCCTTAAGGTAAGGAGGAGGCTGGGAGGAGGTTAGAAATTATTGTTGTGAGAAAATATAAAACTGCGTTATAATAATGTCATGAACATTTTATATCTACACAAAGAGGAATGGGAGAAAGAATATGTAAACGGTCATTTGACTGGACACAACACGTATTTCTCTAAAAGTTTTGAAGAAACTCCAGTTGATATTTTAAACTCCATAGAGATTCTTTCCATTTTTGTGTCGCATAAGTGTGGCGTAGAAGAGATAGCCAAACTTCCAAATCTCAAGCTTATTGTCGCTCGTTCTACTGGTTTTGATTATGTAGATGTCGGCGCAGCGAGAAGTAAAGGTATTGAGGTGGCCTATGTCCCCTCTTATGGTGAAAATACAGTGGCCGAATTTGCTTTTGCGCTCCTCCTTGCAATTTCAAGGAAAATTCCAGAAGCTCATGAGCAAGTTACAGAGACTGGATCTTTTACCCAGAGCTCTCTTTGCGGATTTGATTTAAAAGGTAAAACGATTGGGGTTATAGGTACCGGTCGGATTGGCACAAATGCTATAAAGATGGCCAAAGGTTTCAATATGAATGTAGTAGCTTATGATCCATTTCCAAAACAAAATTTGGAAGAAAAATTAGGTTTTCGTTATGTTGGATTTGAAGAGCTTTTAAGTTTGTCAGATGTTATTACTTTGCACGCAATGCTCTCGGATAGCACCCGTCATATGATAAATGAAGAAAGTATTAAGCATATCAAACGTGGAGCAGTGCTTATAAACACCGCTAGGGGCGGGCTTGTCCAAACTTCTGCTTTGGTCAAAGCTTTGGAAGAAGACATCATCTCTGCCGCTGGACTCGATGTTTTGGAGGAAGAGGGTGATATGAATGATGAGATGAATCTCTTAAATGATTCACATCCAAAATTAGAGGAGTTAAAAAATGTCTTGGCAAACCATTATCTTATAAATCACCCCAAGGTCATTGTTACTCCTCATATTGCTTTCAATACTACCGAAGCTATCCATCGCATTTTAGATACCACCATAGAAAATATAAACGCATTTGCTTCAGGTGAAGTTAAAAACAGGGTGCCTTAAAGTAAAATGTCTAGCATTACCAAAATCAAAGCAAGGGAAATATTGGATTCACGTGGCGATCCCACCTTGGAAGTTGACACTACCGTAGATAATAATTTTTTTGGCAGGTTTAGTGTGCCTAGTGGCGCGTCTAAAGGCAAATATGAAGCGTTGGAAAAAAGAGACGGAGACAGAGCCCACTTTGAGGGCAAAGGGGTAAAAAAATTAGCCGAGAGGTTGGAACAAGAAATTGCTCCTAATATTTTAAATAAAGATTTTAACCAAAATTCAATTGATCATTTTTTGATAGAGACAGATGCTACAACTAATAAATCAAATTTGGGCGCCAATCTTATTTTGGGGGTCTCAATGTCTTTTGCTAAAGCCGAAAGTTCTAAATTAAATATCCCTTTTTATAAATACATAGCTTCACTGGTGGGTAATACCTCACTTACTCTGCCCATCCCAATGGTAAATATTATAAACGGCGGAATGCACGCTGATAGTGGGCTAGATATTCAAGAATTTATGATTGTGCCACTCCTTGCCAAGAGTTTCACTGAGTCTCTAGAAAACTGCACCAAAGTTTTTTGGCATCTGAAAAGTATTTTAAAAGAAAATAATTTAAGTATAGCGGTTGGAGATGAAGGAGGTTTTGCGCCCAAACTAGGCTCCCATAATAAAGCTTTGGATTTTATGATGCAGGCCATAGAAAAGGCAGGATTTAAAGCGGGCTTTGATTTTGGTGTCGCTTTAGACTGTGCTGCCTCTGAATTTTACAATCCGTCAGCTGACGGAAATAAATATCTCTTAAAATCAGAAGACGGGGAAATGAACAGTGATGAGCTTTCTAATTACTATGAAAATTTGATAAAGAATTACCCGATTATTTCCATAGAAGATCCTTTTGCTGAAGATGATTTCCAAGCGAGTGCTTCTTTTGTTAAAAATTGGGGCGACAAACTTATGGTGGTTGGAGACGATTTGTTTGTTACTAATATAAAAAGATTGGAAGAAGGAATAAAACAAAAATCAGCAAATAGTATTTTGATTAAACTAAATCAAATAGGCACTCTGAGCGAAACTCTGGGTGTCATAAGTAGAGCTAAAGAGGTTGGTTGGAAGACCATCGTATCTCATCGCTCTGGAGAGACCGAAGATACTTCCATTGCTCATTTGGCAGTGGGTACAGGAAGTGGATATGTAAAAACTGGCTCTGTGAGTCGTGGTGAAAGGACTGCTAAATACAATGAGCTTTTGAGAATAGAAGAAGAGATTACGAGTGATTATACAAAAGTTTAAGTTTGGCAAGTCCGCGGTGTACTTGCACGGCCATACTATTTCTTGACTCTCCCGTGATAAGCGACATCTCTTGGAGTGAGAGGTCTTGCACATATTTCATACGCATTATCTTTTGAAATTTTAAAGGTAGTTTTCCTATCAAGAGAATTGCGGCTCGTCCATCTAAAATATTGAAAAGACCTTTAGAATCATCTATGCTCGGTTCGAAACCTTTTTCAAGAAGAACATCTAAAGAAGTTGTTTTGTGTTTTCTATATTCATCTATAATAAGATTATTCAAAATATGATAAAGGAAAGCTTTCATCATTTCAATTTTGCCTCCTTTTACGAGGTATATCCAAGTTTTCATAAAAGTATCTTGCACCAAGTTCTCACCAGTAGCATGGTTGTGTACTTTAAAAAATGCGTGTGAATTAAGCCCCCTCTCAAAATCTTGGTGGGCCACAGAGAGCACTCCTTGTAGTTGTGTTTCTTGTTTTGAAGTCATATAAATTAAGCCGAGCGGAACCATGTCTTATTACATAAATATTACGGCGATAGTACGTTTGTGGAGATATGTCTATATTCCTACGTGTATAATTTCGCTAGTATGGCGATTTTGATTACACCGATATTACAGTAATTGTAGCACATAATTGTTTAATTTACATTTGTAATGATTTAGTCTTGGAAACGGCCTTATCTGTATATGAAAACAAATAAAAAGAATGTGGGAGGGACTCCTGATTTGACTAGGGTTGAGCTCGTTGAGTATTTAAGTAAAGAATGTTGGAAATATATTAAAACGGTGGCAGATATTGTACGCGAGCCGATTTTAATCCTTGATAAAGATCTACATGTTATGGCTGCCAATGAGTCATTTTATAGGATGTTCCAGGTAGAAATGAGAGACACCGAAGGTAAATTTATTTATGAACTTGGAAATGGCCAATGGAATATCCCCTCATTGCGAAAATTACTTGAAGATATTTTGCCTAAGAATACCTTTTTCAAGGATTTTGAAATTACTCACGAGTTCCCTTTTATTGGACGAAAAGTGATGATTTTAAATGCTCGCCAGATCCATACTGTAGATAATGGTAATCCGCCATTATTGCCACCTATTATATTTCTTGCTATAGAAGATGTCACTGTGATGATGGTTGTCGCCGAGACACTGGCTATTCAAGTAAAGGAGCTTGCATCTAAAAATGCGGAACGAACAGAAAAATTAGAAATTCACATTGAAGAATTAAAAGAAGAAATAAACGGACTCAAAAACAAACCATTAACTCAAATTATTATTTAATTGTGTAATGCATCTACACTTGAAACGGCATTATTAGAGGAAGACATTTAAAGTGGAAATGTGTATTAGGGTCGATCATGTGGCTAATTCCACTAGCCTTCAATTTAGTCTCTTATATTAATCTAAACAAAATAAAATGAATAAAATAATTAATTTAAAAAATGTATTGCATAAAAATTTTCTCCACATAGGGATGATAACTGCAATATTTTCGATCGCGTTCCTTTTCGGGTTTTCTAGTGTTTATGCTGCGATAACCAGCCAGTTGGATTTTGGTTCAACGGGTTCTAATGTTACCGAGCTTCAAACATATTTAGCAAAGAGCGCCAGTATCTATCCTTCTGGTCTAATTACTGGATACTTTGGCCCACTTACACAAGCGGCTGTGCAAAGATTTCAGACTGCCCAAGGCATAGTCTCTGCTGGGACGCCTGAAACTACTGGCTACGGCCGAGTAGGACCAACCACAATGGCAAGAATAAATTCTCTTCTGGGCTCCGGTGGTGGCCAAACTTATTGGGACACGGTACCAACTTTGAGCAGTCCTTCCGTTCAACGCAATAGTACTAATGCCACCATAACTTGGACAACCAACGAACCTACTCAAGGTCAAGTGTATTACAACACTTTGCCTCTCGTCTTCAACGAAGCAACTGGTCCTCGACAGCAACCATATGTAAGTGGCGCCTATTCTACAGATAATGGTGGTCTTATAAGCCACTCGATCACCATTGTAAATCTCCAGCCAAATACTACCTATCATTTCTTGACACGAGCAGTTGATAATGTAGGAAATATGAGTATGACATGGCCTAGTAGTTTTACTACCAATCAATAGTCGCAAAACTATATTTGATTGAGTAAGTCAACAAAAAATCACCCCGCAAAAGCTTGGGGTGATTTTTTGTTATGTTTTTGAGATTTTTAAGTAACGTGCTGTGCGCGCGCCAGGGATCGAACCTGGGACCCCACGAGTATCAGTCGAGTGCTCTACCAGCTGAGCTACGCGCGCAAAATTTTAATGAGCGAACAAAGTGAGCAACTATAAAATTTTAGCGTCCCGAGTGCTAATGCACGAGGGGCTGCGAAATTTACCTTTAAAATATACCAGAAAAATGTAAAAAATAAAACCCCGTGAGGAGATCTGCCAACTGGTGCGTTGACAGACCCTCTACTCACGGGGCCGGCCGCACCCGTTGCACACCCTCTGCGGCCAAGGTCAAGAATATGGTTCCATGACTCGTTTTACCCGAATTCGTCCTTCTTTTTGGGCAGACACTTTGCCGACCGCCCAAATAATGAGAGACATGATGCCCCAAATACTGAGGAGGACGCAACCAGTTTGGGCAGACTGGTAGAAAATCTCAACCTCACTTTCTTTGGTATAGACTGCTGCGGCTAGGGCAATCAAGCCTAGCCAAAATGCTACCAATCTCAGAAATTTGAGTGGAATCACTTTTTCACCTCTGCTCTCTATTATATCACAATCACTAAATAAATGCAAGCTAAATTGTGGACAGCAAAAAACCCCTTAGGTTAGGGGTTTTTTGCTTAACTATTCTTTGTTTTGTTCCGTTCTTACTCGCCTTAGTTTTAACGACGGCGGGCCTGTCGATTATTTGTCTTTCCAAACTGTCAAACAGTTTAAGGTATCTGTTAAACCATTATGCACGCAATTGCGGTGCACAATAACGACTCGTTCACCCTTCGTACCGAAGCACGAAGAGATCTACACCTTGAAATATTCCACGACCAGCTTCCGCTAGCCGTGCCTTGTTACGACTTAGTCCTTGTCATTGAGTTTACCTTAGTCCCACTTACATGAGCCTTTGGGTACTCCCAACTTCCTTGACTTGACGGGCGGTGAGTACAAGACTTGAGAACGTATTCACCGCGGTATAGCTGACCCGCGATTACTAGCGATTCCAACTTCATGAGGTCGAGTTTCAGCCCTCAATCCGAACTGGGGCCACTTTTTAGGATTAGCTCAAGCTTACGCTGTTGCGACCCGTTGTAGTGACCATTGTATTATGCGTGTAGCCCAAGGCATCAGAGGGACATGCTGACCTGGCGTCATCCTCGCTTCCTCCCAGCACTCAAGTAGGAAATCTCATTCAAAAATTATTTCTAAAAATGCACGGATAAAATTCTGCTGAATTTTTCCTCGTGCTCACGCCAGTCGCGCTCGCAAGGCATTTTTATAAACAATTTTTGATTCAATTTCTGACCTTAGTGCTGGGTGGTCTCGTCTGACACTTGTAACAGACAACGAGGGTTGCGTTCGTTACCCCACTTAAGGGAACAATTCAAATCACGAACTGACGACGGCCATGCATCACCTGTCTAGATGTCCTTGTGAGACTGCTGAGTTTCTCCAGCATTCATCTAGATTTCTAGCCTTGGTAAGGTTTTTCGTTTGTCATCGAATTGAACCGCATAATCCACCGCTTGTGCAAGTCCCCGTCTATTCCTTTGAGTTTTAATCTTGCGATCGTACTACCCAGGCGGATCGCTTAACGCGTTAGCTTCGCCTCTCAGAGGGTCGATACTCCGAAAAGCCAGCGATCATCGTTTAGGGCGTAGACTACTGGGGTCGACAATGTTACTTCGTCGCGTCAGACGCGACGAGACACAATCATTTCTGTTGTGTTCTGCATATCGCTATGCAGTCCGGACTATATCTTCACCCCGTAAGACAATTTCTCACGGGGGTTCGGCGTATAGTCTCTGAGGGGAATTTACTACTGAGGCACCACTATATCTGTGGTTTGTTCTTCTTGGTCTACCCTAATGACTCGAGTGACCGTGTAAAGCAGTCTGACGTCTGAAAACATCACACATGTTCTGTCCATGTCTTCTTTCCATTCGGGAAATGCTCGATTTTTAAAGTCGTCATCTCCCTCTGCAAAGACCGGATGTTCTGCAAAGAATCGTCCTCCATTATTTGTACAAAGCATTTGAATTTTGTATCGCTTCACTTTAACCTCCTAAAATTCTTCCCTGCTGGTTGTCCGCAGCGGACACATTTTTACTACATTTTTATTTCTCGCCGAACGACCTCAAATAATTTTTTTGGTCGACAGTATCTAAAACTTAGATCTGTATCACTATAAGGATGAGTTTTTGAGTCAGTCACATGTTTTTTTACATGTGTTAGTGCTCTATTGTCATTCTTAGCTTTGAATTGATGGGTTTGTTCTGATCTTCCTCTAGATTGAGGATGATCACAAATCAACTCATACATTGGCATCTTAATTCTCCTTTTGTAGTAGTGTCGCATACGCCGGATATTCCAGCATACAGCCAAATTCATCCCGTTGAACGCTATGCGTTTTTTCGGGGTTTTCAATTCCGCATTACTGCGGAAAGAGACGCTGTCACGTGGCCACCTAGTGGTTTTACGTGACGTTCATCTAATCCCATTCGCTACCTACGCTTTCGTGTTTCAGTGTCAGGAATGCGCCAGTAAATTGCCTTCGCTTTTGGTGTTCCCCATGATATCAACGGATTTCACCCCTACTCCATGAGTTCCATTTACCTCTCACACCCTCTTAGTCTTACCGTTTCCCTCGCATTTTCCCGATTGGGTCGGGAGCTTTAACGAGAGACTAATAAAACCACCTACACACCCTTTACGCCCAGTGATTCCGGACAACGCTTGGGGCCTCTGTATTACCGCTCCTGCTGGCACAGAGTTTGGAGCCCCTTATTCATGACTAGATCAATAAACTTTCTTAGTCATAAAAGGTTTTTACGTCCCGAAGGACTTCATCAACCACGCGGCGTCGCTCCGTCAGGCTTTCGCCCATTGCGGAAGATTCTCGACTGCG
>MHWB01000006.1 GCA_001823925.1 Candidatus Zambryskibacteria bacterium RIFCSPLOWO2_01_FULL_39_39
AACAGGATTCAGGTCAAGCGCAGCTGAATCTTTTAGATTCAGCAAGCTTGTAATCTGTGTGAAGTGCCACGGCTTTAGCCGTGGATATCTACAAAACGACAAATTAAGGTCGCCGTCATAAAAGTAAAAAAGATGTCCGAGTCTTGGCCGGGGAGCAAAAGTCCTATGGTAGTTATTTTCGCAACTTCGTTAGCTTCGTTCTTAGTAAATTTAAGTCATATTGGCAAATTTGTACCGATAAGTTAGAATGGTGGCGTTATGGATGAAAGGAAAATGACAAGAGCTACGCTAGAGTGGCTTAAAACCAGAAAGAGAGAACTTGAAGATAGTCTTCGAAGCGCCGGAAGCGATGCTGATTCCGGCCATCAAAGAGCTGCCGTTCACGATGACCAGGCAACAGAGCAACTTAAGAATCAGCGCCGGGCAGAACTTGAGCGTATTGGCGACCTTCGTTTTGTAGTTCCCGTCGAACCCAGAACCGAGACGGATAGCATTGGAATTGGGAACCGCGTGGATTTACTGTGCCTTCAACCCAAGGACGAACTAAGCGCTCTAGTTCTTCCTGCCGACGACAGTACTTATGCCGAACGCACCGGTTTGGGGATGGTTATTACACCAGAAAGCCCTATCGGGAAAGCAATAATTGGCAAGGCTGTCGGAGAAGAGGTTGAAGTCAATACTAAACCGCCCAAAAGGATCAAAATAAGAGCAATTAAGCCTGGTGATTTTTAATTACTTATGTTTATCTATTTAGTTACCAGAAATCAGGGAAAACTGAAAGCGGCCCAAAATGCTTTTACTGCGGCGGGTATTGAACTACGAACGGTTGAAAAAGATTATCCGGAAATTCAGGCCGACACCAGTTTGGAAATTGCCAAATTTACGGCACTACAAGTAACCAAAGAGCTTAACTATCCAGCTGTTCGAGAAGACCATAGTCTTTTTATTCATGCTCTAAATTACCCTGGCCCGTATACCAACTACATTGAAAAACGAGTATCGCCTGAGAAACTTCTGGAAATACTTTCTCACTATTCCGACAGAAATGGCCACTTTGAAGTATCGACAGTTTATGTCGAACCATCAGGTGAAACCTTTGAATATACTTTCCAAGTCCCCATGACTTTTGGCACAGAAGTTAAAGGCGAAAACGCCAAGGGTTGGAATGGTCTAATTCGTTTAGGTGAGGAGACAAGAGCGATCACTGAGTACCCTGAAGAAGAAAGGCTCCACCTTTGGAACCAGGGTTATCAAAAAGTAGCCGATTATTTGGCTTCTAAAGCTCAAAACTTAGTCTGTTCTTAAAACTCCTCGAACCACGTAACGCCGACCGGTGGTCACTTCCCGTAAATACTCCGTTATCTCACCTTCAACATGCAGATTATTTTGCCCGGCCATTTCCAAAAAATCCTCTTTGCTGACTAAAACCATCCTTAATCCCTCAGCGGTAACATACAGATCACCCATATTCGCGACGGGTTTCAAATCAGAGGCCACGAAACCAGAAGTAAACAAATTAAAACATAAATATCCTCTAGACCGTAAAATTCTGGCTGTTTCACCAAGCGCCTTCCCTAAGTCTTCCCGGCTCCAAGCGTTATGATAAACGCCATTGGAAACGACCGCGTCAAAGTATCCATCTGGATACGGAAGAGCAATCATAGACGCCTGACTAACTCGGGTGACCTGATCTGCAATCGATTGTTTACCCGCCAGCCTCATTACTGTTTCCCTTGCCATTTCGGGGTTAAAATCGCATGCTCTGAAGTCATAACTATATCCTGCTAGCATTTTCGCCACTCGTCCGGCACCACAACCAAGATCTAATACCCGGTTAACCGCTGTTCGATCCGCCTTCCGAAAAAATTCGTCCCAGTATGGTGGGACTGGCTCTTCACGAAACCATGCAATATTATGTGGGTCGCCCCAAAAAATATCTTCAGCCCGGCGACACTCAGGCGCTATCATATTTGTTTATTAACCAAGGCATATTTACCATTCTCTATATCTGTCGCAAAAGTTTTCAGGTGTTCCTTTTCAAAAGCTTTAACTACCACTTCAACATTTGGAGTAATGGCAAAAAATGCCGGCCCGACTGAGGAGATAGCCAGAACTTCAGTCATGTCTTTTTCTTTTAGATATTTAAGCCGTTCGGCTATTGCGACGAGAGGCGGATAACAATAAGAACAATTAGCAATACTTCCCATGTTAAAACGATAATCATAAATTAGATCACCCATCGGCATAAGATTGCTATTCACCATTCCCGGTAATCCCAAATGCAATAAATCGTAGGCTATTTTTGGACCGTATCGCTTTCCTGTTTCTAAGAACTTGTCAAAATTCTCAATCTCCTTATCCATTAATATCTTCGAGTCATACTCTTCGTAATCGTCTGGTATACCAATGATCGCCTTATAGTTTGGATCTATTTTCATTGTGCCAATCACCGTACTTTCTCCGGCTAGAACTATTAGTCCTCCTTCGAACAGTCCCGAAGCTGCTGATCCACCAATGCACTGCACTGGATTTAAGTGTTTATCATCATTGTTGATTTCTTCACCGTGGTTTTGGGATAAGTACCGGACTAACTTTGCCGCCGGAATCAGATTACCGTAAAGTTCATTCACTGCCGCTGCTACGCCGGCAATTAAACCGCTACTAGATCCCAGTCCAGCATGCCTAATTTCTCCTGAATTATCAACAGAGATTCTTAGAGACTCATCAAAACCAATCGCTTTCTTCATTAACTGATAGGAATGTTCTATGAGTGGTTTACGTTTAGCACGGGTGTCTATTTCCAATTTGTCTTTTCCGGGAACAATTTCAACCTTTATTGCCTTGTATATTTTGACGGAAAAAACTACTTCTCCTGGTGTATAGACCAAATTACGATTACTGGTAATTTTCGACGGATCAATTGCCATGGCGTTTAATCGGCTGGGAAACTTGATTACCACGCTCGAAAATCGTGGTTTATTACTAGCTATTGTTGCGTTTAACGGGTTAAAAACAGTTCCTATTTCAAATGGTTCAAAATCAGTTTTCATACTCACCTTTAACTCTTCCTTCCGGAAGGGTATATCCCTTTCTTCTCAACGCCCCAGTCATTTCCTGGAGAAAACGACTCTCCGTACCGTTATTAACAACAATTACTGAAGCAATTTTCTTAATTTCCTCAACCCCCATTTTCCGGTCAAAAGCTAATAGGCTTTCTCTAAACTCGTTAAAATTTAACCTAGACCCAGGTCGATCTGGTCGATTCAAATGCCGTTCGTACAATAATCTTTCTGGCGTGTCGATATAAACTACCACGTGCTCAGTACCTGGAAACGGTGGGACGTGTTCCATAACATATTGGATGCCACAAACTTGACGGTTGCCGGTAACAATAATATCCGGTGTTAGATTACAATCTGTCAATATCTTCGCTCTCTCACGGCATATTTCTTCTGCAATGCAAGGATCAAAATTATGAAAGATGCTTTCAGCCCATTCGTTTAGATTTAAGTGCGGTGCTACCTGTTGGTGAACTGCCTTAACAATAGAACTAGTTTCTACATGGATAAAGCCATACCTCTCTTTTAAGTATTTTGCGGCAGTGCTTTTTCCGGCATTATGGTGCCCGGCAAAGAAAATCATGTATTTTCCTCCTTTCTGTCCTCGTGTTTATCAATCCAAAATCGAAGAATATCCCTTAAATACTGCGATTTAGATATTCCGGCCGCTTTACTTTTTTCTTCCAAATAGTCATTAATTTCCCTGGTAGCTATAAAGTTAAACTTTACATAACCACTCTTCAGCACTGCCGAGAATTGGTTTTCCAAAAGTTTTGGAAGTTCATCTTCAGAATACTCAAAACTGGAAAATAACTCTGATTGAAAGCCGACTGTAAACCTTGATGGCCCTTCCGTGCCCTTTTTATGTAAAGCAATGACTGGAATTTTCCAAGATAAAGCCAAGGCAATTTGCTGGCCAACGCCCGTTGAGGGATAACTAATTTCCGCCACGACAATATCGGCAGATTTTATACCTTCGATTGCTTGGGTAAATATACCCTCCGGTGAAAGTTTATGTTTATCCTCGAACCATTTTAAGGTTAATTTTCCGCCGGCTCGATTAATGGCAGCGACGATCTTCTCCAGCGTTTCTTTATGTTCTCTTAGGAACGAGGAAGGGGCAGAGAAATAAACTTGGCAACGGTTTTTATTTCGTGGCATAGGCGTAATTTGAATTTGTATTTAACTGTCTTAAATTCAAAGTTAAATATTCATGTAATCTTGCTGAGCTATGAACCGTCAACCGGACATAACCGCATTTAGCCATCCCTTGTTGGGTGTCCAGATCCAGACCAATTATTCCCACCTTCAATAAAGCTTCATACAAACTTCTCCCGTTTGTAAATCGGCAATAGA
Source organism: Candidatus Zambryskibacteria bacterium RIFCSPLOWO2_01_FULL_39_39 (assembly GCA_001823925.1). Taxonomy (GTDB): domain Bacteria; phylum Patescibacteriota; class Minisyncoccia; order Phycocordibacterales; family WO2-35-19; genus WO2-35-19. The sequence goes on from MHWB01000006.1 coordinate 4,416, forward strand.
CGCAATTAGTTCCCGATTCTTTTACTTCTATGCCAGGGATAGCTTTTAAAACAGCCTCAATATTTGCCTTATTAGTTGCAATTTTCTTTTTAATGTTACTAAAGAAACTATCCTTATTAATTATTTCTGAAAGTATGTGAATACTAATGCCGGTCAAGGGAAAAGTTAGCCCTGTTGTTTCTATGGCTTCAAGCAACTTCTTATTTCCACTGGCAAAACCAGCTCTTAAACCACTAACTCCGTAGAGCTTACTAAATGAGGCAAGAACAATAAAATTAGACGTGCCTTTGGTATCTTTTAACAGCGAAAATTTTTCCCAATTATCGACTAAGAACATCGAGGCTTCGTCGATAATAAACATTGTCAATGGAGTTCGTTTAATAATTTTCAACAGAGTTTCCTTAGAAATAATTTCACCGGTAAATGGATTGGGATTGTTTAACCAGACCACATCACAGTCAACCTTTCCTCTTATAAGATTTTCTAGGCTGAGTCTCTGAATTTTGCCCGAGTCAAGAGTGTCTAAAATTCGATAAAAGATAGGAGTTACAATTCCTATTCTTTGATCCTTCGTGGTTACAATGCGGTTAATCCGAATCAATAAATCTTCACTCCCGGCGCCGAATGCTAAATCATTTACCATGAATTTTGCCTTGATTTTGTTTTTTAGGTCAGTCAGTTTCCCGTTAGGATAATTAGCTGATAATTCAAATATTTGCTGCTTACTTAGTTTGGGATACAGATTCCTGTAGCCCGCGTCTATGTTATTCGACAGGCAATAATTCGCCCCACCGCAATTTCTTTGATGCTCCTTCAGGTCTTTTAAATAGTCATGGTAGTTACGCATACCTTTATAGACCGTTAGGGATAAGAGCTAACCGGCCCATTAATAATTCAAAGTCTGTTAGTGAAATTTGTTGTTTAGCATCACTTTTTGCCATGACCGGATTCGGGTGAACTTCAACCATTAATCCATTGAAGCCAGCCGCCTTACTAGCCATAGCCATCGGCATAATCAAGTCTCGCCTTCCGGCAGCATGGCTGACGTCAATGATTACTGGTAATCCTGAAGTTATTTGGGCTAGTTTCGCAATCTGTAAATCTAAAACATTTCTTGTGTCGCGTGGGAACCCCTTAATGCCGCGTTCGCATAACACCACCTCCGGGTTATGTTTAGCAATGTACTCCGCCGCTCCAACCCATTCATCTAGGTCACCAGCCATCGTTCTCTTAAGAATAACCTGTGTTCCCATTCCGGCAGTTTGCCGGCCGGTTTCTTCTAAAAGTGGATAACTCATCCCATTCCTGGACCCAATCCAAACGATCTCGAACTCAGCTTTTAAGACAGCTTCTGGAGATTCCATATCTTTGACTTCAGTAGTTAACGCAATTCCCGTTTGCTTTCTCGCTTCCTGCATCCAAGCGAGTCCTTCTTTGCCGGCTCCTTGCCAAGCAGTAGCCCTGGTTCTCGGTTTCCATAGTCCAGCCCGCAAAACATCAGCCCCAGCCTTTTTTATCGATTTGGCCGTTTCCAGAATTTGCTCCGGGTTTTCCGCCGCGCACGGTCCAGCAATAACCCTCCAGTTATTTGCTTCGATCCTCATCTTAGTAGCCCCTTTCTCTAAAAATAATTGGACAAACTTTTTCTCCGCCTTGCCCGTTTAAAACCAAAGTATTTCCCTCAGCTCGATAGTTGGAGCCGTCCATTAGCCTGAAATTTCCTTCTTGATGGAGCTTGATCATCCATTGGTCGCAATATTGACACCGCTCCTCATATGAACCACGTTTTGGGAACCCTTCCAAAAAGCCGTCAAGGGCATTATTAGAAAGATAAATCCAATCTTCTGCCTTCATTCCTGGGTCTATCCCGAGCAATCTAATTAAGTTACCGTCGTAGCCGCGGTTAACATACGCATTAGCCACTTCTACCAGCCATTCCGCCGGTTTTGACCGCCCTGTCAATTTGAAGTATTTGACGCCCATATCCACATATAACCCCATATCTTCCGGTCTAATAACCCCGCCAGCTAAAAGAAATTCTCGAGGGTTAGTCAGCTTTCTGGCATTACATGTGGTATGAAACGGGCCATCCTTTATTTCTCTGGCAAGATATTCATAATGAGCTTTCCGCATCGAGCAATGTAGGAGACAGCTTTCGGTAGCCATCATTTCCACCTCTACGCCGTGCTTATTCCCAAACTGCACCAAACCCTCCAGCGCCTTCCAATCTTTTCCAACATCATGATGGGGAACAACTCTGTTTGGATGGACGTCCATAAATTTTTCTAGGTCAGCGACGTTTTTGACCGCCGCAATCGTTGAAACATGAATAGGAATTTCATTGTCAAGTTGACGAACCCTCTGCATCAGTTCGTGAGAAGTAATCGTTAAAGCACTGGGTCTTAATTCTTCTAAAATCCAGTCTAAATAGGCATCCAGTTGTTTTCGCTGCTCATCAGTGCCGTTAAAGCTAAATGGAGCATTCAGGAGATAAGTTAATCTCAAATCTTTTTCTGTCAGAAATTGGCGAAAATCTGCGGCTGAATCCCGACTGACCTCAACCACCGAAGTTCTCGAACGCCCGTGACCGACTGGTCCACCATCAGCCAAAACCCCATAAACTTCACCAACCCTGATTCCTTTACTTGCATCCTTGCCTATAATTTCTTCAATAACCTGCTTGTTCCAGTGGCATGGAATAGTAAGAAGTGATCCATTTTCGGCTGAAAAGCTGATTCTATCTGCCATAATCAATGGCGCCATATTGCGCCAGAATGAGATCAATCATACCACTGATTCTTACAATCGTCAAATCAGATTACTCGCGGTCAAAGCCCACGACTGCGGTCGTGGGTACTTCATTACAAAGTTCTTATTTGAGGCTAAAAATCAGCCAAAAATTAGAGCTGATTAGAATAGGAAGCGAATGACTGAAAGTAAACTGGCCTAAATACTTCTATATTCGAAACTTCAATTTCTCGGTTCATGAACACGTCCTTTAGGGGGAGCCAATTTTGACGCTTGGCACATAAGACGAGTGTGTCAAAGGGCTTTTTGAGGGTAAAATCAAGGTTTTTCCCATCAAAATTAGCGTTCTGAAGTACGAACCCTAAAAATTGCCTTTTTTCATCAAGTTCAGAACACATGAACAAATCATAGGCTCTATTAGCCAGTTCCAATAAGGTAGAGGCGTTTGTATAGTAGTTCTCATCGGCTTTTTCAAGACTAGCTTGTTTCTGTCTTATCTCCTCTTGTTTCTGGCGGTATTCATGTACTCTTTTGTCATATTCTTCAACCGTAATTCTCTTATCAAGCCTATCTTCGTATATAGTTTTTATGCGGTTTTCGTATTGCGCGTACTGGGCATTTAGTTGGTTGGATATGGTCGTAAAGTATTGAACTTTGTCCTGGTGGGACTCTTTGAGGGTTCTGAGTATATCCTCAAGTACATCTTGAGGCATTTGTAACTGCTTGAACAGTTCCCCAAACTGGTTGGTTAATTCATCTTCTCTTATCCAAGCAGGTTTGGAACCTGTTATTTCCCTGTGTTTATTTCCATAGTTAGTGCAGTGGTAGTAAATATGGGTCCTGTGCACCTCTGGAGTTAAAATGTAGCCACAAATGGGACAGGTGATAAGACCTCGGTAAATATAGGGTTTGTCCGCATATTTGTATGGCTTTTTGTGGTATCCAGCTTTAACTTCCTGCACTTTTCTAAAAAGTTCTTTTGATATGAGCTTTTTATAATTGTGTGGAATTATAGCCTCTGGATTGTTTTTCGGGTCAGTTCTCATATCACCGCAATAAAAAGGGTTTTCTAAAATATAGTCTATGTGACCTTTTGACATTTTATAGTTAAATTCTTCTTTTATTTTATGAACTATTCCTAACATTGAGATGGTTCCTGTGGCATACCATTCAAATATCTTAATTATTAGAATAGATTTGAAGGGGTCGGGTTCAATCCATTTCTTTTTATTCTCAAGAGTGACATTTATGTAACCAAAAGGTGCGGCACTTGGCCATTCTTGGTTTTCAAACTTTCTTTTACGGGTGATATGAGCATCTTCTTTTAGACGATTAAGGAATTGTTTGGCAAGGAATACCTTTGTATCCCAATCTGTTATATCCCTACCCACAGTCTTAGGGTCAATCATTAGTCTGTCATACACGAAATGGATTTCTAACCCTAGTGTATTTATGAGGTCATCTATAAGTACTGCATCTCGGTAATTCCTAGTTATTCTATCGACTCGATAAGCCACTATGGCTTTTATGTCTTTGTGCTTCGTAACATAATCAATCATTTCATTGAATTTTTTTCGTATCTTGGCATCAGCACTTTCTTGAAATTCAAACTCCTTATCTATAAGTATTCCCTCGTCTTTGCAGTAGTTACGGAGAGTAGGAAGTTGCAACTCCTTGAGTGATAAACCCTCCTGCTCCTGCTTAATAGTAGACACTCTGGCTAAGAGTATTGGTAGGTTCGTAAACGAAGTGCAACACTTCTAGCTAGAATACGTCTAGAAAGGAGGTGTGTTTGGAGTGCACCCCTAAATTGGTACAGTTATCTGTAGGTTAAGTAACTCTGTTTCAAATTGTTCCGGTGACCGATA
>MHWB01000007.1 GCA_001823925.1 Candidatus Zambryskibacteria bacterium RIFCSPLOWO2_01_FULL_39_39
ACAGATTGTTTCTCCTTTCTTTTTAGTTCGCAGTCTGGCGCAATACTATACTCAGCCTAGATCCAAGTCAACTCTCTTCTTATGAAGCTTTGAGTTTGACAACTGATGATGAGTGAGTAGTATTTTACTTGGAGGTGTGTCATGTATAAGCTTTCAGATGAAGATGTTGCCATAAGTGGCCCAGTTTATCGGTCAATAAATGATGTGGTAAACAAGATGACGGGAGGTAATGTATCTGGATGGGAGGACAACTACAAAATTTTTCTTGATTCTGATGGGCAAATCAAGGCTGTACCGGTAGGACCAAATAAACAAGGATTATTTGGTTTCCGGAGTGGATTGGAAAAAAAGTTAGCATTCCTACCTACTCCAGTATGGGTGAAAGATTCGAAACGGAGAGTATATATTTGCTTCACTCACGAGTTGCCGGGTTTAATGAAAGAATGGTGGAGAGAATATTCAGAATTACTCGGGTAGCTTTCCAAAGAAGTCATGGGCGGTTTGGGGTTAAGTCCTCAGCCGCTTTTATTTTAGTAAATGGTAATACAAAATAAAAGGCTCCGGACCCGGGAATTCCCGGGCCCGAGGCCTGCGCCTGGGGAGGATGCCAAGCGCGGGGCGGAGGCATATCAAACAAGATACCTAATACGACTATACACCCTACACAATCCCCGTCAATAGAAATTGGGGACACTTGTTTTTGATGCATATTTCTACCCTTATGGATAATAGTTTGACAATACAGCCCTGTTTGGTAGTATATTGTAGTCCCGCTTGGCGGGATTAAAATTGCCCCACTTCGCCAAGGCTTCGCGGGATAAACATTAAAATTATGTCCAGATCACTCAAAAAAGGCCCCTATGTTGATCCAAGGGTGCTTAAAAAAATAGAAGGCAAAAAGCCACAGGAGACTGGGGTTATTAAAACATGGTCAAGAGCCTGTGTCATTTCTCCAGAAATGGTGGGCTTTACTTTTGGAGTACATAACGGCAGAGATCATATAGAAGTTTTTATAGGTGAAGACATGGTGGGTCATAAATTGGGAGAATTTTCTTTGACTCGCAAATTTATAAAACACGGAGGAAAGATGCAGAAAGATTTGGAAGCTAAGAAAAAGGAAGATGAAATAAATGCAGCCAAGGGAGCTAAAGCGGCGGCAGAAGGAGCAAAGAAATAAAATGAATGAAATAACCGCACAGCTAAATAGTTACAGACAATCTCCTAGGAAGGTAAGACTGGTGGCCAATGCTATTAAAGGTAAGTCTGCCAAAGAGGCTAAAAATAGATTAGATTTTATAATCAAACGAGCCGCTAGTCCTTTACATAAACTTTTAAATTCTGCTATTGCCAATGCTAAAGATTTGGGAGCAAATACAGACAATCTTTGGGTTAAATCTATTACCGTCAATGGTGGCAAGATATTATACAGGCGCAGACCGGTTTCTCATGGCTCGGCTCATGCTATCCACAAGAGAACAAGTCATGTCACCATTGTTCTTCAAGAAAAATTGCAGAAAGGAAAGATAGAGAAAAGTAAAAATAAAACAAAATAATTTTATGACACATACTGTACATCCATATGCACACAGATTAGGTATCATCCGCGACTGGAGGTCACGTTGGTTTGGTGTTAAGTCTAAATATAAAGAAAATTTGAAGGGAGATGTTTTGATTTTTGAATATCTTAAAAAACGTTTAAAGGGTTGTTTTGTAAATTCTACCGAAATAGAAAGAAGCGCAAAAGTTTTTAGGATTATTATTGAGACATCTCGCCCCGGCTTTATTATCGGCAGAAACGGTGAAGGTATGAATAAACTCCGAGACGACATTATTCGCCTTATGAGGCGTCGTAAATTGAGTCTAAAAGAGGAATTGAAGATAGATGTGAAGGAGGTAAAGTCACCTGAATCGAGCGCTATGATAGCTGCCCAGATGATTGCCGAAGGGCTTGAAAAAAGAATGCCTTTCAGAAGAGTAATAAAAACAATGATTGAAAAAGCTTATGCCAATCGTGATGTTAAGGGTGTCAAAGTAACTCTGTCCGGCATTATGGGGGGTTCGGCGATGGCTAGAGTGGAGACCAAAAAAGTGGGCCGTATCCCTTTGCAGACACTTCGGGCTGATATTGACTATGCTCTTTATGAAGCTCGTCTGCCACTTGGTAAGATTGGTGTAAAAGTTTGGATATATAAAGGAGATATTTTTGATAAAGATAAAAGTGTAAAAACCTAAATTTAATACCATGTTATTTCCCAAAAAAGTTAAATATAGAAAATGGCATACCATGCGCGAGAATCCAAAAAAGGTGGGCCCAGCTACACGTGGCATCAAAGTGTCTTTTGGTTCGCATGGTCTGAAAGCTATAACTCCGGGTAGGATTAATTCCAGACAAATTGAATCAGCTAGAAAGGCGATTACTCGCAACTTAGGCAAAACCGGAAGAGTTTGGATACGTATTTTCCCTGATATGCCTTACACTAAAAAGCCGGCTGAGGTGAAAATGGGTAAGGGTAAAGGTGACATAGAAGGTTACTGTGCTAGAGTCTTGGCGGGGCAGGTAATGTTTGAGGTAGATGGAGCGCTCGCCCCAGTGGCGATCGAATCATTACGAAAGGGTGGTACCAAGATGCCTGTAAAAACAAAAATTGTAGCTAGAATATAAGTATGAAAAAAGAATTAGTAAAAAAAAGCAAAGGTGATTTGGAAAAGGAACTCAATGAAAAAAAGTTAGCAGTTCATACTATCCGTTTTGGTATGGCTGGTAGTAAAAGTAAAAATGTAAAAGAGCAAAAAAATATAAAAAAGGATATAGCCAGGATTTTAACCGCGTTAAAATCAAATAATAAATAACAAATTTCAAATTTCAAATGAAAAAGACAGAAATAAAAAAAGAAGAAAATGAAAATAAAATCACAAGAGCCAGAACTCTGAGTGGGGTGGTGGTGTCAGACAAGATGAAAGATACTTGTGTCGTTTTGGTGACCAGATTTGTAAAACATACAAAATACAAAAAGTATTACAAAGTAAGTAAAAAGTATAAAGCGCACGATGTGGGTAATACCAAAAAAATTGGAGACAAGGTAGAAATAAAAGAGAGTAGGCCGATATCAAAAGATAAACATTTTATAATTGTATGATTCAACCACAAACAATAGTTAAAGTAGCCGACAACTCTGGTGCCAAAATAGGTCGCGTGTTTAAAATATTGGGCAGTTCCAAAAAAAGATACGCTAGAATAGGCGAGTTGGTTATTTTTTCGGTTCAAAAAGCTGAACCCAGAAAAGAAATAAAGAAAAAGGCCGTGCTTTTGGGTTTGGTGGTCAGACAAAAAGCGCCTTTGAGACGCAAAGACGGGTCTTATATTCGTTTTGATGAAAACGCAGTTATTGTGGTAGAAGAGAAAAAGGGTGAAATCTTGCCCAAGGCGGGTCGCATCTTTGGTCCAATACCTAGAGAAATTGCCGAAGCTGGTCATCAGGCGATAGTGTCGCTTGCACCGGAAGTTATTTAACCTCACCCCTAGCCCCTCTCCTAAATGCAGGAGAGGGGAGAAGAAGAAAACAAATAAAAACAAAAAAATGAAAATCAAAAAAGGAGACAAAGTAACAATAATCACAGGCAAAGATAAGGGCAAATCAGGTCCGGTCATAAAATCTTTTCCAAAAAAAGAAATGGTATTGGTGGAAGGTGTAAACAAAAAGAAATTGCACAAAAGACCAAAAAAAAGCAATGAAAAAGGCAAAATTATAGAGCAGGCAACACCTGTCCACATATCAAATGTAAAGAAAGTTACGAAATAAAAACCCTCACCCAGGGCCCCTCTCCTAGATGCAAGAGAGGGGGGGGAAGGGAGGAAGAGAATAAAAAACAAAAATATGAAATTAATGAAAGAAAAAACAAAAGAGGCTTTTAAAGAACTCAAGGAAAAGTTGGGGTTAAAAAATGTTATGCAATCTCCAAAAATTGTGAAAGTAGTGGTCAATTCTGGAGTAGGCTCTTTTAGTGATAAAAAGAAGATAGATGTCGTGATCGACAGACTTTCTAAAATCACTGGTCAAAAACCTATCAAAAGAGGGGCCAAACAGTCTGTCGCTTCTTTCAAATCAAGAGAGGGGGATATTGTGGGGGTGCAGATAACGCTGAGAGGCGAAAAAATGTGGAGCTTTTTAGACCGACTTTTCAATATTGCTTTGCCTCGCACCAAAGACTTTAGAGGTATTTCTGCCGAGGCTATAGATGAAATGGGTAATTATACTCTCTCTATCAAAGAACACATCGTATTTCCAGAAACAGCTGATGAAGATTTAAAAGATGTTTTTGGCTTCTCAGCCACCATCGTCACTTCTCTCAAAAACAAATCTGATACCTTAGAATTTTTTAAACATCTAGGTTTTCCTTTCAAGAAAATTGTAGTTAAAAAGTAATTGTATAATTTGCGTTTTTATCGCTATTATACTATAATAGAATAAGGAGGTTTCCATGCAGAAAGCAGTTATTTTCCTGGTAGAAGATTTTGAGTTGCTTAGCGACTCACTTTGTGAATTGATACCATTCTCCGGTCATCAAGTGGTTTTGAAAGCCTCTACTTTAGAAGAAGCTCTTCAAATCGTTAACAGTGGCCAACTACGAGAGAGGGGGGTTAATGTCGCAGTGGTCGATGGGAATTTTCCAAGCATAGAAATGGGGCGTGAAGTTTTTGGGGGGCCAATCGTCGCCAGGGCAATCAGAGATAAAGAACCCTCAATCAAAATAATCGCCCATACTGCTTCCTCAGCAAAAGAGGCAACATATGGCGATGTTTATGCAGGCAAAAGATACGCTCCAGAATCTCTCTTTGAAGCCATTACTTCTTTATAGACAAATCGCTTTCGCTAGAAAACTGACTCTGGTTTTCTGGCGGAGCGGTTTTCTTTTTTAATGTGCGATGAAAATGCCGATGATACGGCGAGCGCCGGAGGCAAGGAGAGCGCGGCGGGCTTCAGAGAAGGAGGCGCCGGTGGTATAGACGTCGTCCAAAACTATCACGACCCTGTTTTTTATTTCGGAAGAATTAGAAACAGACATACTATTTTTAACGTTTTCTTCTCTTTCTTCTCTGCTTAATTTAGTTTGTCTTTTGGTTTCTCTCATTTTTTTTAAGGTATTGTAAGAAACTTCTATATTACTTTCTCCTATTTTTTTGATCTCCCTAACTAGTTCTTCGCATTGATTGAAGCCCCTGTTTCTTTTTTCTTTTTTACTCATGGGCATGGGCACCAAAAGCGGGGTAGAGCCTTCAAAAAGAGTGACTTCAGAAGAGATATCCACTATTTCTTCATATAGATAAGTAGCAATCCGTCTTCTCAAATTAGCGTTATTTTTGTATTTTATCGATTTGATTATAAGCCTTACAATTTTATTTTGATAATCAAAAAGAACAAAAATATCTTTAATATAGACTGGCGATTTTGGCAAAAGGTCTCGCAAGACACCTAGTGGAAAATCCAAAAGCTTTTGGATTTTGACATCTTCTGGTGCTAACAGATTTTGAATAGAAACAACCAAACTTTTCCACCAATTTGTAAGTGTTATCAAAATTTTCATTGTGTTATAATAATACAATATGAGCCTTCTTTCGGATATTTTTAAAAAGAAAAACACTAGTGCTCTGGGTATCGATATCGGGTCCTCCTCTATCAAAGTGGTTCAACTTCAAAAAAGGGGAGATAAGGCAATCCTCCAAACTTATGGAGAGCTGTCTCTAGGGCCTTATGGGGGAGTTTCAATTGGTCAGTCTACCAATTTGTCTACAGAAAAGATAACACAAGCGGTAAATGACTTATTGGTTGAAAAAGAAGTTGCCATAAGTACTCGGGTTTGTGGTCTGGCGATTCCGTTTAAAGCGTCACTTCTGTCTATTATAGAAATGCCCGCCATAGGTCAAAAAGAGTTGGCTGGCATGGTGCCCATAGAAGCTCGCAAGTATATACCAGTACCCATCACAGATGTGACCCTTGATTGGTCTATTATACCCAAGTCCGAAGTAGAAGAAATCCCGGTTATAAAAGGTGAAAATAAAATTAAAACAGTCAATATTTTGTTGGTAGCTATCCACAATAATATTATCAATCAATACAAAGAAATTGTTTCCAAAACTGATCTCAATGCCAAATTTTTTGAGATAGAAGTCTTTAGCTCTATGAGGGCAATTTTGGAAGGAGTACAAGGTCCTCTCATGATTTTTGATATGGGGGCTTCAACTACCAAGTTGTATATGGTTGACAGAGGTTTGATTCAGCATTCGCATACCATAAATAGAGGTTCTCAAGATATGACTGCAAATATTGGCAGAACTCTAAATATTTCTACAGAAGAGGCAGAAGTTATAAAAAGGTCCATCGGTTTGGGCAAGACGGTAGACGGGATTGATCTCTCGGAAACCATCTCTGTTGTTGCGGATAGTATCTTTTCGGAAGCCAATAGGTTTTTGTTTGAATTTCAGAAAAAAAACAACAAAAATATAAAATCAGTATTTCTCACTGGCGGAGGCTCTGCGCTCCGTGGTTTTAGAGATCTGGCGGCCCAGAATTTTAAAGTAGAAGTTGTTTCTGCTAACCCATTTGAAAAAGTAGAAGTCCCGGCCTTTCTTGAAAACATTCTCAAAGAAACCGGCCCTGAATTTACGGTTGCCGTTGGTTGCGCCTTGCGGTGTTTGGGGGAAGTTTGATTTTCAATAGTAATCAACACTATTTGTTTCCACTTGCAGATATTTATAGAGTATAATTACCTATAAGCTATGGCACCAAATTTTCAATCATCATTTATTCCAAAAGGACCGGTCACTGAAGAGGTTTTTAAAAAGAAGAAAGCCGGTCTTGTGGGTGTCTTGGTTTTTTCTTTGTTTATGTTTTCTATAATTATTTCGGTAGCGATGTATGTTTACAAAGGCATTGTGAAGAGTGATATCCAAAATCTGGAATTACAGTTGGCAGATGCGGAAAAAAACATAGACAAAAAAACAATTGGTGAAATATCTCTATTCAGTAAAAAACTTAGTGTAGCCAAAGCCGTTGTCCTTAAACATCAAGTGGTGTCGGGGTTTTTAGAGTTGCTAGCTTCTTCAACGGTCAGCACAGTCCGGTTTATAAGTTTTAGTTATAGTAATTTAACAGAAGGTGGTCTTACTGTTAAACTGAGAGGTGAGGCCACTGATTACTCTAGCATTGCTTTACAAGAAGATGTATTTTCTAAAAATGAATACTTTAAATCGTTAGTGTTTTCAAATTTAACTTTAGCAGAAGGGGGGTTGATTTCTTTTGATTTGAGTATTTTGGTCGACCAAAAGGTTGCTATCTATTTACCACCAATTTAATAAATATTATGAGCGGCATTTCAATAGTTTCATATATAATACTTACTCTTGCCATCGGGTACTCTTTTGTTTACCCATCGCTTGGAGATCTAAGTACGCTTTCAGATCAAAAGCAAAAATATGTAGATTCGTTAGAAATTGTTAATAATATTGAAAACAAAAAAAATGAATTATTGGACAAGCTCAATGAAATATCAGCTGATGATAAAAAAAGTATAGAAACCATCTTGCCAAACTCTTTGGAATTTGTGAAATTAATTTCCCAAATTGATGTAGTGGCATCAAAATATGCCATATCTATAAATACCATTACCTCTAGAGAAGTCGCACCCCATTCTCCAAATTCAATAGAAGATGTGGTGCCACAACAAACTTACCGCTCTTCAGTTATTGGGTTCTCTTTTAGCGCCTCGTATGATGATGCCAATGCTTTTCTGGACGACTTAGAAAAAAGTTTACGCATTTTGGACGTGAGGTCCGTAAAATTAGAAACCCAAGATGCTGGAGTGTATGCATATAATGTCGAGTTTGAAACATATTGGTTTAAATAAACATGAAAAACACAAAAAACAAACGCACTATTGTACTAGTCATAATCCTCTTGGGGATTCTTATTTTGGCGTACAAGGTTATGTTTGCTCCGGTTAGTGAAGATTTGTTGGTTGAGGAAAATATAATTGCAAGTCAAAGAGTAGGGGGTATACTTAAAGAAATTGAAAGCATAAATTTTGATACAAGCGTAATGGAAGAGGAGAGCTTCAAGTCTCTTAAGAGCATTGAAATACCTTTGCCATCTTTGCCGGTCGGTAGAAAAAACCCCTTTTCAGGAATTTCTGGTTCAAATTAATATCATAAATCATGAGTATTTTAGATGTTCTTGTTAAACAGGGTGTAATTGAAACTAAAGATCTCTCCCTAATAAGGGAAAAAATTACAGCTTCTGGTGAAAATATTGAAAGTACACTCCTTTCTTTTGGAGTGAGCGAAGAAGATCTCTTAAGGGCTAAAGCAGAATATTATGCTATGCCTCTCAAAAAAATAGATATTTCATTAGTGGATAATAAAGTGCTCGATTATATTCCAGAAGAAGCCGCTGTCTATTATCAGTTTGTTCCTATTGCGGTAAATGAGGGCATTCTTGAAGTTGGGATGATTGATCCCGATAATATTTCCGCAAGGGATGCTCTAAATTTCATATCATCCAAAATAAATCTGCCATTTAAAATCTTTATTATATCTGTAGATGATTTTAATAAAGTCTTGAACCTGTACAAAGGACTTTCGGGCGAAGTGACCAAGGCCCTAACAGAACTTGAAACTGAATTTGTAACCGAACTCAATAAAAACAGCGATGAGGATAAAAGTAAAGATCAAAAAAAGGAGTCAGGAGAGACAGAAGAAGAAAACGATTTAAACTCAACCGAAAGTCAGGGCGCCAAGATTATTGAAAATGCTCCGGTTACAAAAATAGTCGCCACCATATTGAGGTATGCGATTGACGGAAGGGCGTCAGATATTCACATAGAGCCTATGGCGGCAAATGTAAGGATCCGTTTTAGAGTGGACGGTGTTATGAACACCAGTATTGTCTTACCACTCCGTGTGCATAGTGCGGTGGTAGCCAGGATTAAAATTATGTCCAATATGAGGCTGGATGAAAAGAGAAAACCACAAGACGGACGGTTTAGCGCAAAATTAAGCAAGAGAAAAGTGGACTTTAGAGTCTCTACTTTCCCTACTTATTTTGGTGAAAAAGTGGTTATCCGTATCTTAGACCAAGAGAAGGGTATAAAGAAATTAAACGAGTTAGGTTTAAGCGAAAAAAATCTGAAACAAATTATGAGTGCCATAGATCGACCTTATGGTCTCATTCTTATATCTGGCCCTACTGGTAGCGGTAAATCTACTACTTTATATGCCATGATGAACGAGGTTGATAAGGACCATAAAAACGTGCTCTCTCTAGAGGATCCGATTGAATATAACATGGAGGGAATGAGTCAATCTCAAGTTATGCCGGAAATCGGGTATACCTTTGCCTCTGGGCTCCGCACCACTTTAAGGCAAGACCCGGATATTATAATGGTGGGAGAGATTCGCGATAAAGAAACGGCTCAGCTCGCGATCCAGGCGGCTTTGACTGGGCACTTGGTGTTTTCGACGATTCACACAAATACCGCCATAGGTGTGGTCTCACGCCTTGTTGATATGGGTGTAGATCCGTATCTTATTGCACCCACTCTATTGCTCGCTATTGCCCAAAGGTTGGCAAGATCGTTTGCCCCTGGGGCAGGTAAGCCCATACCGGTTGATTCTAGTATAAAAATGATGATAGACAAACAATTTGCAGATTTACCGGAAAACTTTAAAAAAGAAATTACCTTTGGTAAACAGCTTTATGAGATTTCCCCAGCGCCAAATTGTCCTAGTGGCGTTAAGGGTCGAGTAGCGGTGATGGAAGTGCTTGAAGTCGACAGGGAGTTGCAGCAAATTATTTTGAAGACCCCGACTGAACAAGAGATTTGGAAATATGCGAGATCCAAAGGTATGCTTACCATGAAAGATGACGCTTTGATCAAAGCTTTCAACAAAGTTATCCCGTTTGAGGAATATAACACTTTTTAAAATAGTGGTTAGGGTTTTATTGGTGTATAATATTTATATATGGAAGCAACAGAAAAACAATACAAAATAATAATAGTAGATGATGATGACTTTTTGGTTGATATGTATGCCACCAAATTTGACCATAGTGGTGTCTCAGTTGATGTTTGCAAGTCGGGGGAAGTATTGCTAGAAAAATTACGCGCTGGAGTAAAATCCGACCTTATTCTTTTAGATATCGTTATGCCCAATATGGATGGTATAGAAGTATTAAGAGTAATGCGGAAAGACAAACTTGGAGAAGGGATTCCCGTCGTTATGCTCACTAACCAAAATGACGAAAAAGATATAGGTGAAAGTAAAAAACTAGGAATAACCTCTTACATAGTTAAAGCGGTTGCCACTCCATCAGAAGTGGTGTCCGAAGTAATCGGCGTTATTAAAAATTCCCACACTTAATTTTATATTATTTTATGGAAGACCTAGATACACTGATAGAACTTTTGGTTAAAGAGGGTGCTTCAGATTTGCATATTTCTGAAGAAAGAAATCCTTATATTAGGATTTCTAGTCAACTTGCACCACTTTTAAAATACCCCAAATTCACCAAAGCTTTGATGGAGAGTATTTTGAGCAAAACTCTTTCTGATTTGAAAAAAGAAATGTTCAAGTCTTCTCAAAGCGCCGATTTTGCTTATAGCCACAAAGGAGAAAGGTTTAGGGTTCACGCCTTCATTGACCAACAAAGGATTTGTATGACTTTTCGTCATATTCCTAAAAAAATACCATCGCTTGCAGAGCTTAATCTTCCAGAAAATTTGGCCAATTTTGCCAGATTAAAATCAGGCTACTTTTTGGTGGTTGGTCCTACTGGACACGGCAAATCAACCACTTTGGCGTCACTTGTTGAAATTATAAATAATGAAAGGTTGGAAAATATAATTACCATAGAAGACCCAATAGAATATTTGTTTACTCCTAAAAAGTCCATTATTCATCAGAGAGAAGTGGGGCTGGACACCCCAAGTTTTGCGGGAGCTTTGCACGATTCTTTCAGGGCCGACGTAAATATGATAATGGTAGGAGAAATGAGAGATGCCGACACCATGTCCACGGCGGTCTCGGCGGCTGAGACGGGGCACTTGGTGTTTTCTACTTTGCACACCAACAATGCCGCTCAGACCGTTGATCGTATTATAGATTCATTTAACCCCAATCAACAGAGCCAAATTCGTATCCAACTAGCCGCTTCTCTGTCAGGTATATTTTCTCAACGGCTCGTTCCCAAGATATCTGGCGGTTTAGTCCCATGTTATGAACTTATGTTAAACAATACCGCTGTCTCAAACCTTATTAGAGACAAGAGAACTCATGAATTAAATACTGTGATCGAGACTAGTTCTGGAGAAGGCATGATTGATTTTAACAGATGTTTGGTAGAAAAAGTAAATGCTGGCGAGATTACCATTGAAAATGCATATCTTTATTCAACCAACCCACGTTCCTTAGAGAAAATGCTATAACTTTATGCTTTTTTTATATAAAACGATAAATAAAAATGGAGAGAGGGAAGAGGGTAGCATAGAAGCTCTTAATGTAGATGTGGCTATTGCATCTCTGCAGAGGAAGGGTTTGGTTGTATCTTCTATAAAACCAGAAGATAATAGTGATGGGGATATACTAAGAAAAATTCCGTTTTTTAACAAAGTCTCCAACAAAGATGTAGTTATCCTTTCAAGACAAATGTCTACTCTTTTTGAAGCACAGGTTTCAGCATTGCGGGTCTTTAAACTCATTGGTACTGAAACTGAAAACCCAATTTTAAGAGAGAATTTGCTCCAAGTGGTGGACGACTTACAGGGGGGCGCTTCAATATCAGTGGCTCTTTCCAAGCATCCTAGTATATTTTCGGATTTTTATGTCAACATGGTCAAGGCGGGAGAAGAATCTGGTCATATAGACCAAACTTTTTCATATCTGGCAGACTATTTGGATCGTAATTATGAAGTATCATCTAAAGCCAAAAATGCTCTGATTTATCCAGCTTTCGTTATCTTTACTTTTATGGCGGTTATGGTGCTTATGTTTACAGTGATAGTGCCGAAAATTGGAGCTATAATAAAAGACTCTGCTCAAGAAGTGCCCATCTACACAAAAATTGTTTTTTGGGTGAGTGACCTGTTTGTAAATAATTGGGTGCTGATGCTCATAGCCTTGATCATTTTTATCGGTGGTATTGTCTGGTATGGTAGAACCAAAGAGGGTAAAAGATGGATTTCAAATACTAGGCTTTATATTCCTTATGTAGGCGACTTGTATAGAAAATTATATCTTTCTCGCTTTTCAGACAATATGAGCACCATGGTTCTTTCCGGTATTCCGATGCTGAAGGCGCTCGAAGTGACCTCTTCCATTATAGAAAATCAAATATATAAAGAAATTTTGGATGAATCTGCGGTTAAAGTAAAAGCTGGTCAAGCGCTCTCGGCAGCTTTGAGTGATAAAAGAGAAATACCAAATATTTTAGTTCAGATGGTTCGGGTGGGAGAGGAAACGGGAGAACTTGGAAATATATTAAAAACTATGTCTAAATTTTATCAAAGAGAGGTGATGAACGCCGTGGACACTTTAGTTGGTATGATTGAACCAGTAATGATCGTGTCACTGGGTGTTGGTGTGGGTATCCTCTTGGCGTCAGTCCTTATGCCTATATATAACATTGCTTCATCGGCATCGTAGTTATGAAAAAAATTTTTAATTCAAGTGGCGGGTTTTCTTTGATAGAGTTACTCATTGTCATTACAATAATAGGAGTTTTGTCGTCTATTGTTTTGAGTAGTCTTTCAAATTCAAGATCTAGGGCCTATGATTCAAAAATAAAGCAACAACTAAACAGTTTTCGCACGGCGGCAGAAATATATTTCTTCAACCAGACGCCAAATGGCTATAGTCCAGCGTCCATTGTCTGTTCATCGGGCATGTTTAATGATGTTGATTCTTCAGATGGATCTCCTGGTTTATATATAACTGCTGGCAACCTCCCGGATTTTAGTCAGACTTTTTGCGGTTCTACTGATTCAACCTATGCCGTCAAAGCTACGTTATATTCAGGTACCGAATACTGGTGTGTTGACAACAAAGGGGCTTCGAGACTTATATCTGGAATACCGACCAGTGGCACCTTTTGTCCATAATATACCTTATCCACATATTGTTTACCAAAAAATAGGCCA
>MHWB01000008.1 GCA_001823925.1 Candidatus Zambryskibacteria bacterium RIFCSPLOWO2_01_FULL_39_39
GATATAACCAGAGTTATTCGTAATATAGATGACTCGTTTGATGGGATTATTGGAAGCTTACCCAACGATCTTTCTCCGGCAGATTATAAAATGGTTCAGATTAGTATTTCCTGCAATTCGTGTAAAAACCCGTTGGATTTTTCAGCTGTTTCTAATATTTCTCCCAAAAATCTTGAAACAGCTTCAACCAATGGAGCTTTATTTATAAAAGTATTTAATGCCAATGGTGATCCGCTACCTCTCGCCAATGTTCATATAGAAAATGCTTCTCTGGGAGTTGACATCAACGAGACTACAGATAACGATGGTCTTTTGGCCATAGTGGATGCTCCTCCGGCTCAAAATTCTTACAAGATAACGGTAAGTAAAAATGGATTTACCACCGACAGGACTTACGCTACTACTACTTATCCAAACCCCCTGAAGCCAGAGGCCACTGTGCTTTTACAGCAAGTGACCCAGATATCTTTCGTTATTGATCGGGTTAGCGATATTAGTTTGCGGACAATTACCAATACCTGTTTGCCGGTTCCAGATGTGCCGTTTGCCATAAGTGGCACAAAATTGGTTGCTACCGCTCCAGATGTTTATAAATGGTCACTATCAAACCCAAGTACCGATGCATTAGGAATCAAGAATATTGCAAATGTAGAGTGGGATGTTTACTCGTTTACCACCTCTCCAGGGTTTTATCTAGCTGGCACCAATCCAATATCTCCTATTTCTATTCTGCCAAATTCTAGCCAAAATGTTGACTTAATAATGACCAATGATAGTCCGGCTTTTATTCTCGTAAATGTAAAAGATGGTTCTACTGGCCTACCTATCTCTGGGGCCAGTGTCTCTATTGGTAGTCAAACTTTGGTGACAGATCAAGGGTATTTAAGGCAGACTGATTGGTCGGGTGGCTCTGGTCAGCTGAACTTTACCGATGCATCTTCCTTCTTTTCTTCTGATGGTAATGTGGAAATAAATAATCCAGCGGGGGAATTAAAACTTTTAGAATCTTTGGGCAATTTTGTTCCAAGTGGTGAACTTACATCCTCAATTTTTGATACAGGCACCTCTTCTAATTGGAGTAGAGTAGATATTTTGCCCACAGACCAACCCCCCCTTGCTGGTTTAAATTCTGTCAGATTTTTGATTGCCACATCAGAAGATAATACCGCTACCACAACTTGGGATTTTTTGGGCCCAGATGGTACAGTTGGAAATTTTAGCAATAATTTTTATACTATTACAAACAACAACATTAATCCCATACACAACGGAGACAGGTATATAAGATACAAAATATTTCTAAGTACTATTGATGATTCCTTTTCGCCAAATGTTTCTGATTTTGTGATTTCTTTTTCTTCTTTTTGTATTCCTCCGGGTCAAGTTTTGTTTTCAAATTTGACTGAACCACAAGATTATACCTTGGAAGTGCAGGCAACAGGTTACACAACTCAAATTATTAATCCAGTTTCGGTAAATTCCAGTTGGGTTAATCAAGATGTATCATTATCACCATAATGAGAATTTTTAACGAAAAAGCTTTTAGTTTAGTTGAGATCGTGGTAGCAGTTGCCATTGCGTCTGCCATATTTATTACAGTTTTTAATTTTGGTAATAGTATTTTTTCTTTTAATTCAAATGCCCAAAAGAATCTAAGTGCTCAGACAGACGCTAGGCGGGTACTCAAAAACATAGTCAAAGAACTTAGAAGCGCTTCTCCTTCTAGCTTAGGTTCGTATCCGATCACTTTGGCTGGTACTTCCACCATCACATTTTTTGCAAATATTGATACTGATGCTTATAAAGAACAAATAAGGTATTTTCTTTCTGGCCCAGAATTAAAAAGGGGAGTAATAAAGCCTTCTGACTCACCACTTACTTATAATCCAGCAAATGAACAAGTGATTACTTTGATTCGAGCTATAAACAATGAAACTACACCAATATTTGAATACTTTGATTCTAGCTACGCCGGTACCAGTACTTCCTTGGTACAACCGGTTCAAATCACCCAAATAAGATTAGTTCGTGTTACCTTAAAAATAGAAGAAGACCCAAACAAATCTTTAGGTCCTCTTATTGTTGAAAGTCAGGTATTTTTACGTAATCTCAAAGATAATTTATAATGAAAAATTTAAATTTAAAAAACAAAGGTGGACTTTTGGTGCCGATCATCATATTTTCTTCCGTTGCTTTGGTGGTTATTGGAAGTATTATTAAATGGACTCAAATAACCATAGAAGCAAATAGACAGCTCATAACGAGAGAAAAGGCCATCCAACTTGCCGAATCTGGCATTGATTATTACAGGTGGCATCTGGCCCATAGCCAAAGTGATTATCAAGATGGTACTGGGCTCCCCGGTCCATACGTCCACGAAGTAAGAGACAAAGATGGAAATGTTGTGGGTGAGTTTGTTTTAGATATTACTCCGCCGATCATTGGTTCCACCAAGGTGAGGATTGAATCTACTGGTACTCTGGCAAGCTCTACTATCTCAAGAAAAATTAGAGTAGAGATGGCCATACCATCGCTCGCAAAATATGCCGTAGCCGCCAATGATGTGATGCGTTTTGGCGAAGGAACAGAAGTCTTTGGTCCAGTTCACTCAAATCAGGGTATTCATTTTGACGGTTTGGCTCACAACATTATCACTAGCTCGCTTGCTTTATATAATGATCCCGATCATGAAAACAATGATGAATTTGGTGTGCATACCCATGTAAATATCCCACCAGATTCTGGTATTAATGAAAATTTTCGTCCACTTGAAGCCTCACCAAACTCAGTTATGTCACGTACGGATGTTTTTGAAGTGGGAAGACAATTCCCGGTGCCAGTTATTGATTTTGTAGGCTTGACAGGAAATTTGGCAAATATAAAATCAGATGCCCAAGCAAATGGTCACTATTTCGCAGCATCTGGATCTCAGGGGTATCATTTAGTTTTGAAAACAGATGATACTTTTGATGTTTATGTTGTTAATAATCTTGAGCCAACTCCTAATGGTTGTACCCTTGTGATCGGACAACAAGGGTGGGGGACTTGGAGTATTCGTTCAGTTGGGGGGGAAGTTTTCTTAGGTAATTACGGGTTTCCTTCAAATGGTCTTATCTTTGTGGAAGATAATGTTTGGGTTAATGGACAGATAAATGGAGCAAGACTTACGATAGCCGCTGGCCGTTTTCCAGATAATCCAGCTCAAAGAAAATCAATAACTGTCAACAATGATCTTTTATACACCAATTACGACGGTACCGACGTTCTGGCTCTTGTTGCCCAAAACAACATCAATGCTGGTTTGGTTAGTGAAAATGACTTGCGTATTGATGCTGCGATGATTGCTCAAAATGGTCGCGTTGGGAGATACTACTACAGGCCACCTACGGGTGGAAATGATAGATGTTCTCCATATCACTTACGAAACGAAATTACTCTCTACGGCATGATCGCCACTTATCAGAGATATGGTTTCTCTTATAATGATGGTACCGGTTATCAAATAAGGAATATAATTTATGATGCAAACTTACTATATAGCCCACCCCCGTCTTTCCCCCTAACTTCTGACCAATATGAGATTCTTTCTTGGGAGGAAATTTGAGGTATAATGGAAGCATGAAAAAGCGTAATATAGTTGTGGCTAATTGGAAAATGAACCCGGAGATGTTAGACATAGCTAAAGAAATATTTAATAATACTAGGCTGACGGCAAAGAGTTTGAAAAATACAGACGTTTGTTTATGTCCACCTTTTCCATTTCTACATCCACTCTTAAAATTAAATTATCCAAAAAATATGTTTTTGGGCGTTCAAAATATTTCAAGTGAAATAAAAGGTGCTTTTACCGGAGAGGTAAGCGCTTATATGGTAAAAAGCTTGGGAGCAAGCTTTTCTATTATTGGCCATTCTGAAAGAAGGGCGATGGGGGAGAGCAATGAAATGATCAGAAAAAAAATGCAGACTGCATTTGATGCAGATTTAACACCCATACTCTGTGTAGGAGAAAAAGAAAGAGATAAAGATGGCAATCATTTGGAATTTATAAAAAATCAAATAAAAGAGTCTCTCTTTGGTCTGCAAAAAAAATATTTGGTCGGCATTACGATTGCCTACGAGCCCATTTGGGCGATTGGTAAATCATACCTCGATGCCATGAGCCCTACCGATATTCATGAGACAGTTTTATTTATTAAAAAAATTATAGGTGAACTTTTCGGTAGAGATATTGCTTTGGGATCAAAAATTCTTTACGGGGCCTCTGTTGAAGCGGAAAATGTTTCCGAAATTGTCCGTATCGGCAATGTTGACGGCTTCCTCGTCGGCCACGCTTCTCTCGTCCCCAAACAATTTTCAGCCATCTTAAAAGCCACAGATATGAAAAGATAACCTATTCCTCAATTTTTATTTTATATTGATTTTCAATACACACATCCTAGACGGTCGTCAGTAATCTGTGTATGGAGGAAAAATAAAAATTAGAAACAGGATCGGATTAAACTCGAGTCGGTAAAAATGGAGGAATCTGATAAGATAAAATAATATAAAATGAAAGTATCCTATTTACCCAAGGTCACAAAATTTATAGAATCTCTGAGCAACGATTTAGTAGACAAAATTGTTTCTTTGGTTGATGTTTTAGAAGAAAAGAATGGTTTACTCAACACTCTTAATTCAAAAAGTTTTGGCAAGGGGCTCTTTGAATTAAGACTGGTTGGTTCCGTTAACATAAGAGTATTTTATTGTTTTCATAAAGATACGATCTATTTGTTACATGGAATAATCAAGAAAACCCGAAAGACACCAAAAAGAGAAATAGAATTTGCTAGAAAAATAAAAAAGGTAGTTGAACAATTATAACACGTATGTTATCATAGATTTTATGGAAAACACATATAAAAAAATAAAACTAATTTCTCACGAAGATTTCAAAAAAAAGCTTTTAAAAAAGCCATCTTTTCGTAAATATTATGAAGAAACAAGTTTTGAAAGAGAAATTTTTAAAGCAATAATAAGGGCAAGAGCCCAAAAAAACCTTACTCAAAGAGAATTAGCGGAAAAAATTGGTGTTAAACAATCAGCTTTGGCACGCTTTGAATCCGGCAGGACCAACCCCACCCTCGGTTTTCTCAAAAAAGTAGTTTCTGGTTTGGGTTTGAGTGTGACGGTTAAATAAAGCATGATGAATCCCGTAGTAGAAAATGGCATAGGAAAGTTTTTGCATTTAGATTAGAAATGTTATATTCAGTAAGTAGATTATTAATATTTAATATATAAAAATGGCACTTTCCAAAAACAATGCCATTTTTCACTAACGGGATGAAATCAATTGAAGATGCGGATATAGTAGAGGGGACAATTGTTTTGGTGAGGACAGACTGGAATGTCCCCGTCGGATACTCCGAGGGGAATCCCGAGCGTAGTCTAAGAGTGCTCGATACTTCCAGAATAGAAGTGACTTTGCCAACCATAAATTTTGCTCTTAACAAGGGAGCCAAGGTAATAGTAATGAGTCATTTTGGTGACGGCACAGATTCGCTTGAAATTGTTGTAAAAGAAGCGGCAAATTTTTTCCCAAATACGCAATTGAAGTTTGTGCGGGATCCTTGGAACACTTCGTCGGAAGATGGGAAAAAAGTTTTAGAAAATTTGAAAAATGGGGAAGTGGCTGTCTTTGAAAATTTAAGATTTTGGGCGGAAAAGGAAAATGATGAAATTTTTGTAAAACAACTCGCGGAATTTGCTGATATTTATATAAATGAAGCATTCTCCACTTCACACCGAGCGCATGCCTCTATTGTCGGAATACCAAAGTTTTTACCACATTTTGCCGGATTTCATTTTTTGGAAGAATTTAAAAAATTAGGAGAAGCTTTTAATCCAGAACACCCATTTCTTTTTATATTAGGTGGGGTGAAGTTTGAAACCAAACTTCCTTTGGTAGAAAAGTTTTTAAATATTGCAGATGAGATTTTTATAGGCGGTGCTTTGGCCGTTAAGGCCAAGGCTCTGCCACTTGCTCTCAATCCCAAAATAATTTTTCCTGTTGGTGACATTGCTTTGCTTGATGCAAATACTGAAACCCTGGAGATGTTGGGTGAAAAAATAAAAAAAGCTAAATTTGTTTTATGGAATGGGCCTTTGGGAAATTATGAGGTGGGTTATAAAGAGGGCACCCTCACTCTCGCCAGAGTGTTAGCCGACTCTTATGCTAAAGTAATAGTTGGTGGAGGGGATACAGAAAATGTGATAGATGAGTTAAATATGAAAGATAAGTTTTACTTTATTTCTCTCGCTGGTGGCGCGATGCTCGACTTCCTTGCAAACGGAACCCTTCCCGGAATTGAAGCCTTGAAATAAAAAACAAAAATACTGTTCCAAGAGCCTTAACCTTGTTGACCTAACGCAAGAATAGTATTTTTGTTTTTTTATTTACTATAAATTCTCTATAATTTTGTTTCTATTTCCTTCAAAATCTTTGAGGTTGCCTTTGATGGCGGGGTAGACCCAAATATGAGCGTGTTCTACGTCTTCGCCGACCACTTTTGATAAAATCCATTGGGTTTTAAAGGCCCTTTTTTGAGCTAGAGCGACTTTCTTTACCACTTCAAAATAGTTTCCGGCGTTTGGAACGTCCCAAACCCACCTGTAATGTTTCTTGGGTATTATTTGGGAGTGGCCCGGAGATTGAGGATTAATATCAAGAAAAGCTATAAAATCATCATCCTCATAAATAATGTGGGCCGGGATTTCTTTGTTTGCTATTTTACAAAAAATACAGTTATCCATTGTCCTATGATATCATCTTTTTTATGTCCAAGAAATACTCTATAAGGGGAAAAATCTCAAAGAAAGCGGAGGAAGAATTAAGTGGTCAAAATGTCTTAACTGCCCAACTTCTATATAACAGGGGTATAAAAACCAAAAAAGAGGCCGAAATCTTCCTTGCGCCTGACTTTGTAAATCATTTGCATGACCCATTTCTTTTGCCTGATATGAAAAAAGCGGTGGACAGGATTTTATTGGCAATTCTAAATAACGAGAGAGTGGGTATTTGGAGCGATTATGATGCGGACGGTATTCCCGGGGGAGCTCTGCTCCACGATTTTTTTAAACTTGTCGGTTTTAATAATTTTATAAATTATATTCCAGACAGACACATTGAAGGCTATGGTCTTAATAGCGAAGGGCTTGAAGAGTTAGCTAAAGACAAGGTTAAACTTTTGATCAGTGTTGATTGTGGTATTAGAGATCACAAAGAAATTTTGCATGCCAAAAAACTTGGAATGGAAGTAATTATAACCGATCACCACGAGCAGTCCGATGGATTACCTAAGGCGTATGCGGTAATCAATCCAAAAAGGAAAGATTCAAAATATCCGGAGCAAATACTTTGTGGTACTGGAGTTATTTGGAAACTGATTGAGGCTCTACTTCAAACAAAAAGAGATTTTATAAAAGATGGCCAACCTTTCGAATTGCCTCAAGGCAAAGAAAAATGGCTTCTGGACTTGGTGGGACTTGCCACTTTGTCGGACATGGTGCCACTTACTGGAGAAAATAGAGTGCTCGCCCACTTCGGCCTTTCAGTTTTGAGAAAAAGCAGGAGACCTGGTTTGCAAAGACTTTTGTCTAACTTAAAAATAAATAAAGACAATATTACCGAAGATGATATCTCGTTTATGGTTACTCCTCGGATCAATGCCGCTTCTCGGATGGGTCATCCGCGGGATGCGTTTAAACTTTTGACCGTTTTGGATTTAACAGAGGCAGATATTTGCGCCAAACATTTAGATAATATAAATAATGAAAGAAAGGGTGTGGTTGCTAGCATGGTCAAAGAAGCCAATAAAAAAATAAAAGAAAAATTTGAAAATGAGGGAGAAAAGCAACTCATTGTTTTGGGCAACCCAGACTGGAAGCCTAGTCTTTTGGGACTTGTTGCCAATTCAATTGCAGACGAATATAACAGGCCAGTGTTTCTTTGGGGTCGCGCATCTACCGAAGTTTCTACAAGCGGAGTCGGAGATGTGTTTAAGGGATCCTGTCGGTCAGATGGCACCACCAATTTGGTGAGTCTCATGGAGAGAGCCAAGGATTCTTTTATTGAATTTGGGGGACATAAATTATCTGGCGGATTTTCGGTTTTGTTTGAAAAAATCCACACCCTTGAAGATGCTCTGGTAGAAGCCTCAACACATATTGTAAATGGTGATTTAGAGATTTTAGTTGATGCCGAATTAAAACTAGAAAATATTACAGAAAAATCTGTAAACGAAATTTTAAAATTAGCGCCTTTTGGGGTCGGCAACGAAAAGCCGCTGTTTATCTTTAGAGATATTTTGCCAGAAAAAATAAATAGATTTGGCAAAGCTAAAGAACATCTTTCTATAAATTTACGTGATGGCTCGTCTAGCATCAGAGCTATTTCATTTTTTGCCTCACCTGATCAATTTGGCGACGCCCTGAAAGAAGGTATCAAAACCAATCTGGTAGCCAGTGTTGAAAAATCAGATTTTGGTGGTCGCCGAGAGATTCGCCTACGCATCGTGGATTTCTTTATATGCTAAAATAGTTTCATGAGAAAAAATTTGGCTATAGTGCCGACAGAAATTATTGAAAGAAAGATATATTTAGTGAGAGGTACTAAAGTAATGTTTGATAGTGATTTGGCAAAGCTCTACGAAATAGAAACCAAGTTTTTTAACAGAGCCGTAAAGCGTAACAAAGATCGTTTTCCTGTTGATTTTATGTTTCAACTTACAGAAAAAGAATCACAAAACTTGAGGTTCCAAATTGGCACCTCAAGTTCTGGGTATGGGGGTAGAAGATATTTCCCATATGTTTTTACTGAACATGGTGTCGCCATGCTCTCCTCGGTGTTAAATAGCAAAAGGGCAGTTCAGATAAATATTGCAATTGTAAAAGCTTTCATAAAACTTCGCGAACTTTTGGCTACCCATAAAGATTTAATTTTGGAAATTGATAAAATAAAAAGAGAACAAAAAGGTCAAAATAAAAAAATCCAATCAATAATTAGTATCATTAATCAAATGCTCAATCCTCCGGTTAACGAAAATAAAGAACCAATGGGTTTTAGAGATAGAAGTAAAGGCAAGAAATAATTTTATGAATAAAATAATTATTTATACAGATGGGTCGTCTAGGGGTAATCCTGGGCCGGGAGGATGGGGGGCAATAATAATAAGTAATAAGAATCTAGAATCTAGAATCTGGGTAAAAGAGATGGGGGGAAGGGAAGAGGGGACGACAAATAATAGAATGGAAATGATGGCGGCGATTGTGGCACTTCAAAATATCCCAGAAAGAAATGGGGTAGAAATTTATTCTGATTCAGAATATTTAATAAATGGGATTACTGTTTGGATCAAAAATTGGCAAAAAAATAATTGGCGGACCAAAGATAAAAGAGAAGTTTTAAATAAAGATCTGTGGCAAAAACTTTTGGTGGAGACAGAAAAAAGAAGTGTGGAATGGAAAAAGGTTTTAGGTCACTCTGGTCACGAATTTAATGATAGGTGTGATGAGATCGCCACAAGTTTTGCTGATAGGGAAAATATAAAGCTTTATAACGGTTCCAGAGATGGTTATAAGTTTCATAACGACCTCACCCCTTACCCCTCTCCTAGAATAGGAGAGGGGAACCATAGTTAATAATTTAGCAATTCTTGTGTTTTTTCTTTTTTCCCTCCCCTGAACAAGGGGAGGGTCACGCGGGGCGAGGGGTGGGGTTTTAAGAAGTATGATATATCAATTTGTCGTTTCATTTATTTTAGGAATAGTTTTTGAATCTGTTTTGGGTGGTGGATGGAGTGTTGGAGTTTTGGTATTTCTGATTTCTTTAGTTTTGTTTTTTTATTTTAAAAAAGAGGATGCCTTTCTTGGAAAAATTATTTTTATAATTGGTATTGCTTTTTCTCTGGGAATTTTAAGAATGACTTTTGTAGACGTTTCTCCTGATCCACACCTTTCTAAATTTGTCGGAGAAAAAATTTCTTTCGAAGCGACTATCTCCGAAGAGGCTGATGTGAGGGATGATTCAACACGTTACACAGTTTCCGTGAGTCAAAATTCTTTTTCTGATGACACCCACTCAAAGAATTTTGACTCTCAGATTTTATTAGTTGCCAATCGCTTCCCCGAATTTAAATATGGAGACAAAATAAAAGTTTCTGGCAAATTACAACTGCCTGAAAACTTCGATTCGGGAAACGGCACAGAATTTGACTATATTTCATACTTATCAAAAGACAAAATCCACTTTTTAATTTATCGCCCTGAAATTAAAAAATTAGAAAGTAATCCATCAATAAATTCAGGGCAAGCAGTTATCTCTTCTTTGTATGCTCTAAAAAATATTTTTATTAAAAATATTTCTGCCATAGTGCCGGAACCAAACTCGTCACTTTTAAGCGGAGTTATTTTTGGCACCAAACAATCTTTGGGGCAAGAGTTACTCCAAGACTTTAGAAAAGTTGGACTTGTTCATATCGTAGTTCTTTCCGGTTACAATATAACCATTATTGCTATTGGCATTTTCTATTTAACTTCTTTTTTAAACAGAAGAAAATTAAGTTTTATATTAAGTGCCATTTTTATAATTTTATTTGCCATGATGGTTGGTTTGGGGGCTACGGTTATTCGCGCTTGTATTATGGCTATAATCGCCTTACTTGCCAGATTTTTAGGGAGACCCGCGGACGCTTTGCGCTGGCTTTTTATAGCTGGACTCCTTATGCTCATTTGGAATCCTTTAATTCTCTTTTCAGACCCATCTTTCCAGCTCTCTTTTATGGCTACATTGGGTTTGATATTATTTTCTCCGCATATCTTTTACTTCATATCAAAAAGTAAATTCAGTAAATTTATACCAATAAAATTTGGCTTTCGAGAAATTGTCGCAAGTACTTTAGCTGTCCAGTTTTTTGTCCTCCCCTTGCTTGTTAAGATGTCAGGTTTTATTTCCTTGATTTCTTTTGTGGTTAATCCACTTATTTTGCCACTAGTACCATGGGTGATGGCTCTAGGGGCTCTAACTGGCACTTTGGGAATCATTCCCTCTGTTCTTGGTCAAATTTTATCTTGGCCGTTTGGTATCCTCTCATACCTTCTCACTCAAATAATGATTACCACTGTAGAACTCTCTGCTCGCATTCCTCTCGCCACTCTCCAGACTGGTAGCATTCCTTTTTCAATAATTTTTATCTGGTACCTAGCTTATGGTTTTTTGTTTATGAAGTTAAAGAAAAATTTTCCTCAATAACTTGCCAGTTTAAATTTTCAAAAAAGTCTTCAATATAATTCTTTTTTCCAGAAGGTTGGTAGTCTGCGATGAATGAATGCTCCCACATATCAAGTCCGAGTAAGAGGGCGCAGTCTTGCAGTTGTCCTAAGTGTTGCTCATCAACCCATGCATTAAGTAACCTTTTTTCTTTTTTATCATAGTAGAGCATTGCCCAGCCTATGCCACGAGTGAGTGCAATTGCTTTAAATTTATTTAACCATGCCTCAAAAGATCCAAAATCATTTTCTATTTGTTTCTTAAGCTCACTTGTTTCTTCCAAATCTTTTACTCCACCTGAAAGAGATTCAAAATAAACTTCATGATTTCTCATACCATTGTATTCAAAACCAAATCTTCTTTGGACTTCTCCTAAGGCATAAGCATTTTTCTCTGAATCTACCATCATCTCTTCTATTTTTTCTAAAATTAAATTACTGTGCTTTACATACCCAGCATAGAGCTTTAAATGCTCTTCTATATTTTTTTCTGAAATACCTTTTAATTTTCCTATATTAAACTTTTTTTCTTCAAATTGCTTCATATTTTTATATTAGTTAATAGTCATCCATTATTATATCATTTAAATAATGAGAACTCGTAAATTAAAATTGGTCGCCATGATTGTTTTGTTGTTTTTGGCCATTTTTTCTTTTTATGTCGCTTTCCGTGAAGAAAGAAAGGGTATTTTAACTGTCGCTTTCTTAAATATTGGTCAAGGGGACGCTATATTTATTGAGGCACCAAGTGGCAATCAAATACTTATCGATGGGGGGCCGGGCAAATCAATACTTCGGGAATTATCAAAAGTAATGCCATTTTATGATCGTTCTGTTGATGTGGTCTTAGCAACACACGCAGACCAAGATCATGTTGGTGGGTTGCCAGATGTTTTTAAAAAATACAAAGTGAGTCTTTTTCTGGAAACGGGAGTAGCTGGACCCTCTTCGTCATATGAAGAGTTGGAGAAAATAGTTAATAATGATAAGGCTGATATCAAAAAGATAATAGCAAAAAGAGGAATGATGGTTGATTTGGGAGATGGGGCTGTTTTGCAAATTTTTTTTCCAGATAGAGATCCGAGCGGAATGGAGACAAACACCTCTTCTATTGTTACCAGATTAGTTTATGGAGAAAATGAGTTTCTCCTTACTGGTGATTCGCCTAAAGCGATTGAACAATATTTAGTCTCTTTAGGGAGTCAAGGACGTTCCTTGACAGATGCCCCAAAAGGAACGCCCTTGACTCTCCAAAGCGATGTATTAAAAGCAGGGCACCATGGTTCAAAAACTTCTAGTTCGGATAATTTTGTAAGAGCTGTTAACCCAGAGTATGTAGTTATCTCTGCAGGGAAGGATAATAGATATGGTCACCCGCACCAAGAGGTGGTAGACCTCTTTAATAAACTAAACATAAAAATCCTCCGCACCGATACAGAAGGCAGAATTGTTTTTAAGAGCGATGGGGTGGATTTGGAAGTTAAATAACCCCGGCTTTTTTCAAAGTGGCGTAGGCGCCGTTTTTTTGGATAGTTTTGATGGCTTTGGTGGAAAGGGTGAGATTAAAAGATTTGTTAAGTTCTGGCACAAAGACTTTCTTTTTCTGTAAATTAGCAAACTTCCTTGAGTTACCACAAGGGTTGAATTGGGTAGCGCGGGTCCTGTTTGAATAGGATCCGCTTACTTGTGATGATTTTCCTGTTACTGCACAACTTTTTGCCATAGTGATA
The DNA here is from genome assembly GCA_001823925.1 of Candidatus Zambryskibacteria bacterium RIFCSPLOWO2_01_FULL_39_39. Lineage (GTDB taxonomy): Bacteria > Patescibacteriota > Minisyncoccia > Phycocordibacterales > WO2-35-19 > WO2-35-19. The sequence continues at coordinate 13,032 of MHWB01000008.1, forward strand.
AGTATGCTAACATAAAGATCTAATAGGCGCAAATCAGTATGGATTTCTTATTTATAATTATCATTTTAATAATGTCGGTGGTAGTGCATGAAGTCTCACACGGCTACGCAGCTTTGGCTTTGGGTGATTCTACCGCCAAATATGAAGGTCGTCTGACCCTTAATCCGCTATCTCACCTTGACCCCATGGGTTCAGTTGTCGTTCCTTTGCTTGGATATTTTGCTGGAGGTTTTATTATCGGTTGGGCTAAGCCGGTACCATTTAATCCTTATAATTTGAGACCAGAGAAATGGGGCATGCCTGTGCGAGCGGGCGAAGCGATAGTGGCGATAGCGGGCCCCCTTTCAAATGTTTCTTTGGCAATTATCTTTGGACTCATTATAAGATTGATGTCTGGATATGGACTCATGAACCCAGCATTTTTAAGTTTGGCCAGCTTTGTAGTTATGATAAATATCACTTTGGCCATATTTAATCTCATACCTATCCCGCCCCTTGATGGCTCTAAAATACTTTTTGCGCTTCTGCCTTACAAGTGGCAAGGCGTAAGAGAGTCTTTTGAAAAATTTGGTCTTATTTTTATCATCATATTTATTTTTTTTCTCTGGCAGGTAATGAGTCCTCTAGTGAGCTTTTTGTTTACCCTGCTCACGGGATTTCCCATCTAACTTGCAAATTTCCTTGCTTTATATTAGATTAGTATTGTCCGCGAAAGCGGATTTTATATGCCGACTATAAACCAACTCATAAAGAAAAAAAGAAAATCTCTACACGCCAAATCAAAGGCGGTAGCTTTGGCGCGCGGTTTCAATAGTATTAAAAACAGACCAATCTACTATCCGTCACCTTTTAAGAGGGGGGTTTGTGTCAAAGTGACAACCAAAACACCAAGGAAACCCAACTCAGCTATTAGAAAGATCGCCAGAGTTCGCTTGACCAATGGCATGGAAGTAACCGCTTATATACCGGGTATTGGACACAATCTGCAAGAACATTCAGTGGTAATGCTTCGTGGCGGAAGAGTAAAGGATATTGGGGTGCGCTATACCATAGTGAGAGGACGTCTGGACGCTCAAGGGGTAGATAAAAGGAGGACTTCTAGATCAAGTTATGGTGTTAAAAGACCCAAAGATAACAAATAATAAATAACTCACCCCTAACCCCTCTCTTACTTTAAGAGAGGGGGGGGGAAGGAAAAAAACAAACAAAAATATGAGAGGCGCAGTTAAAAACAGAAATATAGCAGGGCCGGATATAATTTTTAATTCTCAAAAAGTAGAGAAGTTTATTAACTATGTGATGCAAGAAGGTAAAAAAAATACCGCCCGAAAAATAGTTTATACAGCTTTTGATTTAATCAAGGAAAAAGCTAAAGTAGAAAATCCGATGGAAGTTTTTGATACCGCTTTGAAAAATGCTGGGCCTACTATGGAGGTGCGTTCTCGCAGGGTTGGGGGCGCTAATTATCAGGTGCCAAGAGAGGTGAGGCCGGAGAGACGAACCTATCTTTCAATGAAATGGATAATAGACGCTGCAAAGAATAAAAAAGGCAAACCTATGGCCGAAAAACTTTCTGAAGAAATAATAATGGCTTCTAAAAACGAAGGCGAGGCTATTAAAAAACGCGAAAACGTCCACAAAATGGCCGAGGCCAACAAAGCTTTTGCCCATTTTGCTTGGTAATCTATTGAATTAAACATTGAAAGGGTGTAGTACCCTTAAACGGAGGGCAAGTAATGGATAAAACCATTGGCGAATTTCGTAGTCTGGCTAGTTGGTTCATCACCCACAACAGTCTTCATGGCTTTAATGAGGATTTCTGTAATAGGGTGGATGAGAAATACAGAGCATTGTTAGAAGAAATCGCTTTTCAATTCATGATTGATGTCAACAAATTTGGGCAATTGGGAGACGCTGACGTACTTACTACTGCTCGAGCCATCTCATTATTCGAAGAGTTCAAGGATTTGATTGGTGGGGCAAAAAAAGCTTGGGAAAGAATGTAAGCCGTGGAACAAAAAGCCTCGGCTTTTTGTTTGCATAAAAATTGATTTTTTCAATCCATTTCCTCTCCCCAAACTTCATAAATTTTTTACTTTTTAACAATACACAGATTACTGACGACCGTCATTCATTTGTGTATTATAATAAGGGCAAGATGAATTTGGAGAAAAAGGTTAAAAAGGCAAATATACAAAAAGTTATTTTGGAAATAGTAAAACTGGCTGGAATTATTGGTATTGGAATGATTGCCCCAAATGTTTTGGTGGCTATGAAAAAAATGGGTTTCATTGTACACCCAAGGCAAATTGAATCAATAAAAAGATCCAGAGATGTTCTTATTGAAAGAGGTTTACTTGAAAACAAAAATGGGCAACTGAAAATAACACAAGGAGGAAAAAGATATTTGTTCAGATACTTGTCTCTGGGGGATAATAGGAAATTAAATAAAAATAAAAAATGGGATGGAAAATGGCGAGTACTTATTTTTGATATTCCTGAAAGTAGGAGATTTGACAGAACAAATATTCGTCAAGCTCTCATCTCAATCGGGTTTATGAGATTGCAAGACAGTGTCTGGGTTTATCCATATAGTTGTGAAAATATAATATCTCTTTTAAAAACTGAAACCGAAACAGAGGAGAATGTCTTATATATGATTGTAGAAGCATTGGAAAATGACGAAGAAGTAAAAAAATACTTTGGACTTAATAAAAAATAGATATTATTTAATTTTTGGATATACACAGATTATAGACGACCGTCAGTAATGTGTGTAAGTGATATCTATATAAAATCTACAAAAATGGCCGAAGCCAACAAGGCCTTTGCTCACTTCGCTTGGTAATTTTTATACAAAAATAAAGCCACCAGTATGCATACCAGTGGCTAGCTCTTTCCCGTACCTTAGAACCAGTTTGAACCCCAACATCTAGGGTTTGTGGACACTTGTGGCGTCCAATGTTACAGGTCCATCGTTTCAACTCGCTCACCCAAAACGAGTTCCCAGCCTTTGGATCCGAGGGAGCTAATGACATACTACCCCCATCCAATCTCTTGTCAAGAGTTATCCACTTTTTGCAATTTATAAGAGAGTTGGTGTATATTTCTGAATTTTACAAAAAAAGAAGCTCCGAAATCTCGGAGCTCAATACTTGGTGTTGTGGCGGGATTATTTCTTCCGCCGCTCAATTTCCTTCTGGAGCAATTGAATTTCTCTCCGGTAGTCCGTTCCGCCATCATCATCTCCTGTTTCTGCATCTGTCAATCTTTGGGCCGCACGAAGTTTTGCTAGATCCTCTGCCAGTTCCCATGGTGTCCACGTGGACAAATCATTACCATACATTTTTCCAAGGATAACATAAGCAGTATTGTGGGTGCGGTGGAATTCTCCGAGGGTGACGAAAATCTTCATTTCGGGGGTTAAAGCGTTTGGGTCAAATGGTCCCATAAAGTTCTCCTTCTGGTTTGAATCTAACATCTGGGGGTCTATTTTGCAATTTATTATATATTAGTGTATATTTTGAATGTTCCTAAGGGGATTTTTTATTTGCTTCGCCAAGCCGAAGCCCTTCAAATATTTCAGGGCGAAGGCTGGTCTAATTTATAATTTACATGAATCGCGATTATCCATTAGAGAGAGTTAGAAATTTTGGGATTATAGCCCACATTGATGCTGGCAAGACTACTGTCTCCGAGTGCATTTTGTATTACACTGGTAGCCAACACAAAATAGGTGAGGTGCACGAAGGAGAGACTACTACCGACTGGATGGAACAGGAGCGTGAGCGCGGCATTACTATTACCGCCGCCGCCATCACTTGTTTTTGGGCGCCAACATATTTGAGTGTGGAAGAGCGAAAAAACAAAGATAACAAATGTCGTTTTAATATTATAGATACTCCGGGACACATTGATTTCACGGTAGAAGTGAAAAGATCAATGCGGGTGTTGGACGCGGCAGTTTGTGTATTTGATGGAGTGGCTGGGGTAGAACCACAATCAGAAACCAACTGGCGATATGCCGAAGAGGCGCAAGTACCCAGACTTTGTTTTATAAACAAGTTGGATCGAACTGGCGCTAACTTTGAAAAATCTTACCAATCTATTTTAAGTAGGCTTTCTAAAAAAGCGGTGCGTATGCAGATACCAATAGGTGAAGAAGACAAGCACGAAGGTGAGATTGATTTACTAAAAATGAAGGCCTATAAATTTGAAGGTCAGCTTGGTGGGGATGTAATAGAAGGAGAAATACCAGAAAATCTAAAAGCAGACGCTTTAAAATACCGAGCTGAACTTGTAGAAAGAATTGTAGAAAATGATGAAGAGATGATGAATAAATATTTGGCTGGTGAAGAAATTGCTGTAGCCGATTTGAAAAAGATTTTGCGTCAGGCCGTTATTGCCAACAAAATATTTCCTGTTTTTTGCGGTTCAGCCTTAAAAAACAAAGGAGTTCAACTGGTTTTGGATGCGGTGGTTGATTTTCTTCCCTCACCTTTGGATATGCCAGCCATCAAGGGTATTGATCCAAGAAGTGGCGAAGAGATAGAGAGACATCCGGATGATAAAGAGCCTTTTTCGGCCCTCGCCTTCAAACTTCAAGCCGACCCATTTGTGGGACAACTCACGTTCTTTAGGGTTTATTCGGGGACCATTGAATCTGGCTCCTATATTTATAATGCAACCACTGGAGACAAAGAAAGATTGGGTCGTATTGTGAGGCTCCAAGCTGACCAGAGAGAAGAAGTTAAAAAAGTATTTGCCGGAGAAATCGCTGCTGCCGTTGGTCTTAAAAGTGCCAAAACCTCTCACACTTTTTGTGACGAAAACAATCCTATTATTCTAGAAGAGATTATATTTCCAGAACCAGTTATCTCTTTGCGGATAGAACCAAAAACTAAAGTAGACCAAGAGAAAATGGGTATGGCCTTAAAAAGACTTTCAGATGAAGATCCGACTTTCCGCATCAAGGGGGATTCTGAGACGGGCGAGACCGTGATTTCTGGTATGGGCGAGCTCCATTTGGATATTATTGTAGATAGGATGAAGAGGGAATTTGGCGTAGAAGCCAATGTTGGTGCTCCGCAAGTGGCTTATAAAGAAACTATCACTGGCACTGCTGAAGCGGAAACCAAATACATCAAACAAACTGGAGGTAAAGGTCAATACGGTCACGTCAAGCTAAACATTAAACCTTTGGAACCAGAAGTGGAAAATAAAAAGAAACAAAAAAATATTCACAGAAGTGAAGATTTTGAATTTATTGATTCTATCAAGGGTGGTGTTATCCCTGCCGAATTTATCCCAGCGGTTGAAAAGGGGGTGAAAGAAGCAATGGAGCGAGGCATTGTAGCGGGCTACAAAATGGTCAATGTCTCTTGTGAGCTTACTTTTGGTTCTTACCATGATGTTGACTCATCTGAAATCGCTTACAAGATTGCCGCCTCCCAAGCTTTCCAGGAAGCCGCTAAAAAAGCAAGGCCAGTTATTCTGGAGCCAATTATGAAAGTGGAAGTGGTTGTCCCTGAAAAATTTATGGGTGATATTACTGGACACCTATCTTCCAAGCGAGGACTAATAGAGGGTATGGATGATCGTGCTGGTCTCAAGGTAGTCAAAGCCAAGGTGCCCCTCTCTGAACTTTTTGGTTATGTTACCACTCTCCGCTCAATGACTGAAGGCCGTGGCTCCGCCAACATTGAATTTGACCACTATGCCATTGTGCCTCCAAACGTGGCCCTCTCTATTGTTGAGTCAAGGAAGTAAATTTTAATTTCTAAAATATTAAATTTGATTATAGAAAGAAGATTTGCTATAATCGTTTCATGTCAAGTATGACTTTTAAAATAAAACAAGCTGAACCTAAGTCAAAAAATGTAACTATTAGTTTTGATGCACAGAAATTTGAAAGAATCGCAGGCAATTTTGGTTTTTTTAATCAAGATTTTTTAGAAAGTCTAAATAGAGCAGAGAAAGATATTAAAGCTGGTAGAGTTCAAAAAATAAAAAGTTTAGCTTTTCTTCGTAAATAAAATGTTTGAAGTAGTTGTTACTCAAGAGTTTGTTAAAAGATATTCGCTTTTGCCCATAAGTATTCAGAAGAAAGCAGAGAAACAAGAAAAATTTTTTAGACAAAATCCTTTTTATCCATCGCTAAATACTGAAAAATTAGAGCCAAAAGGAAAACAACTTTGGAGTTTTAGAGTTGATAAGAGTTACAGAGTACTTTTTAGATTTGGTTTCAATAAGACAGTCATGTTTCTTACAATAGGTCCCCATGATTGGATATATAAAATAGCTTTTAAATCTTTTTAATAATATGAAATCCAAAAAATACGAGCTGGAGATTGGCGGGGAGAGACTTATTGCAGAGTTTACAGATTTGGCTGAAAATGCGCACGGTTCGGTGATATTGCGACTAGGGGACACGGTAGTATTGGCTACCGCAGTTATGTCTAAAGGAGAAAAAGATTTGGAGTATTTTCCTCTCTCGGTTGAATACGAAGAAAGATTTTATGCCTCGGGGCAAATTTTAGGTTCCCGATTTGTGAGGAGAGAGGGCAGGCCTTCGGATGAAGCCATACTTTCTGGGCGCATTGTTGATAGGACTATCCGGCCTCTTTTTGACAGTGATTTGAGAAATGAAATCCAAGTGGTGGTGACAGTGCTCTCGCTTGATAAATACGACCCCGATGTTTTGGGGGTGATTGCTTCTTCGCTTGCTCTTGGTGTTTCCGACATTCCTTGGAATGGCCCAGTAAGCGCTGTGAGAATCGGTAAATTAAAAAACCTACCTGCGCAGGCAGGTAGCGAAGAATTTTTAGTAAACCCTTCTTACGAAATTAGAGAAGGGGGTGTTGAATTAGATATGATGGCTTGTGGCAGAGACGGTACTATAAATATGATTGAGGTGGGGGCAAGCGAACTTCCAGAAGAGATACTCGTAAAAGCTTTGGAAAGGGCTAAGATTGAATTAGAAAAGTTACAAAAATTTCAAGAAAAAATAATAGGAGAGGTTGGTAAGAAAAAAATAGAAGTCAAGAAAACAGAAGTACCCAAAAATTTAGAAGAAGCTTTTAAAATACAAGTAATTTCAAAGTTGGCGAGCGTTTTGGGTGAGGCTGGCAAACATAAGATATACGCTTTAGAGGATGAATGGTTTAAATATTTAAATGAAAATATACCAGAAGCAGACCAGAGAATTGCTAAAAAACTTTTTCATGAAGCCATAAATGATTTTATTCACAAAATTTCTATTGACGACAATAAACGTATAGATGGTAGAGGTTTTGATGAATTGCGAAATTTATTCGCTAAAGCCGGAGGTCTTTCTTCCGTGCTTCATGGCTCGGGCATCTTTTATAGAGGGGGGACACATATACTTTCGGCACTGACTCTGGGCGCCCCGGGAGACTCTCAGGTTATAGATGGTATGGAGAGTCATACTGACAAAAGATTTATGCATCATTACAATTTCCCCCCATTTTCTTCTGGTGAGGTAGGGAGAATAGGGGTGACAAATAGAAGGATGGTTGGGCATGGTGCTCTAGCAGAAAAAGCTTTAATCCCGGTAATCCCGAACAAAGACACTTTTCCCTACACAATTCGTATCGTATCTGAAGCGCTCTCATCAAACGGTTCCACCTCTATGGGTTCAGTCTGTGCTTCCACCTTGGCTCTTATGGATGCTGGGGTACCTATTTCTAAACCGGTGGCCGGTATTGCTTCAGGATTGATGATGTCCCTCGACCCCTTCGACAAAGCTCAGGATAAATCCGCTCGGGATAAAATTTTGTCATACAAAATTTTAACTGATATTCAAGGTCCAGAAGACGAGCATGGCGATATGGATTTTAAGGTTGCGGGCACAAGAGATGGGGTGACGGCGGTCCAAATGGACGTCAAGGTTGATGGTATCCCCATCTCCATTCTCAAAGAAGCGTTTGAAAAAGCTAAAGTGGCGAGAATGAAAATTTTGGATGTGATGGAGGCTGAAATAAAGAGCCCCAGAAAAGAGTTGTCGCCCAAAGCGCCAAGAATTATTTCCATCAAAATCAAGCCAGAGCAGATTGGGATGGTTATTGGCACGGGCGGTAAAGTAATAAATGAAATAAAAGATTTGACCGGGGTGGAGATTGATATAGAAGAAGACGGCATGGTTTATATAACCGGTGAAGGTGGAGGCGCCGAAAAAGCTAAAGCTTTAATCGAAGATATAGTTAAAGAATACAAAGAAGGGGATAGGGTCTTGGGGGAGGTGGTACGAGTGGCCGACTTTGGAGTCATCGTAAAGATTGGTCCAAAGAGCGATGGACTAGTTCATGTCTCCGAAATTGCTCCATTTAGAATAGAAAAAGTAGAAACATATATGAAGGTTGGTATGAAAGTGCCAGTGATGATAAAAGGTATAGATGACAAGGGACGACTCAAACTTTCTATCAAAGATGCTGACCCAAATTTTATTCAGAAGAAATAGTTCCTTTTCTCAAATAGAATAAATAGTATAATATAAATATGAATCCAGAAGAAAAGGAAGATACCTCCAAAGATTTCGGAAAAGTAATTGACGCTTTGCATAACAAGCAGAAGCTCTCTTCCTTGCGTACTTATCAGGGCGATATGGCCGAGTTTATAAAAGATAAAAATGAATCGGTGATTTCGGTCGCGGTTAAAGAAAAAGTTCGTGACGAAAGAAGAGAAGAACAGATAGAAAAAGTAGAAGAAAAAATAGATCTTTATCATCCAATCCAAACACCAACTTCAAATAAAAAAGGTTTTCAAATAAATTTAACAATGATTTTTTTAAGTCTGCTACTCATCGTTGGTGGCTCGGTCGGCTTCTTTTATGCTTTTGAATTTATAAAAAATGGCTCTCCACCCAAAACTGCTACTAAAGAAGAAATAATTCCTTATAACAATTTAATTACCCTAGCCAATGTAACAAATGTAAATTTGGGAGAAGAGTTTGGGAAACTTTCCTCTAGCGCCGGTATTAATATCGTAAAAATATCTGATGCAAATGGAGAGTCTTTCCAAAAAATTCAAGATTTCTTAAATTTTTTACAAATATCGCCACCTTCTGAACTCGTCAGAACTTTGAGAGATGAGTATGCGCTTGGGGTAATTTCTCAAAATGAAGTTAATTCTTCTTTTATGGTGATAACCGTGGATGATTTTGGTAGAGCTTTTGCCGGTATGCTCGATTGGGAGAAAAGTTTAGAGAAAGATTTATTTTTTTTGAGTAGAGAATTGCCCAAGGAGCCTGAAGTGCAAACTGATCTTGAAGAACCAATCCAACCCACCCAACCATCTGAAACCATTTTTACATGGAAAGATGTGATTATTAAAAACAAAGACACGAGGGCTCTAGTAGATGAAGGCGGTAGAAGTATTATTGCATATACGTTTCTTGATAAAAACACCATTCTTATAACCGACAACACTTTGGTTATAGGAGATATTACCTCTGCCTACAATACTCGCTCAGTTGCTAGATAGTTTAATTTGGGAGAAGTAAATACCTATAAACTAATTAAATAACATGGAAGCAATAAATAATCCAGAAAGTTTTGAAATTTTTAAGAGTAGGGTTGCGGAAATTTTTAAAAATGAAGGGCTTTCTGAGGGTTTAAAATCTGAGATTGAAGATTGGATCAAGTTAGCATATGAGAGGCATCATAAATATGGTAGCTCTGCAGAAGAAAGAATTTTAATTCAATTGCAAATGGCCCAAATATATGGATCTACAGAGCAATATGATAGCTCGTGGAAACTTTTATCTGAAGCGTGGGATTATGCAGATGGGATGAAAAATACTGAATTAGTCAAAGAAGCTGAAGATTTGATAGATTCTATACATGGAAGAAAAGACCAGAACGAGCTTTCATAAATTTACTATTTATGCTAAAATGGTGCCATGAGAAAGGACATAGACACAAAATATTTTAAGAATAAATTGGCCGAAGAGCTTCTTTTGGTTGAAAAAGAGCTTAATGATATTGGCCGAAGAAATCCAGATAATAAAAATGATTGGGAAGCCGAGCCAACGGTGATGAATCAAGATAGCGCAGACGAAAATGAAACGGCTGATAATATAGAAGAATTTGAGAGTAATACGGCCGTCCTCAAAGAATTGGAAATAAGATACAACGATATAAAAGATGCTCTAGTGAAAATTGAAAAAGATGAGTATGGTTTTTGTGAAGTCTGTAAGGCTCCAATCGAAGAAGATCGCCTTATCGCCAACCAAGCCGCTCGCACCTGCAAAGAACATATGCAATAATGTTGCTAGTTTGAATTTATGGACAATAATAACTCTCAAAATTATAGATAAAATTCTTTCCACCTTTAAATTTACAAATTAACTAATCACTAAATAAAATGAATAATCAAAATCTAGGCAGTCAAATACCGCCGGTAGAACCGCAAAATCAAGGTGTGCCGGTAGCTCAAAGCAACAAGAAGCTAACTACAGGCTTGAGCCTGTTAGTTACTGCGCTTTTAGTATTGGTAGGTTACTTATTATTTGGCAACAAAACTGTTGCTCCGGAAAAAGTAGAGGATAACAAACAAACTAACGACCAAATTCAGCCAATAGAAAACCAAGTCGCCGGTTGGAAAACTTATAGTAATGCAAGAGCAAATTTTGAAGTTAGATATCCTAGTGAATTAGCAATCAAAGCTGGCAGATCTATCTCTGGAGGGGAAACAGTTCAGTTTAGTTCAGGAAAAAGCGAGGTTGCGGAAATTCTAGTCAATGTAGAGGGCGGAACATTGTCTGATGTATATTCTTCCTTAGAGAATGCCTTAGATGGCATGCGCGGCGTTAATAAATTTTCTTCCAACGTAAACCAAGAAGCTGGTACCATCTCTGTCGGCGGAGTAATTGGTTATAAATTCCAAACGGTTATGGCGAATAATACAAATGAAATAGTAAGAGAAGATATTGTGTTTGGCAAGTACGGTCTTATATATATTATAACTTTCCAAGAACAAATTTCGGGTCAATCCAAGGAATTCCTATCTAGTTTTAAATTTACAACCCAAGCTGAAACCGCTAATTGGAAAACTTATAGTTTAAGTGGAACCAATACTAGCTTGCAGTTTAGTTATCCTGAAAGCATGGGTTTGGTAGAAAAAAATCAAAAAAAATTTCTCGATGGAAGTAATTTTAGTTTGGTTACTCTAGAGAATAATCAATTGCTTGTTTCGGTATTCGTTAATGACCCTGGCAGAGGACTCGGCGGGGAGTTAACCGTTAACAAAAAAATTCAGGTAGCAGGAATTGAAGCTAGCTATCAAGGTTTGGCGACTTCAGCAGAAATGGAACCCGATGTAAGTAAAAGGAAAAAAGGAGCCCTCATACAATTTTTTAAAGATGGAGATGAATATGCAATACTCTTTTGGTATTCCGCATCAGGAATAGACCAAACCCAAGTAATCAATGAAATTCTGGCCAGTGTTAAATTTACTCAGTAAAAAATTATGAAAAAAATAACAATTATTATCTCAATTATTGTTGCAAGTTATCTCGTATTAACCAGTATTCTAACTGCAACAGGAGTTTGTCCAAAATATAGAAATTTAATGCCTAGAATTGTTGGAACTGGTATAGAAAATATTAAAGGTCCAAATGATGCAAAACCTTGGCATATTTTGTTTTGTCCATTTGCAGAAAAAGTTTATTAAATTACCCCCTTTTCTTTTTAGTTTTTAAAAATTCTACTTGAGTAATTTCAGATTGTTCGATTATTTAAAAAAGAATACTTTATTTTGATTCAATTCTTCAATCCAGAGTTCCAAAGCCTCTCGGGCATATCTTTTAGCATCTTCAAAGGAATTACCGAAAGTAACGCACCCTGGAAAATCCGGAAAAGAAACATTAAACCCTTTTTGTTCGTTAGGGGTAAAAATGGCATTATAAGATAATATCTTTTGGGATTTTTTATTCATGAAAATATGATAACATGAATATATGTCCTACGCTAAAGTTCATAGCGCTCAAGCCTCTCTTTTGAAACCCTATATTGTTGACGTAGAAGCAGACCTCTCGCGAGGTCTTAATTCTTTTTCCATTGTAGGGCTAGGGGATAAAGCTGTTGATGAGGCCAAAGACAGGATAAGCGCTGCTGTCAAAAATAGCGGATTTGAATCTCCAAAGTCCAAAAATCATAAAGTAGTTATCTCCCTTGCTCCCGCAGAAGTCAAAAAAGAAGGCTCTGGGCTTGATGTGGCCATTGCTCTTTCATATCTTTTAGCAAGTGGCGACATTATTTTCGATCCAAAAAATAAAATATTTTTAGGCGAGCTTTCACTTGACGGCTCTTTACGAGGAGTCAAAGGCGCTTTAGCTTTTGCGAGGAAAGCTAAAGAAAAAGGTTTTAAAGAAATATATTTACCTTTGCAAAATGCTCCGGAGGCTGCTTTGGTAGACGGCTTACTTATTTATGGCGCGGAAACTCTAATGGAAATAATAAATCATGTTTCTCGCGATACTGATATAAATCAAAAATTAAAACAAGAAAAAAAGAAAGAAATAAAAAATTTGCATAACATTTCTCTAGACCTCTCTGACATAAAAGGACAGGAGGGTGCTAAGAGAGCCTTGGAGATAGCGGCCGCCGGCGGACACAATATAGCCTTGTACGGCCCTCCGGGGACCGGCAAGACAATGCTGGCCAAAGCTCTTCCCGGGATACTTCCACCACTTTCTTTCGATGAAGTTTTGGAAGTAACAGAAATACATTCTATGGTCGGGGCTTTAAGTGATATTTTGCTTGCCGAGCGACCCTTCCGCTCGCCCCATCATACCGCTTCCCATGTCGCCATTATTGGCGGTGGCTCAAATCCAAGGCCGGGAGAAGTTACTCTGGCCCACAAAGGAGTGCTTTTCTTAAATAATTATGCACTCTTGAACTAATGTTTATAAGGTTCATACTATTTCAAATAAAGATTCTGTAAGCCACTATAGAATGTCCACACAATTAGTTGAAGTTTTTTGATTTTTTGCTATTATTATGATGACAATTTAATAGTCTTTGCGGTGCTGTAGAATCCGTCTATAAATGATACTTAGGATTCGCTTTTCGCCTTCAAAGCATAGAGATTGAGTCTTATTTCCATTTTGGAAATAACGCTTAGCCTTTGTGTAATGACGGCGATTTTTGTTTTCAAGAACGCCTCACAGCAGAAAAAGTATGAATGCCAAGAAATTGGATTCTACGGAAAAATCTGTCGGCACCTCAAAGACATACATACCAAAAGTAAGTGTGGATATTGAAGGGAAACTGCTTACAGAAAAAATGCGAGAAAAATTAGGAAAAAGAATTTTTCTTGTGTTGACTAATTCCTTAGAAACAAATGTGAAGATGTAACGAGAATTAAAAATAAAATATCCATTGCGGCCGAAACAAAAGCTCTGTCTTACCGCCGCAATGGGGATGGGGCTTTTGTTTCGCATAAGCCCCCAGAATTGGCAGACAATCCATTACAGTTCTTGCCAATTTGGACATAGAGATTCCGAGAAAAATGGCCACTGCCGAATGTGCGTAGTTTTCAAGATTACGGACTGGGAGACCCCCTAAGCTGTAAGCCATCGCCAGTTTCTGCGTTCTGGTGTATTCAAAACGCAAACTGCATATGATATAGGAACCTGGGTATGCGGTTAAAGTATAGGTCTCACGACTACCAAATGTGCATAAATTTACTATGCGACCGTTCCGAAAAGGGGTGCTGGGCTGTGGCTTGCTCTAAATACGCCACCTTTACGCCAAGGAGGACACCCAAAAATCGATGGCAAATCTCGGATAACTCTCCCATATGGGAGCTTAGCTCGATGAAATCGGGGTAACTACAGCTATATCCAAATTTGTGAGGGTTAGACATTAAAAGAGGTTAGCGACTCAAACATCATAAAAATCCAAGGAGGACACTCAAAAAAAGTAAGGACGCTAAGCAAATATAATGATGAGCGACAAACATCAAGATTTGATTAAGATTAATATTCAAATAATTTGAGTCGCGAAAGCATCTTTTTGTCTAAAAAATTATTAGTAACAATTTTAACAAGATGAATAAAATAAAACCTAAAAAAGAATTGGGCGAAAAATTAACGGAGTTATTGACTTCAATGGAAGACCATACCCACTTAGCTCTTATTCAGTCTTTTGATTCAACCTATCAATTGCTGGCCAAAGAATTTTGCAGTCAAATGATAAGAGAATATGGTTGCCAAACAAGTCTGGAAAAGTCATTGGTTGAAGTAATTGCCAATTCATACATAAGAACAATAGAAACTTCCAAAAGATTAAACAACTGCCTAAACGCAAACAGATATATTGATGATGCATCAACAAGATACTTAGCCATGTTAAGCAAGCAAATAGACAGGAGTAATCGCCAATTTTTGAGCGGAATCATTGCTCTTAAACAACTGATGTCTCCCGCTGTTGAAGTTAATGTAAAGACAAAAAACGCCTTTATTGCTCAAAATCAACAAATAAATAGCGATTATAAACCTAAGCCGACAAAAAATGAAAACAATGAGTCCAAATGATTTAGGAAAAAAATTTATTGTGGAAGAATGCCAAAAGTTAAAAATTGGAGACTGTTTGAAGAATTTCAAACTTAGCTTCAAAGAAACCGTCTTGAAGTCTGAATTAGATGTTTTTAAGCAATCTGTTGAACTAACCACTACAAAAACAGGGTTTAACGGCATTCGCTTTTGGTTCAAATGTCCACTATGCTTAAAAGGGATAGGGGTGCTATTTGTTCATCCGTTGGACGGCAGAATTGGTTGCAGAGAATGCCTTAATCTTGAATATAGGAAAAGGAGATATAAGGGTATGGCTGAGTGCGATTTATTATAAGCATCCTCGTGAAATGTTTCAGATTTTTTAATATAATCCTATGTAAATGACAATTTTACCTAATAAAATCTCTTGGGCTATTCTGGGAATTATAGTGACCATTTTCTCCCTTGTCTTGGTTTTGCAACCAAATGACAGTTACACGGGTAATGAAAGTGTCATTACCAAAGAAGTTGCCGATGTTTCCCAAACAATTCAAGAAACAGAAGCTATTAAGGAAGTGAGTGCTTTATATCCAGTTATAAAGATAACTGATGGGGATACAATTGATGTCAGCATAGATGGTCAAAAACAAACCATACGACTCATCGGACTAAATACTCCAGAAACTGTTGACCCCCGCAAACCCGTAGAGTGTTTTGGAAAGGAAGCTTCAAACAAAGCCAAAGAACTATTGACTGGAAAGAGAGTGGTGATTGAGAAAGACGATAGTCAAGGAACTTACGACAAATATCAAAGACTGCTTGCCTATGTGTTTTTGGAAGACGGAACAAATTTTAATAAATGGATGATAGAGAATGGCTATGGCTACGAATATACATATAATTTGCCATACAAGTATCAAAAAGAATTTAAGATGGCTCAAGAGCAAGCAAAAGCACAAGGAAAAGGCTTATGGGCTGATAACGCTTGCCAAAAAGAAACCGAGACCACTGTTGTCCCAACAGAAAGCACCAAATATATTTGCACATACGATGCTTATAATTGTGGTGATTTCTCAACTCACAATGAGGCACAGTCAGTTTACGAGGCTTGTGGAGGAGTAAATAACGATATCCATAAGTTAGACCGAGACAAAGATGGATTAGCCTGCGAAACTTTACCTTAAAGATTCTCTAATCCTTATAGAATCTCTTTACAATCCAGCTTCTGAACAATCCACTTTTTCAATTGCTTTCCATTGTTGATAGCTCATTTCATTTTTTTCTTGTAGGTAAGCCGCTGAAACCATTCCAGCCTGGACACATATCTGTATTTTATCCCCTTGGCGTTTAGCTATTTCATATTGTTGAACTGCGTCTGCCGAAACCTGTTTATAAATATCATCCAGCTCTCTTTTAGATTGTTTTTCTAATCCACCACCAAAGAGATACCACACAGCACCTATTAATAAAACTAATCCTACTGCTACACTAGCCGCCGAATTATTTCCTTTTTCTTCATTATCATTTTCGTCCCCATTTGATAGTCTGAATGATTTCATATTTATAGAATTACTAATGATTAATTATAAGCATCCATTATGTCATCCTCATTCCTGTCATAGAAACAACTCGGCTTATAGTCGTGCCAACAGTATTGATATTGTGTGCCACGACCATAATTTGAGGGATTTATTGAATTCGGCTTTCCCCGTAAATAAACGAGCATATCATAAGTCATACCAATCCATATTTTTCTATCAGCTAAGGCTTCACATTCTTTCTCGCTCCATTCAGGATGAGACTTGCATATTATTCCTGCTGGGGTTGCATAGTATGCTTGTAGTTCTGCTTCAGCCTCGGCTTTTACTCTGGCCTCTGCTTCTTTTGCTAATCTTTCTTCTTCCTCTTTTTGGGCTATTTCATCTAGCGTGAATATTCTTTTCACAGATATGTTGGTGCTTACCATTTTGTCTCCATTCTCTGCAACAATATTCAAAACATTATCTCCGTTTTTCAATGGTATTTCTCTAGCAAAATATCCGTTCTTATCAACTTCAATGGGTAGGTAATTTATTGTTAGTTTTGAATCTGAAGGATTTACATTTCCTTTTACCAAAACCCTATTCGCCTGTATTGAAAAATTATTTGCTGGCTCACTGATTGTAATTACTGGAGCCTTACCTCCATACATACTCATAGCACCCAACAAGATAAAAACGATTGAAACGATAGTTGAAGTAATGAGTTTTGTTTTTGCCGAAAACTTCTTATTCTTTTTATATAAATACCAAATGATTATGGCTGGAATTGCCAGATACCAAGCCGCGATTACAACCACTGGCAGAATTGCATAACCTATAATTTTGAAAATCTTAGACGAGCTTTTTGGTGCATTTTCCATACATCTAAATTAGTTGTTAATTTGATGGCGGAAAACACAAAGCCCGCCACCAGGAAGGCACCTTTCGGTTACCTCTACCAGAGTTTCCCCTGGTAACGCTACCAACGCCCTGATGACGGGTTTTCTATGTTGGTAGCGATTTTAGACCATGCCTCCTAGTTTGAAGCCAAAAGGGTTAGGTCTCTCTGCTTATTCAATTGTGAATTGATTATATATCAAATAGAGCCAAAAATATAGGCTAAACAATAAACGCGTAAAATCGCGTATAACAGTTTGAAATGCTCAAGAGCATATTTGGTATATATTTCGTAATTGAAACGCAGGCACGCTTGTATACTGCGAAATAGAGCTATAAAAAACTAAATTCACTTATATAAAACTATTTTCTCTAAAATTTTCCAGAATTGATTTTGCTATCGCATTAGATAAAAATGTTGGCACAGCATTACCAACTTGTAAATTTCTATCTCCTCTTGACCCATAAAATTGGTAATCATCTGGAAAACATTGAATTCTTGCGCCTTCCCTTGTTGTTAAAGGTCTTGGGGCTTTAGGGTGAATACAACGAGACGATGATGGTGTGCTTAAGTTGCGAGTAATTGTTGTTGATGGTCTGTTCCACCAAAGGCGACAGTATGTATTCTTGAAACCAGAAGTGGGTCTTAAATCTTCAGGTAAATCTTCTGGGGTTCCGCCATCAGGTAATAATTCCATTATTTTTACTAACTTTTCATTATTTTTTGGCGAGCTATGGTCCATTAATCTTACTGATGCATTCTGTCGCATTAATTTTTGGAATTCATTTTTTGGTTCTGAAGCATATTCAAAACTTTCTTCGTTTGTTTTTATAAAAGGTAAATCACTTATAGCTTCTTCAAGAGTTAAATACGGTTTTAATTTTGCATCAAATAAATCAAGGACTTCTTCTGGATTGTAATGAGTGCTTTTTGGATATTTGAAATCTACCTTAAGTTTTGAACCAATGATTATAACCCTCTCCCTAATTTGTGGTGCACCATAGTCGGCGGCATTTAACAGCTTGTATTGCACCTTATATCCGAGTGATTCAAAAAGGGAAATTATTGTTGTTAATAACTCACCACCCTGCATTGATAAAAGCCCCTTCACATTTTCAAAAAGAAATAATTTAGGACTAAATTCTTTTAGGACTCTAAAGTATTCTTGAAAAAGTTTTCCTCTCGGGTCATCAATTAATCTTTTCCCAACAGTTGAATACGCCTGACAAGGAGGTCCTCCAACAATAATGTCTATCTCATCCGCTTTAATATTTAAGTCTTTTTCAATTTTTTCTGCCCCGAAATTTTTTATATCCTCTGCATAGACCTTTACTGCCGGATGATTTAGAGAATATGCTTCTGCCATATTTTTTAGTATTTCATTTGCGGCTACAATTTCAAAACCATCATTATGTGCAAAACCATAACTTAATCCACCGACTCCAGAAAACAAATCAATTACTTTTAATTTCTTACTCTTAATCATAAAATAAAGACTACTAATCAAAATTAATTTCTTTATATTTTATTGGATTTTCTGTAATTTTCCAAATAAAATAATTTTGGTCAATATTAAAAACAGTTTGACCTTCCATTTGTTGTCTTGTAATCCAGTTTACGCTGTCATCTTCTATTTCATCCAATTTAATAAAAGCAACCTGACCATTATATAAATCAAAATGAACAGCTAAAGTGTGGGTGCTTAAATCACGAAAAACTCTTTTTGCTTCTAAAACCTTATGTTGTTTTATATCATTAATACCTGTAAAACCAGATTGCATTTCAATTCTCACTTTTTCTTTTCCATTCAATCTAATTTCCAAATCTGCCTTGGGTGTTCTCTTAAAAATCTCAATGTTTCTTAAGTCATCATCGCCGATTAAATCTATGTTTGAAGTATCAACTTCGAAAACTAATCCAAGTGCTTTCAAAAAATAATTTGATAAAACATATCCTCTCATCCAAGAGTAATAAACTTGTTCTGGTCGTCTACCTTGATTATTCAAGATAGGTAAAATATTGCTTTCCTTCATAATCTCAAAAGTGCGGTCTACATATTCTTTTTTGAAAGCAACAGGGTCATCCAGTTTTATTTCTTGTGCGACAACATCGTTTATTTTATCAATAATTTTATAAAGTCTTTCGTTCAAAAGTTTGATGTAATTTAGGTCAACTGCTGGTGTAATATCTTTTGCACCAAAGAAATTTTTAACATCTGCTTGATTAGAAAAGCCTAATTTTTGTCTATATTGGCGAAAATATTCGGCTGTGATTGTAATTTGTCTGGGCATATTATTTTGTTTTTACTCTTTTTAATAAATTTACTAATTCAGTTTTATGTTTTAACCAAAAAACTGGTAAAAATAAGGATTTTCTGATACATTATACATTATTTTAATAAGTTTTGCGATTATATTCGCATTAAAAAAGCGTGCAAATGGGAGTGCAATATCAAAAAATCGGCAGAAATGATAAATGTCCTTGTGGTAGTAATAAAAAATATAAAAAATGTTGTTTATTAAGAAATGAGATAGATAAACAGGAAATCATTAAAGAAATGATGGCAGTTTTAGAGAGACAAAAAAAAGAAAAAGAAGGACTCGCAGAAAGGGGTATATTGATAAACTATGTAAAACCAACAACTTTTAATAATCCCAGAGTTAATAAACCATTAAAATATTGGGCTATCGGCAGTAAAGTTTTGACTCACGGTTTAGAGCACGAGACATTCCACGAATTCATAATTAGATATTTCAGGAATAAGTTAGGAGAAGACTGGTTTGAAGAACAATCAAAACAGGAAGGTAAGCATTTCATATACCAATGTTTTGAAAAATATGAAGAGTGGTGCAGGAAAAATGCCACAAAGGAAAGAATGGTTGATGAGCACACTTGGGTAGCTACGACAGATGGGTGGGCAAGCACTTTGGTAACTTTAGCTTTTGATGTTTGTTCGCTTGAGAACACACTCCAGCTTCCCGAGCACCTTATATTAAGACTTAAGAATAAAGGAGAATATCAAGGTGCTCATTATGAAATATCCGTAGCGGCACTTTTCGCAAGGCTCGGTTGCTCAATAAATTTTTTGGACAAAGAAAAACTATCAAATCCACATTGTGAATTTATTGCGACCCATAACGAAACTGGTGTGTCCATATCAGTTGAAGCAAAGAGCAGACATAGGGCTGGCGTTAAACATATGCCTGGCTCAACAGAGGAAAGACAACTTTTAAGAGGTGATGTGACAAGGCTCTTAAATAAAGCTCTGGAACAAAATCCTGGAGATAGACCTTTTATGATTTTTATTGATGTAAATACACCTTTAACTCCCGCTATTCCTATGCAAAATAAACAATGGTTCATAGATGTGCAAAATATGATGTCAAAATACAAGACCCCAACACCAGAAAATCCAGACAATTATACTGCAATATTTTTCACAAATTTTTCTTCTCACTATCTCAAAGAAAAAGATTCAGACCCAAATGAATATTTAACTGTTATACCTTTGTATAAAAAGCACCCTTTGCCCAGTGAAACCTTTGGAAATATATTGATAAAAGCTGTGGCAAATTATGGATTTATTCCTAACATTGTGGAGGATAAATAACTACTTTCATCTTTGCCTTGCACTTTTTCATAAAGACATTAAAAATTATTTTATTAATAGCTAATAATAAAGTAATGAAAAATGAAGTAGAAAAAGTATCAGATTTATTTTTGGATAAAAATCTAATAGAAGATATATTTGAACATATAGATGTTAAAGAACAAACAAAAAAGGAATACTGCTATTTTGTTAGAAATTTTATTGTTTTTATGCAAAATAAACTCTTTAATGAAAATAGTTTTCTTGAGTTCAAAAAATACTTATCTGAACGGACAAATTTATCTGTGGCAACAAAAAATAAATATTTAACTTCTGCAAGAATTTTTCTCAAAGAATTAAATCGTCGTCGTATTATACCCATAGACATAACGCATAATATAAAATCATTTTCCCAGAGTAAGAAGCATAAACGAGAGGGAATGAGTGAAAAAGAAATTGCC
This sequence comes from Candidatus Zambryskibacteria bacterium RIFCSPLOWO2_01_FULL_39_39, assembly GCA_001823925.1. Taxonomy (GTDB): domain Bacteria; phylum Patescibacteriota; class Minisyncoccia; order Phycocordibacterales; family WO2-35-19; genus WO2-35-19. The sequence continues at coordinate 34,015 of MHWB01000008.1, forward strand.
TTACTTACAAAAAAAGTAAGGCAATTTTCTAACAAAGAAAACAATATACGGATAAAAGCTATCCTGTGCCTGCTAACCCTCCAAGGACTAAGGCAATGCGAGATAGTTAGATTGGATGTTGAAGATTTGGATTTGGTCAATAATCTAATTTTTGTTAGAGGGAAAGGTGAAGATGATAAGGAACCTATAAATTTGCACCCAGAAACAAGTATTGTGCTTTCGGAATATGTCAAAAAGTGCAGGATTGCAGATGGGGCGGTCTTTACCAGTTGGAGTAATAATAATAAGGGCAATAGAATAAGTGTCGCATCTCTTAGGCAAATAATTAGAGAGTTACTGCAAAAGTTAGAAATTATAAAACCAGTGCATGGCTTTAGGCATTACTTCACCACCAAGCTAATAAATACATATAAAGGAGACTTGCTTGAGGTTGCTAGATATACAAGACACAAAAGCATAGAGATGCTTCAGGTTTATAATGATAATATTAAGCTGAAAGCAGATTTGCCGAGATACTATCGAGCCTTTGAAGGTGTGAGTTTTGAAAGGAAAACAGACTTGAGCCCTTTATAAATATAATTATAAAGGGTTGAGAAATTTCCCAATAAATGTTCAAGAAAATGTATTATGGAAAATGAAAAACCAATTTATAAATGCAGAATTTACATAAGAGTATCAACCGTTGGTCAGGCTGATAAAATTAAAGGTTCTTTGCCTAAGCAGTTAAAATTATGTAGAGAAGTAATAAAAGAAAGGAATTGGGTTGAGGATGGAGATAATGTATACACTGATGTAGAAAGCGGTAGAGACACAGAAAATAGAGAAGCATTGCTCCAGGCACTGGAGGACGCAAAGTCAAAAAGCTACAATCTTTTAGTAATTTATCATTTTGATAGGTTGGCACGCAGTATGGGGGATTGCCTTAACTTGGTGCAGAGAGATTTTTTGAATAAAGGAGTTCAGGTCTACTCCTATACGCAAAGACCAGAACTTGACCCGCCAGATAAAATTATCCGCTATAACAGCAAAAGGCTCTTGAGCCTTGTTTTCTCAGCCTATTCATCAGAACAGGAAATTATAAATACCAGAGATAGATATTGGACAGGGATGGAAAAGAAATGGGAACGGGGGGAACTGCCACACCCAAAAACTCCTCCATATGGGTATCGTTCAAAAGCAAAAATACACAAACTCGGCGATAATGCAGTTAGGGTAGAGTGGCAAATAAAGATACACGAACCAGAGGCGAAAGTTGTGAGGAGAATATTTAATGATTACTTAAAAGGCAAATCATATCGTCTTATTGCAAGAGAGCTTACTGATGACAACATTCCAACTCCAAGAGGAAAAAAGTGGTGGAATTACAGCACAGTGCAAATTATTTTAGAAAATCCAGTTTATGCTGGCAGAACTCGGTGGCAATGGAAGTTATCTCCAGAGCCAAAGAGGCAAAAGAAGCAACCTAAAGATAAGTGGAGAGTTAAGAAAGGTAACCACCCATATATCATAAAACCACAGAATTTTGATTCAGTTCAGGAACTAATAAAGACTAAAAGCAGGCTACCTGGAAGATTTTCCCAAGGTAAATTACTACTAGCTGGTCTAATAAAGTGCAAACATTGTGGTAAAAATATGTGGTCTACAGCAGAAACAAAAACGGCTCAAGCGTATTATGTTTGTCAGACTTGGCACCAATTTAGAAAGTGTGTTTCTAATTTTGTAAGTGTAAAAGAAATTGACGAAATAGTAGTAAACGACCTGTTAAAAAACATAAATGATGAAGATAAGTTTGTTCGTATGTTCCAAAAAAATCAAAACCAAAAGGATGAGGCACCTGATGCGATAGAACTTAAACAAAAGATAGTTGAAAAGTTAAATCAAGAAAAAAAGAACGTTTGGAAAGCCATTAGACAAGGAATGTCAGCAAAGGAAGGAAAGCAGTCAGTAAAAGACATAGAAGAAGAACTAAAGCCAGTTTTGAAAGAGATTGAAATAATGAAAAAAGAAAAATTGAATAAAGATTTGGTGGTAAATACAATGAAAGATATTCAGAATATTTCCGATGTTAAAAAATATTATGAAGAAAACAAACCCCTACTTCGGACTTATCTTTTCAGATTGTTAAATTTTGTTGAAGCAACGAAGATTGATAGAGGAAAGCATAACTATAGAATAAGCTATAGAAAATTCTAACTAACGCATATAGGCAGAGAAACTAACCATTTTATGTTTTTTCCCATATCTTTTGGCAACAATCCCCATCCCTTTATTCAACAAATTCAATGGCGCTTTTGACATCTCTACCGCTTGCGAATATGAAATATCACCAACTTTCATCAGACTTTTTATTTCGTCTAATCTATACTTAGATAGGCGAGCTTCTCTAAGAATATTCTTGACCAACGACCTTTTTTGTTTCATATATTTAATATAATTTCAAAAAGGCCAAAATCAAGGCTATTTTTTAGTTTTTTGATACAGGTGTGGACAATATTGGTTAAAAACCCTTATTTTTAAGGTTCAAGAGCATATAATTATTGCTAGATGAGTTTCCAGAATTTGAAAATAAGGCAATTGAGTCTTTGCGTGAGCCTTTGGAAGAAAGATCGGTTTCTGTCTCTCGAGCTCGGGGTACTGTTAAATTTCCGGCACATTTTATACTTGTGGCGGCCATGAACCCTTGCCCTTGTGGCAACTTCGGTATTAAAGGCAAACCCTGCACTTGTGCACCCCTTCAAATTGAGAGATACAAAAGAAAAATCTCGGGGCCCATAGTCGATCGTATTGATATTTGGACTGAAGTTTCTAAAGTAGATCATGAAAAACTCACAGAAAAAGCAGAACAAAGCGAAAGCATTCCCGCCAGAGAAAGGATAATAAAGGCAAGAGGATTGCAGGCAAAAAGGTTTAGAGACGCTGGAAGAAAAATCAGCACCAATTCTGAAATGAGCGCCCGCGATATCTCTACAGTTCTGAAAATATCAGATGAAGTCAAAGAAATTTTAAACAAATCTGCTCGCACCTTGGACCTCTCGGCTCGTTCTTATCATAAAATAATAAAACTAGCTCGGACTATAGCCGATCTAGAATCTTCCCTTGAAATTTCTCCTTCCCATATTTTGGAAGCCATCTCTTATCGCCCAAAACAAGCACAGTATTAGGTAATTTGTTCGAAACATATCACCTGATAATACTTAAAAAGATATCCACATCAAAATATTGACATTCTGATATATATAGAATAATATATTTGTATGGTCACTCGTCATAATAACCCAAAAAGATTATCAAAAGAAGGTCCAAAATTGGACTACAATTATTTTGCTTCGGAATTAGCTGATGCGGAGTATGCTCTAGGTTTATTAGAAGGATCTCAAAAGAAGCTTCAAAATTCTGAATTGCTTATATCGCCACTTACGGCTAAAGAGGCGGCAGTAAGCTCAAAAATTGAAGGAACCCAGAGTACAGTTTCTGATGTTTTTCTTCATGAAGCTGTTGGTGCAACTAGATATCCCGATATTGCAGAGGTGGCAAATTACAGAACAGCAATGCAATTTGCCATAAAAGAACTAAAAGATAAAAAAATTCTTTCTAAACATCTTATTCGTTCAATGCATAAAATGTTATTAGACAATACTAGACACAGAGGATTACTCGGGACTTTTCGAACTGGAGATGTTTGGATTGCAAAAAAAATTGGAGACCCGATTGAAAAAGCTATCTATGTTCCACCAGAAGCACATTTTGTTGATGAATACATTGATGATTTATTGGAATATTTAAAAAATGGGACAGAATGCACTTTAATAAAAGCGGGTGTTGTCCACTATCAATTTGAAGCAATTCATCCCTTTGAAGACGGAAATGGGCGCATTGGACGTTTGATGATTCCCTTAGTTTTACATCACAACAATAGATTATCCAAGCCAATTCTTTACATAAGCGGATATATGGAAGCTAATAGAGATGAATATATAGAAGTACTTCATTCTGTAGATGAAAGTGGAAGAATGGAACCGTGGTTAAAATTTTTCTTAAAGTCTGTGGCGGCACAGTTGAGAGAAACACAAGAATTAGTAAGTGGTATTTATATGCTCTATGATTCTATAAAAACACGCTTCGATACCAGTAAATCCCCTTATCTGGTTGGTTTTCTTGATTTTATATTTAGGTCCCCATTTTTTACGGTTCCTATGGTATTAGATGAAACTAAAATTTCTTCTAATTTAACTGCAAAAAGATTAATAAAAACTTTTGTAGAAGCAAAGTACCTTGTCGAAATTCCGGAGAGATTTCATAGAGCAAAAGTATATAGGTTTAAGCCTTTACTTGATTTATTGAAATAAATGAAAAATGTTTATTTAGTTATTTTTGTTGCAGTTATATTACTTGGTGTATTTTTTTCATACCAAAAAAGAGAGATAAAAATTTTGTTTGTTGGTGATATGTTTTTTGATAGATATATAAGGCAGGTGGGCGAGAGCAAGGGAGAAGATTTTATTTTTTATTGTATTAGTAATTTTTTGAAAGACTCAAGTTTGGTGGTGGGAAATTTGGAAGGTCCGATTACAGATAGCCCTTCGGTGAGCCAAGGGACAGTGGTAGGAAGTCCGGAAAATTATGTATTTACATTTCCGCCCAGCACCGCCAAACTTTTGGCGCGTAATAATATAAAAATCGTAAATTTAGGAAATAATCATATAAACAACTTTGGAGGGTGGGGAGTATCTTCAACTAAAAAATATTTGGCCGAAGCTGGAATTAAATACTTTGGCCAACCCCGCGAAGCTCGTAGCGATAGCGAAGATGTGAAGTGGGGCAACATTTCTTTCATTTCCTATAACGAGTTCGGTGGAGATTCTAAAGAAAAGGTGGCTCAAAAAATTAAAGAAGAAAAAGAAAGTGGGCAAATGGTTTTTGTTTATGCTCATTGGGGAGATGAATACGCGGAAGTCCCGCTACGAGTTAAAAATGTAGCCAAACTTTTTGCCAAAAGTGGCGCAGATTTTATTATTGGTTCGCATCCCCACGTTATTTTACCTTCACAAAAAGTGAGTGATACCATTGTTTATTATTCTCTAGGCAACTTTATATTTGATCAATATTGGAACAAAGAAGTTTCTACCGGCTTGGTCTTGGAATTAAATATAAAAGGTAAAGAAATAAATGTTATTGAACACAAAGTCTCTTTAAACCGAGACGGAAGAACGTGCTTGGTAAATTGACTGAAAAGACTACCATTTAAATACAAAAAATCAAAGTTGAGAATCACTATTAAACAAAAACAACCCCGCCCATAATTCTGGCGGAGTTGTTTTGTGACATTGAGATTTACTATCTGTCGGCAAGTTGAGATCGTAAGATGAAAACATGTTTTTCTAAAAGACCGATGAGCTGGGTTTGTAGATTCTTGAGCCTTTGCTCCATTACAATCCTCCACTCCATTTGCAGAATTGCAACTTTTTTGTTGAGCAACACAATTAATTCTTTCTGGAGGGTGTTTAATTGCATCTCAAGAGTGGTTGTATTTTGTGTATTGACTTGGGCGTAGATTTTACCTGAAGGCAAAACTAAAACCGAGAACACCAACGTAATTACCAAGAATGTACCAATAAGATTTTTCATAAGCCTGTTTATTTTAATGTGCTTATAAAACCGACCCTACTTTATTGTAAGACGTATGATTCTGGTATTTCTTTCAGACAAAATATACCGCTTGACCGTGAAATTTTTGGAGTTTTGTGGGTGAGTAACACGAAGAGAGAGATAAATGTTATTACTACACACTCAAACTGAAATGTGCTAGATTATGGGCGGAGGTGAGCCGTGCAAAATTTAACGACTACAGAAGGGGTTGTGAGAACTGACCCTAGACAAGTGGAAATTTTGAAGAATGCGGGTTTTGTTCATGTCACGGGGCTTGTTGTGAGAAACAAGTTTGGTGGACAATGGATTCTTAGACCTGCCAATGAGCATCTGAGGGGGTACTTTGGATTTTGCTTGGGGAGTGCTCTTTTAGTGGCTGTGACAGAAGTTGGTGAATGGTGGATAAGTTCGGCGGACCATCACGATGTTACAGGGAAAGCCCTGAAGACAGTATGTCCTAAGGGGCGACATACTGAAATCAATCAAGAGATGAGTTTTATCGAAGGCACGTTTTTTGTACCGTATGCCTTATTGAAGAGGGTGTATGATCCGTACTGTCGCCCATATGCATCCGAAAACAAGAGCAGTTCTGAGGTGTAGTCGGCCACCACGCTGCACTCCGTCTGATGACATGCCGCCCGGCTTTCGTTGGGCGGCTTTTTATTTACCGTTACATTTAAATATTAAATTTTGCGAAGTGGTGGAGATGCCGATATTGAAACCGGATGCAAACAAGTTTTGATAATGCTTCTACGCGATGTATTCAACTTTATTCTGTCTTGCGACAGAAATTTGATATTTGTTCTATAAAGTTAACGAAACAAACAAATATCTAGTTTCTTATTTCAAATATAGAGCGAAACACTTTCTATATTCTAAGCCCGATTTATTACAATCATTCTTTTCTCCGGACGAAAAAAAGATGACCGTCGCTTAGGCGAACTTAATAAAATTAAGTTCTGACATAAGCGAAAGCAAAGTCATTGACTCCAAAATATGGAGAAACAACAGCTTTTGCTTGTGCAACAATGTTTTTAGCATTTATGCTTTCCAAACTTTTAAAGAGTTTTTGGAGCTCTACCGCGCGCATTGTCAAAGAATCTCATTTGTCTAAACCTGTCATCCCCGTTCTAGAATCTAGAGTCTGGAATCTAGAGTCCAGGACGGGAACTTTTGGATATTTATTTTTTCATTTTACGTCCACCAGCTTGTTTCCAGATTCTGGTTCCTGGATTCTAGCTTCTGGTTTCTCTCCTCACCTCTCTCTCCGTATCTCTCTTTTTAATACTCTCGCGTTTGTCGTATTTTTTCTTGCCACGAACCATGGCGATTTCTAATTTGAGCTTTCTACCCTTATTATACACCGAAATTGGTATAATTGTCAATCCTTTCTGTGACTCCTCTTTTGAAAGACGTTCTATTTCCTTTTTTGTTACAAGCAGGCGGCGATTTCGCAAGGGATTGTAACCATTGGGGGTGTTCCCCGACTGGTAAGGGGGGATTTGCATATTGATGACATAAGCCTCGCTGCCCCTTATGGTGATATGGCCCCCCTCCAAAGAGCCTTGCCCTTTTTTGAGAGATTTAACCTCAAAACCAAGCAATTCTATGCCGGCCTCGATTTTTTCAAGGATTTCGTAATTAAAATATGCTTTTTTGTTCTGTATCAGGGGCATTTATAGTGAGTTTACTTGTACTGAGGGATTCGAAGTATTAAACCCATATTTCATATAATATCATTTTCGTGCTATTATTGCTCCGTTACTTCGGTAACTCAAAAATTATGGCAAAGCAAAACAAAAAAAATGACCCTAAAAAAGTTTTTTTGGACAAAATTCCAAATGGAGCAATGAAGAGTTCTTTTTTTGGTAATTTTGCAATTAGTATTTTGATTTTGTTTTTTGTAATCTCTATTTATTCTTTAGTTTCTAATAATAAAAACAAAGAGAAGATAAGCATTTCCGAACTGGCAAAATCGGTGCAAGGGGGTGTAATTAAAGAAATTTCAGTCAAAAACGGAGTGATTGAAGCCGTATTTAAAGACGAAACGATTAAGACTTCAAAAAAAGAAGATAGTTCAAGTATTGCCGAAACTCTTGCTAGTTATGGAGTTACCACCGAAGATCTTAGTAAAATAAAGGTAAGTGTAAATCAGGATGGCGGGTTTTTCTACTGGCTCTTAAATCTTTCGCCAATATTATTCCCCATTCTTTTCATTGCTGTTTTTATTTGGCTTATGACTCGTCAGATAAAAGGGGCGGGGATGCAAGCATTTTCGTTTGGTCAATCAAGAGCAAGGCTCACAGCTCCAGATGATACTAAACAAAAAGTAACATTTAAAGACGTGGCTGGATGTAAAGAAGCCAAAGAAGAGCTATCGGAAATTGTAGATTTTCTTAAAAATCCTAAAAAGTTTTTTGAAATTGGTGCCAGGATCCCCAAGGGAATACTCCTCATGGGCGCTCCCGGGACTGGTAAAACGCTTTTGGCTAGGGCGGTGGCCGGTGAAGCAAATGTCGCCTTCTTTTCTATTTCTGGCTCTGAATTTGTAGAAATGTTTGTTGGGGTAGGAGCTTCTAGAGTTAGAGATCTTTTTAATGTTGCCAAAAAAGCGGCGCCCGCCATTATCTTTATGGATGAGATTGATGCCGTGGGTAGAGTGCGTGGTGGAGGTATGGGTGGTGGCAATGATGAAAGAGAACAAACTTTGAACCAGATTTTAGTTGAAATGGATGGTTTTGAACCGGCTGAAAAGGTGGTGGTAATGGCGGCTACCAATCGGCCAGATGTTTTAGACCCCGCCTTACTTCGTCCGGGAAGGTTTGACAGGAGGGTTACTATTGATTTACCAGATAGAGCCGACAGAGAAGAAATTTTAAAAATTCACTCAAAAGAAAAACCGTTTGCCGAAGATGTAAACTTGGCCGTTGTAGCTGAGAGGACGCCTGGGTTTTCTGGGGCTGATTTATACTCACTTATGAATGAGGCGGCAATCTTGGCCGCCAGAGAAAACAGGACTAAGGTGGCTCAATTTGATTTGGTGCGTTCTATTGAAAAGGTGATGCTTGGTCCAGAAAGACGTAGCCACATCTTGTCCAAAAAAGAAAAAGAAATCACCGCTTATCATGAAGCTGGGCACGCATTGGTCGCAAGTGTCTTGCCATATGCCGATCCGGTACACAAAATTTCTATAATTTCTCGTGGTCGGGCTGCAGGATACACCTTGAAACTTCCGATTGAAGATAGAAAGCTCCAGTCTAAAAATGAATTTTTAGATGATATTGCAATGTCTCTAGGTGGTTATGTTACGGAACAAGTGGTTTTTGGAGATTTGACTACGGGCCCATCAAATGATTTGCAGGTTTCTACCGCCTTAGCTCGAGATATGGTGACCAAGTATGGTATGTCAGAAAATCTGGGACCTATAGCCCTTGAAGGTGCGGGAGGTAAAGCGCTTTTTGGCAGGGGAGTAAATGAAAAAGAATATTCAGAAGAAGTGGGCTCTTTGATAGACAAAGAAGTTTCCAAAATAATGAAAGACGCACATGAAAAAGCCTTGAAAATTATTACCGAAAACAGAGCGCTCCTTGATATTATTGCCAAAAGGCTCGTAGAAACAGAATCAATTGAACGCGACGAATTTGAAAATATTTTGATCTCAAACGGTATCCAACCCAAGAAAAAAGAAATTTTGGTCTAATTATTTTTTTGTGTTATATTTTGAGCTATGCGCGGTTAGCTCAGTTGGTAGAGCAGACGACTTATACTCGTCCTGTCGGGGGTTCGAATCCCTCACCGCGCACTTCGATAAGCTCAGTGTAAACTATTTTACTCCATATGTACTGCCATTTTTTGGATTAAATATTTGGCGAGGAGGGGGTACTTTTTTAATTCAAAATCTTCTTCAATGAGGAGACGAGCTTCTAGACGAGCCGCTTCTACCATTTTGATATTTTTGAGCGCTTCCATTGCCAAGTCGGAGACACCCCACTGCTTCCCGCCGGCCAAGTCGCCCGTGCCCCTTTGCTTTAAATCAGCCTCGGCTAATTCAAAGCCATTTTTGGCGGTGGTAAAAGATTTTAAACGGGCAATGGTTTTGTTCCCGCCTTCGCCAAAGCTTCGGCGTGGCAAGTCAGCAAAAACAAAACAATAAGGTTTGTAAGAACTTCTTAAAACTCTACCTCGAAGCTGGTGCAGTTGGGCCATGCCAAATCTTTCAGCATTTTCAATGATGATAACGGTGGCATTTGGCACGTTGACCCCTACTTCTACGACCGAAGTTGCTACCAAAATATCAATTTTGCCGTCTTTAAAATTTCTCATAACATTTTCTTTTTCTGCTGGTTTTAATTTTCCCGTAATAGCCCCCACTTTGAATTCTGGAAAAACCTTTCCTTGAAGTCTTGCGGTTTCTGATGTGACAGATCTGGTGTTGATAGCATTTTCCTTGTCCGGATCTGGGTCATTTATGCGAGGACAAATAACAAATACTTGTCGGCCAGTTTTTAATTCTGCTCTTACTCTTTCATAAATTTCTTCTCTTTCGTGTGGTAAAACTATTTTTGTTTCTGGTATCTGCCTTCCCGGAGGCAGTTCATCGAGGATAGAGAGATCCAAATCTCCAAATATGGTGAGAGCCAAGGTGCGCGGTATTGGGGTAGCGGTCATAGATAAAAGATGTGGTGCGATGTCGTGCTTCTTGCGGAGATCTTTCCTTTGTTTTACACCAAAGCGATGTTGCTCGTCTATGATTATGAGGGCCAAATTTTTGAAGCTGACAGTTTTTTGAATGAGAGAGTGGGTACCGATGAGGATCGGTATCTCTCCGTTTGCTACCCATTTCAAAAGTTGAGGTTTTGATATCTTAGTCCAAGCCAAGGTCGGACCTTTGGGACTGGGGCAGTTTAAGGTCCGACCTTGGCTTATTTTTGAGGGAAATTTTTTGGCACCACTGCTTGTAAGTAGACCAATTTGAAGTTTGTATTTAGAAAAATATTCTATAAAAGATTCAAAATGTTGCTCAGCCAAAATTTCGGTTGGTGCCATATAGGCTACTTGTAAATTGCCCGCCTGCGCAGGTAGGCCAGACTTTTTATCGAGAGGCAGGGTGGAAACTGTGGCAAAGCTTGCGGTTGCAGCAACTGCTGTTTTACCACTACCTACGTCCCCCTCTAAGAGTCGTGACATCGGATGGCCTGTTTTAAAATCATTAAGGATTGCTTTGATGGACTCGTTTTGGGCAGAAGTGAGAGGGAAGGGGAAAGTTTTTACAAAGTTTAAAATCTCTTCTTTCTTTTTTGATATGGTGAAAGAATTTTCTTTCTGGGCGATATATTTTTCTTTTTGTCTGTCGAGCTGAATAAAAATATTTCTTCAAAGGCAAATCTTTTTCGAGCTACTTCGGCGTCCTCTTTTTTTCTGGGGGCATGTATCCAAATAAGAGAAGTCTTAAGAGAAGGCAAATTATATTTTTTTAAAATCTCGGGAGGGATGTGGTCTTCTATATTTTCTAAAACATTGCTCCTAAATATTTTTTGTAAAAAATGATAAATCCAATTTGAAGAAATACCTCGACTTTCTGGATAAACAGGGGAGAGGCTGTGCCCGTCTTCTCCGGGGAACAGTGAGTCGCTCGCCCCTTCTGGGACTTCGGACACCTTTTCTATTTTTGGATTTGAAAAATAAAGTTCTGAAATTTTCGTCTCGTTAGTGCTTGGTATCTTTGTTCGCCTTTGGCTCACCCGACCCTCAACTCGTACTAAATCACCTTCAAAAAACATTTTAGCGATATATGGTTGAGAAAACCAAATAATTTTTATTTTCCCGGTAGAGTCCTCCACTTCGGCAGTTCCAATAGGGACGTGGGATTTAAAAGTTTTGGCTGTTTTTAAATTTGATATTTTGCCAAAAATTACCACATCTTCTCCTGCAATTAAAAATTCAGTAGCTTTGATGCGACCAGCCTCCCCATATCTAACGGGGAAATGTCTCAATAAATCTGCTACTTTTTTGAGACGCATTTTAGAGAGCGCTTTTTTTTGAAAAGGTGATAGTCTTTGGATTGATTCAAGGGGAGTGTCTATTCTAATTGTATTGTTGGACATTGTTTTCCTCCTTCGCATAAATCTTCGGCGGGACAAAGAAATTCGCAATTGGGCCCCGTGCGACCAACATAAGATCCATCTGGGCAAAGTTTGGCGTCCATGGTGCAGGCTACCGGCTCTGTTTGGTTTGGATTGGTGTACTTTATTGGGTCTGGATTGTAAATATAAAGCAAGCCACCAAGAATAAAGACGACGATGGTAAATATGATGATTAAAATTCTGTTATTCATCTCGCTATTCTACGGTTACCATACCGACCGCAGAAGAATTTAAGTGGTTGTGATAACCCCATGATCCAATTTTGTCAAAAACAAAAGTATATGATTTCTTTCCCTTTTCTGCGCTTTTGTATTGATCAAATTCTGGGTAGATGGTGTGTGATGGATGGGGGTCTGAAGCGACAGACATACCACCATTACTTTCGTTTATAAATGTTACCGAGTCACCCTTTTTAACCGTGATAGTTTTTGGTGAAAATACACTTCCATTGTAAGTTACTGTCACTACGCTTTCACTCACTGTGCCCGTCTCCATTTTGGTTCCGTCTGGGACCGGTACACCGTTTACTTGCGGACCAGCCTCATTTGCACCAGAAGTGGTCTCTTTGTTATCTATCACCGGAGCGTTGCTTTTGCCAAAAAATAAGAAGAACCCTCCAATAATAACTATAATAATTGCGATAACTATGAGTGTTTTGTTCATAATATTTTTTAAAATAAATTGATAATTTCGTGTCCCAAGCTTATCTTTTAATTGTACAAAAATCAATGACTTAATGATTGAGCAATCTTTTTAAAGGTCCCAGTACCTGATGTTGATTCTACTAGGGTGGCGAGCTCCTTAACTTCTCCTGTCATAGCAGCTCTTGCAAATATATTGAATACCTCTTCTCTCGAAGAAAAGCTATCTTTTTTCTTCTCGTATATCTTATCGATAAGTTCATTAAATTTTTTTCTTACTTCTGCATATGCAAAATCTTTCATGGTTATTTCAAGAGAAGGAATTTGTCCAGCTTCGATTTCCTTAACACGAATAGCGGCAACATCGGGATTAGAAAATTTTTCTCTAGCCTTTAATATATTCTTATATTCGTTCTCCAACGGTGGGATATCTTGTAGTTGAGGATAAAATCGCTTGGTCAACTCTTCTGTTACGGCTTCGTCTATGTCGTTGAAATAAGTTGATCTGGTGGATGGGGTAGCGACATTTTTTTGTCGCACTGCCAGCCCGGTTCTATGAGAAACGAAGCCGTCATTATATTTTTCATCGATTTGAACTGCGTTAAACGCTAAAAAATGAATGAGTTCGTGAGAGATCACTTGTGCAAACTGTAAAGGGCTTTTTATTGTCCAACCCAAAACAACCACAATCTGTTTATCTTGTTCATAAAATGCACTTGTATTTACATCCCCACCTTCAAGATGTCTAATTAAATCATCTGACATTTTTGATTTATCTAGTATATGAACATGTGTTTCTCTGATATCTAGAGGTTTTGCTCCGTATTGGGATAAAAACACATTCAGCTTTTCTATTATCGCCCCAATAATCTCTTTTTCTTCATTTGTCTTTTCTCTTTCCGAATCCTCATATCGTCTTTCTGCCAAAAACTTCTCTTCCAGTTTTTTAACCACTTCCTCCCGTTGCTCTGGAGTGCCGCCAACTATTTTATCTACTGATGATATGCGCTCCGGATTTATAGTAGTAAGGTTAATGGCTAATATCGCTATTATAACCCAAAAAACAAAACTTTACCTTTTAATTTTTTCTAGTATCCGCCCAAAACGAGAGCACTCCTAAGGCCAAAAAGAGCCCGGCTTCCAACCAATTTTGTTTTTGAAAAGACTCAATTAAGGCAATTCCAAAAAAGAGCATAAATATCGCCAAGTTTGTATTTGTAAATTTTATATTTTTCATGTTTTATATTATAGCATTTTTTCTCCACCTTAATTTTTTGAAACTTTGATAAAAGCTCAATTTCATGCAAGAATAATCAGACAAGTATATAAAAATGGAAGGTTGCCGGAGCGGTTAACGGAACGGTTTGCTAAACCGTGGCCCCCTTTAAAGGGGCCCGTGGGTTCGAATCCCACACCTTCCGCAAATTTTCGAAAAGGGTTTCTGAACCAAAAATATGGTCGGCACGAAGCGCCGTCTGTTCTGCATTCCCCCCAAAAAATTCTGAATCTGAAAGGGTTTTCCACGCTCCGCGTGGCTCAAAAAGTACGGTTCGAGCTTCCAAAATAAAGTTCGAACCGACTTTTTTGAACAAATGAGTATTTTCCTCATTTGTTCGGTCGTTTGCCAATTCCATATTGTATTTCAAAAACTTTTCGGTAAGTTCGAACCGATTATTCGCTTTTTGCTCAAAAGCCAATAATTTCTCTTTGAGAAGCTGTTTGGAGGCAACCAGAGCGTTCTTTGCATCACGATATTCTTCGAGCGAAAGTGCGCTCTCCAAATAGGCGTTCATCAGCTTCTCTATTTTGGTTTCCAAAAGAGAAATTTCGGCTTTTATAGAGTCTGCAAAAAGCGTACTCGATTGGATTTCGGATGATTGGTCTTTTCTGTTCTCCGCAATCATCCAAGAAAGCCAATCGAGTGGCAAAGAAACTTTTTTGATTTCCTCTTGGATTTGAGAAGTGATGAGCTCCTCACGGGCATACTTCTGCTCACAAGGATTTTTTCGTTTGGTACACCGCAAATAGTTATGACCTTTCTGTGTTTCGGTGGTAATGAAGCAACCACATTCTCCGCAACGGAAAAATCCTCTGTACAAAAATGGTTTCAAACCTTTGGAATGCGGTTTAGATTTTCGGCTCATCACTTCTTGAACTGTATCAAAAAGTTTCTTTGAAATAATCGGTTCGTGCTTTCCCTCAAAAATCTCTCCGTTGTATAACATCAAACCCGTGTAGATAGGATTTTTGAGAAGTTTTTGATAATTCGACACCGCAAGTTCCTTTCCGCTTTTTCGTTTCAATCCAAGTCCGTTAAATTTGTTACGAAGCTCCCGCAAAGTGAAGTTTCCTGTGGAATATGCCTCAAATGTCTTTTTGATAAGGGGAGCAATATCTACATCAACCACAATTCTTCCATCCTCGTTTCTATATCCCAACGGAGACATTTGAGGCCATATACCGTCCTTCACTTTGTTATTCTTCCCACGCTTGATATTCTCACCGAGGTTATCAACGTAATACTTGGATTGCGAAAAAGCAATTGAAAGCATGAACTTGCCTTGCGGTGTCGGATCAAACCAAAAAGTTGGAAATTTCATCTCGCTAATCACACCAGTATCAACGAGATAAATCACCTTTCCTCCATCAACACTATTTCTCGCAAGTCTATCGGGGTGCCACGCCAAAATACCAGACGCCTCGCCTTTCTCCATTCGCTCCATCATTTCGTTAAACAAAGGACGGCCTGGTATTTTGGCGGTCTGCTTTTCGACAAAGACATCTACCACTTCAAGTTGTTCTTTCAGCGCGAGTTCCTTTAATTCACTCAACTGGTCTGCAATACTACGAACTTGCCTGTCTTTGTCGTCAGTGGACTTGCGAGTATAGATGAAAAACTTTTTGGTTTGATTATTCATAGAATTGTATTGGCAAACGACGAGCCACGCGGAGCGTGGAAAACCCTTTCAGATTCAGAATTTTTTGGGGGGAATGCAGAACAGACGGCGCTTCGCGCCGACCATATTTTTGGTTCAGAAACCCTTTTCGAAAATTTGCGGTGTTTATTGGACAAAGTTCGAATGTATTTTGAGTTAAATCCTGATTCAGACTAAATGCGCCTCGGACATGCTCGCGGACTCGCGTGTGCAA
>MHWB01000009.1 GCA_001823925.1 Candidatus Zambryskibacteria bacterium RIFCSPLOWO2_01_FULL_39_39
AAAAATCAGTTCGGCTCTGTAATTAGTAGAACTGGTTTTTCCAAGGCGCCCACTTCCGATACTTTACTATTTATTAACGCTCACGACCTAAACACTGATTTGGATTCTCATACCGGACTTATTTCAGCTGGTTCATACCAACTAGGTAAAAACGGTTTTCTAGTTTCAGAAGATTCAGTATATGGCGCCGGTTATGCGCCAAACCAAAAAAATACTATTCAGATTGGTAACGATACCACAAATTTTGGTTTTAGAAGTGCTACAGGCGCCTTAATAGGGGATGCTTCCATAGAGCGATGGGCAGGAGCCAATCCAACTGGAGATTCACAAAGTAGATATATGTATGCTTCAGTAAATTTGACCGGAACCTATAAATCTACCGCTAGCGCTACACGTGTACTTCGCCAGTATGTGCATTTTAAAAAACCCACCGCTACAGACTTTGTAGTTATTTATGACGATGTGGCTTTAAGCGCGGGGAATGCCATTAAAGCCTTTATGCATTTCCAAAATCCTACAAGGACTACTATTGATGGTGTAAACAAAATAGTTACTTCAATTGGAAGTAGTGGACGTGTAAATAGCAAAGTGTTGTCTCCAGCAGGCAATGTAATTATTACAACAGATAATGCAAGTGGCACCTACACCGGTGGTGCTGGCAAAACTTTTAGGACGACAATTTGTCCAAGTACTGATGGTACAACTTGTTCATCACAAACCACAAGCTTGCAGTCGTTCACTGTACATCAGCCACTATCAAATACTACAGGTGCCTTACCTTCTATTGGTTTAGTTTCTACTGACGCAAATTCTGCAGGTATTGAAATTGGAGGTGCTGATCCTAAGGTGGCCGTCTTTGCAAAATCTGGTGTAGATAAAAATGCTACATCCTTTACCACCACTCACTCTGGCACTGCTCAATATCTTGTGTCTGGTTTGATACCAGGGAGATATGATGTAAAGAAAGATGGTGTAGATCTATCATCTAATAACCTAGTAAATTTTTCTGACAACTCTTTATATTTTGAATCAACCAAGGGAGCTTTCCAAGTATTTATTGTTGGTTCTCCTCTACCTCCTCCAGTTACCGCTACCTCGACTCCTCCTGTTATTGTCCCAGAGGTAATCCTCCCTGTTATCTCCGGCATTGCAACTCCTTCTGTCGGTACATCAACAGTAACAATTACATGGAATACAGATGTAAATACAGATACTCAAGTTGAGTATGGTCTCACAACTGCCTATGGATCAGCGTCAGTATTGAAAGATACCTCAACAAAAGTTAAAACTCACACAGTTATAATCACAAGCCTCACTCCGGGAGTCAGGTATAACTTTAGGGTAAAATCTAGAGATTCAACTAACAATCTAGCTATTTCTATAAACCAATCATTTACCACCGCTCTAGTTGTCGGTGGTGTAGTAGTTATCCCAAGTATTCCTGTGGTTCCACCCCCAACCAACCCTACAACTGGTCCCGTATCTCAAACAGCAAACTCTTCCGGCACTACAGCTTCTACAAACACTCAAGATACCAGAAGTACCAGTGTCACTTCTATAACTCAAACTCAAAACACTCTACAAAAAACTTCTCCCATATCCTCAAATCTCTCCCGAGGCTCCAAACACCCCGAAGTCACTTCAGTCCAAAAATTCCTAATCTCGCAATCTCTCCTCTCATCTGATTCTGCAACAGGATATTTTGGACCACTTACAGAAGCAGCGGTCAAAGCCTTTCAGAGAAAGTACAACATAGTCTCAACAGGCTCTCCAAGTACCACGGGCTACGGATCTATCGGTCCTAGAACTAGAGCAAAGATGAATGAACTATTAGGTTTAAAAAACCCCTCAACAGATTCGACAAGCTCACTGAAATCAAGCTCGGGGCAAGTCAAACTCGCAAGACCTCTATATAGAGGAATAAAGGGCACAGACGTCACATCTCTCCAAAATGTATTAATCAAAGAAGGTCTACTTTCTTCCGATTCCAACACAGGATATTTTGGTCCTCTTACAGAAGCTGCAGTCAAAGCCTTCCAAAAGAAATACAACATAGTAATTTCAGGAACACCTGTAAGCACTGGCTTTGGTGCCACTGGTCCTAAGACTAGAGCGAAGATAAATGAGGTGGGAGGATATTAAAATATAGTGTGGAAAAACAGATAAATCGTTCAAAAAAGCGTTATTTATGCTATGCTAATTTCTAATGGTCAGGAGAACTATTAAAGCCATAACAAATAAAATAAGCAGTCTGCACGAGGCTGCTTTTTGGCTTGCTTTATTTGCTTTATTTTCTCAAATTTTGGCGCTTGTCAGAGACAGACTTTTGGCTCATCATTTTGGCGCTGGAGTGGAGCTTGATATTTATTATGCAGCCTTTAAAATCCCAGATTTGATTTTTGTGACCGTGGCTTCCATTGTTTCCATATCCGCCATGGTCCCTCTTTTTGCAAAAAAAGAATCTGAAGGGGAGAAGCATTTGAAAAGCGCAACTGATTCCATTTTTACTGTATTTTCTTTTTTTATAATTATCTCTTGTCTTATTGCTTGGCTTCTTATGCCTTACATATTACCATACTTATTTACAGGCTTTAGTGTAGGTGTCATAGAAAAAACAATTTCACTTTCTCGGATTCTTCTGCTTTCTCCACTTTTGCTCGGCTTTTCTAATTTTTTTGGGAGCATTGTTCAATACCAGAGGCGCTTTATACTTTATGCGATGAGTCCGCTTCTTTATAACATTGGGATCATTACTTTTATTCTCTATAAAGTTCTTAAGATTGGCATTACAGCTGCTGTCTGGGGGGTGGTACTCGGAGCCCTTTTCCATTTTTTGTTGCAGGCTATTTTTGTGTTTTATTCCCCTTTACGTCCAAGATTTTCTTTCCATATCAAATGGAAGGATATAAAAGAGGTGGCCATGCTTTCAATTCCAAGGACACTAGCTCTTTCAGTCGTAACTTTTGTTGGGATCATCTTTGCCTCATTTGCATCCAAACTTGGCGAAGGGTCAATCGCCGTATTTAATCTAGGCTTTAATTTGCAGTCGGCGCCACTCTCCCTCATTGGTGTCAGTTTTTCTCTGGCCGCTTTTCCAAGCTTGGCTATTTCGGTAGCGAAAAAAGATATGACGGATGTGGTTTTTAAGATAAGTGATGGCTTGAGGCAGATTATTTTTTGGTCGCTTCCTGCGACGGCTCTAATTATCATTTTGAGAGCACATTTGGTCAGGGTGGTTTTGGGTTCTGGAAATTTCGATTGGTCGGATACTCGGTTGACGGCGGCAGTTCTCGCCATTTTTGTTATCTCAAGCGTATTTCAAAGCATCCAACTCTTCTTGTCTAGATCTTATTATGCTTTAGGAAAGACCTCAGCGCCTCTTTTGGGAAATATTGCTGGTGGTGCTCTTTCCGTTGTACTCGCTTTTATTTTTATTAAATTTTATGGATTTTGGGCTAGTCTTATAAATTATATTGCTGAACTTTTGAACGTTTCTCATCTGTCCCAAAATATTCTTGTTCTTCCTCTTGCGTATTCGATCGGCAGTCTGGCCACTGTTTTTATATTGTATATGGCACTAGATACAGGTTTGCGCACTGAAATACGCAAACGAGTCCAAGGTCTCTTACCGCATTCGTTTTTTTCGGCGATAGTTATGGCATCTGTTGCTTATCTTGTCCTTAATATTTCTGATTCAATATTTAATTTAGATACTTTTTTTGGAGTTTTAGGGCATGGTACTTTGGCGGGGATTTCAGGGATTGTCGCTGGGGCAGTAGTGTTGTATCTTTTGGGGAATAAAGAATTTAAGGAGATAATATTAAAATTCAGACAACTTTTTGTATGAAAAATATCCGCAATTTTTGTATTATAGCCCATATAGATCATGGTAAATCTACTCTTGCCGATAGGATGTTAGAGATAACTCATACAGTGGAGAAAAGAAAAATGATGGATCAGGTGCTGGATTCAATGGAACTTGAACGAGAGAGGGGAATAACCATAAAAATGCAACCCGTACGGATGGTCTACACCCCACCCCAACCCCTCCCCAAAAGGGAGGGACAAGCTCTTTCACCTTTGGGGAAGGCTGGGGATGGGGTTTACATTTTGAATCTGATAGACACTCCTGGCCACATAGACTTTTCTTATGAAGTGTCTCGTGCCCTTACTGCTGTTGAGGGAGTTGTGCTTCTTGTGGACTCTACTCAAGGGGTGCAGGCGCAAACCATATCCGTACTTAATATGGCAAAGGAAATGAATCTTACCATTATACCCGCCCTAAGTAAGATAGATTCTCCATTAGCGAGAGTCTCTGAAATCAAAGAAGAAATTGTAAAAATACTGGGCGTGGATGCAGATTCTATTCTTGAGGTTTCTGGTAGAACTGGAGAGGGGGTAGAAAAATTGCTTCAAACTATAGTAGAAAGAATACCTGCTCCCAGTGGTAAAGAGACAGCGCCTCTTTCTAGTCTGGTCTTTGATTTTAAATATTCTACACATCAAGGTATTTCTGTATTCGTACGTGTTGTTGATGGAGTTGTAAAATCTGGTGAGTCTTTAATATTTAGAGTAGCTGGAGAAAAGTTTAAATCTCTTGAGGTGGGTATCTTTGATCCAAAAGATAGACCGATAGAAAAATTGGGCCCCGGGGAGATAGGTTATATAGTAACCGGTATAAAGAGCGCCGGTGTTGCCTCTGTGGGAGACACTATAGGTAGACAATCAGAAGCCGCCTCCGCCCTGCCGGGCTATGGCGTGCCAAGGCCTGTTGTCTGGGCTTCTATATTTCCAGAAGACCAAGGTGAATTTGTTTCTCTAAAACAAGCTCTCTCTAGGCTTCATCTTTCCGATTCCTCACTTTCGTATGAAGAGGAATCTTCGGGAATATTGGGTAAAGGATTTCGTTGTGGATGTCTGGGGCTCTTGCACCTTGAGATAGTCGTAGAGAGATTAAAAAGAGAATTTAACTTAAACCTTATTGTTACCCAACCTTCTATAAATTATTTTGTTACAAAAATAAACGATGAAAAGGAAGTAATATATTCTGCTTCTCTTTTCCCTGATGATGGTGTTATAAAAAAAATAGAAGAACCTTGGGTTAATGTCTCTGTTATCACTCCAGCATCTTTCGTAAGCAATATAATACCTCTTATATATGAGCATGAAGCAAAGATCGTTGATACAGAAGTATTTGGAGATGAGAGGTCAGCACTTCATCTTGAG
Source organism: Candidatus Zambryskibacteria bacterium RIFCSPLOWO2_01_FULL_39_39 (assembly GCA_001823925.1). Taxonomy (GTDB): domain Bacteria; phylum Patescibacteriota; class Minisyncoccia; order Phycocordibacterales; family WO2-35-19; genus WO2-35-19. Next base: position 5,227 of record MHWB01000009.1, read on the forward strand.
ATGCCACTTAGAGAACTTATGAGATCTTTTTTTGATAGATTAAAGAGTGTTTCTTCTGGTTATGCTTCAATCTCTTATGAAATTATAGGTATGAAAGAAGCTAATGTAACCAGATTAGACGTCTTGTTTAATGGGGAAGTTATGCCTGCTTTCTCTCGTGTAGTTTCTAGAAGGACCGTAGAACAAGATGCAGAAAAGATTGCTGACAAACTACAGAATGTGATGCCTCGACAGATGTTTGAGATAAAAATACAAGTCAAAGCTTTGGGAAGAATCATATCTTCTCGCACTATTTCGGCTTTTAGAAAGGATGTTACCCAACATATGTATGGAGGCGATATTACCCGTAAAATGAAGCTTCGTGAGAAGCAGAAAAAAGGTAAAAAAAAGATGAAAGATAGGGGTAAAATAGATATTCCTCACGACGTGTTTCTCAAGGTAATGAAGCCAGATTAAAAGCCAGAGGCGACCTTCAAAATACTCCGGTCCTAAAGAAGACCGCCTTTGGCTTTTAATTAAAATGGCATATACATAAGAACCATACCTAAAATCAGGAAAATGGCTATTATAAACCAAGCCACTTTTATTATTTTTCTTGCTTTTGGGCTCCAGAGCATGTCTTTAAATTAAGTGCGGATTATCAAAATCCATACTATTATATTAGCATAATGATGAGAGGAATAAAAAACAAAGAAAGTGGCAAATGGAAAAAGTGGAGCATCTTTCTGATTCTACTACTCGTTTTTATTGTTCTTTTAAATTCAGTCAGCAAAGTTTACAAAAAAAAGAAAGAGGTTGAAAAAACTTTGACTCGTATGCAAGCAGAAGTAGTAGCTCTCGATAAAAGAGAAGAGTTTTTAAAGGAATCACTAGAGAAGCTAAAAACTAGAGAAGGGGTTGAATTTGAAATACGTAAAAAATTAAATGTGGCTACTCCCGGAGAAGGGGTAGCTATAATTGTAGATGAAGAACAGTCCACCACCACTTCTAACCAAAACATTTCTTCCTGGCAAAAATTCAAAAATTTCTTCAGTCGTATTTTTAGGTAATTACTGAAAGATAAGGATATTTTTGGATGTATAAAAAATTGTGCGAGATGCGAGAATCGGACTCGCGTCTGATGCTTGGGAAGCACCCATTTTACCACTAAACTAATCTCGCTTTTTTAAAATTCTAACACACATTCCTGCCTATACCTTTTTCAAATTTTTCTCCATTAAATATTATCCACTAATTCGCCTATCGCCTGACTAGTAAATTTAATATCATTATAACAAATATGGTAGGCGAAGAAAAAATTGAAAAAAATAAAAAATTTGCCAGGGACGAAAGAACTCTGGAAATATTGGAAGCAATAGCCAAGCTAGGATTTATTTTATTTCTCGGAGTCGCAGCTCCAAACGCTGCTGGGCACATAATCAAACTGCTTGGATGGGTTCCGGATTATAGGAATAGATATAGCACAGAGAAAGCTCTTAAATCATTAGAAAATAAAAAATTTATTCGTTTCTGGATTAAAAATAGCACAGGCAAGTTGGAATTGACAAATGAAGGTAAAATATATTTTGCCGGACTTAAAGCTAAATCTGTTAAATTACCCTTGAGAGGTAAAAAATGGGATGGCCTCTGGAAAATAGTTACTTTTGATATCCCTGAAAAATTTAAAATGAACAGGAGGCGTTTCTCTGCAGTTCTTGGCATTGCTGGTATGTATAACATGGAAAGATCTGTTTTTGTTTATCCCCATGAATGCAAGGAAGAGATATTTAAAATAGCTGAGCTATATTTAGTACATAAATATGTTCGCTATATTGTAGCGCGTTCGATAGAACCAGATTTTAAAATAAAAAATCACTTTCCTTACACCAAATGAACCTGGTGATTTTTTTGGGTATCTCTTTTTGCTAACTAATTCGCCTATCGCCTGACTAGTAAAAAATTAATCTTATCACAACCAATTATATTAAAGAAGACAAATTTTTTCTAATGATACTCTTGCCATCTTTATCTTCCAAAATATAGCCCCCTCTTTCTATTTCGCATCTTAACTCATCGTATTCTTGCCAGTTTTTTTCTGCGCGTGCCACATCTCTCTCCTTTTTTAATTCAAGAATTTCTTCTGGGATTTCATCGTCAATTATTTCATTGTCTGAGACCTCCATTTTTTCGGGTTTTGACTCGGATACTTCAGATACCTCGGATACTTTATCTGAATTTTTAAATAATTTACGTTTGGTTTTGATATCTATTTCTCTTGATTTTACAATTTGCCAGGTTCTACCCATTTTTCTGGCCATAGATGCGTAACTATCCAACCAATTATGCATTTTTTTATCTAAGTTCATAAAAGATTTTGTAGGGTTTTTCTGATAATACTATTATTATCTCTGTCTTCTAGAATATAACCACTTTCTTCTATTTGATTTCGCAGTTGGTCGCTTTCCTGCCAATTTTTTTCTGCGCGTGCCACATCTCTCTCCTTTTTTAATTCCAAAATATCTTCTGGAATATTATACATTTTATCTGCAACGTTTCTTATATTGAGTCCCAAAACTTTATCCATTTGGTCTATAATTTCTTTTGATTTGGCTTCTTGGAGTAAACTTATTGCAATAGGGGTATTAAGATTGTCTGCTATAGCTTCTTCAAATTGTTCTTGGATACTTTTATCTGTTTCGTGCGAATCCAGAAGGAAAGGGTAGTTAGAAATTATTTTTTCAAATGCGCTTTGTGTGCCTCTCACACTCTCCCATGTAAAGTTAGCTCCCGTGCTGTAATGAGAAGTAAGTAGCCAGTAGCGGAAGGAGAGTGGATGTACCTTATTTTCTATCAAGTTTTTTATAGTATAAATATTACCCAGGGACTTACTCATTTTTTGTCCGTCAACTTTGAGAAATTCATTGTGTAGCCAAAAATTAGCCAAAGGTAGACCAAAAGCGCACTCTGACTGGGCGATTTCGTTGTTGTGATGCACGGGAATATGATCAATCCCTCCAGTGTGAATATCAAACGGTTGGCCCAAATATTTCCTACTCATAGCCGAACATTCTATATGCCAGCCCGGGAAGCCTGTGCCCCAAGGGGATTCCCATTCTTGAAGACGTTTAATTTCTTTTCCAGTCTGTGAGAATTTCCATAAAGCAAAGTCTGCCACATTCTTTTTTTCCGAATTTTCTCCTATTCTTGATATTTCTTTACCCGCCGTAGCTTTAGCGGAGGCTCTGCCCAGCTTGCCATAATCATGGAATTTACTTGTATCAAAATACACCCCATCGGAAGTGCTATAAGTAAATCCTTTTTCTTCTAGTATTTTTATTATCTCTATTTGTTCTTTTATATGCTCTGTTGCTCGCGGAAATTTTGTATCCTCTGTCTCTATATATAGAGATTTCAAATCTTTATAAAAAGCGTCTTCATAAAATCTTGCAATCTCGTTTGCACTCCTACCCTCTTTTTCTGCCTCTTTTTGTATTTTATCTTCTCCTTCGTCTCCATCACTGACTAGATGTCCCACATCAGTTATATTTATTACCTGCTTTACTTCGTAACCAAAATATTCAAACATTTTTCTCAAAATGTTGGCAAAAACATAAGATCGCATATTACCTATGTGGGGGAAATAGTAGACCGTCGGTCCACAGTTGTACATTTTTACAACATTGGACCCAATCGACTCAAACCTCTCTTTTTTTCCAGTTAAGGTATTGTCTAAATAAATATCCATATTACATCCATTTTTTAATCCAAGCATAAACAAACGTTACTACTGTCACAGTACCCATAAGTCCAAGAATAATCCAAAAAGCATTTGGGTTATCCATAAGGGGGAAAGAACGGATGCTCAAGCCAAAAATTTGAGTGATGATGGTTAGGGGTAATAAAACAAAGCCCATGATAGTGAGTTGCTTCATTATCTCATTTTGTTTGGTGGTGAGCATTGAATTGTTGGTTTCTCTAAGCTCTGTTACCAAATCCATTTGGTTGTTTACTCTTCTCATAATTCGGCGCCAATTTTCAGAAAGTATTTTGGCTCCCGTTTCAAATCCTTCGCCAAATTTTTCCTTGCCAATTTCTTCTAGAAGCTTAAAGACGTTGCCGTGGGGGTCAACCATTCTTTTGAAATTCAAAAGGTTTCTGCCGGCATTTGAAATAGTAAAGACCATTGCTTTCTCCTGACCTTCAAAAATATTTTTCTCTATTTCCCGCATCCAGTCTTCGGTATAGGCTAGTTCATCAGCCATCGATTTGTAAATTTCTTTCATCATACCAAAAAATAAATGAGAACTTTTGCCCTTATTTAATATTTCGTTTACTTCAATCTGTTTGGCAAAATAATGAAGAGCGTCGATAGAGTCGTACCTAGCCGTGATCACTCCATCGGCTTTGATTATAAAATCAACTTCTTGGCTGTCTTCTACGGAATGAGAATGTTTAAAAGTTGGTATGTGTAAGACGGTATAAATCACAGCTCCATCTTCTTCGGCGTATTGGGTTGGGGTTGGGGCGAGCAAATCTTTGGCAATAATGGAACTTATGTTTTGAGTCAATATCAAAGAATCCACTTCTTCCTTGGTGGGTGAATTTAAATCTATCCAAACTTGACCCATAAATGAACGATTGGTAATCATTTGATTTTTTGATAAGCAAGTTTTTGATAATGATTGAAGTTATGATATATTATAGCAGAAAATGAATAATGAAAGATATACACAAATTTTAGCATCGGCATTCATTGCCGTCATTTTATTTACAGTGGGTTTTTATGCTGGCAGAAAAGACTCTTCAAATAATGTGCCACTAGGGCTTTTAAACGCGACGAGTACCTCGAGCGCAAATATGGGAGCTTTCTGGAAAGCGTGGAGTGTTTTAGATGAAAAATTTGTCGGAGCGAGCTCTACCTCACCAAAAGTGGCAGATCAGACCAAGATTTGGGGCGCCATAGAGGGTCTCACTGATTCCTATGGTGATCCTTATACTGTATTTTTCCCTCCGGTAGAATCAAAATCTTTTGAAGAAGAAATAAGTGGCTCCTTTGGTGGGGTTGGCATGGAAATAGGTGTTACCGATGGCTTACTTACCGTGATCGCGCCCCTCAAGGGTACTCCCGCAGAAGCGGCTGGAGTAAAGGCTTTGGATAAAATACTTATGATTGGGGATAAGTCTGCCTTAAAGATGACTACCAATGAAGCTATAAATATGATAAGGGGAGAGATCGGTACTCCGGTGGTGGTGACCTTTGAAAGAAAAGGTGTAAAAGAGCCGATCGTCAAGACTTTAATCAGGGCCAAGATAGAGATACCGACGGTTAGCACTAAACTTTTGGCAGAAAATGTTTTTGTTATAAGTCTTTATAATTTTTCGGCCACTTCTCCAAATCTATTTCGTGGGGCTTTACGTGAATTTATAAAGTCGGGCTCTGATAAGTTGGTGCTTGATTTGCGCAACAACCCTGGGGGCTATTTGGAAGCGGCTTTGGATATGGCCAGTTGGTTTCTGCCGACAGGCAAGACGGTAGTCTCCGAAGATTTTGGAGATAAGGCCGAACCAAAAATATATCGAAGTAAGGGCTATGATATTTTTACAGACAAGTTAAAATTTGTGATTTTAGTAAATGAAGGTTCAGCTTCTGCCTCAGAAATTTTGGCCGGAGCTCTGCGTGAGTATAATAAAGCCATTCTCATGGGTACCAAAACTTTTGGCAAAGGTTCTGTGCAAGAGCTTGTAGATATAACAGACGAAACTTCGCTCAAAGTAACTGTGGCTCACTGGCTAACTCCCAATGGCAATTCGATCTCTAACGGCGGTCTCGCACCCGACATAGATGTCCAGCTCACTCCAGAAAATACAAAAAATGGAAATGACCCACAGCTAAATGAAGCGGTGAAGTATCTTTTAAGTAAATAAAATATGAAAGTAATATTAAAACAAGATATAAAAGGGGTGGGGAAGAAATATGAGGTTAAAAACGTGGCAGATGGATACGCCAACAATTTTTTGATACCTAAGAGACTCGCTGAATATGCAAGCCCCGAGGCAGAAAGGAAAGCTTTAATTTTGAAAGCGGCAACTTTGGCTGAGGTGGAGATTAGAGAAGAGTTAACCAAAAAGCAAATTGAAATGTTGAAAGATGTGAGGGTGGTCTTGAAGAAAAAGGGAAATGAAAAGGGTCATTTGTTTGAAAAAATTCACCCCGAAGAAATAGCAGAGGCTTTGAAAGAGCAAGCCAAAATAGAGATTGACCCAGAATTTTTGACAATTTCAAAACCCATCAAAGAGATGGGGGAGCATACTGTTATTGCAGAAGTCGGAAAAAATAAAGGAGAGTTTAAAGTAGCGATTAAGACTCTTTAAATGACACTTGCTGTTTTTTTGATGATGGTTGAGCCATCAAAGTGCACCTTTCTTTTGGAAGCCATCTTTACTTTGCCATCCTTGAGAGCAAAAAGGGTATAATCTCTGCCCATACCAACATTTGATCCGGGTAGTATTTGAGAGCCTCTCTGGCGCACCAAAATAGAGCCAAGTTTGGCCACACTTCCATCTGAGAGCTTCACCCCTAGATATTTAGGGTTTGAGTCTCTTCCGTTTTTTGTTGTACCGGCGGCTTTTTTGTGGGCCATAGCAGTTTAATGTGATTTATTTGTTATAATGTCCTTGACGCTTGAAGTATAAGATAAAGCTCTTAAAAATGCAATGTATTAATTTCTAAATCCAAATTTCTAATTTCTAAACAAATACAGATGACTGAATTTTCAAACACAGAAGAATATATAGAAGATGTTGATTTTGAACATAAAGATGGTGGGGGATGGAAAGACAGATTTTGGGGTTTTATTGAGAGTAGGTATTTTATGGCGACCGTTTTTGTGTTGATGGCAATAGTTTCCTTTTCTTTGGGCAGGATTTCGGGACTTCAGGACAAAAAGCCGGCGGTCAAGATAATTTCTGAGAATTTGGGGGAAGTAAAAGGGGTTACAACAGTTTTAGTTGATCCAATAAATTTACAGCAAACAAGCTTGCCACAGTCAGTTCTTTCTAGTTCCTCTGGACAGGTTGTAGCATCAAAAAATGGTACCAAGTATCATTATCCGTGGTGTGCTGGCGCCAAACAAATTTCCGCCAAAAATCTTGTTACTTTTAATTCTATCGACGAAGCTCGCGCCAAAGGTTATACCCCAGCCAGCAATTGCAAGGGGTTAAAATAAACATGCAAAAACAAATCACAAAAACAAGCGATTTTTTAATTTCAGTCAAGCTGGGATTTTTCTTGGCGCTTAGACAAGTGAAGCATTCAAATAAAGCGACCACGGCGCTTATTATTTTTGTGATGACTTTAACCTTTTTAAATCTGGTGGTGGTCCGAGGGGTTTTGGTGGGGCTCATACAGAGCACCATCAATGTTTATAAGGAAAGATATATCGGTGATATATTTATCTCTACTCTTCAAAAAAAAGATTATATTGAAAATACTCCAAATATAATTGAAATAGTCAAAAACTTGCCATGGGTGGAGAGTTTTTCTGTGAGGTATACTCAATCGGGAACGATAGAAGGAACTTATAAAGAAAGAATAAGCTACACAGAGAAAGCCAATGAAGCCGGGGCCACTATTACAGGTATAAACCCAACCAAAGAAGATATCGTTACTGACCTTTCTTCTAAAATAATAGAAGGCTCGTATTTAAATGAAGATGACACGGAGTCGGTTGTGATAGGGGCGTATCTTTTGAAAAAATATTTGCCGATAGAGTCAGCCGCTTTTCGAACACTTGAAAATGTTGACGTGGGTTCCAAAGTGCGCCTGACTGTCAAAGGCAATGTCAAAGAGTTTACAATTAAGGGTATCGTTAAAACAAAAGTAGACGAAATAGATATGCGAGTTTTTATGCTTGACACTACGCTGAGAAACCTCATGGGTAGGACAGATTATAATGCCAACGAGATCGCCATCAAAATAAAACCCGACATTGATCCGCTAATTGTCAAAAACGCCTTAATTCAAAGTGGGGTAGGGAGGACCGCTAAAGTCCAAACATTCGAAGAGGGTTTACCCAAGTTTGTAACCGATATCAGAGACACTTTTGCCATCCTTGGCAACGTGGTTGGTTCTATTGGTTTGGTAGTTGCTTCTATCACGATTTTTATTGTTATTTTCGTCAATGCCATCACTCGCAAAAAATTTATAGGTATCTTAAAAGGTATTGGCATCAGCTCTCAAGCGATTGAGATTGCCTATGTCTTCCAATCTCTCTTTTATGCTACCTTGGGTATAGGAGTAGGACTCCTAATTCTTTATGGATTTTTGGTTCCCTTTATCGCTAGCCACCCAATCAAGTTCCCATTTAGTGATGGTATTTTGGTTGCCGAATTGCCGGCTACATTTTTGCGAGTCTTTTTGCTCGCTTTGGCAACAGTTATTGCAGGTTATATCCCGGCGCGCATGGTCGTCAAAAGAAACACGCTGGATTCTATATTGGGAAGGTAATACGAAAACCTTACGAAAAGATACGAAATATTACGAAAATTTAAAACAGAAAAACCCGCCTATACAGCTGACGAGTTTTTCGTCAATGTGTAGCGGGGTGGGGTAAGTTTACTCTACCCCGTAATGCCTACGAAGACCCTTCTCGAAGTCTCCTGGCTCCATGCCAGAAGTTAAGAAAAAGGCAAGAAACGCCCCGGCAAATGCCACGGCCAAAATAGCTAGGATTCTTCTTGTCACTAAGCCACCTCTAACAGTATTATATCATATACATATTTTTTGTCAACAAAATAAAAGACGTAGTTTTTAGTATAATAAGTGAGTATGGAAAAGGCTTTTAATGAAAAAGTTATTTATCCAGAGTTGTCTTACAAAATTGTAGGTATTTTATTTGAAGTTAAGAAAGAGCTAGGAGAGTACGCAAGAGAAAAACAGTATGGTGATATGGTTTCAAAAAAATTAGAACTGGCTGAAATCCCTTACTCCAGAGAAGTAAGAATAGGGGATAGTGGTAATATTATGGACTTTTTGATTGACAATAAAATTGTGCTAGAACTAAAAGCGGGTAGATTTATAACTGGAGATAATTATAGACAGATCCAAAACTATCTACAGCAATCTCAACTAAAACTTGGTATACTAGCAAACCTTAGGGAAAAGTATTTAAAACCAATAAGGGTTGTAAGAATTGATTCAGTGCCTGAAAAGTTTTCGTAGATTTTCGTAACATTTTGTATAATTTTCGTATGATAATTGAAGTAAAAAATTTAACAAAATCATTTAAGACCGGAGACAAAGAGCTGGTAGTACTTAACAAGATGTCCTTTTCAATTGAAGCGGGCGAGTTTTTCTCTATTACCGGAAGGTCTGGTTCTGGCAAATCAACCTTGCTTTACCAATTGGGTCTTTTGGATCATCCAAATTCTGGAGAAATAATGATAGATGGAGTGAATGTCTCACTACTTTCTAATGAAGAGAGGACCAAATTTAGATTAAAGGAGCTTGGTTATGTTTTTCAAGATTATGCTTTGGTACCAGAGCTCACTGCTATTGAAAATGTCGCCATACCGCTTTTGATGCAGGGGATAGAGAAAAAGGAAGTTTGGAAAAAGGCGGAGCAAGCTTTACAAAAAATCGGTATGGGCGAAAGGCTCCACAATCTACCCAACCAACTCTCTGGTGGCGAACAACAGAGAGTCTCTATCGCTAGGGCGGTTGCTCATGATCCCAAAATAATATTTGCTGATGAGCCAACGGCAAACTTGGATTCGGAAACGGCTGACAATGTTATGAAGGCCTTTTTGGAATTGAATTCTTCAGGACAGACAATACTTATGGTTACTCACGAGCCAGAATATGCCAAGTTAACTAGGAGGGCGATAAAAATAGGTGATGGCAGGATACTCTCCGACGGTAGGCCTGAAGATATAATTTAAAAATATGTTATAATCCTTAAATAAATTCAGTATAAATTAACAAATTATGAGTAAAATATTTTCTTATTTTTCCAAAAAGGTTCTTATTTACAGCGGGGTAGTCTTGGTGATTATTGTTGTGATTGTAATAAAGCTTGGTGGTGGTAATGGCAAACAGATGACGGTTTCTGTAAGGGCAAATATTGTTCAGGAAGTGGCAGCTACCGGCAAAGTAAAACCAAATCAAAATGTTAATTTAGGTTTTGATAAATCGGGCAGAGTGGCCAATGTCTATACTTCAGTAGGAGAGATGGTAAAAGGTGGACAAATCATAGCCACTCTTGAATCGGGGGAGATTTTGGCGGATATTGCTAAAGCTCGGGCTACTCTTTTAGAGGAGAATATAAAATTGAGAGAGACTGAAAGTACTACACCGATTACTTATAATGACGCCTATAAAAATTTGGAAGCCGCCATTAAGGGCGGGTTTGCCGATGCTGACAATGCCGTAAGAAACAGGGCGGATCAATTTTTCAAAAACACTACTGACACCCCTAAATTTGAGATCTCTATCATCTCTGGTAATTTTATTCATTATTTTAATGTGCCGAGTGATACAACCATAGAAATAAGCAATGAGAGAAAAAAAGTAGAAAATATTTTGATTGATTGGCAAAAAAGAATATTAAACTTAAATTCATCCAATCTAATTTCAGAAGCCAATAAGGCAATAAGTGATCTGGGCATAATCTCTACTTTTTTGGATAAAATAGCTGGAGCGGTAAACACTTTCTCCCCGGTTGAGTATGCATATGAGACTACCGTGAATGGTTACAAGACAACAATTTCAAGTGCCAGAAGTGAAGTCTCTCTAGCCATTTCGGATTTGGTTACCGCCAAAGATAAATTGAATACAGCGGGGACTTTGGGGGATGGTGGTCAGTTTGGAAGTATTTTGACCCAAGAAGCAAAAGTCTCGGGAGCTGTCGCCACGATCTCTTCTCTAGAGGCTTCTTTGAATAAACTTACTATTAGGGCGCCGTTTGATGGTGTGGTCACCCTGCAAGATGCTAAGGTGGGGAGCGCGGTTTCTGCAGGGGCCACTTTAGTGTCGGTGGTGAGCCAAAATGAAATGTATGTTGAAGCCAATATTTCCGAAATTCATATAGGTAAGATTTCGACGGGTAATCCGGTTTCCATAACTTTTGATGCCTTTTTAAATGAAATATTTTTAGGTGAGGTATCCTTCATAGAGCCGGGTGATGTTGTAATCGATGGAATAGTTAATTACAAAGTTAGAGTAAGTCTTAAAAATTTTGACCCAAGAATAAAAAGTGGTTTAACCGCTAATTTAAAGATTGAAACCTCCAAAAAAGAAAATGTCGTATCCATACCAATGTATGTAGTCATAAAAGAAGGGGATAAAAATTTTGTAAACAAATTAGTGGGTAAAGATGTCCAAAAAATTCCCGTCACACTAGGTCTCTATGGTAACAATGGTTTGGTAGAGATTTTGAGTGGTGTAGGGGAAGGGGAGACCTTGGAGTTCTAAAATTGGTAAAATATCCTTATTTTATAACGTATTTAATCAATAAATTTGACCACATTTTTCTATTGACAGCAAGATTAAAAAATGCTATACTATATACAAGTCCAGTTGATGCTGGATTTTGTCGTTATAGAGATGCTCTTTGGCTCAAGATAAGTATATCTATCATTTATTTTTCCAAAATAGATTTCAGAGGTTTAACTTGAGGTTTTCTGATTTGCATTTCTACCCAAAGCCACTTTTAGAATGAAAAATTTCTCTCTTACAGAGTAGGGGAAAGTGGTGAAGGGATTAAAATTAAACAATTGGCTTATTTTCCAATCTACTGCTTTAGGGTTTTTGATGCTCTCTTCCGGTATTACCGGTCTTGGGTCCCAGTCATCTATTCCTAACGTAGCGCCGGAGACCATAGAAATTAAAGCTCCGATGTTACAGTCCGAATCTAGATCAGAAAATTTCAAGGTAATTACTAAAAGGAGTATTACCGTAGAAGAGTATGTGAGAAACTATTTCTCCGACATACCCGTTATGATTGAAATCGCTAAGTGTGAATCTCGTTTTCGTCAGCACGACAGAGACGGAGATACCCTTCGTGGAGAGAAAAATAATCTTGACCGAGGAGTAATGCAGATCAACGAATTCTATCACATCGAAGATTCAGAAAAACTAGGGTTTGATATCCTAACTCTAGAAGGGAACACTTCTTATGCTAGATCTCTTTTTGAAAAATATGGAGTAAAACCTTGGAGCTCTTCTTCCAGATGTTGGAACAAGACTTCCGCTTACTCACAGTACAAAAAAGAATTGGCAATGAAGTAAAGAAAAATACTAAAACCCCCGCCAAGATTGGCGGGGGTTTTAGTATTGACAAATATTTTGGAGTATGTATAATTTGTTTGGAGGTTCAATTTATGTATCGTGAATCGCAATTTTCAGGGATGGAAATGGGGGCCTTATCCAAGGCACTTACGGTTCCAACTGCTACTGTGCAGACAGGCAAACAAAGGGAGGTAATACCATGGGGAGAACTTGCCAAGCTTTCTCCCGCCGAAGTTATTCTTGAACTCTGTAAGGGGTTCACCGAGGAGGATGGCTTCCAGAAAGTGATGGGCAAAGTCCAAGACTGTGTTCGCGGAGTAAGTTGTGAGGTCACCCATTGCGGGCAAGGATCACTCCTTACTCTAGAAGTTTGGGGTGGGGATAATACCTCTTTTATCCGTTTTGTAACGGCACGGTCGCCAGAGATAGGGGATAAGATAGAGATCCAAGTAGATGGCGAGTCCCCTGTCTACGATGGGGAAGGGCATCTCGCCAAGATACGGCAGACTCTTCGAGAAATTCGCATGGATCATCAGATGGTCTACTGATTTGATTCGTGATGAAAATTTGAGGCACCTAACCTTTAGGGGAGGGTGCTTTTTGTTTATTTGTATTTTAATTATTCCTAGCCAGCTCTATATGGTAGGAACGTCGCACAATATATCTTTAGGCCATACCCACATACCCATAAGACTGAAAAGATAATGCCCACTCTTGCAACAATCGGCTATGCCGGGAGATGCACTTCCCTGTCCTACAAAATTATTTTAGAAACACATTTGAAATGAAATAATAAATTTATTTTAAAACATTCCCTACTTAACTTTGGCAATAATATTTTTTACAAAATTAATAATATAGTCCCAGAGCTTAATTAGTGTCTCGCTGTATTTTTCCCAACCTTTGGTTCCTAAATCATAAACTCGGTCTAAAAGCTCCTTAAACCGGCCTTGAGTCAAAAAACCGACGATATCTATGTCGTAAATATATTTAAGAAGCACTAAAGCGCCGACTACTATAAGTATAATTTGTATGAATCCCCTTTCTTTTTTAAATTTAAATTGAGACATTGATTTTTTAAAGTTAATAATTAAAAATATAATAAAGGATCAAGGTAAGCATTGATACCAGATATTGGAATAGTCATATTTTTGCAGTTTATGCTTGAGGAATATTTTTGAATTTCAACTCCTTGACTGGCGTAAAGCGTCAAATGAAGATGGGGGCCAGTGGAGTATCCTGTTTGGCCACTATAACCAATTATCTCTCCGGTTTCGACGCTCTGACCGCCCGACACTTTGATTAGATCTAAATGGGCATATAAAGTAGATAATCCGTTGGGGTGTTCTATAAGAATCCACTTGCCGTAGGAATAGCATCCCTTCTGTGCGTCAGTATTACCGGTACCCTTGATTACGCCCCTGAGAGTCGCTTTGACTGGTGTGCCCCGACTGGCTCTAAAATCTACTCCGTTGTGAGTGCCAGAGACATAAAGCTTTTTGGCATCAACTGTTTTGCCAAAATTTTGAGTGATAAACACATTATCTAGTGGCCAGGAAAGGATGCCTTTTCCAGAAGAAGGAAAGCTGTTTGGGTCAATGGCCCTTTTAAGCTCTGATTCAAAGCTAAACAATTCTTTTTCGAACCTTTCTTTTTCTGCCTGTCTTTCGCTTAATATTTTCTTGTATTCCGCTTCTTTGCTTTTGGTGACGACGAGTAGATTACTTTTTTCTTTCTTATTTATATCCAAAATCTTATTTTGATCGCCCAGCTCTGATTTCAGAGAAACCAGTTTTTGTTTCTCACTCTCTGTTACTACTTTTTTGTCGGATAATTTTTCTTTGTAAAGTGTCAACTCTTTGGATTGTTCCCTGACCTTTTGCTGAAATTGACCAATTGATTCGTATTCATTAAAAACATCGGCCAGACTTTTATTGGTTAAAAAACTTTCTATAAGAGTCTCATCGTCTTTTTGTTGCATATCACTCAAAATTTTTGCAATAGCTTCTACGTTGGAGCTGATCTTTTGTTCTATATCTTCTATTTCACCACCTAATTTGCCGATAGTCAGGTTCGTTTTTTGTATATTGGTTTCTGTTTTTTTTATTTCGGTGCCAATTTTTTTTTGATTTATATCAAGCACTTTGACTGTATTTTGCAGACTTTTTGCTTCGGTACCCACTACCTCTATCTGTTTTTCATATTTTTTTATTTCTTCCTCTAGTTGTTTGATTTTATCGTTATGGCTATTGATGTTTTGTTTTATTTCATCCACTGACTCTGCATAAGCAAAACTTGCTCCCATGATTGAGAACAAAACAATCGATATTAAAAATATTTCTCCAAGTTTTTTAAGCATGATTAGGATAGCTTTTCTATGGCTGAAAGAATGCTACTTATGCTTGCCTTCACACCCTTGATTTTTATTAATGTGAACGGGTCTGGTGACTTTTCTCTTCCTGATAGGGCATAGCGGAGAGGCCAAAGCACATCCCCCTTCCCCCTTTCTTCTGCTAATTTTTCTATTTTTGTCCAAATAATTTCTAGAGTCTTTTCTTCGTTAAAAATCTGTACTACTTTTTCTAAATTTTCTCGCGCTTTCTCTGGGGTCGATTTTTTCCAATGTATAATTTCCTTATTTAATTCCGGTTTATCAATAAAAAGATGGTCAAACTCTCCTGCCTCCAGGATTTCGGATACCTCTCCCCATCTGTGTATTCTATCTAAAATTATTACTAAAAATTTATCTAGGAATTCGGGATCACCTACCTTTTCGTAGTCTTTAAATTTTGTCTTCAGGATCTCCCCTTTCAGTCTTTCAATTTGTAAATTCTTCGATTGTTTAAGGATGTGCTCTCTATTTAGCCAGTCTAATTTTTCAATATTAAAGATGCCACCTTTTTTCTGTACTTTTTTTATATCAAAATCTTTTATAAGTTCATTTATTGTAAAAATTTCTTGGTCTGTTCCTGGATTCCAGCCGACCATTGCCAAAAAGTTAATGATTGCTTCTGGTAAATAGCCGGCATTTTTATAAAAATTGAGCGAGACCGATTCACCGTGTTTTCTTTTGGATAACTTTGATCTATCGGGCGCGAGTACTAAAGGCAAATGAGCATAGATGGGTCTACTCCCCCCCAAGGCTTCTAGGATGAGTATATGTCTTGGAGTATTTGAAATATGATCTTCTCCGCGAATAATGTGGGTTATTTCACTTTCCATATCATCAACTACAACAGTCAGGTGGTACACCGGCTCATTTATGTTTCTGGCAATAATAAAATCTTCCAGATCAGAAACATCCATTTCCACCTCTCCCCTGATAAGATCTTGAAATTTTATCTTACCCCCCGGATTTTTAAATCGTATTACTTCTTTGTTTTTTCCTTCCGACTCTTTTGAAATGTAAGCTGCGCCCTTTTCTATAAGCTCGTGTATTTTCTGAGTGTAGACTGCTGTTCTTTCAGATTGTCTAAGTAAGTGGTCTTTATCATCCCAATCTAACCCTAACCATTTCAGACTATCAAAAATATTTTCTTCAAATTCTTTTGTTGATCTTTCTTTATCCGTGTCTTCTATTCGTAACAAAAATTTACCACCATTTTTTCTGGCGAAAAGAAAATTGTAGAGTGCGGTCCTAACACTTCCTATATGAAAAGGTCCAGTAGGGCTTGGTGCGAATCTTACAGCTATCCCTTTATTAAACGATTCTTTTTCGTCTGTCATACAACCATTTTAGCAAAAATTTTGATGATTTTCCATCTGCTTACTCTAGTTTTTCGTGGGAGAGAACTATAGAAAGAATTTCTCGAGCAATTTCGTTAGCCGCCCCCGCCTTGAAGAAATTTTTGGCCCCGGCCTTCATTTTTTCACTTAATTCTTTATTTTCTATTATTCTCTTTATTTCCGATAGTAATATGTGGGGTTTTAAGTTTTCCTCTTGTAAGACAGCGCAGGCTCCTTCTTTTGCGTAAGCAAAAGCATTTTTGATTTGATGGTTGTTGTTTGAATCGGTAATTGGAATAATAATAGAAGGTTTTTGCCAAGAAGCTATTTCAAATATGGTTGAACCTGCCCGGCTTATGACCAGACCTGCAACTCCTGCCGCCATTCTCATCTCAAGACTATTTAGATATTCAAACGGTTTATATCTATTTCTGTTTGGATTTTCCAAAAGTATGGCGGCGGCTGATTCCTTCATCACTCCAATGTTTAATGCTCCAGTTTGATGTATAATCTGAAAATCTTTAACTAAATCCGGCAGAATATCTAAAATAATGTTGTTTATTATTTCTGCTCCTTGAGAACCACCCATAACAAATATAGTTGGGATACTCTCATCAAAGTCAAAAAATTCAGCGGCGCCGTTTGTTAAAGGTGCTAGACGTTCTTCTAAGACCGGCTGTCCTGTAAGAGATACTTTTCCTTTGGGAAAGTATGAGAAAGCTTCCTTGAAAGAGATGGCGATGTGGTTTGCAAATTTACCAGCCCATTTGTTTGCTCTGCCGGGAGCGGAGTCTGATTCATGGATGAATATGGGAATGCGCAAAAGACGAGCAGCTAAGACGGTCGGAAAACTTCCATAACCCCCCTTACTGAAAACAACATCTGGGTAAATATCAAAAACATCAAGCAGGGCGCCAAAAATTCCCCAGATTGTCTTGAAAAAATCAGTAAAATTTAAGAGTGAAAAATACCTCCGCACTTTGCCGGCAGTAACTTTTTTGTATTCTATATTATGATCATAAAGAAGTCCTTGGTTGTAGGGAGTAGGAGCAAAAAAATACATTTGAGGAGTAATTAGTTTTTTTTCTTTTGAAATTTTTTGGATCGACTCCGCAATAGCGATGATTGGGTAAAAATGTCCACCCGAACCTCCCCCTGTAAATATAATCTTCATAAAATAAATTTAAAATTCTAAATTCTGCTACCCCTTTGACCTTGCAGATCTAGATATACTCATCACTATTCCCGCCTCCATCAAAGTGATGAGCAGGGCGGTACCACCGTGACTTACGAAAGGCAGAGGTATGCCCGTCAAAGGTAAGACCCCTATCATACCACCTATGTTTATTAAAGCTTGGGACACTATAAGTATAACAATTCCTAGTGCAAGTAGTCTACCAAAATTGTCTCCTACTCTAGATGAGATTTTAAGACCTTCTACACCAAAAATAATAAAAATTAAAATAATAGTAAATGCCCCCACAAAACCAAATTCTTCTGCTGCTACCGCAAAAACAGAATCACCCACTGGTTCTGGCAAATAATGAAATTTTTGGATACTCTGACCAAATCCCCTACCCCAGACTCGTCCAGAACCAACAGCGATAAGAGATTGATTGAGCTGATAGCCACTTGTCTGATTGTTTTTGCTTGGTTGAAGCATCACCTCAATCCTCTGTTTTATGTAGGGTCTTGTAAAATAAAGTATGGCCAAGACTGCTACTCCAGCAAATAATATAGCCAAAACATGTCGCCACTTTGCCCCAGCGGCAATATACATTGCCAAAGCAGCAAAAATAATAACTGCGAAAGTGTCGGTGTCTGGCTGTGCCAACAGTATCAGTCCTAATATTAGAGAGAAGATCAAAAAAGGCAAAAGACCCCAAGAGAAGGTAGCAACCTTGCTCTTCAATCCAGAAAGCCAAGCAGCAAAATACACTATAAAAGCAATTTTCAAAAATTCTGCCGGTTGAAAAGAAATGAATTTTAAATCTATCCAACGTTTGGCGCCTCCATGTTCGATGCCGACACCGGGTATAAAAACCAATAGAGTGATTAAAATAGAGATAACAAAAAAAATAAAAGAATACTTTTTCCAGAGGTGGTAATCAATACGAGCAAAGAAAAGACATGCGATTGAACCCAAAAATAATCCATAAAAAAGTTGATTGAAAGCCACGTTCGAAAACTTAATTTCGTCTCGAGCCAATACTCCAAGTGAAGCCGAGCTAAAAATAAAAAAACCGCCTATTGCTAGCACAATAGTCAAAATCAAAAACGGCCTACTTATTTTTCCAAGTTTCGCTACCATATCTATATTCTAACCCTTTTTTACTTTTTACCCAATCAGGGCTAAGGTGATGCCGAGGATGGCACAGATCACGGAGAAGACCCAGTAGCGCATCACTACTTTGTAAGATGGCCAGCCGATAGCCTCAAAATGGTGATGCAAAGGGGCAACTAGAAAAACTTTTTTGCCCCGTAATTTTTTTGAACCAATCTGAATAATATTTGAAGCAACGGTGATAACAAGAGGCAGAGCAATTATGGGCAATACAAATATGCCATAACCGCTACCTAAAGAGTCTGTCATAAAGGCCACAACGCCTAGTGTTATGGTAAGCCCCATCATGCCGGTATCAGACATGTAGTATCTTGCAGGAGGAATATTAAACCAAAGAAAGGCAAGAATGGCTCCGAGTACTGTGGCACAAAATGCCGCAAGGTCATATTGCTGTTGGTAGAAAGCAATACCTCCATAAGCAGCAAACATTGAGGCAAATACTCCTCCAGAGAGGCCGTCTATACCGTCTATTACTCCCCCGGCGTAAATTGAAAGTATTACCACTATAAAGAAAGGTATAAATAAAAATCCTAGATTTATTTGGGGTAATATTCCCCCAAGGCTACCTATCGTGTGTACATCAAGTTTGAAATAAAACCAGAGGGCGGAGAGGAGCGCCATAAACACAACAACTAAGAGCCTTTTCTTCAAAGATAGTCCACCGCCTACATAGCTTCCTTCTGGTTCTTCTCTAGTTACCAAATAGTCATCTATAAGTCCAATGAGTGCCCCCATTATGAGGGTTGCGAGAGGTATCCATGTTTGACTGCGAGAAAGAAAGTCTAGATTTACGAGCGTCTCCCCTCCTACAAATTCCGCTAAGAGCCAAATAATCGAAACTGTGATAAATGTTGAACCCCAAACGACGATGCCTCCCATACGAGGGGTTTTCTTTATTTCGTCTTGATGCAGAGATGCGGATATTACTGCATCCTTACCATCAATTGTCTTTTTTACACTGCTCTTTTTCCATAATTTATGTTTGTAGAGAAAATTAGTAAGAGGCGGAGTTATTAAAATACCGCAAACAAAGGCCAAGACAGAAGGTAAGAATACTTTTACAATATCAATTATCATGAATATATTTTAAACTAGCTTCAACTAATTCTAAAACATCAGTAAATCGACCTTCTTCGGTGGAACCTAAGACACTAATAATAATGGGACGATTAAGTCCCGCATCAAAAGCGACGACTAAGTTGCCTCCCGCCAAGTCGGTAAAACCAGTTTTGGAGGCAATAATATTTGGAATCCTATCTATGAAAGTGTTTGTATTTTCTGCGGAATACTTTTTATCGCTACTCTCAAATTCTAAATTTTTATAACGAGTAGCCTCTAAAATTTCTGGGTAATTTCGCAGGGTGTATTCAAAAAGGGTTGCCATATCACGAGCTGATCCGTAAGCTCCTCCTTTGTCCAGTTCTCTATCCAAACCATGTTCATTAAAAAATTTGCTGTTAGAGAGGCCAATTATTTCAGCGGTATCATTCATTTCTTTTATAAATTGGGGTTCGGATTTGATAACGGATGCAAGAGCAAAAGCCCCATCGTTAGAAGAAGTGAGTAAGGTAAAATCTCTTAAATCGCCGGCTCCCCAAGTGTCTCCAACCACAAGTTTAGAGTCTCCTTCTGGTAGAAGGTCTTCTTCGGTTATTTGTATTTTTTGACCATCTTCCAATTTTCCTTCTGCAATAATGGCGGTCATCACTTTGGTTAGAGAAGCGAGTGGTAATGGTAAGTCTCCATTTTTAGAAAATAATTCTCTATTATTTATAACATCCCAAACTACTGCACTTTTGGCTTCTAAATTTAATTCTTCAAATACGTTTGGGGTTTCAATTGCCACTGATCCCTCCTTTTGATTTAAAGATTTTTGACCGATTATTAAAAGAATAAAAATTAAAATTGATGCAACAAAGAGGCAAAGAAGGACATGGATAAAATATTTAGTCCTCATTTCTATATTAAAAAATTGTTTAAAATTATTCATGATCGCTTCCCTCTATTTTGTTTTTAAGCATCTCAAATTCTGGTAACTCTTCAACCTTTTTTAATCCCAAATGGGCCAAGAGGGATAAACTACCCTTATACCTAAAGAGTCTTTGGTCTTTAGGATCTAGTTCTCTTTCAATTAAACCGCGCACACAAAGATTTCTTAATATGAAAGTTGAATTAACTCCCCTTATATAATCTACCTCTCTTCGGGTTACTGGCCCATTATAGAGTATTATGGAGAGTGTTTCTAGACCCGCTTTGCCTATCTCGCGACTCATTTCATCTTTGGCCATTTTTAGAATGAAATCCCTCGCCTCTTTTGATGTTGCCAAACTAACCTCCGTGTCTGTTTCTATCAGACAAATACCTCTGCCACCCAGAGAATTTGCTAAATTTTTTAAAGCTTCCCTAACTTCTCCCTCTTCTCTTTCTGCCAATTTAGAAAGTTTTTTTATTTCTAGGGGTTCATTTTTATAAAAGAGGATTGCTTCTATTTTTGATTCTAATGTCATATCAATATGTGGGGGTGCTTATATTTTCCGATTCCATGCTTATATCTTCAAAATGTCTGCTCTGATTTACTCGGAGCATTCCCTGTTTTACTAATTCTAGCATAGCCAGAAAGCTCACTATAACATTAACTTTCTCCGCTTTACCAACATGGGCGAAGTCGGAAAAGCTCGTTTTCAGGCTAGTCTGTACTCTGTCTTTTAATTTGTCTACCATTTCTTCTAAACTCATTATTTTTTGTACTACCATTTTAGGCAGATCTTCTATTTGTTGAGGTATATTTTGAAGCGCTTCCCTAAGTGCCCTCTTGAGGGACAATAAGGTAATATCTGGCGTTGGAGCAAATACTACATTTATTTCCTTTCTCTCTTTTGCAAAATATAAAAAATTGCCAAACATCCTTTCAATATTTATTGATAACTCTTTGTATTTTCTATAAGTAATTAGTCTGTTTTCCAAATCTTTGATACTTCCCTGTTCCTCGGTGGTGAGTGAAAGGTTTGGCAAAAGAGATTTTGATTTTATCAAAAGCAGTGTCGAAGCAATCAAAATAAAATCAGCCGAGTCGGCTATCGGGAATTCTTCAAACGATTTTATATGTTCAATAAACTCATCAGCGACGGCAGAGAGTGAGACATCACTTATATGGAGTTTTCGTTTTTCAATCAAATCTAAAAGGAGCGTAAGTGGCCCCTCAAACTCCCCCACCCTAACTTTAAAATCTGGATTCATTTTTCTATTTACCCCCTTCTCTTATTTTAATATGGAGTTCTCGGAGTTGAGTCTCAGAAATCTCAGAAGGAGCGTTCATCATCAAATCTTTACCCTCGCCGGTCTTTGGGTAAGCTATCACCTCTCTGATGTTAGGTTCGTTTTGAAGTATCATTACAATGCGGTCAATACCAGGGGCAAAACCTCCGTGTGGCGGTGCGCCATATGTGAAAGCTTCTAACATGTGGCCAAATTTTTTCAAAGTTTCCTCGTCTGAAATATTGAGAAGTTTGAAAACTTGTTTTTGTTCAGCTCCGTCGTGGATCCTGATAGAACCCGAAGAGAGCTCATAACCATTTAAGACTAGGTCATAAGAGTTGGCGCGAATGTTGTATAAATCTTCACCTTTCATAAACTTCTCTTTATCTTCTGGTTTAATTGAACAAAATGGGTGGTGAGCAGCGGCGATGGAACCATCATCTTTTTTCTCAAACATAGGAAAGTCTGTAATCCAAGCAAAAGCCAATTCGTCTGGATCATTTTTATCTTTTCTTAAATCTGGTTTATCGGTGCCATATTTTTTCATAACTTCGGCAAAAGTGAATCGTGGGAAAGGTGTCTCTGTATTTTTTTTGTTTGGGTACAAAGTTTTAACGAGCTCAATAAACATGGCCTCGGTGTAAGAGAGTACATCTTCTTGTTCCACAAAAGACATCTCAAAGTCCAACTGAGTAAATTCTGGTTGCCTGTCCCCGCGGGAGTCCTCATCGCGCATGCACCTGGCAATTTGAAAATATTTTTCAAAACCAGCAACCATTGAGAGTTGTTTGAATTGCTGCGGTGACTGTGGCAAAACATAAAATTTACCATGGTAAAGTCGGGATGGTATCACGTACTCCCTAGAACCTTCCGGGGTCCCTTTCATCATGATTGGGGTTTCAATTTCTACGAAATCATTTTTATGCATATAATCGCGGAAAAAAGAAATTATTTTATCTCTCATTCTAATATTTTTTTGCATTCTTTCACTTCTTAAATCCAAATATCTGTATTTTAATCTAGCATCCTCACTCACCTCTTTTGTATTTGAAGAGATGTCAAAAGGCAAAGTTTCTGCTTTGTTTAAAACTTCAATATTTTTTACCTCGAGTTCAATATCGCCGTTTAAAACCCCTGCTTTAATATTTTTTTCAGGTCTTTTGTTTACAACTCCGGTGACAGCTAGGACCCACTCGGTGCGCATCTCTTTGGCCGTTTCAATGGCTAGGCTTTTGGGCAGTACGACACACTGTACCAACCCTGAAAAATCCCTCATATCCATAAAAACCATTTTCCCCTGGTCGCGCCTTACGTTTACCCAACCCTTAATAGTGACTTCTTTTCCTAGATTCTCCTTTAAATCTTTTATATAAGTTCTTTTCATTTTTTTATATTACCCCTATCGCTCTTTTAACCGCTATCATTTTTTGGCTCGCTTTTGCACGGGCTCTCTCTTTGCCTTCTGCCAAAACTTTTTGCACAAAATTTAAATCTTTAGCGATTTCCTCCCTTCTTTCTCGTAATGGTCTTATAAAATTTTTCAAATCTTCAATCAAAATATCTTTCAATACTTTATACTTACCCTTATTTTCCTCATAAATTTTATCGAGCTCGGCCACAGATCTGAAAAGTTTATGGATATAAAAAACATTTTCTGGGTATTCGGCTTTGGAATCAGTGACAATGCTCATTACCGCTTTCTCAATCTCTTCATCACTAGCGAAAAGTGGGATAGTGTTGTTATAACTCTTGCTCATCTTTCTGCCATCGGTGCCGGGCACGGTCTCTACATCTTTTATAATGAGAGCTTCGGGTAGTTTAAAAATTTCACCTGTGGTGAGCGAAGTCGAACCACTGAAAATCCTGTTAAATTTTTCGGCCGTGTCTCTAGCAAATTCTATATGTTGTTTTTGGTCCTGTCCTACTGGCACTACATCTGTGTCATATAATAAAATATCTGCCGCCATCAACATTGGATATGTAAAAGTGCCGGCGCTCACATCTTCTTCTCCTCCTTTCGCCATAGCATCTTTGTAAGCATGAGCTCTTTTTAAATAAGGGACAGTGGTGATGGTATCAAAAATCCAGGCAAGCTCGGTATGCTCTGGCACATCTGATTGTTTAAAAATTATTGATTTTTTGGGGTTTAGACCTATAGCCAAAAAGTCAATTGCCACATCCAACGATAGTTCTCTCATCTCCTTGGCATTTTGGATAAGGTTTAAAGCGTGATAGTCCGCTATCATAAAGTAGCTCTGGTACTCATTTTGAAGCTCCACAAACTGACGCATTGCACCAAAATAGTTTCCAATATGTGGCCGCCCAGTCGGCTTTACTCCTGAAAGTATGGTTTTTTGCATGTGATTTGGCGAAATTATGTGACTTCATAATAGCAAAAATTCATTATTTTGCACACCAGAGGGCAAAAATAGACATAGGTAGGAGTCTGGTTGAATTCTCCTGTTTTATGACAAGCTCGCCTGATTCAATTCTACCATTCAAACCTTTTGTCGTGTCTCTAAGTAAATTAGCGACAGATAAAGAAGAGAGTTCGGTAGCATACATATTGAAAATCACGAAAAGTGGCTCATCACTCAAAATTTCTCGGCAAGCTTTCAAAAGTTCTGGCAATTTTTCTTCTATTTTCCAAATCTCCCCCTTTGGCCCTTTTCCAAACTGAGGCGGGTCCATAATCAGGCAGTCGTATTTTTTACCCTGCCTCTTTTCTTTATTTATAAATTTAAGAACATCATCTAATATCCAACGGATGGGAGCGTCTTCTAATTCGGATAGTTTTTGGTTTTCTCTTGCCCAATCAATGCTAGCTTTTGAAGCATCTACGTGAGTGATTCTCGCTCCCGCCCTTGCTGCCACCAAACTGGCGATTCCTGTGTAGCCGAATAGGTTTAAAACATTTAAACTATTCGGAATTTTCAATCCGTTCAACAAGCTCAGGACAGGTTTAGAATTTTCAGTTTTCAATTTTTCTGCAATCCACTGCCATTGCGATATTTGCTCTGGGAAAATGCCAATATGTTTTGAACCACTTTTAAATTTTATTTTGGCTTTGACTCCTTCAAAAATATCTACAATCGTCTCTAAAACTGTTTCTGTATTTCTCCACTCATTTTCTGACAATTCTCTTTTCCACCAAGCTCTCGGCTCGGCTCTCACAATCCTTACTCCCCTTATTTCCTCCAGCTTCTTTTTATCCCCACAATCCAAAAGCTTGTAACCTTCCATCTCCCCCGCCCATATTTTGGTTGAATCTTGCATACTTCTACAATATCATAAAAACAAGCGGACGAGGCGGAGGTCTTCGTAGGAGTATTTGGGGCCGAGCAATTCTTTGACTTTCGCCAGTTTATACCCTCCACCCTCACTTACGCCCACCTTGTGAAAAGCATTATAAATTTCTTTAAATTTATTTTTAGTGATACTACTTTGGAGATTGTATATATTGTAATTTGGATCTTTTTCTTTTATTTTTTCTATATGATCTATGATCGTGCCAAGTTTGAGTCCCCTTTCTTTGGCAATATCTTTCAAGATTTTTCCATCATCTAACATTTTTTTGGTTTCGTCCACTGTATCTATTTTTCCCTTGCCCGCCGTAGCGGGAGCGGAGGAGGGTCCCCTTATTTTTATGGCAAATTCATTATGCATTTTAGAAAGCTTTTCTTCCCCCATTGTTTTAATATGAAAAGAATTGGTTTTGGAAAGGTCTCTAAATGTTTTATCAAATCCCAAAACCTCCTCATTTACTCGGAGCGCCATGTCATTTAATCCTTTAAGAAAAAGCCCTTCTAGCGAGCGGACTCGAGAAAGGGCCACATAACCCATACCCTTTTCAAAAGAGGCGGATAAGTCAATTGAAGCGGCGTCAAGTGACATCCCCTGGCTTTTGTGTACGGTGATGGCCCAAGCTAAACGCAAGGGGTATTGGGTTATTTCGGCCTTGCTTCTCCCATCTTCTTCTATTCGCCATGTTTCTCTTACTACATCTATAATCTTGCCAGAAAGGATTTTTACTTTTATTTCTTCAAACACGCACTTTTCGACTGTGCCCAAGGTACCGTTGACGAAGCCCTCTTCAAAATTATTTTTAACAAACATTACTTTGGCGCCAACCTTTAGTCTCAAAGTTTCGGGCGCTAGGCAACTCTTTTTCAAAGATTCTACCAAATTATGCCTACCCCTTTCCTGCATTTCATATTCAAAAACTTTACCAGAAATTTTTGAAAGCTCTGCTTCGTTTTCACTATTTACATCTTTATTGTGGGAATAAAGTTTGGTTGGTTCAAAATCTGCTTTTTTATTAAACCTAGTCTCCAAAACTTTTAGAGTCTCTTCTGAGACCGTGGCATCCCTTACCGCGTTTAAAATTTCCAAGTATTTCAAATCGCTTTGTCTATGCTGTTCTGAAAGGTAGCAGACTTTGAGCTTAAGATTTTTCCAGGTATCGGAGTGATAAGCAAAAAATACTTCCGGCTCAAAAGATTTTCTTACTGGTGGCAATTGAAAAAAGTCTCCGCAAAAAACTACCTGCATACCCCCAAAGGGCTCTACTGAGTTTTTTATTTCCTTAACGATCCTATCTAAGAGATCAAGACGGTAGTGGTGAAGCATTGATATCTCGTCAATAATCAGGACAGACGCTTTTTTGACCTTGTCTTTTACGTGTTTTTTTTCAACAATTTCTTGTAAATCACCTTTACTTAAACTGTCTCTTACTCCCAAACCAGACCAAGAATGAATAGTGATGCCGCCCATACCGGTTGCAGCGATGCCGGTGGAAGCAGTGATGCCTATATAAGCGTTAAGATTTTGCAAATAATTTATATATTCTCGTAAGACATAAGTTTTGCCACTACCGGCGGCGCCAGTTAAAAATACGTTTCTACCGGTTTTTAAGATGTCCAGAGCTTCTTTTTGAGTCATGAGTCTTATTGTATTCCTTTCCTCCTATTTTTCAATTTTTGCTCCCGCTTTGGCTTTGACAAATACTTTCACTTTCATAAAATTTGTTGACAAAAATTTATCTTTGTATATAATAACTATAGGTTTTTCATCTTGATCTTGCTCTTGCTCTCGCAGAGGCACCCGGTCAGGTGTCCTACGTCCGTGCCGCCCCATGGTCGAGGCGCTCTTCTGGTGTTGTAATCTCCTTGCGATACCAGATACAGAGCGCCTCCTGTGGGGTGGCTTTTATTTACAAATGTTAATTTATTGGAAGTTCGATTGTAAAGGTAGTCCCCTTGCCTACTCCTTCTGACACCACCTTAATATCACCCTGATGGGCTTCTGCCATTTTTTTGGCTATATATAAACCTAGACCGGTGCCGATGACGTTGGTTTTGCTGGCGTCTTTGGTTCGAGAAAATTTACTAAATAGTTTGTTTATTTCACTAGGGTCAATACCAACTCCGCTATCTTTGACCGCTATCTTTACCTGCCTAACGGCAGGCAGGTTTTTATTTTCATCTTCAAATACAGAAATTTTAATACTGCCATGGATTGTGTATTTCACTGCATTATCAATAACGTTACCGATCACCTGTTTGATTTTATTCCTATCAGCATTTATTTTGGCAGAAAAATTGAATGGCTCTAATTCCAAAGACAAACCTGCATCTAAAATATTTGGTTTAAGTTCATTTGCCACTTCTTTTACAAGCTCTCCTACATCAAAGATACTTTTTTCATAAACCATCCTGCCTTGCTCAATCCGCGAGATGTTTAAGAAGTCCCCGACTATATTTATCAAATTTTGGCAAGATTTTCTAATAGTCTCTACCGAATCCTTTGCCTTCTGTGGTAATACGCCAAAATCACCCTCCAAAAGCATTGAGGAGTAGCCCTTTATGGCGGTGAGTGGCGCCCTTATTTGGTGGGTGGCAAGCGATAAAAACTCTGACTTTAAATTATCCAACTCCCGCAGTTTTTCATTTGCCCTCTCAAGATCCTTCGCCAACACTTCAATCTTTTCCCTTTGTTCTACCTCCCTTTTTACCGAGCGGACTAATAAAATTCCAACGATAAGAAATAGAATCAAAGTAAGAGAAACAATAATTCTTACGTTATTTATATCATTTACAAAAAGTACAGCACAAAGTGCAATCCATAAAGCCGTTATTAAAGCTTGAGTTCCGATTAGTTTGACATTAAATGTTTTAAATTTGACTATTGAATAAACTAAAAATCCGGCAAATATAGGCATTCCAAATAATCCATACTGACCCAATTCCCAATTCTCTGTAAAACTTCCTATTATATTTCCCCATGCGAAAGCAAATAAAAATAACACGACACCAGTAGAAAGGGAGAATATTTCTTTCCGATTCAAATTTCCTGGCTTATGAAGTTTTCGTATTGAATACCCAATAATTATTATGGTCATAAGAATTTCTACTGCATATGTATAGTAGAGAGCTATTGGACCCTCTACGCTAAGGCATGTAGAAATATCAAATCCTGACAAACTGTACTTTGTTGGTACAAAAATTAGCAGTGGCGTATAAATCAAAAATAAAAATAATTTAGAAATAAAAGGTAAATCTTTCTTTTCCAAAAATAAATATAGTAAATAAAACCCCCCTATATATACTAATGGCTCAATAAGTATAATAATAGACCACACAAACATTACCACATCACTTCTATTGCTTGCCCAAAAAATTGAATCTAAAAATACCCATAGAGCAAAAGTGATTATGGTTACAAAAAGAACCCTATTTGGAATGGAGTTTTTATTCTGAAAAAATACAAAAAAAGCTAACAAGAGAGAAATTATAATTATTGGTAAATGAGAATAGTAAACTAGTGGAGCGACATCTGCACCAAACAATAACCATTTTGGTCCTTCAAAATTACACAATTCTATTAAAGTTTCCATTCTATATATTTAATATGATATGATTTTAACATTATCCAAATATTATTCAAATAACAATCATGATTTTAGTTAAAACAAAATTAGGGAAAAGTATTAAACATGGAATAGGACTTTTGGCAGATCAATTTATTCCTAAGGGTACAATAACGTGGGAGTATCATCCCCTTTTTGATTCAGCATTTACCGATGAAGAAATTAATCAAATGTCCGAACCAGCAAAAAAACAATTTTTTCATTACGCATATTTTGATAAAGATTTAGATAAACACGTTTTGTGTTTTGATGACCAACGATTTATTAATCATTCTGCTAAGAAAGAAGATATAAATATTCAGTCTTTTACTCGTAAAGACATTGCTCTCAAAGATATTCATCTTGGAGAAGAATTATTATGTGATTATGATCAATTTGATAATACTTATTTTGATCGCATTAATCTAGATAGATCAAATCTTATTTGATTTTTTTAGAAAATCTAGTCTTTGGAAAATAAAGAAGTGTTGCAACTGAACCACTGGTTATAGACATATATATTGGATATATGAGTACTCCAAATGTTGCAGAACCTATTGCACCAAAATTCAATACATTACCAATAAATGTAAGTAGCCAAGAAAATCCACTCTCACCCGTAGGTTCTAAATAGGATTTTTTGATTGTAGGTAACATGCCGACAAAATCCATACTTAAATTAAGGATTAAGGCAATAACTGGACTTTTAAATATATACCATAGTACTAGTCCCGTCATTGATACAAAGAAGCATGTTATATCAAAAGGGTTTAAGCCACCCTCTCCATATTTAATAGAAAGTATTGCTACTATGAAAATTCCAAACACATCAGCTACTGGAACCCAAATGGTATCTACTGCTCCAGAGAAATAATAACTAATTCCAGTAACACTCCCTACTATAGTGAGTATCCACCAAGTTGCTCTGCTTGGTTTTGTTTCTCCTTTTAAAATTGAGATTATATATACAATATAAGCTCCGAAGGATATGATTCCTGCTACAACTCCAAATATATAAGTTATTGTAAACATTTTTTATTCTAACGCGGTACCATCTTCAATGTAAAAATCCTTATCAACCGTTGTTCTTTTATATGTCATTACTACAGACACTATAATAGAGATAAAAAATATAGTTATTAAAATTTTTGATTTTTTATCCATTTGAATATTTTAATCCCCTCTTAATAAAATTATGTTCTATATCTTGCCTGTCTGGTTTTAATATAACTCTTGGATTATTTTTGTCAACTATCAAAACTCTCTAGCCACAACACCAAAATTCAAACACACTTTAATTATACAGTAAAATCTATCCTCTAACAAAATTTTTGTTTATAAAAAAATTAGACTGCTAATTCCAAGAGTTTTTTCCTATAATTACCAGTGATCTTATGATCTGCCCCGGGAATTACAACAATTCTCCATTTACATTTGAGAGTTTTGGCTAATTGAAGGTTATTCTTGTACACCCATTTTTCTTTTTCTCCGACTATAAAAATGACTTCTTTAGCTTTCAATGTTTTTAGAGAATGAGCAATAGGTGTCATTGAACAGAGAATGAGAGTTTTGACAAATTTTATTTCTACATAGTCACATGCTAAAACAGCTCCCATCGAAAACCCAATGACAGTATCATAATTTCCACGGGGGAGACGAAGATTATCCCATGATATATTATATACTTTCATATATTTTGAAAGAACACAATAATCCTTCGCATGTTCTCCTAATCCTGGTATAAACAATGTTTTATTTTTTGTAGTGATTATCTGTTTCATAAACTATTTTAATATTTTATAATATAAATATTGTTAAATATAAAAGAGCGGTAAGCATCACGTGATTGCCTCCGCTCTCTCTGGTTGGTTCGTGACTTCCCCTTAAGGAAGTGGGTAAGTGCCTCTGCCAAAAGTGAATTTGCTAGGAGAGTTCAAATTCTCCCGCCTTGACCGCACCAATGAAGGCGGTCCATTCTCTCTTGTTAAAGAACACAGTTGTCTTACCCTCATCGAGGGTGGAACGAACAGCGACGCCTTCGGGCCTGATAGCCACGGAGACACACGGGACGTGTTTTCCCGACTTCCATTTTTTCACATCTGGAGTCTTGAAATCAGAGTCTTGAACGAGAAAGGTTTTCATAACCCATCCTTGGATTGAAATTCAGCTACCGAGAGCTGCCTACTCTTTAATATACTCTTTTAAATTATTCTGTCAACTCTATTACGCATATCTCTATGACAACAAAATATTATGTGCTAAGCTTTATAACAGACCAAATCGTAGTTCTTGAAGATCACAACAAGGTACATTCCGCAAAGTAAGGTAGTATGAAGAAATATCCAATCTGTCCTCCGACTCCAGTCCTGCCGTCGTAACCGAAAGGGGCGTTCACATGTGTGCGCCCCTTAAATATATATGATAAAGAAAAACAAAAATTTTTTAATCGTTTGAATACCTTGTCCCCCTCTTAATAAAATTATGCTCTATATCTTGCAGGTCAAACTTTTCTTTAAAATAATTTAATATAAATTCATTATCCATTCCGTTTTTGCAGGTATAAACATCTGCACTTAAAAACCCGTTATCTGGAAAGGTATGAATACTTATGTGGCTTTCGGCAATGACTACAAACCCGCTCCAACCCCCCGGATCCTTCTTGTCATTGTTTGGTGCAGAATAAACAACCGGCTCAGCAAGTTTGTGCATTCCTAGCTGTTCTGGAAGTTCATTTAGACATTCTAATACTAGCTCTTTGTTATTGAGTTTTTCTTTTGATCCACCATATCCGTCTATTGTCAGATGTTCTCCAAAGTGCATACAAAAATTATACCATTATTTTATCTCAAAAACTTTATTTTTTGAGGAGGCGCCGGAGATTAGGGTAATTCTTGTAGGAGAAGTATTAAAATATTTTGCCAAGGCTTTGATTATTGCTTGGTTTGCCCTGCCTTCTACTGGAGGTTCCTTTACAGATACTTTGAGATGTAAATCTCCTTCTTTGTTCTGCCAGAGGTTCTGCTGGGCTTCTTGTTTTTCCACCTTCTCCTCTTTTGCACTCGGCTTTGCTTTTACAAACACTCTCATTATCTTATCAGATTTTTTATCCTAAAACTCCTTGTAGTTTGGGTCTACTGCAAAGTTTGCTGTTACAGATTTATCACTGTTCATAGTTAGATCACAATCTCCTCTTCCAGAGCAGGACCCGCTCCATCCTGTAAATATCCTACCCGGTGCAGCTGTGGCTTGTAGGGTTACATCCTCGTCTGGATCATAATCTGCCTGACACACAGAACCGCAACTTATAGCTGGGGTACCCTGGGTACTTGATACTGTCCCCTGCCCTGCTTTGGTTACATTGAGTCTGTAGCCAATAGGTGCACAAACTGGCACAGCAATTCCTCCCGTGGCATTTTGAGTAGCGGCTATAGGTGAACTATTTTGACCACCAGCAGTTGCTCGCACCCAATAGTAGTAAGTGGTACCTCCAGCTGGAGTTGTGTCTGTAAAAGTTGTGCCTGATACTCCAGTACCAGCAAGCAGAGGGCTGGCTGGGAAAGTTCCGGGTGGAAGCGTATTTCTATAAATATTGTAAGTGACAGGTGTACCTCCACCATTGGAAGCTGTCCAAGTAATCCGAACATCTCTTGCAGGACAGACTCCTATCAAACTACCAGAAACGCTACCAGGATTAGTAGGAAGCACATTATAAGTTACTGCTACAGTCTTACTCCCGCCCGTTACAGCAGGCGTTGAACCATTATCAGAAACCGTTACAGCGCACAAATTACTACCAGCAGGCATACTTGAAGGAATGGGGACACCGACAGCTCTTACGGTCCCTGGAGCCCCTTGAGCCAAAGGTCCGCCTGTAATACTACCAGGACTTCCGACGCCACCAATCGTACACCAAGTCTGATTTGTGCTTGCACGCCAGTTTAGATTGCTACCTACTGCTCCAGAGTTAGATATAGTAGCGTTTGATGTGGCGGGGGCAGCCTGCCCAATTTGTCTACTAAAAAACATAGTTGCTGGAATAAGTCCTATACTTGGTCCTGATCCACCAGATACAGTCACAGTAACTGCATCAGTAGTATTGCCCGGCTGACAAGTAAGTGTGTAAGTACGATCTGCAACTAGAGCTCCAGAAGATTGACTACCAGATGTACCAGTCCAAGGACAAGACCCAGATGAACAAGTTACTGCACAAGAAGTTGCGTTTGTTGATGTCCAAGAGATAGTAGAAGCGCCACCGCTTATTACCGAAGTTGGAGTTGCGGTTATATCTGGAAATGCATTTGCAATACTACACATATACTCCACCACATTTCCTCCACCTCTACGAAAACTGTATGTCCTGTTAAATGGATCTACTGCAGAGGCTGGAGTTCCCCAAGCTGGAGCTGGGCCGGGAAAGACATTCCAACTTGCGCCCGAAAGTTGATACATCCCATTACTTTGGGTAGAAACTATTGCATTACGGAAATTTGTAGAAGGGATATGGACAGGTTGATTGACTACCGAAGAAAATAGTCCGATATTGGTCCAGCCCGGAAGACTGTTCCAACTACAACTTTGCAGAGCTGTAGCGCCAGTACAGATTTGCTCATAAATATTTCTTCCAGTAGAAGCATTTGGTGCAAAGACATTTATTGTTGCAGGTGTTGAAAAATATTTTCCAACCGGATTTTGAGAGGCGGCAAAGCTCCCGGTAACTGTGTACCAAGAGCCATTACAAACTGTCTGTCTGCTTGGTTCTACCGTGAGGAAGACAGTTGCTTCAGCGTTACACCCAGCATCACCTGTATTTGAAAGAAGTATATCTATAGGGTAAGTGCCAGGAGTAAGAGATGAAGTATTGTTTATAGTTACACCAAAAATCGTAGGAGGAAAACCATCACCATCATTATTTGTAGGTGAAGGAGCATTACAGGTCGCTCCAGCTGGGCAAGTCGGCACCCCAACATTCATTACTGTTGAACCTTGTGCTGTGTAAGCTAAACCAACCCAACCAAGATCTCCCTGGCTAACTGTAAAACTTGACCCCGAAGGATACGAGATGATTGGTTGACCATTTGGGTCGGAACATGTAGATCCGTTTCCATTTAAAGGAAGTGTTGTGGGCCCGTCAGATATCGGATCTGAAGAAGCTCTTTCTTCATTCCACCAACACTGTCCAAGGTTTGTGCTACAAGGCCCACCGGTTGTATAGCTACACCAATTATTAGAACAAGAAGCAGACGTGACTTGTTGTCCTACAGTTGAACAACTTGAATCACATATATAACTATCTACGCATCGAATACCAGAACAATATGTGCCTAAAAAATTCCAACTACCACCACACGCAACATCTCCTGCTATATCATAATTATCTATTTCACAAGCACTTACAGCTGTACATTCTGAAACTGAAGCACAAGTATCTGTCGATTGAGCACTAGAATTATCTACATTAAAAATAAAAAATAAAACCACTCCGAGTAATAAAGGTATTATTTTGTAGAGTTTACTAGATATCATATTTTATCACCTAATATTTTTTATTAAAACAATCCTTACCGTCACATCTTTTGTCACAGAATTTTTGACAAATTCAAATTTGATAGGTTGGGTTGGATTTTTGGGGTCGTAAGATAGAAATATCATTAAGTCTTTGCTTACATTTATTTCCCCACTCACCTGCCAACCTTTGGCTAATACATAATCTTTATAAATTTTTAGATTTTCTTCTACGGTTTTAGCAGATAGGTACGCTCTGACCACCTGTTCTTCTTGTTTTCCATCTGGAGTTGTTACCTTTACTATTTCATTTGATATAACGACAGCCCCTTCTTCTATTGGCAAGTCAGTAGGCAGTCCCTGAGGAAGGATTTCTGCGCCAAACTGTTCCGCTTTTCTCTCAAATTCTTGTTTGGGTTCTTCTACTACTGCTTTCGGATTTTTACTACTGTTCCATATATAGATAAAAATACCTACAGCGACTCCAAACAAGATTATTATGACAGGAATAAATTTAGGATTATTATTATCCATTTTTTACAAAATATTTATACTAAATTATAGAATAAAATTAGGATATGTTGTAAAATCTTGTGGATAAGGTGCTATTGACATTTGTGTTAAAAGTATTATTATAATAATTAGAACAGCCAAGCTGGCTGGCACATTGAAATAGAGGAGGAAGAAAGATGAAAGCAATTACTCTTTTGGTTTTGATTGCCAGCTCTCTGCTGGCAGTTGAGCAGGTGGCTAATGTGCCACCGGATTACACTGTTGACACAGTGACCTATGACGCACAGGGGAAACTCTGGGTTTTAGGAACTGCTCTAGGTGCTGATGGAAGACCGCAGTCAATGGTGGGTATTGTTGAAGGTGGTCAGATTAAAGATCCCCTTTTCAATAAGGTATCTACTAGCCGTCCCACGAAGCGGACATTCTGGGAACAAGAAAAGAGTATTGAGTGGGGAGGTGTTTTTTCTAAAGGAAAAACACTTTACCTGCAATCACTACTTGGACCGGGGTTTCCGATTCCGTGGCCATTAGGGCGACCGCCCCAGACCTACTTTGACAAGGTTGAGGATGGGGTTGGGAGTAGAATCTGCACTAGTATTGGTAACAATATTGGTACAAAGACTCTTGGCCGGTTTTCATATGGTTGGGTTGGGGCTGACAAAGAGAAGTATTTCGTTGCTGGCAACCGACCGCCAACAACGGACCCGCGTCCCGGCTTTACGTTTGATGAGGAATACAGTCTTTATCGGCTAACATCCTCTACATATTCCGGAAGTATCTGTACCTTTCAAAGGGTTCATCTCTTGGACAAAGACTACCGGGTTCTCCAAGCATGGAGGATGCCCGACGGGCGCTTCCTCACAGAGAGATACCGCTTCCCTGCCACTAAGGTAGCGACGGAAGTTGGGATTATAGGAGTGGATGGCAAGTTTAGCTCTCTTCAGATCACTGGAGAGGAATGTTGCCAACTACTTGTTGAGCCGAGTGATATCTCGGCAACCATTCTCTACAAGAGTGGTGGCAAGTGGATGGTGAGAGCCTTTCGTGACGGACGACTCGCGGGACTGTACGAGCTTTCGGGCTTCAACAACACCCAGCCTGTCTGGCTCTCGCAACAGAACGGCCCTTGGGCTGTGTTTGCAGGAGCTGGGGCTGGTCGGCAAAATCAGGATACAGTCGTGTTAATGAATACCCTCACGGGTGTTCAAAAGGTTGTGGTTTCTGATGGACAGCTCGGTAGTGTCGCTGTCCAGAACCTGGATTCGGCGCATGTGGCTGTATCTCCCTCGGGAGAGGTAGACTTCCTGTTCAAGATAGGGCCAACGGGTACTATCTACAGAGAAAGAATGGTGGCAATCCCGCCAATCATTACGGCTCTCTCGGTGAGCTCGGCCAAGATTACTGTCGGCGAATCTGTGGTGATACGTTGGCAGTCCAAGAATGGAGAAAAGGCTCGGCTTTATGCCGGGTCCAATATCGTCTTGGATAACTTGCCAGCTAGCGGTGAGGCGACGGTTTCCCCGCAGTTGAGTACTACCTACAAGGTGGAGGTGCTCGGATTTGGCGGTTTGGCTGAGAGCAGTGTGTCGGTGGAGGTTATGACCTCTGCCACACCTAAACCAGAATACGGAGTGCAGAGTTTCGCCTCACCTTTCTTTCACAGTTTGGAGAAATCCGAGCTTGGGTGCAGAGAGTTCTCACCCGGAGCGATCATATCGCTCTACGGCAAAAATTTGAGCAGTGGTGGGACGGCGAGTTATACAAGTTTAACGCTTCCGACTATCCTCGTCGGAACATCGGTGTTCATTGACGGAGTACGAGTACCGCTCTACTTCGTCTCTCCCGGGCAGGTGAACTTCCAGGTGCCTTACGAGGTAACCGGCCAAGTAAGATTCTGGGTAGAGGCTGGAACAGCAAAAGGACCAGAGATAAGTGTTCTCGTCAAAGACACCTCTCCCTGCTTCTTGAGGCTTCCGAATGGAGAGCCTTACTTTGCAGAAACTGGAAATGTGC
Organism: Candidatus Zambryskibacteria bacterium RIFCSPLOWO2_01_FULL_39_39; assembly: GCA_001823925.1. Taxonomy (GTDB): domain Bacteria; phylum Patescibacteriota; class Minisyncoccia; order Phycocordibacterales; family WO2-35-19; genus WO2-35-19. Next base: position 41,752 of record MHWB01000009.1, read on the forward strand.
GTACATACTATGCGACCGGATTGGGCAAAACTGATCCGACTGTGGAAACAGGCGCGCCCACTCCAGACAACGCTCTTTTCAAATCGTTTTTTGTCCCGACAGAGATCACCGGTACGCCGGTTGAAGTTTTGTTCTCGGGACTTGCTCCGTATTTCATTGGCCTATATCAGGTCAATGCAACAGTTCGTTAGTTCATTGAGATGCCCCCATGGTGCCTAGACATCGTGGGGGCTTGCTTTTTTATTTATTTTTAGTATAATAAGACCAGAAATACACTAGCCCTTTGTAATAACAAGACGGGCAGTATAGAAGGGAGTTTGGTATGAGACTGATGATTACTTTCCTACTTTTTGTTTCCTCCGTCTTCGGACAGAAGGCACGTTTTCTCGTACTCTTCGACGAGAAGAGTTACGAGACAGTCAAAAAGGTGGGGAGAGAATCGTTTGTGTCTCGGCCCGAACGTAACTTTCTCTGCCCGGGCGCAAGCCACTTTGAGTGGCTTGCAGAAAACGATAAAGGAAAAAATGGCGTGGAGCGGATAGCGGTTGTAACCGCATCAGCAAACGACATGACGCCGTGTGGAGATATGAAAGTTCGAAGGCTCTCCGAAGGACAGCTACGAGCTCCCGTGTTGGCAGAAACCGACCTCGGGCTTGACCCGCAGTCGGGTAACCAGCAAAACGAGTTTAAGCAGATCCGTTTCAATCCGGAAGAGGCCGGTAGAAGCAGGGTTGCTGAAGGTAAAATTGGTCTGGTCCTACTAGACAGTGGTGTTGGACCACATCAGGATGTAGACAGATTTGACAGCCTTGTAAAGAATACTCCAGATATCCAAGGACATGGTACTGCTGTGGTGGGAATCGCCGCGGCAACTTCCATGAATCCATTTGGGATCAAAGGGATTTCTATGCAAGCTCCTATCATATCAATCGTGGTTACCAAGTTTGATGCAAACGGGGAATTTTATGTAGACCAGGTTGACGCACTACGCGCAATCCTTTCTCTCCATGATCTGCCTTATTACGAACTGCTCGTGGTAAACATGAGCTTCGTAATATTGGAGAACGTGGAAGATCGAGAAAAATGGGACGTATGGGCCCAAGTTCTTGATTCTCTGAAGGATAAAGCCTTGTTCGTTGCCGGATCTGGCAACGACTCACGACGTTACAAGACGGAGAATTTACAACCATGCGCCAGCTCGCATTTATCAAATGTGATCTGCGTCGCCGGGGTGGATAGAAATGACAGCTCTTTTGGAGCTGGTTCAAGCTGGGGCATGGAGGTTACGACTTCTGCGCCTTGGTGCTGGTACACCACACTTGTGAAGGATTTTGAGGGTAGGCCTTACGGATGGCGCTGTGGTACGTCAATGGCGACTCCCGGTGTGGCCGGAGCCCTGACTCTGGCTATCGAGGAGAGGTATGGGGAATTCCCTAACTCTATCCTCACTCCCGAGATTCTCAAAAAGCTTCTAGTGCGAAGCTCACGCTTTGCGCCGGCGCTAATCGGGAAGGCCGTGCCAGGCATCCTTGATGTGGGGCAACTGCTCAAGGAGTCAAGGCTTCTGATAGATGTTCCGCTCACAGAAATTCCCCTATGCAAAATTCGTGAGAGGGATGGGGTTCTCGGAAGCTGGAGCGAGCGGGCAAGTTTTGCTCGTGGAGATTTGGCAAGCATCTATGGTGAAAACCTAGAAGGTTGCAAAGTGTACTTGAACGGTAAACCGCTCGAGATACTTTACTCCTCACAAGGTCAGTTAAACTTTGTTTTTCCGGCGGAAATATTAGCTTTTCCACCAAAAAACCCAAGCACACTTGCTGTAGTAAGGGAATTTGACGGAAGACTACGCCCAGAGACCACCAAGATTATCCTTTCAGGCTTTTCTCCTTCCGAGTCAATCGGAGTTGGAGGAATCTATCGTGAGGGTGGACTGGTCTCTCCAGAAAATCCAGCGAGGCCCGGAGATACAATCACAGTCTTTTTGAGCGGTGCGGTAGGCGCCAAAAGCGCCACTGTGCTCCTCGGAGGAACGACAATTGAAGTGGAAGTGAAGGAATCCTCTGGTGTCCAGACGATCTCCTTTACTCTCCCCGACCTGCCAGCAGAGTACGGTCTCTATGGCAAGGTCCAGGTTGGCCAAAGTCAAGCAGACTTTGGTTTCAACTACACGCGATAAGATCTTTGCGGAAGGCCCCCCTACCAAGGTAGCGGGGCCTTTTCATTGGACAGATTTATTGTCTTCTGATATACTATGGGAGTAGGGGGATGCTCCGCTGGTGTCAACCCGGATGCGGGGATGTAGCAATGCCCGAATCCTGGTTTTTGCGGCCCCCCTACTACGTCTTGCCAGCTGTGGATAACATAGTTGACAAGATTTTTTTTATGTATATACTTACATCCGGACGAGAGAACTCATCCGCAAAAACCAGGATCAAGGAGTGGCCCGCTTGCCACCCCAAAAAGGGCGACCCGCGTCGCCCTTTTTCATTTTATTTAATTTTCTTAAAAAACTTTCTACCTTACATTCCCTCTTCTCGCAGTTTCAAGATAGCTTCTTTGGCAGACTTGGTTAATTTTTTAGGTAAGGCGACACGGATGTGAATTAAAATATCACCGCGATTTCTGCCATGTTCTGGCACTCCTTTGCCTTTGATTTGCAAAATATCACCAGTGTTTATACCTTCTGGAATATTTAAAGTGGAAAGTCCATCTAAAGTTTGAATGTCAATCTTGGCGCCGAGCAAAGCATCTGATAATTTTACATCTAGATTCATCACTAAATCATTGCCTTCTTTGTGGAAAGTTTTGTGTTTTTTGACATGGGTTTTTATATAAAGGTCGCCTGAGGTGCCTCCCTTGACCGCTTCACCTCCTCCCGAGAGACGGATCATTTCGCCATTGTCGATGCCGGCTGGGATTTTTATTTTTATTTCTTCTTCTTTTTTCAATATACCCAAACCATCACAAGAGCTGCATTTTTCTTTTGGCACTTTGCCACTGCCCGCGCAATTGTTGCAAGCTCTGGTCATTTCTATAGAACCGAAGATAGACTTTTTCATTTCTCTGATTTTCCCTTTGCCGTTGCAAGTCTGGCAACTTATGATCTCGGTCCCCTTTTTGCCTCCGGTGCCACTACAAACGTGACATACTGAGACTTTATTTAAAAGAATAGCTCGTTCTACTCCAAAAATTGCTTCTTCAAAAGAGAGCTCTATATCTATAGAGATGTCTCGCCCTCTTTTTGTTTGAGATCTTTGTCTTCCGCCAAAAATACTGCCTAAGTCAAATCCGTTTGCAAAAATATCTCCAAAATCAAAGTTTTCGGCAGAAAAATTAAATCCCCCCGCTCCTGGATTGGAGGCAAAATCTTGCCAATTAAATCCACCCGTATTTCCTCCGGTAGCTCCGGCAAAATTTTGGCCGTACATATCATACTGGGATCTCTTTTGGTCATCAGAAAGGACGGTATAAGCTTCGTTTATTTCTTTAAACTTTTCGGCATCACCCCCTTTTTTGTCGGGGTGAAATTTGTGGGCAAGTGTCCGAAAAGCCTTTTTAACCTCATCTTTGGAGGCCTTTTTGTCTATCCCTAATATGTCATAATAGTTCTTCATATGATTTTGCGAAATCATGTCGCATGATACGTCGATTAGAGTGCGACCTTATTATATCAAATTTTTAACCCTTTGTCTCCTATCTTTTAAAAACAGTAGATTCGAGTCTTCTAACTCTCGAGCTTAGCTCGTCATAATCTACTCTAAAGGTTCTAGTATATTCTTCAAGTGAATTGTCTATTTTGTTGCCCAAATTCTCTAAATCTTGTTTCGTCGCAAATCTTTCGAGATCTTGTTTTGTTACTGTATTTGCAAAACCTTTCGCTGTCGCTTGGGCGAGATTATCAACTGTCTCTGTTAGATTCTCCATAGTCTTTTCCAAATGATCCATTCGTTTATCTAAACTGCTGAGAGTGACGGAGTTTTTTGTTTTAGTAATTTTCTTCATACTTTTATTATACTAACTTTTAACTCTTTGTCTCGCTTGGCTCGTCGGAGCTTTCAGCAGAGGTGGCTCCCCCTTTTTCCTCAGGTGGTTTTTGGTCTTCCTTGTCCGACGAAGCTTCAGCGGAGTTGGATGGCTTTTGTTCTTGTTGGGGATTCTTACTCATATACTCCCCTATTTTTTGAATCTCTTTAGAAAGATTTTCGGTAGCTGTTTTTATTGCTCCGACATCTTCGCCGTCTTTTATTTTTTTAAGCTCATTTACTTTTTCTTCAACACCCTTTTTGATTTCATCACTTATTTTTCCCTCCGCTTCCTTCAAAGCTTTTTCGGTAGTGTAGATCAATTGCTCGGCCAAGTTTTTGGTTTCAGCCGCTTCTTTCTTTTTCAGGTCATCTGCGGCATGGGTCTCGGCATCTTTTTGCATCTTTTCTATCTCTTCTTTAGAAAGACCCGAAGTGCCTTCTATTTTTATTGATTGCTCTTTGCCGCTTGATTTGTCTTTGGCTTTGACGCTCAATATACCATTGGCGTCTATATCAAAAGAAACTTCTACTTGAGGCATACCGCGTGGAGATGGAGGAATACCGTCTAAAATAAATCGGCCTAAGGTACGGTTGTCTCCTGCCAAAGGTCTTTCACCTTGGACGACGTGTATCTCTACGCTAGTTTGATTGTCAGCAGCTGTAGAAAAGACTTGTGATTTGGAAGCTGGGATAGTGGTGTTTCGGTCAATGAGTTTGGTGGCCACTCCGCCCATAGTCTCAATACCGAGTGAAAGCGGGATAACGTCCAAAAGCAAAATATCTTTGACATCTCCGGCGATAATACCTCCTTGGATAGCGGCGCCTAACGCAACTACTTCGTCCGGGTTGATGCTTTTGTTTGGTTCTTTGCCGAAAAACTTTTTTACTTCTTCTATGATTTTCGGCATTCTGGTCTGACCCCCCACCAATACTATTTCTTCTATTTCGGCCACTTTAAAAGGCGAGCTTTCTATTGCACGTCGGGTGATCTCCATGGCTCTAGCGATAAATTCATCAGAGAGCTCTTCTAGTTTGGCGCGGTTCATCTTAATAAGGAGGTGGCGAGGGCCAGAAGAATCGGAAGTGATAAACGGGATGTTTACTTCGGTATCTGTGGCGGTGGAGAGCTCAATCTTGGCTTTTTCTGCCGCTTCGTCGAGTCTCTGGAGGGCCAGCGGATCTTTGGTGATGTCAATACCACTTTCCTTTTTAAATTCAGAGGCCAGGAAGTAGATGATTTTTTGATCAATATCTTTACCGCCTAAGTGTGAGTCACCATCGGTTGACTTAACCTCTACCACATCATCCCCGACTTCCAAAATAGAAATATCAAAAGTACCACCCCCAAAATCAAAGACGGCGATTTGTTCATTTTTCTTTTTATTAAATCCATAAGCTAAAGCCGCGGCGGTGGGTTCATTTATAATGCGTAAAACATCAAGGCCCGCGATTTGGCCAGCGTCTTTGGTAGCCTTTCTTTGGGCATCGTTGAAATAAGCGGGCACCGTGATAATAGCTTGGCTAATTTTTTCTCCGAGTTTAGCTTCGGCATCGGCTTTGAGTTTCCCAAGTATCATAGCCGAAATTTCTTCCGGTCGGTAAATGTGATCGTTCATTTTTACTTGGACACTACCGGTAGTGGAAGCAGAAATTTCAAAAGGCACAGTATCCTTATCTTTTTGGACAGCATCTTCTTTGAAATCATGACCGATAAATCTCTTGATGCCAAAAACAGTGTTTTGAGGATTGGTGACCGCTTGCCTTCTAGCCAAAAGCCCCACCAATCTTTCGCCTGTTTTAGAAATAGCGACAATAGAGGGGGTGGTTCGCGCTCCCTCTGCGTTTTCAATTATTTTTGGATTTCCAGATTCCATCACTGCCACCGCGCAGTTGGTAGTTCCCAAATCTATTCCTATGATTTTTGACATATTGATACGAAAATTATGCGAATAATTTTAAAATTTCAGACCCCACCCCGTCCGATTTACATCGGACTGCCCCTCCCCTTGTCTAATGTGAGGGGCAAGTGGAATAAAATAATAATGTTTTGCGAATGAATTATACATCTAGTCACATTTTTATACACTTGACTTGTATACTATAATTTGTTATAATATAGTTGGGAGAGTAACGATATACATACCGGCGACTTTTCTTTTACACCAAGTTTGTTTCTAAAGTATTAATTCTATTTTCGTGATCGCTAACCTGAACTTTTACAAGTGTTTTTTCTTCTGCAATTCCAGCAATCATTTCTTCTTGAGAGTCGAGTTTTTTATCTATAGTAATAAGTTTTTCGTTTGTGGCTTTAAATTTATCGTTTACATTTTCAATTAAAGCTCCAATATGTTGCTTCATATCTTCATTTGCTTCAGTTCTAACTTGTTTTATATATTTTTGTATAGATTCTTCGTTCATATTCTCATTATAGCATAGTCAGCTAGTGGTAATGTAATATGGTTATCCACTCCTATACTCCCCCACTTTGACTTTGGGGGCGCGGATGATTTTGTTTTGGAGTTTGTAGCCGGCACTCATTACTTCTAGTATTTTATGATTATCTTCTTCTTTTTCTGTTGGTACGGTCTCTACCGCTTCATCTCTTTTGGGATCAAATAATTCCCCAAGGGGCGAGACTACAGAGACCCCATGATTTGAAAGAACGTTTATAAGCTGAGTATGGATATACTCCACACCTTGTCTCCAATTTTTGTCTACCTTTTCCCAAGCTTCTTTGTTTTTGAAAGCACTTTCAAATGAATCAAGGACGGTAATGATTTCAGTAGCAATATCTTCTTTGGCAAATTTAGCAAATTCACTCTTTTCTTCTTCTAGTCTTTTACGCAAATTTACCCCATCTGCCCTCTCTTTTTGCCAACCGATCAAATACTCTTGATTTTTCTCTTCCAACTCTTTAATTTTTTGTCTGAGTTTTTTTATAAGGCTGGCTGGATTATTTTCTTCTTCCTCATTATCAAAAGTTACTTCAAGAGTTTCTTCTGAATTATTTTTTTTATCCTCGTCTCCCATTTGTGTTATAAAATTATAAACATCCAGATATTTACTAGACTCCCTATTTAAAAGTTAATTTTATTTAGATCTGGATTTACTCTCCCTTTCTTTGCGCCTTGATTTTGTGCCATACATAAATACTCCAACGAGAGAAGCAAGTGTTCCTCCCCCGATTATACTACTTGCCCACTGCTGACCTTTTATACTTACAAATAAAGCTACTGTTAATCCAAATATAGAAATAATAAACCCAAGTATTTGTCCCCATTTTGATCTTTCTACATCGGACTTTATAACTCTTTTTTCTAAATCGACTCTGTGGGCAAATTGATCTTCTGCCATTTTAATTATTCTTTCTGCTGCACCCGGAACAATACTGTTAAATCTTTCTAAGATTTCTGGTGGGGGTAACGGACCAGAAAAAGATTGAAAAGATTCCTGGCGAACTAACATTTTACCATCCGCATCTTTGTTATTTTTATCTGGCGAGTTGTTCATATCTTTCAATAGATATTTTTATATCATCACCAATGGCTCTCCAGTCATTCTTCAATGACTCGATATCAGTCTCTGCGTCGGTTTCAGAAGCGTTGTACTCTTGGAGAGTATTTCCAAAATCTAATAATCTAGCCCCTCCTTCTATAAAAGAAGGTTCAGCAAAAAGTTTGTTTGAAATATAGTGTTTTTTCATACAATCTAATCTTAACAGATAGAGAAGAAGTGAACAAGTTAACAGTAAGCTCAGGATTAAACTATCTCTTTGACCACTGTGGAGCTTTACGGGCTTTCTTGAGGCCGAATTTGCGACGCTCTTTGGCTCTAGGGTCGCGTTTCAAAAAGCCAGCTGTTTTTAGTTTGGTCTTTGAAGATTCGTCATGTTTGACGAGGGCACGAGAGATACCATGCCTCACTGCTTCCGCTTGGGAATGAACACCGCCACCCTTTACATGTATTGAAATATTGAAATTGCCAACTTTTACTTTGTTTGTGGCTTCTTCTATAATCTTGCGAAGTTCTGCTGTTGGAAAATAAGACGCCAAATCGCGGTCGTTTATTTTAAAAGTGTTTTTAGAGGCGGGGGTAATCCGCACTCTAGCTGAAGCTGTTTTTCTTCTACCTACGGCTTCTGTATATCTATCTGCTGTTTTTTCTTTTGTGATTGGCATATGTGTTGTAGCGGAGCTTGATTTTTTATTTTGTAATTAATAAATTTTTCATCATCCTATCTCTCAATTTGTTTTTGGGCAACATGCCTTTTATAGCAATCTTTAAGACTTCTTTCATACCAAAATCAGCCACTACCTTTTTCATTGTTCGCTCGCGTAAGCCCCCCGGATAGCCTGAATAATTTTTATAAACTTTTTGATCCATTTTTTTGTTGGTGGTAGATATTTTGGTGGCGTTTGTTATTTTTAGTTTTATATTTGGAATAGCGTTACGGACAAAATCGGCTCGATTTTTGCCCATCAAAACAGTTGCCGCCTCGGAAGCGATCCTACCCAACTTTTTTCCTTCTGCATCTATTGTATATTCCATTTTATTTGCGTCATTTGTCATAATTTGTAATTTAGTTGCGTGTTATACAAATTCAATAATTGCCATCTTGCTTCCGTCCGAAAGTCTTCTTTTGGATTTTGTAATCCTGGTGAAGCCTCCTTTGCGGTCCTCGTATTTTTTGGAAATAGTATCCACCAATATTTTAGTGGCGCCCACTCCTATCTTTGTTCCTATGATTCTTCTTGCAGATACTGTCCCGGCCTTACCTTTGGTGACCAGTTTTTCTATGAAAGGTCTAAGCTCTTTGGCTTTTGGTTCGGTGGTTTTTATTTTCTGATGCAAAACCAAAGATCGAGCAAGAGAATTGATCAAAGCATTTCTTACTTTGCGTACCCTACTAAATTTTCTGTTTGCGTTGTGGTGTCTCATGTTCGTATTTAGTGCTTCGTATTTCTAATTTACTTTAAAGTTATACCATGTTCTCCCAAAACTCTTTTGATCTCGGCTACTCCTTTTGCTCCAAGACCTTCTACTTCCAATATGTCTTTTTCTTTTTTCCTGGCCAAGCCCCCAATTGTCCTAATGTTGGCGCTGGAAAGTGCATTTAGTGTGCGAGCTCCCAAATTTAGATTTTCAATACGAGTTTTTAGAAATTCTGGATCCATTTTTTGATTTTCATTATGCATCTCTTCATCCATATTTGAAGTGTCATCAGTTGAAAACTCTCCATCTTTCAAGTTCTCCTTTTCTTCAAAACCAGTGATAGCTTTCAATTGTCCTATCATAATGTTTATAGATTTTTCGAGGGATTCTTTGGGGCTTATACTGCCATCTGTTTCTATAAGTATGCGTAGACGATTAAAATCGGTGCGGTCACCAACTCGCATATTTTCTACCTCATAACTAACCCTTCTGATTGGAGTAAAGTTTGCATCCAAGACTATGGTGCCGATATCAACCTTGTTCTTGCCGAGGCTGTCACGACTAACAAACCCGAGACCCTTTTCTACTACCATCTCGATATTGAGCTCCGAATCTTTGTCTGTGAGAGTGGCGATCACAAGTTCTGGATTTATTATTTCTACTTGTCCGGGAGCCTCTATGTCTTTGGCGGTTAAAGTCTTCATTCCCTTCCCTTTGATAGTTAGGGTTTGGGGTTCGTTTGAAAGCATCTTGACTCGGAGTTTTTTTATGTTGAGCATTATCATTATTACATCTTCTTTTACTCCTTTGATTGAAGAAAATTCGTGTTCAACACTGTTTATTTTTATTGAAGTTATAGCGGCTCCGGGTAAAGAGGACAAAATAATGCGACGGAGACTGTTGCCGATAGTAAATCCAAATCCGGGATAAAATCCGTCAATTTCATAGACACCACGATTATCATCCTCGGAGACTACCCGTGGTTTTGAAGGCAATATAATAGCTTTATCAAAATTATCCATTGTCATAATATTAAAAATTAAAATTACCTCTGGTAATACTCAATAACTTGACCAAGATCAAATAATAAATCAGATTTCTCTATAAAAGAGCTATCTTTTACAGAAAGTTCTTTTGTTTTGGTATCCCAAGAAATCCAATCTGGCGATTTTGTCTCTATTATTTTATTTTCCAATTCACTAAACATCTTGCTTCCCTGGCTACCTTGTCTTACGGTGATTTTATCTCCCCCCTTTACACTAAAAGACGGCACATAAACTTTTTTACCATTTACCAAAAAATGTCCATGTGCGACCGCTTGTCTGGCCGCAAGATGAGTTGGTAAAATACCAGCTCTCCAGACTACATTATCAAGACGATGCTCTAAAGATTTTAAAAGGTTTATGGTGGGTGAACTCGTCTTTTTGCTAAGGGCTTGATTTACGTATTTTGCAAATTGTTTTTCGGTAACGCAATAAAACATTCTGGCTTTTTGCTTCTCATTTAATTGGGTGCCAAAATCGGTCTTTGGTTTGTTAAAAGACCTCTTCTTGTTTTTGCGCTCCTCCCGCAAGCTATATTTTTGAGTTTGAGTTTTCTCAAAAATCGGAGCTTTGAGTCGGCGGGCTATTTTGTATTTTGGACCTATTTTCATAAATTGATTTTATATTTAACAAAGATTAAACTCTCCTTGGTTTTTTTGGTTTTGGACCGTTATGAGGTACTGGTGTGGCATCTTTTATGGAGGTTATGTTTATACCTTTTGATATAAAACCTCTTATTCCCGACTCCCTACCCGATCCAACTCCTTTTACAATGACTCCGATTTCTTTTATCCCCAAAGCTTGAGCTCTGGCTCCTAAAGTTTCGCCCACTTTAGCGGCTGCAAAAGGAGTGCCCTTTTTTGCTCCTTTAAATCCCAATTTACCGCTTGATTCTACTGCCAAGACGTTACCCTTTTTATCAGTAAGTACCAGTTCGGTGTTGTTGTAAGTCGATCTGACATAAAGCAATCCAGCGTCGACTCTTTTTTTAGACGAAAGAGCAGATGTGTCGGTCTTAACACTTGCATCTCCTGCTTCGGATTCTGTTTTTACAATTCTCTTTTTTCCCATTTTATTTTATTATTTTATTTCTTTTCAACCGCTCTTCGTCCGGTACCCATTGTTTTTCTGGTGTTTCCTCTACGAGTACGCGAATTGGTTTTGGTGCGTTGCCCCCTAACTGGCAGAGTTCTACTATGTCTCACTCCTCTATAACATTTGATATCCTTTAATCTTTTTATGTTTCCAGAAACTTCTCTTTTTAAGTCTCCTTCAATTTTTAAACCCTCTATTATTTTTTTAATTTGGTTTTCTTGTTCTCCACTTAACCCTTCTGCTTTTGTACCCCAATCTATTTTAGCTTTATCTAAAATTTGCTGAGCTCGAGATCTGCCAACTCCAAAAAGGACAGTCAAGCTTATCTCAAGTCTTTTTTTATCCGGTATTGTAATTCCTAATATTCTCATAATTTTTCCTTTTTTCAATATTTAAATTAACCTTGTCTTTGTTTGTGTTTCGGATTTCCTTTACAAATTACAAACAAAACGCCTCCTCGGCGAACTAATTTACATTTTGGACACATCTTCTTTATTGAAGCTTTTACTTTCATTTTTTACTGTTCATGTTGTTCGTCTACCATCAAGTCTACGAATAATCCTGCCTTTTCCTCCATATGGGTCAAGCACGACTTCAACAGAATCTCCGATCAAGACCTTGATTCTATTGAGTCTCATTTTACCCGATAAATATGCAAGCAACTCTTCTTCTTGTAATTTGACACGGAAAAACGCATTCGGAAGCGCTTCCGTTACCATACCTATTTTTGTCTCCCGCCTTTCTTTATCTGTCATTTGAAATAAAACAACAATGGGAAAAGGTTAGCATAAAAGCCCCTTGGGTGTCAACTCTAGTTATTAATGGTTGTTTGGACATAGATTTTTGAAGGGTTTTTGGGAAAAGACTGTTTCCAGACAGGTCTTACTGTGGCGGTTATGCTTAAAATCCCAGCAAATTCATCCATAAGCTTCCGCGCATCCCCTTTTGGAGCACCTAGAAGTCTTTGGCTTATAATGTTTGTGTCTATGTCTGCCACTATGGTAGCTTGGCCCCCTATTTGCAGGTTTATTTTGTCGCTTGTCTCAAAATCACCGGGCGTGTTCATAATTTTCAAAAGAGAAAAATCGTTTATAATGGGTTTGATATTACTCCAATCGGTAGAATTTGAGATGTATTCGTTTATTATTTTTTTAGATAAATCTTGCTTATTGAGCATTATGGCGTAGGCCGTTACCTCTTTCCCTATAAGTACAGATGAGGTTTCTTCTTTTTGAGATAATTCTCTGGATTTATATATTATAGAATCTGAAAGTAGGGTAAGTCCGTCAGGTATTTTTGTTTCCAAACTTTTTTTAAGATTAATTTTCGCCTCTGTATCAATATTTTGGAGGGCGGTTTGTTTGTCTGCGGGAGCCACCGTCTTTCTCTTACCTATAAAACCATTTGTTATATCTGTAGAAGACCTAGCATAAAAGTTTTTGAAACGAGCGGCATCATTTTTAAATCCAGGAATGGTGAAATCAGATTTTTTGATGTTATATTTTTCTCCGGCTTCATCGGCAAAAATCTCTACTTCTACACTACCTGGAGTCCCTACCCCACCTTTAACTATTTTACCGGGGACGATAACTGATTCTGGTATTCTATAAATAAGGCCCTCGGGGTTTTCAAATCTAGTGCGAACAATGAGTCTTTGTGGTTCAGAAGAGAAATTGTTATAGATAACAATTTTCCCAGATGCCTTTAACTCAACAGCTTCCTCGCCCGTCGCTTCAACGGAGACTGTCTTTAATTCTGACAGTTTGATGACTTCAAATCTGACATCGCTTTCCATTACTTCATTTTTTGCGCCGACTATTTTTGTATCCACTGCTACTCGCTCTGTCTTAGGATTGATAGATATAGTAGCTGAAGCAAAGACGGTCATCATGCTTACAACAAAAACAGCAATCAAAATAACAATGATTGTTCCAAAAACAAAAGTTTTTCTTTTTGATTTGCGGAAAAGACCATCTTGTTGTTTTGACTCACTCTTGTCTTTGGGATAATAGTATTCGTAGGCATCATTATTTTTTATGTCTCTTGTTTCAGATATTTTGGAACTTAAATTTGAGACTGGAGCTTCTTCTGGCGCAACAAAAGGAGTGGGTTCCGTCTTTTGAACAGAATCTTTTATGGTTATAGGAATGGTTGATACTTTCCTTTTGCCACCGTTCGGAATCGGGATATTGCGGATGCTTCTCCTCTCTGGAGGAGTGACGTCACTAAATTGAATTCTTGGCATGATTTGTATTATAAACCTTTATTTTGATTTATGTGCAACAAAGTTGTGGAAAAACTTAATAAAAAACAAAAACTACTATTCCTGCGTTAGGTCATCAAGGATAAGGCTCTTGGAACAGTAGTTTTTGTTTTTTATTCTAGTATTGCTTTAATACGGCGGATGCCGGCAGAGACAGCCTCTTCTTTAACAATTTTAAAAGTCCCAAGTTCTGAAGTATTTTGTATGTGTGGACCTCCACAAAATTCTTTTGAGTAAGCTTCTTCTAAGGATGGACCTATAAAATAAACAGAAACTTCATCTCCATATTTATCTCCAAAAGCATGGACCGCGCCGGTTTTTTCGGCATCAATCTTTTTCATTATGACTTTATTTACTGGTAGATTTTCAGCAATTTTTTGGTTTACGAGATCTTCCACTTTTTGTTTTTCTTCAGCGGTTAGTTTGCTGTCGTGATTAAAATCAAACCTGAGGCGTTCAGCCGTGATATTGCTTCCTCTTTGCATAACCTTTTCTCCTAAAACATTCTCCAATGCTTGGCGTAAAAGGTGTGTGGCGGTGTGAAGTTTTTTGGTCTCTTCTCCTGCGTCCGAAAGTCCACCCTTAAACATGCCAGCAGAAGAAGTGCGCGAGAGCTCTTGGTGTTTTTTTAATTCCTCATCATATTCTTGATTAAACTGATCACTTATTTTTAGATGTGTTTTAAAATATTCTTCACTATTCTGTTTTTCTTTCAAAATATCAAGGAATACTTCCTTTGGAAGACCAAAAGATGAGAAAAACCAAAAAGCATTCAATCCGGATATTATACGGGTGTAGGCATCTCTTATAGAATATCTTTTTTCAAATTCTTTAAGCCCATTCTCCAAAGTCTTTTCAAATTTTTCTTCTTCCTGAGACAAATTAGCAAAAATAAAATCTTTATTTTTAGAGAGTTCCGAATAAACATCTTTGTATATTCCTATTACTACTTCTGCTATTTCTTTGGTGAAAGATTTTAGACCAATTTGTTTGCCGTATCTGACAGCTCGTCTGATAAGTCTACGCAAAACATATCCCTGACCCGTATTAGAAGGAGTGATTCCCTTCTCATCTCCCAAGATGAATGTAGCTGCTTTCAGATGATCAGCAATTATACGCATCGCTTTAATATTTTCACCTTCATATTTTTTATCAGAAAGTTTTTCCATTTTTTCTATAATTGGCCAAAATAAATCAGTTTTATAATTATCGTCTAAACCGTTCATAACCGTAAGTGTCCGCTCTAGTCCCATACCCGTATCAACATTTTGCTGTGTTAATAGTGCAAATTTTCCTTCTGTAGTTTTGTTGTATTGCATAAAAACATCATTCCATATTTCAAGCCATTTTGAGTTGTCGTCATTAAAGCTCTCGGGCACCTCTTCGCCCGCTTGCCCTGAGCTTGTCGAATGTGTCCAGTAAAACATTTCAGTGTCTCCACCGCAGGGGCCCGTCTCTCCGGCTGGCCCCCACCAATTATTCTTCTTTGGCAATTTGGCAATTCTTTTTTCGGGAATACTTAAACTTTTCCAAGTCTCGTATGCCTCATTATCAAAAGGTGCGTCACTGTCCCCCGCAAAGACAGAAACGGCCAATCTATCCTTATCTAGTCCCAACCATTTTTGATCAGTTAAAAATTCATAGCTCCACTCTATTGCTTCTTTTTTAAAATAATCGCCGAGTGACCAGTTGCCGAGCATTTCAAAAAAAGTGTGATGAAAGCTATCACCAACTTCTTCAATGTCCCCTGTCCTAATGCATTTTTGAACATCTACAAGTCGTACTCCTAGCGGATGTTTTTCACCTAAGAGATATGGTACCAAGGGGTGCATGCCGGCAGTCGTAAAAAGTACCGTTGGATCATTTTCGGGCACAAGCGAAGCGCTCGGGATAATCTTATGTCCCTTCCCTTCAAAAAATTCCAAATATTTTTTTCTAATTTCTTCCGAGGTCATATTTTAAATTATTGTTTAGGTTCTTTTGATATAAAATTTGTTTTGTAAGTAATTTTCAATAACTTCAAAACTAGGAAAATATCGCGGAGATGGTAATTTTTTTAAATCAAACCACTGCCACTCAACAATTTCATCTGGCTCCATTACTTTTGCTTCTCCATGCCACTTTTCCGTGACAAGTCCAACTGTCATAAAATGAGCGTGCTCATTTTTACAGTTATGGACAGAGATAACTTTGGGATCTTGTATAGTAATCCCTGTTTCTTCTTTCGTTTCTCTTATAGCGCCCTCTTCAAATGATTCTCCCCATTCGAGTTTTCCGCCCGGCAGGCACCACTCCCCACTACTACGGAAAGCCGAATCTGCTTTGTCTGGATCAGGATGCCGCATTCCTAAGAGGATTTTCCCCTCTTTTTTTAAGATAATTCCAAACCCTGCACCTACCCTCTTTTTTTCTTCTGTCATAATTGTTAATTAAAAATAATTTAATATTTTCATATTTATTTTTTACCTCTATTTACCCACCAATCACTCTTTTGTCTTTCATTATCAAACCACCAGTCGTTAGAATCTGTTTCCATAATTTCTTTTGCAAGAGAAATTGCAAAAGGAGTTTTTAGTCGTTTTACTGCCGAACTTATCCACTTTAGAGCTCGTGTATTACCCGTATCAACTTCTTCTTTAAGTGCCAAGATCCATTCTAAATTATCCGCATCTTTTACTAACACTGACTCTCTGCTCTGCCTTTCCTCGTACTCTTTTATTGTATCAAATACTTTTGCACCAAATGGTATTGAGTCTGCAATGTCCTTGTGCGCTTCTTCTTCCTTCCTATCAACATATTTCTGGTGTACATAATTTAAATCAGATATTCTAGTTTCGGAAATATCATGAAAAAGACACATCTGCAAAACTTTTGATATATCAACTTTGCCATCCATCTCTGCGAGCATATATCCTATAAAGCAAACTCTGTTTATGTGTTCTGCGACTGTCTGGTTGCCAGTACCTAAAAAGTGAAATCCGCTCCTTGGGGTTCTTGCAAGGATCCCTACCTCAAAAAGAAAGTTAGTTATTTTTTTATTGTCACTTTCTTTTTCGGACACCTTTTTAGCACTCTTTTTCATATCGCCATTTTACAACAAAAAGATGATATTTCCAATTTGATTTTAAGCAAATTTACAGGTATATTTGTGGGACTATTATTTTTAATTTCCAAAAATGAATTATAAAAAGAAAGTATTAAAAAATGGTTTAAGGGTGATAGCGGTACCAATGAAAGCCTCTCCTTCGGTTACAGTGATGTCTTTGATTGAAGCTGGCTCAAAATATGAAAACAAGCAGAACAACGGTATCTCACACTTCTTGGAGCATATGTGTTTTAAGGGTACGGAGAAAAGGCTAAAAGCTATAGATATATCCAGAGAGTTTGATGCAATGGGTGCTCAAAATAATGCTTTTACTTCACAAGAAGTGACCGGCTATTGGGCCAAAGCTTCCAATAAACATACCGACCAAATTTTAGATATTATTTCTGATATGTACCTTCGTCCGACTTTCCCAGTCGCTGATTTGGAAACTGAAAAAGGGGTGATAGTAGAAGAAATAAATATGTATGAAGATTTACCAAACAGACTAGTGCACGAGGTTTTTGATGAACTTCTGTATGGTGATCAACCTGCCGGTTGGTCTGTGGCTGGCACCAGAGAAAATGTCCGAGGGTTTGAGCGGGATGATTTTGTAAATTATAGAAAAAATCATTATGTGGCAAGCGCCACTACTGTAGTAGTAGCTGGAGATATTGATCCTGCTCTTATTTTTAAAAAAGTAAGCAAAGCTTTTGATGGTATGCCGGTAACCAAAAAAGTCGGTAAGAAAAAAGTCGTAGAAAAACAAAATGGGCCAATGGTTAAGTTGAGATTTAAAGAAACAGACCAAACTCATCTGGTAATTGGCTTCAGGGCATATGACTTGTATGACAAAAAAACTCAAGCCTTGAGGATCCTTTCGGTAGTGCTTGGTAATGGTATGAGTTCTCGCCTTTTCCAGAAAATGAGAGAAGAACTTGGTATCTGTTATTACGTTAGGTCAGCCGTTGATGGGCTAACAGATCATGGGACCTTTCTGATCTCGGCAGGAGTTGATTCGAGCAGAGTGGAAGAGGGTGTCAAGGGAATTTTGGATGAGGTCAAAAAAATAAAGAGTGAAAAAGTGCCAGAGTCAGAGCTTCGCAAAGCCAAAGACTATCTTATTGGCAATATGTATTTGGGGCTGGAGTCCTCTGATGCCCAAGCAAACTTTTTTGGTTCTCAAGAAATAATGAAAGAGAAAATAAAGACACCAAAAGAAGTAGAAAAAGAAATACAAAAAATAACCGCAAAAGATATTTCCAAAGTAGCCAAAGAGATAATCACAAACGACAGACTCAATATGGCCATCGTCGGTAAATACAAAGACGAATCTCGCTTCAAAAAAATTTTGAAGATTTAATTTTACAAATCTTTCAAAACCTCAAAATCTTTTTTAAGTTGGTCTAAAGTGTGTGCGTTGTAGACTGCTACAGCGGGATGGTAGAGTGGGACTATTTTTACTTCATGATTTTTCCATCCCCACTTCGCTAAAGCTTCGCGGGGCACAGCAAAAATTTTGCCATGGTTTTTACTTATAGGTTCCAATTCAAACTCTAAACCCAACTTTGGCATAACATAGTACATAGAATATCTACCAAGAGTTGCAATAACTTTTGGCTGTATTATTTCTATCTGTCTGTCTAGAAATGGTCCATAAATTTCTATTTCTTCTGGCAGAGGGTCGCGGTTCTGTGGGGGGCGATCTTTTACAATATTTGTCACATACACTTCCTCCCTCTTTATTCCCACAGATTCTAAAAGTTCGTTTAAAATATCTCCTGCTCTACCACAAAAAGGCCGGCCAGTCTTTGCCTCGTTTCTCCCCGGAGCTTCACCTATAAACATTATTTTTGCAAAATGACTCCCCTCGCCTATTACCGGCAGATTTTTATTCTCAATTCTAAATTTATAAAGTGGCGACTTTTTAAGCGCTATCACTTCATCTCGTATTTTCCGCATAAGCTCTTTTCTTTCCTCTACTGTTTGAATCATACGTTAATTCTACTCTCTGCTAGATTATATTTCAAAATTTGATTTTTTAGTCCAAATGTAGTAAAAAGATGAAGGAGGTATCAGATGATGCAATTTCATTGGCGACGATGGCGACCGGACGAAAATCACGAATGCCATGCGCCAGACAAGGTCCCTTGTGGACGCCATCAATGTGGCCTTACGGGATGTACGTGGTTCCGGACGATTAGGAGACCCGCCAAATGCCGAAACGCTCTTCTGGAATTTGATGCAAGCGTGGCACAACTCATTCCCGGGTAAATGTGTCCTCATAACACTTACCCAAGAGAAAGACCACGATACGCAACAGCTTCGCGCTTGGTTCGGCGAACCAGCGAGCTTTCGATCCGGTTATGTTGATTCGATGGGTGAACATCTCATCGCTCACGCTTCCGGACCATTAGCTGAGCTCAAAGAACTTATCCCGGTACTTTTGCCGATCGGGAAGATGGGAGAATTTAAGCAAGAACTCCAGAAAAATGTTATTGCATGGTGTAGGATCTAACAAGCAAGAGAACTATGAGGGCGGTCCGCCTAGCCAGCGACCGCCTTTTTATATCAATAAAAAATAAACGAAAATTGCCTAAAAGTACCCATTTTACTAAAAATGATTTTTATTTTCACTAGAATTATGATAACATTTAAGTATGACAAACAAACTAAAAAACAAACCTTTTTTCATAATTGAATTTGAACGCGAAGAAGATAAAAGGTGGATAGCCGAGATTCCAAAATTACCCGGGGTCATGGCTTATGGCACCACTAAATCCGAGGCGAAACAAAAAGTTTACGCTATGGCTCTCCGCACCCTAGCAGATAAAATAGAACAAGGACGAAAATTCATACCCGTGATCAAATTATTTACATATGATATGGCACGCAGTTAAAGCATCGCACCTTCTCCGCTCCTTACTGAATTTAGGTTGGTCTATCAAAAGACAGAAAGGATCACACCGGATTCTTTCAAAACCAAGTTACCCCGATTTTACTTTTGCTTTTCATGACAGAGAAGAGATCGGGCCAAAAATGTTGGCTCGAATATCAAAACATACAGACCTTTTACCTAAAGATTTGTAAATCTATTTTATAACACCTTCCTGCTTTAACTTCCTGACTTTCTCGGTTCTACCTCTGTTGTATCCGCCAACTTTGCCATTACTTCTAATCACTCGATGACACGGGATGTCGGGATTATAATTTGTATTTAAAATATTACCTACTGCTCGGAAAGCTTTAGGTGACCCAGCTCTCTTAGCAACTTCTTTGTAAGTAAGAGTTTTACCTTTTGGAATTTTCCTCACCACCTCAAAAACCTTTTGTTTGAATGCCTTTTTGTCTGCTTTCATTTGAATAAAATTGTATCACGTTTATTAATATGTTATCCTAATTTTAGAAGGGAGGCTCATGGTATGGATAGTGTAACCAAATCTCCAGTGTTGGAATATAAGCTCTGTGTTAAAGAAGGCTTACCGGATTTTGAGGGGGAAAAATTTCGAATCTTTAAGGCTACTGATGACAAAGAGGCCATACTTTTCTCACAGAGCATTTTGAGTATAAACCAAGCTCTTACACCCCAAAACTTTTTAAAGGCTGGAGGAGTGGCTCTGTTTCGTGGAGATATCAAAATCTATCCTCCAGAGAACAAAACAACAGAAAAGAAAGTGGGAGGACTTCCTCTTCGTCCCCCAACCCATTGATACTACCAGTGGGTTATTTTTATGATGATTTTATTTTATCGCGTTAGCAACTGAATTTATATAGGAACAATACGCACACTCTGGAGCAGATTTTGGTAGTTCTTCTGCGTCTAAACATTTTTTCATATCTAGAAGTGTTTTTTCTATCCATTTGCCAGAGCCAATATAAGGAATAATTTTGACATCAAATTCTAGCCTGCCGTCAAAAAATTCTCTATCTCTTTTGCCGTTGGCATATACGAAATAACCAGTGTCAGAAACTTCTAGATCGTTGTGCCTCAGGAGCCACTGATAAACTTCCATTTGTCTTTTGTATCCATCTTGCCACTCGGCGTCCAAGTTTACCTCTGTTTCTTTGCTGGTGGCTTTGTAATCAACCACTATAAGTTTCCCATCTTTATCTATCCAAATATCATCTACGGCGCCAAAAATTACAAAATTGGCTGGCTCAAAAAACGCTTCTACCCCGGTAAAATTTTCTCGCCATTTATCCATTCTAGCGTCTGCGAAAGGTATAGCATCTATGCCATAACTTTCCATCAAAGGGTGGGGTGTTTTTTGTTTACGATAAATATCAAATTCTTTTTTAAGTAAAGTGTCTACGGCGCTATTTAGATTAAAAGGGAAGCCTTGTGGGCGAGAGACTCCAAGCCTTCTGTCTAAATAGAAACACCTCGGGCACTCTACAAACAAGTCAATCTTTGACCTGCTTATTTTAAAAAACTCCTTCGATTTTGGGTCATAAAGTTTTTTTCTATACCAAGCCATTCTATTTTTGTATTAGATTAATTTCCTCAAGCATTTTGGTAATTTTTTCTTGTGAGAGACCGGCTTGGCGCAAGATGTCGGGATTGTCACGAGCCTGTTTGCAAAGGACTACACCAGCTTGCATCAGAAGCTTTTCGTCGCTTGGAGTGCTACTGTTTAAACAAGTGATTGGGTGAAGCCCCGTCTCTTCTATCAAATCTTGCAGATTGCCTTGCTCCGGATAATTCCAACCAACTAATTTCATATTTCTACATTTGGCGTACTTCACCGCAGATTCTGAAAATTTGGTATTAGTTACCAACCAACCTTCATTGAGTTTTCTTTCACCCCCAAAATCAAAGATTTCTTTCTCCAAATCTTCCCACCTGGCTTTGACATAAAGCGCCACTTTAAGATCGGATTTTATACCGAGTTCGTTATGAAATTTGGCCTCCATCATTATGAGTTTTTCTTTATTCCAAGCGACAATATCTACTTCGTGTTCAGCGCATTGTCCCTTAGCGATGAAATCAGTCTGGGTTTCAAATCCCTTGGCTCGGAAGATTTCGGCCACAAATTGTTCAAATGGGAAACCAGTCGGGCCGAGCTCCATCACCGCTCTCCTCAAAGAATATCTGGCTGCATATTTTTTACCACCATCTTCTCTGCCCAAAAGTTCAAAAGCGTGTCTGTAAATATCTTTGGTGGTGGCATTGTCTTTGAGCTCTTTTTTTATTTGCTCTACAATATTATCAATCGTCACTTGGTCTGCTCCCGCTCGCCTTAAAGAGTCTTCTAGTTTTTGCGGGTTAAACTCCTCTCTTTCCCCAGTCGCTTTTATTATGTATTTGTTATTCATTGAGTCATTATAGCACCACCTAAGCATATTTCTCCATCGTATAAAACCAAAGACTGCCCCGGAGAGACTCCAATTTGAGGTTTGTCAAAAATTACTTTTGTTCCGTCGCCTGAAATTTTAATTTTGCATCCGATTTTTTCTTGACGGTATCTGATGCGACAAGACAGATTTTTATTATTGATTTCTTGCGTAAAATTAACATCTTTTAATTTTATTTCTTTACTTAACATTTTTAACGATCGTTTTAAATGTTTAGATGCGACTGTAATGGTATTGTTTTTAAGATTTTTTTCTACTACGTATAAAGGCACTTCCTGATTTGATTTCTGGGTAATAGTAAAACCGTGGCGCTCTCCTATTGTAAAAAATAGCGCTCCATTATGATTGCCGATTATTTTGCTTTTGTCGTTTAATACACTTCCCATTTTTGGTTTTATATATCTTGATAAAAATTCTTTCATGTCAATTTGCCCTAAAAAGCAAAGACCTTGGCTGTCCTTTCTTGTTGCTTGAGGAAGCCCAAACTGTTTGGCAAGTTTGCGGACTTCTTCTTTTTGCAAGTGTCCGATGGGAAATAAAATATGTTTTAGTTGTTTTTGGGTTAAAGTCCAGAGAAAATAACTTTGATCTTTATTTTTATCCTTTCCTTCCAAAAGAATCACCTCACCCCCCTGCCCTATCTCATAACTTCCCCTACCCCCTCTTACCTTAAGAGGGGGAAAGATCTGACAATAATGTCCTGTCGCCACAAAGTCTGCTCCATTTTTCAAAGCAAATTTCAAAAAGTGTCCAAACTTTATTTCTTTGTTGCACATTACATCCGGATTAGGAGTCTTACCCTTCCTATACTCTTCTATCATATAATCCACGATTTGCTTCTTATATTCTTTTTCTAAATCCAAAGTAATGAAAGGAATATCCAAGACTGCAGCCGCACGCATTGCACTTCGCCTGTCATCCTTCCATGTGCAAGGGTAACCTTCTGGTGTCCAAGCTTTTATAAAAACCCCAGTTACATCGAATCCATCTTTTTTTAAGAGCGCCGCCGACACAGCCGAGTCTACTCCTCCTGAAAGCCCTACAAAAACTCTTTGATTTCGCTCAGAGTGAACTTTTTGTTTAGGTTTAATATCATTGCTTTTCATAGGTGGTTATGATATAATATAAGTAGACAGTTGGCAAGAAAGAGAGGAATTATGATCCTAAATCTGAGTATCCAAGGTTATATCTCTTTGGGAAAAGACGATGGGAATCTGAAAATGGACGCGATGCATGGAGTTATGAATTTTCTTAGAGTGGCCGCAAATTATGTTGGTGATGATTTGGGATCGGTCGATCTCAATATTATGATGGACACAGCCAATGTTCCCACGGGAACTGTGTTGTTCCACGTTGAGCGTAAATCCAGCGAGTCAGCCAGCTTTTACTACAATGTTTCGCACAATAGCGGAACGCCGGACTTTATTTCAATGGAGAAGCGGGGTATACCGCTAAGGCCTGTTGAGTTCTTCAATCGTGCAGTCTGTTTGAAAGTTCGCGTCTGATCTCAATCAGTCCCCGGCCCGCTACGGCGCGCTGGGGTTTTTGTTTTTATACTTTCTAACTTACGATTTTCTACTTTTTACTAATTCAAATACAACTCCCTGTTTCTTTTATGCTCATCAAAATTTTTGGCGTAATACATATTGCCTGATTTGTCAGATAGGAAATATAGATAATTTGTTTTAGTCGGAGTAATGGCGGCACGAATTGAATCTATACCAGGGTTTGTGATGGCGGTCGGAGGCAATCCTTTGTTTTTATAGGTGTTATACTTATGATCTTCCGCCAAGTCTTCTTTGGTAAGAGTGTACGAATTTTTACCATTATAGTATTGAAAAGGGGCATCAACCTGGAGTGGCATTTCTAAACGCAATCTTTTCCATAAAATACCAGAGACAATCCTCTTTGACTCTAGTGTGCCGTTGGCCTCGTCTTCAATGATCGAAGCCATTGTTACGACCTCATTCAAAGGTTTTTGAAATTTTAAAACATCTTCCTCGTACGTTTTTATTTGTCTAGCAAAGTTTTCTCGCATCATTAAAATGAGGTCACTTGCTTTGGTGTTGGGCATTAAAAAGTAAGTATCTGGAAAAAGGTAACCCTCATAATTATTATCAGAAACTTCAGCCACAAAATCTTTGGTGTTGAAAGTTGGCAACTCTTTCTCCAAAATTTTCCCAATTTCAATAGAGGAGGTGCCTTCGGGTATGGTTATTTTTTGGGCGATTAGACCAAACTCTCCGTTGTGAATCATTTTTGCTACCTTAAAAATATTGGTGGCATCGGGGAAATAGTAATCACCCGCTATCACCCTCTTTTCACCGCCCAAAATGAAAATAAATGTCTTTAACCACAAACCAGAGCGCACCCCTTTTTTTTCCTCAAAAGAATTTGCTATCTGCGATAAAGACTCTCCTCTCTCTATAGTAATCAAGGCCTGTTCTGGAAAGGGCTTTGGTGATCTAAAAGCAAAAAAGTATAGGACTCCAAATAAAACTAGCGACAAAAAAACAGCTGAAATTGCCCTTATAAAATGGTTGTCCAAAAACAATAATACTTTGGTGACTCTGTCTCGCCAAGCGATAAGTCTCAGGTGGCGAGGATCTCGCTCAAGTAAAACAGCCACTTTTTTCTTTAAATTTAACCAAAAGTCCATAGAAGTTTATATTGGCAAATTAGAAGGAGCTTTAGACTTGAGTGAAGGGATTTTCTCGAAGGTTGGGGTGCTGGCTACTGATCCGGGGAAGTGAAAAATGGTAGCAAGTTCCTCAATGTTTAAGACAAAAGGTTTGCTATAAAATTTTTTGCCTTTCCATGGTGAATAAAAATATCGTCGAAGTTTGTACTCTTCCAAAACTTTTGGTTTTAATTTCTCTTTTGCATTCCACCACTCTTGCCAAGGATAATCAAAAATAGTAAACCAGCCAGTCGGCTTAAAGCCGTTTAGATTTAGAGAGCCGTATTGTTTGAAGGAGCCACCAATACCACCTCCACCGTTGCCTGGGTTAAATTTTTCTTTGTCGGCGATATAAATACCTCTGATGCCGACATCAAAAGGTAGCTTTGAGACGCTACGCTCTAGAGCGGCTATTACATCGGCCTCGCCTTTACTTGGAATTCTAGGGAAACCACCTTCTTCTTTGGCCACTTTTAATTCTTTTAAGATTTTTTCTTTCTCTTTTTTTGCCTCATCTACCCAAGCGTCTTCTTTTTCTCCAAATACATCAGCTAGACGTCTCTTTTTGTGGGCACGGATCAATATCTGAATCCAAACATTGTGTCCCTCGGTAATGGAGCCTAAAAATTCTATAAGAGGAGTCATTGGGTCTACTTTAAACTCTTCTTTTGGATCTTTATCTAGACCGTAGTCAATGTAAGTTTTGATTGGATAAGGGTCGGCTTTAGTCAAAGCAAATTCACAGGCCCAAATATTATTTAAATCAGATTTGTAGTAAAAAGGTTTGGTATAATCTTCCACTTCATATATTTCTATACCCGGATATTGAGAATATATTTGAGATTCAACAATGTTTCTGTGTTTTGGTTTGGTCCAGATAAAAAATTTTATATTGCCCCCAATAGAGACTATTTCTAATGAAAACCAGCCTCTAGTTTGACCATTCCATATTCTGTCTATCCAAGTGCCCTCGCCACCGGGCTGGTGGAAAGCCGCTAAAACCACTTCCATCGCCAAAGGAGACTTCATTATTTCTCTTGGCAACTTTATCTCTAAAAGGACCGAACCTTCTTTTTGCCAAAATTTTGTCCGTTTATAATAAAGCCAAGCATTAAAAAAGGCCACCAAAAAAGCGACTGGAAGCCAAAAAGGCATAGCAAGGTAAACATACCTAAATGCCAGAAGTAAGCCATCCCAAATTTCAGGTGGTATAAAACCAAAAATCATACATTAAATTATAGCACAGAGAATTTATACTACTGTGTACATTCCCTGCTTATTTTTCCTGAAGTATTTTGGATTTTGGAGATTGACCATCACTGTGTTGGCTTTGACGTATCGCTCTTTCATCACTTTTTCCAAGACGGCCTCTTTTGCCAAGGCCCCGTTCTTTTTGAGAATATCTCGGATAACGTCTCGAACCACGCCAGTAGAGTAGCCCCATTCTTTGAGAGCATAAAGACCGCGACCAACCAAGACAAAACGCGGGTCTTTGATAAGTTCGTTGTGGGTGGTGGCGACATGAGCTTTTTTGTTGAAAACTTCGCTGATGAGTTTGGCTACTTCGCGGAAATGTATTGGCGAGCCATGTTTACGTAAAATAAGGTAGGCATAATCGCGTACCCCCTTTGTTTTTATATTGGAAGATTTTGATTTGCCCCATTCACCTAGCGGATTTTTGGCAATATTTTTTGAAATAGAAAGCCACCGAGTGAGTATCTCATCTTGTTTAAATTCATTGGAGACATCTTTTAAGTGTTCTAGGAAAGAAGAGACGATTTCAGATTCTGGAATTATTTCATCGTCTCCGAGTCCGGTATAAAGCTTACGCAATGCGTTGTGGATTTTTTCGGCCAATTCACCATCTACATGCCAACGGTGCTTAAACTCAATATCTTCTTTTATTTTATTAAAATCATCCCCAACTACTAAAAGAAAATGAATATATTTTTTAGTGACAATATCTTTACCCAAATGATTTAATAAATCATCTTCAGATATTACTCCGCCCATTTTACTTACAATATTTTTGAGTTCCTCAAAAACCGCTACCTCTTTTTCGTAGGTCGGAGCTTTTCTTATATGATTTACCGCATAGTTTTCAATTTGTCGCACTCTCTCTCTGGTGATGCCGTATTTTTTGCCTATCGCTTCCAAAGTCATCTCTTTTCCTTCTTGGTTCAAACCAAACCTGCCTACAATGACATCTTGGGCCCTAGCCGGTAGAGAGCTTAAAAGTCTTTTGACAACCTGTTTAGGATTAAATGACAGACTGAAAGTTTTATTCTTGAGAACTTCTTTTTTCATAAATTTATTAAATTAATTAGACCACAATATTATACCACATTTACACTCTCTACAATATCACAGACGGTTTTTTTGTCAAATTACCAAATTGATTATTTTATTTGGTACAAAAATTATCTTTCTAACCTCTTTTCCATCTAGCCACTTTTGGACCTCTGGTAGAGATAAAGCCTTTTTCCTCACCTTATCTTCAGTCGGGTTGGGTTCTGCTTCAAACTGCGCCCTTATCTTGCCGTTTATTTGAACGACTATTATTACTTTTTCTTCCTTTATTTTTGAAAGGTCTGCTTCTGGCCATTTTTCGAGATGGATGGAGTCTTTGTGGCCCATCTTGCTCCAGATCTCTTCTGTGATATGTGGTGCAAAAGGTGCCAAAAGTTTCAAAAATATCTCAAATATGTCAAGGTTGAACCTTGACATACCCATCTCCTTTTCCAGTTCATTTAAGAAAATCATCATGGCTGAAATGGCGGTATTGAATTTGTAACTTTCTATATCTTCTGTAACTTTCTTTATTGTCTTATGCAGTAAACTTTTGAGTTTTACTTCGCCCGTTGTAGTTTTGGCGGAAGCGGGATTTTTATTTGTGTCATTCGTGTTTATTCGTGTATTGGTATCGAGTCTCCACACTCTTTCCAAAAATCTTCTGATACCAACAATACCTCCCAAGTCCCACGGATACTGCCCCGTCTCGTTGTAAGGTCCGATGAAAGCTAAATACATTTTTACAGTGTCTGATCCAACTTTTTCTACCAGCTCATCGGGGTCTCCTCCATTACCTTTACTCTTACTCATTTTTTGCCCATCTGGACCCAAGATAAGTCCACGGTTCATTCTTTCTCTAAAAGGCTCTGATTCGTTCACTAGTCCCAAGTCAAAAAGAACTTTGTGGAAAAATCTGGCATACAAAAGATGCATGGTAGTGTGTTCGGCTCCGCCAGAATATCTAGAGACCGGCATCCATTTTTTTAACCTGAGTTTATCGAATGGTTCTTTTTTATTTTGAGGATCGCAATATCTAAGAAAATACCAAGAAGAATCTACGAAAGTATCCATAGTATCGTATTCAGGAGTCCAGCCTTTACCAAATATTTTCTCCACCCTTTCTTTTAATCCTTTTGAAGTGGCCAAAGGGGACTCTCCTTTTGGATTAAAGTCCACATCTTCTGGTAAAAGCCACGGTAAGTGCTCCTCTGGGATTTGGTGTGGCTTACCTTCCGGATCATAAACTACGGGTATTGGGCAACCCCAATATCTCTGACGACTTAAGAGCCAATCTCTTAATTTATATTTGACCACTTTCTCCCCAAACTTTTCTGTTATTTTTTCTCGTGCTTCTTCGCTTCCCGTTCCGTCAAATTTTTCTGAATTTACAAGTATTCCTTCTCCAGCATAAGCTTTAGCTGAGATATTTCCGCCACTTATTACTTCAACAATCGACAAATTGTATTTTTTGGCGAACTCAAAATCGCGCTCATCGTGGGCAGGTACGGCCATGACGGCTCCAGTACCATAATTATTTAACACATAATCAGCTACAAAGACTGGTACTTCTTCTCCTGTCGCAGGATTTATGGCCGTCACCCCTTCTATTTTTACGCCTGTCTTAACTTTTTTTGCATCAGTCCTCTCTATTTCAGTTTTGCTTTTTGTCTCTTTTATATATTTTTCTATTTCTGATTTGTTTGTTATTTCTGATTTCTGATTTTTGATTTGTTCTGTAAGCCATGGATGTTCTGGCGCAACAACAAGATAAGTTACGCCGAAAAGTGTATCAATACGAGTAGTAAAGACGCTAATCACCCCTCCCAAACCCTCCCCCAAGGGGAGGGCTTTCAAATCCTCGTGTATTTCTTTTAGAACATTTACGATATTATTTTCAATTTCTTCGTTTTTAAATCGTATAACTTTAAAACCATTTTGTTCAAGTAAATTTGTTCTCTCCTCGTCTCTTTCTTTTTGGTGGTCGTGTATGTCTCCGTCAACCTCAATTATTAACATTTTTTCTATGCAAACAAAATCTACAATAAATCTACCTATAATCCATTGTCTTCTAAAACGGTATCCTGTTGCGTCACGTCTTAAACCTTGCCATAAAATATCCTCGGTTTTTGTTGGGGCTTTTCTCATCTCAACTGCTCTGCCGTGGAGTTCTCTCCAATTTTCTTTATCCGTGGTGTAGAATTTTGGGTCTCCCTCCCCTTGGGGGAGGGCCGGGGTGGGGTGGTTTATTTCAAACTCCACTTCCGCCCCTTCTGATTTGCCTATCCAATTTCTCTGCGCCTCTTTTATTTGTTCTGGCCACTTCAAATCATCCATATCAGAAAGTAGTCTCTCCGCATAATCAGTGATTTTGAAAAACCATTGCTCCAAATCTTTTTGTATAACTTCACTACCACATCTCTCACACTTCCCCGCTATCACCTGTTCGTTGGCTAGCACTGTGTTGCAAGACGGACACCAGTTGACGCTTGCTTTCTTTTTGTAAGCCAGACCTTTTTTAAAAATTTCCAAAAACAACCACTGTGTCCATTTATAATATTCTGGGTCCGAAGTAATAACTTTGCGCGACCAATCAAAAGAGTTGCCCATACTTTGGAGTTGTTTCTCCATATAAGCAATATTTTCGTAAGTCCACTTTTTAGGATCTAAGCCTCTTTTTATTGCGGCATTTTCTGCTGGGAGTCCAAATGCGTCAAAACCGATCGGAAACATTACATTAAAACCTTGCATCCTTTTAGTACGCGCAAAAATATCTGGTACAGCAAACGCGTACCAATGGCCGATATGTAAATTGCCAGATGGATAAGGAAACTCTACTAACGCATAAAAATTTCTTCGGCTCGACGAAGCCTTGGCGGAGTCGGCTGCATCATCTTTGACTTCATAAATCTTATCCTCCTTCCACCTCTTCTGCCACCCCTTTTCTATTTCTTTATGATTATACTTCTCGCTCATACTAAAACTATAACTCACCAAGCCTTAAATTTCTACTACACCTTAAAAAATCACAAAATTTATGAAATATATTTTCAATATTGACAAAAAAAATAGACTTGCTATAATCCGTTCCAGACGCATCGGGAGACTAGAGTCTCTTTTTTTGATGCAAATTCGTTGACAAGGAGGCTACACATGCCGCTTTTTTTGGTGACTGGTATTTTTGGACTCTTGTTTTTCGTAGGGTCCTTACTACTTGGTGATCACGATGTTGGTCACGACCACGATTTTGATGGTGACCACGACCACGAAGGGCCGAACATTTTCTCGGTTTTTAACGTGGCATGGTTTCTTATCGGATTCGGAGGGATGGGGGCCATCATGAGAGCCAATAGTATCAGTATGCCCGGGAGTACTATCTCTGGTTTACTGACCGGAGTTGTTTGTTGGGGCTTTGCATTCTTTGTAATGCATATGCTCAAGAAGCAGCAAGGTGACTCGACTGTCACTACAGCTCGTCTTATGCAAGCAACTGGTGTTGTTGTCCTACAAATACCCGTGAATGGTATTGGTAAAATTCAATGTAGTGTGGCTGGAGGTTCGCAAGAATTTTTGGCTCGCTATGCTGGCGTCACTTCTTTACCCGAAGGTTCTCGAGTGAGAATTGTCGGTGATAATGGTGGTGTCTACACTGTGGAAACACTCTAAACGAGAAAAGGAGAGAAAAACATGCAAGAATTGCTCAACTCACTTTCTGTGAATCTCGGGTGGATTCTTGGAACAATTCTGTTGTTCCTTGCCATCCTCGGCTCACTAAAAATGGCTGCGAACAGGTACAAGAAAGTACCTCCCAGCAAGGTTGGTATCATCTATGGTCGTAAGCAGACCTACGAAATAACTGGTCCCGATGGACAATCGAGACAAGAAAAACTCGGTTTCCGACTTCTTACTGGAGGGGGTGCTGTTGTATACCCCTTTGTGGAAGACTATGCTGAGATGGATCTTAGCGCTCGCTTGATTCAGCTTGAAGTAAGGAAGATTCCTACTCAGGGCGGAGTCATGGTGAATGCTAAAGGGACAGCGACTGTAATGATCGGGACGGATACTCCGAGCTTGATCACCGCAGCCCGCAGTTTCGAGGGA
Source organism: Candidatus Zambryskibacteria bacterium RIFCSPLOWO2_01_FULL_39_39 (assembly GCA_001823925.1). Taxonomy (GTDB): domain Bacteria; phylum Patescibacteriota; class Minisyncoccia; order Phycocordibacterales; family WO2-35-19; genus WO2-35-19. The sequence continues at coordinate 72,617 of MHWB01000009.1, forward strand.
AAACGTGGTGAGGAAGTAAACCAAATCATTCGTGAGAACCTTGAAGGTCAACTCCGCTCAATCCTGGGTACTCTCTCGATCGAAGATCTCATCAGCGATCGAGAGAAGCTCAACAAAGCAGTCCTCAAAGAGGCGGAGACCGAACTCTTGAAGCTTGGTCTGCGCATCAGCATCCTGACTATTCAGGAGATCAATGATGAAGTCGGCTACATCGAATCCCTTGGTAAGAAGCGAACTGCTGAAGTCCAGGGCGAAGCGACTAAAGGTGAAGCCGAAGCGAGAAGTAGAGCAGCGATTGCCGCTAGCAATGCGACGAAAGAAGCAGAACTGGTGGCGGCGCAAAACGAAGTGATTATCGCCGAGGCTCAGAAAAAACGCGATGTCCAAGTTGCGTTATTCAAAGCTGAGACTGAGCGTGAGCAGGCAACTGCTAATCAAGCGGGAGCCATCGCTGCAGCTGAAGCAGACAAGACGGTTCGTCAACGGAAAGTCGAAGCTGAAGCAGCTGAGACCACTGCACGTATTCAATTGGCCGATCAGGAAACTGCTCGTGTCGAAAAAGAACTGCAGTTCAAAGTCATCAAGCCGGCCGAAGCAGAGAAATTGGCGGTCTCGATTCGTGCCGAAGGTGTCAAAAATGGCGCGATTATCAAGGCTAACCAAGAGAAGGAAGCCGCAGTAATCAAAGCTGATGCTGACAAGACGGCAGCTGTACTCTCTGCCGAGGCGATCAGGACGACTGCGACGGCGCAAGCTGAAGCAGCTCGTCAAACAGGTCAAGGTGAAGCCGATGCACTCAAGGCCAAGCAGCTCGCTGCAGCCGAAGGTACCAAAGCTCAACAGTTGGCCGATGCCACTGGTATTGAAGCTAAGAAAAAGGCTGAAGCTGCGGGTCAGGAAGCCATGTTGCTTGCTAATGCCAGGGGCGTTAGGGAGCAAAAGCTCGCTGAAGCTGCTGGTACCGAAGCGGCACTCATGGCGGAAGCCAGAGGTAGTGAAGCCAAGCTACTTGCAGAAGCTAAAGGTAAGAAAGAGTTAGCGCTTGCACTTGCTGCACTCGATCCGACTGGTAAGCTCTTGCAGATTCTCGATGCAGCCCCCAAGGTTGCTGAGGCTATCGGCGACGCTCTCGCTAAGGCGCTTGGACCCGACGGTCTTGCCAACGTGTTCGGTCAGATGGCCGCACCGCTTGGTAGTGTTGACTCGATTCGGATGTATGATTTTGGTGGAAATGGTCAGGGTGGCAATGGTGCCGGTCCGCTGGCCAAGTTCGCCAATCTGACTCCGGACATGTTCTTCCAGTTTGTCTCCAAGGTGAAAGCTTTGGGATTCGGATCTCTACTCGAGAAATTCGGGCTGACCTCTGATATCCTGGATGGAATGATTTCAACTCCTCCGACTGAAGGTCAACCGCCTGCAGTTTCGGAAAATAAGTAATTGGTCCAACCTTGGGCCGGGTGTTTCAGACACTCGGCCCATATTTCTAGAAAAGGAGAAGGAAATGAGGTACCCATTAATAGAAGGTGTGCCTGACGCTTTAGTTATCCACTGTGCCGACCCTCGATTTCAGACTGCTTTTCGCCAGTTTGTTCGTGAAGGGCTTGGTGTGCGAATGCCGATGGTTCTGGCACTTCCTGGTGTCACTAGCCATTTTGGTATGCAAGCAATGTTACCAAAAAATTGGTACGCATTGAAGGTAAGCATCCAAACTATGACGAGTCGACACGATGTTGCTCGTGTTATTCTCATCAATCACGACGACTGCAAAGGTTACGCCAAAATAGCAGGCCACCTTGGTGGTTTGTCGAAAATTGGTGTGGCCCAGAAGAAACATTTGCACGGTTTGGCAGAATTTGTCCGCAAGGAGTTTCTGCCAAACGCGCAATTTGAACTCTACCAAGCCCACATTGTGGGTAGCGAGGTTGAATTCGAAAAAATCCTATGAGCAGTTCTTTTGGATAAGGACTCTAACACCGGCGGGCGCATAGCGTCTCGCCGGTTTTTTTATATAGATTTTTATAAATTACCCTCTTACTTGAGTTGGGTAAGCGATAGGGTCTATAACTCTCTGGAAGCATTTCATACCCATACCGTGTGCCCAATTGTCATTTTCCATCATACCCCCTTTTACTGGATAACCAACCTGCATCACTCTTGGAGATTCTGAATACTGATTTTGGCCCATCATATTTTCGCGATTAAATTCTGCACAAAGTTCAAAAGACATCTCTCCAACTTTTTTATACTCATAAGGTTTGCCACTCTGTGAGTCAACCATCATATTTGGCCAGTTTTCTGGGACCATACCGTTCATTTGCCAATAATTTATAACTTGATATTGCAGATTTTGTAGATCAGAAATTTTTTGATCATCGTATCTCATGAGTCTTTGTGTTTGCGGGCTACCTATTACAGAAAATCCTAAGATTATAAATACCAAGATAACAACTCCAGAAACTATCGCCCAAAACTTTCTTCTTGCTGTTGGGATCTTTTCTCTTATATCATTTAAGTAATATCCAAACACAAGACCGGAGACAAGCAAGACAGAGAGAGCCTTGAGCAAGAAGCCGAGCGTAAGATCCTGTCCGTCTAGGAATTTATAAAGTACCGTCACCAAGTCTCCAGCGAGTATTATGCCCGCAACAAAGAGAGTGATGTATGTGAGCCACTTTCTTATTGGCAAATCTTTTTTCTCTGGAGATTCGTTGTAAGTTTTGTGTACAAAATAAGAAAGTAGTATAAAAATTGGGAAAACAATTAAGAGGGTTGCAACGGGCAAACTGATTTCTGATCCAGTCCTGAAGTATCCATAGTAGGTTGCCACTTCCGGATAAGCTTCATTTATTATTTTAAAAACCAAGTTGAGGAAGCTAATGACTGTAGTATAAAGAGCTACTATTGCTCCAAGGTGCAAAAAGAAATCTTTTGCCGTTGTGTGATTTTGATTATTTTCCATAGATTTAAATTAATATTAAGACTCTTAATTATACCACATTTTTATATCTTAAACTCAATCACCTCTCCGTCTTTGACAATATACTCCTTACCTTCTATACGGAGCAATCCTTTTTCGCGGGCATTTGCATAAGAGCCAGATTCCAAAAGCTTGTCCCACTCAATCACCTCTGCTCTTATAAATTTATCTTTAAAATCTGTGTGTATTGCGGTGCCGGCAATCGGCGCAGTAGAACCGCGTGGAGTTGTCCAGCCCCTAGTCTCGTCTTCTCCTGTTGTAAAGAAAGTTATAAGGTCCAATATTTCATAGCTCTTTCTTATGAGCTCATCAAAACCTTTTTCAAAAATTGGATCTACGACTACGTAAGGTCCGGGTATCTTATCTTTTATTTCTGTAATATTTCTCGATGCCGCTTCTGAAGTGTTGAGTACATAAAGAATGGGTTTTTGAGTCAAAAGGCGCAAGTTAGAAAGTTTGAAAGTTGGGCCAAGAAGTTTTCCTGCTTCTAATATTTTTTGAGCTTCTTTTAATTCCTCGTCCTCACTTATAGCTTCTTTCTTGCCGGCTCTGACATCTTTTACTAACCCTTCTCTTCTCTTTATAACTGTTTGCATATCAGCCAAGATAAGCTCAAGATTTATTGTCTCAATATCTCCAAGTGGGTCTATTTTGTTATGCACGTGGATTATATCTTTATCTTCAAATACTCTTACCATCTCAACTATCGCATCCACTTCTCTTATATGAGAGAGAAATTTATTACCCAAGCCCTCCCCTTCGGATGCACCTTTTACCAGTCCTGCGATGTCTGTAAATTCTATTACTGCGGAAATTTTTTTTGCAGATTTTGAAAATTCATTTAGTCTTTCAAGCCGTTCATCTGGCACAGGAACAATTCCTACACTCGGGTCTATAGTACAAAATGGGTAGTTCTCTGCGGGCACACTCTTTTTTGTAAGTGCATTAAAGAGCGTGGATTTGCCCACGTTTGGAAGCCCGACAATTCCTACAGTAATATTCGCCATTCCATATTTATACCACAAAATACCCTTATTTTGCTTACCCTTTACACCTATTGACTTTTAAGGTGTAATTTGCTATACTCAATGGCAGATTATCGGTGTATGCATTGGTACTGACCCGAGGGGTTGGTAGATGCAGAAATCGGTAAAATTGCTTGTTTGAAATAGAAAGGAACGACATGAATCGCATGTTCGTTTGCATGATCACTCTTGTGCTACTTCTCGGTTGCTTCGGCAATCTCGTGGCACAGGAAGATACCTACGTGGTTCAGAAGGGCGACAACCTTTGGAATCTCGCCGGTGCGCATCTTGACGATGCAAAGCTGTGGGAACAAATCTACAAGGACAACCCGTTCCTTCAAGAACCAGGTCGTCGTTTCCAGAAGGAAGGGATCGTCTATGTGATGGTTCGGCCCGGCGAAAAGTTGTACGGTTTGGAGAAAATTGGCATCACTGCCACAATGACTCCGATCGAACAACTTCGTCTGCCTCAACCGGAAGCGAAGATCTACCATGTTGCCACAACTCCTGCATGGGTTTGGTGGCCGCTGGCTCTCGCAATCGCTCTGATCATCGCTGCATGGCTCATCTATCGGATGCTCACACGAGATCCGGTAAACTCGAGACCAGCGATGGTTCCGGGCGGAGTAACCGAAGCGACAGCGACAACCGCGATTCAAAGGGTTGCGGCTCGTACCGCTGGTTACACTCAGGAGCAATCGTTAGGTCAAAATGTCTACCAGCAGTTCACGATTATTCGTCGAACTGCCGGCCGGATCTGGGGCAACATGACTGTTCGTTATGCAGATGGTCGTTCAGTTCCGCGACGTCTCAATAGCGACCGTGCATACCAAGCGGAAGTCCGCTTTTCTGACGGTCACACCGAAACACTGTACATGTTGCAGGGATGCGGTAACGATCTGCGCTACGGCGGTATCAGTCGGTATCTGCCAGGACCGGAATTCCGGTTTGAAGCAGATCCAGCACCTGTTGCTGTTCCGGCACAGCCTGTTCCCGAACCGGCCCCCGCTCCGGTAGCACCAGTTCCAGCACCTGTTGCTGAAGCTCCGGCCCCGGTGAGTGGTGAGTTCGTCCGTACCAAGGACACACCTACTACTCTACAACCTGACGGTGTGATTACGTTCGAGTTCAAACGCTCGAACAATGGCCAGCCGAACATGGTGCGACTCCAAGGTATCGAAGCCGAAGAGTTCACTTTCTCGGTTGGTCCCGATGGCACTACTCTCCGATACCGCGAGGTTGAGGAAGAGCAATCTGTCGGCGCAAGCAAGTAGTACCTTTGGGTCAGCACCACGTCGTGCTGACCCTCTCACCAGAGCACTTTATCCTGAGTTAAATCGAAGGATTCAAAATTTGAGTGTTGCGGTGGGAGTGAAATATATCCCTGTTCTTTCGAAATTAAATCTGAAGAGGAGAAGAAGATAATGGTAATGACACAACGTCTCTCCGTTGAGGAGAGAATGACGCAGTTCAATCAACTGATGCGTGCGCACGGATACCGTCCGCCCACCAGAGAAGACCTCATTCCAGGAGAAGAAATGCTCATGGTTGAGGTCGAACGATTCATGGAGTCTCACAATCAAGGATACAATCCTTCAATCATGGGCACCAAGATCAAGCTAGACGAAGAGCCGATCGTGATCTCGAATCAAAACCCCACCAAGGAACATGTGATGTATCACTGCATCATGCCGGCGTGGGACGGTCAGTGCTTCGTCCCGATCGAGTCGTTTCTCGCGGTTGGCTACCACAAGGGTTGCTACGAGAACGATACTCGGTGGGCCATCAGGGCTCGCTAAACTCCTCCCGGGACCAACACCAAGTCGTGTTGGTCCTTCCATCAAAGTTTTCTTTACGAAGAATATTTTGATGGGAGTAAAATCCATGTTCTTTGGAGAGGAATAGAATGAGACACACTTTTCAGTTATGTGTGATATGTATCATCCTGACGCTGATTGGATGCCAACATGTTCAGGAGTACAACGCGCACCGTTTTGACAAGCAAATCGAGACCGCCAACAAACTCCTCAGGCACGAGGAAGTTCGTCTGAAGGATCTTATGGATCTCGATGGCGTATTTCCATACAAGGCGTTCCGTGAAGAACTCAAGAAAAGAGGGATGGATCAAAAGCAAATTCTGTTCCTCTGTTGCACTGACAACCGATACGTAAGTATGCGATAACCAACCGCCCACAATGGACAAGATCCGTTGGAGGGCGGATTTTTGTTTATATAAAAATGTCCTTTTATAAAACTCCTGAATACAAAACCACTACGAATTTTTATAATTCTTTCAAAAATTTTTCCACAAAAAGAAAGCCGCTCGCAATTTATTTTCTAGAAATTAAATTCAAAATAAGCTTAACCACTTTTTCTTTATGAGATGGATCACTTTCGGCTACCATGATTGTAAGCGCGGTTAAAGCTGACGGAGTTAGTTTGGAAACGTCCAAAATTTTTGCTTGTTGTAAAAACCAAACAAAAGCAAAAGCTCCGCTTCTTTTGTTACCATCAATAAATGGATGATTTTTTACCATGAAATACAAAAGATGTGCCGCTTTTTCTTCAGCAGTTGGGTAAACTTCTTTACCACCAAATGATTGCATCACATTGCCTATAATACCGGAGACACTCCCCTGGTTTCTTTCAGTCCCGAATATATCATTCGCCTCTTCTTTTTCTAAAAGATTTCGCTTCAGCTCTCTTAGGCTGTCGGAGATTTTTTCGGCAGTAAGACCAACTTTTTTCTTGGTTAATTTCCCTTTTGGTAGAAGTTCTTTGTCATAAGCATCGAGCGAGAGCCACGTATCGGCAAAAAGAGAAACAAGCTCAACAACATCTTTTGAGTCAGTCGCAGATCCAGATGGAAGAAGCTTTTTTATATCTTCAACTACGCTCAAAAATTGCTCGTAGTTTTTGGCAATACGATTTCTGTTAATTGCGTATCCGTCTACGATATAACCCCGCAAAGTTTTGGTAGCCCATTTACGAAATTCTATTGCCACTTTAGAATTTGCTCTATACCCTACTCCCAAAATAACATCCAGTGAGTATAAAATAACGGGTTTATCGGAATTTGCATTATGCATTTTTTGCATATTGCTTTTTGGATCAATCTCCTTGTCTTTAAAAATATTGTTTATATGTCTTGAGATCACAGATTGATCAACATCAAAAAGCCGCACTATTTGCGCTTGTGTGGCCCAAATTGTTTCCTTGCCAAAATCACCCTTGAGCTCTATTGCTCCAGATTTTGCTTGATATATAACGATATTATTCTTTATTTTCTTATCTACCTTTTTCATTATTACTTATATTTATAACACAAAATGTCCTTATTTTACGCACTACACGGTGAATGATGTAAAAAAAAGCCGAGAGGTCTCGGCGTTCTAAGAGGAGAAAAATTCCTCAGTTTTTCTTAAGGCCTCCAGATTTGGAGGATCAGTCATGAGCTCTCTGGCTCCTTCGATACTGGTCCACCTGGTGGCGTGAAATTCTTTTGGATCTACATTGAACTCTGATCCGTCTGTCGAGAAGCGATACCAGATATCCATATGCTCTTTGCAGGACTGAACTCGGTTTTCGATGGGCGTAATGGTGAGGAGGAAAGGTCTGATTTCTTCTTTGATTCTATCCTTAACTCCAAGCTCCTCCTCGATCTCTCGATTCAGTGTCCTCATGAGTGGCTCGCCTTTATCTATATGTCCACCCGGGAATAGCCAAAGGCCTGACTTCTTATGGTGAACAATGAACACTTCTTGTGTGGCTGGGTCATAAGGCAGAAAGTAACAGCAGAAGTGGCTCACATTGCCATCGTCCCTGGTTAAATCTCCTTTCTCCAGCCGCTCGAGCCAGTATTGAGAGATCTGCTCATTACAGAGCTTTGGATCGATCACCGCTTTGATTTCTTCGTATAAAGTAGTCATATTGTTCTTGGGTCAATTTACTCTCATTTCAATTCAAAAGCCAGCAGACCGAATTCTTTGATTTTTTCTTTGTAATTTGGGTAAGAATAATATCTCTTCTTTGCTTCTTCTTTTGAGCTAAGGTCCGGCATTATTTTCTTATACGGAATTTTTCTGAACATTGCATCAATGCTTTTGAAATGAGTCTTCTTGCTGATTGTTTTTGAAAACTTGTCTTTGCCACAGACAAAAATCAAGGTATCTCCTTTTTCGATTGGCTGATATTTTATTGTGGCAGCCCGGGTTTCCACGGCTTTGATGCCACTTCTTAATTCATCGAAGTTTTTCTTATCTACTGCCCTAAATCTAAGCGTCCAAGTTTTCATTTTTTTGAAATTTCTGGAATTTTCTCTCTTGGTATTTTACGGACCATTACTTTTTTGAGTCCTTGCATATGGGCTTTTACAAGCCGATGCAAACCATCGAGAATAAGCCACCTGCCCTTGTTTTCCATAATATCAATCGGATATTTGAGATCGGCTTTTTGGATTTTTTTGTAATGAACAGAGTGCTTATCTGGCTCATCAATTACTTCCCATGGTTTGAGGTTATAGTCGTCAGTATCTTCCACTTCCCAGAACGGAATATCAAAATGCCAGATCAGATTCTGCATATCCATTTCTTCCGCGGGTATATCCAAAGCCCAAACTTTTTTGGAGTCCCAAGAGAAATCAAACCCAACGTCTTTAATTATTTGTGGTCTATCTTCCCATGCCATATCGAAAGTGTAATTAAAATTCTGACAAAAAGAAAGCTAAATTTAATCATATTTTAAATAAATAGCAAATTGACGAGTTATTCTAAATATTGTATCTTCTTGCAAGAAAGGGGTGAGAGAGATGTTTTTGTTAGTCCTTTTCGTCATCACTCAGATAATAGACTGTGTCACTACATACATAGGGATAGTATATCTCGGAGGAGTTGAAGCCGTATTCATTACAAAGATACTGATGTCTATGTTTGGATTGATTGGAGGTTTGGCTATCACAAAAATTATGATTGCATATGTCTATTACTATGGACACAAAAAGCGATCATTATATTTGAGATGTGGAATCATAGTGATATTTTCCATAGTATCGATCTGGAATTTCTATCAGATTAACAAAATAGTGCCTATCTTTGGATGAGCACTATTTTTTATACCCTGCTCAAGAAGTCAGATTATTTGTCGATCGATATAAAAATAAAAAAGCATTTTATGATAGGATATATAGGGTGAAATATTTTATTTTTTCTTTACCGAAGAATATTTTTAACAGCTTTAGGGGTAGAAATTTTAGTTTACATTTGCTTGCTTGGGTCCTCACCGCTGTATTAGTCATCTCTGGATTTGATTGGTACTACTTCTCTTCTACCAGAGCTTACTCTTTCAACAACTTATTTTTTCCCGCCATTATTGTGGGTGGTATATTGCCGATAATTGGTCCACTTTTGATACTTCTAATTGGTCGACTTAGGAGAGATAAAAAAATAGAAATGCTTGCTTGGGTGCTTGGTCAAGCGGCGCTTGTGGGCTATCTTATCTCTTCTTCTTATAAAGCTCTTACTGGGCGTATCCCTCCACCTCACACAATAGTCGTGGATATAAGCAATCAATTTAATTTTGGTTTTTTTAAAGAAGGAATTTTTTGGGGCTGGCCGTCATCTCACACTACTGTAGCTTTCGCTATGGCGTTTGCACTCATCACTCTCTACCCGAAAAATAAAATTGTGAGATTTCTCTCTTTTGTTTACGCGCTATATATAGGCATTGGCGTCTCTTTTGATATTCACTGGTTTTCAGAGTTTATAGCGGGAGCAATCATTGGGGCAGTTATCGGCATTGTAGTTGGTAAAAGTTTTAGTCAAAAAACTTGAGTTTGTAATTTAAATATTGAGGAGTATGCTGAATACAGAATAGGAGGTCTTTACGACATCAAGAAACAAGAAGTCCAACAGTTTTAAGGGTGGGCCAAGCAACCAGACAAGACATCATCGCAGACCGGTTAGTCTTGGTGGTGAAAGCATAAGGAAAAATATTTCTTACGTTCCTCATTTTAAGCATAAGGCTTGGCATATACTATTTGATAACTTTAATGTACTTAAAATACTTGGGTTGTTTCAGGAGTACTACGATGTCTTTTGTGTGGATAAGGGAAAGTCTGCTTCAAGGTTGCGACGCGACAAAGAATGGATTCAGGCAAAGCCATATAGGATCAGAAAACAACAAGCTTGGAGTATTCTCTTTCGTGGTCTCTCTGGAGCAGATCGTTTCCTATATTAATGAAATATGGCTTGATCCTGATTATGAGTTGGTAATTGTGCCTGACAAGTGTCAAAGGATCACGATCGGATCAAAAAAGTAGTGCGCAGAATATTTGGAGAAGTGTGGAAAGACCATCTTCTCCTCTTTTTATTTCAAATTTTTTAAATATGCCAGAGCACCGTAGAGACCGCCAAAATCTCCGAGCTCAACTTTTCTAATAGTCGGAATTTCAGGGAAGATTTTGAGAATCTCTCTGAGATACCTTTCTGTTTTATCTAGAGGGATAGCGGGGTCACCGGTAATCATTGAGCCACCCAAGACTACACAATTTGGTGACCATTCTACAATTATATTATTTAAACCGACAGCCAACATTTTTGCGTGTTCGTCCCAGACATTTTCGTCGTGTATTTCTTTTGGGTTCTTACCCGTCCGCTCTTTCAAAGCTTTGCCAGAGATCATTTCTTCCAAAGTTTTTTTGCTATTCATATCTATAATTTGATTTCCCGGTTCAAAGCCAATCGCTTTCTCATCTATTTTGCTATTTACAATTCTAGCACCTCCAACACCGGTGGAAACGGTGATGTAGGCTACTATATTGAAACCCTTGCCCGCTCCCCAACTAGCCTCACCAAGCCCTACCATTGCGGCATCATTTTCTATGAAGATATCTGCCCCAAAAGCTTTTTGGAGATCGTCTTTAAATTTTCCTTCAGTCCATCCGGAGATACTGCGACTCATGCCACCGATTATTTTTTTGATTTCTCTGCCACTCCTTAGTTTGTTTACTTTTTCGCTAAATAATTTAAAACCATCTTCATAATTTTTTGGGGTTTCAAAAACTTCAGGGGTTTCAAAGATTTCCCCATTTATTGAATAGGCCATTCTTGTTTTTGTCGCTCCAATGTCAAATAAGATATACATAATTTTTTTTAAATTAATTTTTCTTTGTATTCCTCTACTCTTGGTTGATCATAAGGGTTTATTTGGAGCATTTCTGCCAGAGAAAGTGTGACTTCTATCATAAGGGCCATAAATTTACCCAACTCTCTTTCATTTATTTCAGGCATCTCATATTTTTCAAACGGTAGTGTCGCCTCTTCGTATGCTCGTACAGTCTTTTCATAAGTTGATTCATTTATACTATTGCCAATTTCTTTAAGCGACATTAGAAATATTGTAAACCTATTTTTGGGGCCACCCAAATAAAGCTCTAACATCGAATGCAAGTCGGTGGGACCTATGGATACGGTAGGAGTCAACGTAGAGAGACTTTCGGCGATGAGTTGCCTACACCATTTTCCCAAATCTTCAAGCTCTGAATTGAAAATAAAAAAATCCAATATCTCTACTCCTTTTTTATAATTATCAAAAATATTTTTAGCTAAAATAAGCGACTTATTGTTTACAGTCTCATCTTCGCATTCTTTCGCCATTTCTTTGCCACCTTCCACAAAAGCATTGGCGTCTAGCCCAGCAATAGAAAGGATGGTGATATGGGGGGTAGTAAAAGCGCTAAAACGGCCACCGGTTTCCCCTTCCCAAGGTAATTTTTCTATCCCCTTTTCTTCGGCCAGGTTCCAAAGTTGAGAGTTTTTGGAGGAGATAACTACTACTCTTTCATTTGTGGATGCTCCGAACTTTTCAGATAAAATATCAAATGTTTTGCGGAAAGACTCCAATGTCTCCATGGTTTTGCCTGATTTGCTCACAGCGATTAAGATAACATCTTCTAAATTTGCTATTTCTGTTTGAACAAGATTTTTTAGCTTGTCGTATTCGTTTACATCTGGGGATTCTAGGAAAAATATTTTTTTCTCTACATCTTTTTTGTGTAAGGTTAAGGCATTCCAAACCGCTTTTGAGGCCAAGTCAGAGCCTCCTATGCCGACTACAAAAATAAACTTAGAGTTTTGATACTTTTCCATAAAAGAATTATAACATTATAAATAAAAAACTCCCCGCGACAGTCGCCTGGCGCGGGAAGCCGGTCCATAACCGGTAAAAGACCCCTGAAGCATGAAAGCGAATTACTGCAACTTCGGGCTACCTCCGTTTTTCGTTTGGGCCGGTTGGGCCTTCTTCGCGATAGGTGGAGCGAGAGGTGGACGTAGGTCGGGTGACCTTTCTGCATAACAGGATGGTGGTCCTGGTCGCAAGCCCCAAGCACTTGGGGGTGTCCACATTTGGCTCTTTGTGGGAACCTTCATTGATTTCTCCTTGTTCATTTTACCTCGGGGGAGGTTTGTACAACTTTTAATTTTATACACCCTATTTAAAAATAAAGCAAGCAAAAGGCCACTGTGGAAAACTCACACAGCGGCCAAATCTGACCCCTATTCCCACCAAGCTAACAGTAGATAACCGCTTTCTCCTGCGGATGTTGTAGTCTCCTTTTGGTAAGAGACCACTTTCTCCTACTTTTTCGATGGCTTCTTCCTTCGCTGTGAGCCATTTTTGGACAGGCTCTCTTAGTCTTCGGAAGTATTCGAGTTCGAACCATCTGATTGTTGCTCCAATTCTGGTGGTATAACTGCTTCTAGAAAAATACTATATTACTAAAAAGAAAAGTCAAGCGAGCAAAAACTGTGGATATTTAATTATTTAATTCTGAAAATTTTACCCAAGTCGGAGGCTCAAAAATAGTGTTGTCTACTTCTGGCCAAATTTCACATTTGTATGACATTTCATCTTTGGTGCCTATGATTTGAGCTTGTTCTTGAGGGGAAGCATTTCTAGAAGCACTTTTTGCCACAGAAGATTTGTAGCCTATATTTTGTAGACTCGTCCAAATAAAAGCTTCCTCATCTTTTATTATTAGAAAGCTATTAAATTCTTTTGCTTCGGAAGCATCAGTCCTTATCCTAAATTCTTCATAAATTTTTGATCCATCGGTATGTACCACTCCGGCGATTTTAGAGATACCGTCTGATTTTTCAAAAGTACAGATGTAGGGCTTGCCCAATTTCATAATGCTTTCAATCGTATAGTTACCGTTTATTTTGCCGTCCTCCGCTACTATCGGAGTTGCTGACTTACTCCCGTAAACATAAACAAGTATGCCTACAACTACTACCGCTATTACCCCTAGCCAAAATGTTATTTTATTTTTCATTTAACAATTTTATCATTATTTTTGGTTTTCTACCACTCCTTTATAGCGGCTCCCCTCACTTCTATTTTACCAGCAGGCCTTATGAATTTTATATTTTTTTTAGGTATGAAATTTATATGTGGCGATTTATCAAGTGCTTCGGCTATTTTATCCAAATCCTCAGCCTCTGTTATCCACGAAGTCCCAAATTTTTTCCAAATATCAAATGGTTTTGAGAAAGATGATAAAGTTTTTTCTCCCGAGTCCAAAAAATATTCATGAAAGAAAGACATCGCCAGTTCGCGAACATTTTTATAAATCGGATCGCGAAAACGCAGTACAGAATGGTTGGTCTTACTTATCGCTCCCCAAAACCCATTGATCTTGAAAATACAGAGAGTGTGGTCGCTGTCTTTTTTTAAATCTTTAACTTTTAAATCCAAAAGATAGTTTTCTATTTTGTGGCGTTGTAAACAAAAGCAGGCAAAAATAGCCCCCTCAAAACAATGGGCTTTTTTGTTTTGGAACATTTTTGAAGGTGACATATAAGTCTCCCTCCCTTCTTCAAAATTGAAAGGTATTTTGTCCAAAAAATCTTGCACTTTTTTGGGAGTGTTTAGTTTTTTTATCAGAGAGGTTATCTGGTCTTTTGTCATTTTTTAATTATACTATAATCATCATCCAATCTATGTTTTATCTATGTTTTATCAAAAAGTTTTAAAACCCATACTTTTTAAGTTTGATCCAGAAAAAGTGCATAATCTAATTGTTTTTTTAGGTCCTTTTTTGGGAAAAAGTTTTGTCCTAAGAAAATTAGTTGCCCTTTTTTATAAATACAAAGGCAGAGATATTTCAAAAACGATTGACGGTTTAACCTATCGGACCCCCTTTATACTTTCGGCCGGTTTTGATTACAACGGTAAGCTCTTAAACATTTTGCCAGAAATATCTTTTGGAGGTGTGGAGGTAGGTTCTATTACCGCCAGAGCTTGTCTGGGAAACAAAAAACCTCGTTTGACTCGGCTTCCAAAATCACAGAGTATTATCGTCAATAAGGGACTGTGTAATGATGGAGTGGATGAAATTATCAAGCGACTTAAAAATTATAAAAGGAGAAATGATTTTGTAATCGGCATTTCTATTGCTCGAACCAATGATGAAAAAGCCTCGGCAGTAGAAGAGGGCGTTCTAGACTATTTTTATAGTTTTAAGAGATTAAACGAAGAAGATGTTGGCGACTATTATACTCTAAATATTTCTTGCCCGAATTCTTTTACTGGAGGAACTTTCACTAATCCAGCGTTACTTTCGCTATTGCTTTCGAAAATTTCTTCTATCAAATGTCACAAACCGATTTATATAAAAATGCCTATAAATTTGGAGTGGCCAGAGTTTGATAACTTGCTCAAAATAATAGAAAAATTTGAAAATATCAAAGGAGTAGTTATAGGGAATTTAAACAAAGATTATAATTCCTTAGATTTTAAAATAGAAGTACCAAAAAAATTTGGGGGTGGTTTAAGTGGCAAGCCGTGTTTTGAAATTTCAAACGAATTAATCAAAAAAACCAAGGTTACTTATGGTAATAGGTTTACTATTATTGGTTGTGGTGGAGTGTTCTCTTCCAAAGATATGATTTCAAAATTTGAGGCTGGATCGGACTTGGTGGCTTTAATAACCGGTATGATTTATAATGGACCGGGGCTTATAAAAGAGCTTTCAAATCATTATGCAACCTCACATGAATACTAAAAAAGCATTGTTAATTATAGTTTTAGTGATAATAGCGGGTGCTTTAACCTTCTTTATTTCTAAGTCTAGAAGCAATTATTCCCAAACGGCAACTTCTACTCCAAAAGTGGAGGAGGGCGGTTTACATACTGGTATCCAAATCAAACCAGAACTGCCGGGGCAAACTCTGCCCTTCTCCAATGATCCCAAAGATTTGGCTTGGGCTGTTTTCCAAAAATATTTGGGGTATAACAAAGACCAAAATTTGGAAGGTGTGAGGGGTGTTGTTTATAAAGTAGCTTCTGTTTGCGAAGATCCCAAAACCACTATTGATTGCAAGGCGAGAATGAATCTAGCTTGGGAATACGGCAATGTTTTAAAAAAGGAAGATTTTGTAAATGTCTGGGAAGATAGCAAACAAATTATTTTAGCAACTGATTTTAAAACAAGAGAAGATGATAGTATTATTGGTCGCGATAGATCCATCATATTTTTTGTGAGAGATGAAAATAAAAACTTAAAAATGTTGAGCTTTAGCCCTTTTAAAGGTGTTATTGTAAACAAGGGCACTGCGTCCCAAGAAGAATTAAATGATAGGATTGTTCGTTATACGGAAGATAAAGATAAGGACGGTATAGCGGATTATGATGAAGAATGTCTAGCGGTCAAAGAAGGGCAAACTTGCACCCAAACAAATCCAAAAATCCGCGATACTGATGGTGACGGTCTCTGGGATGGTATAGAAGCGTTGATTCAATAGTTTACAAATTAATTTATAGTTGCTATTAATTTCGTTTCAAACACTTAACAAATTAAACGATCGTTTAATTTGTTAAGTAGCGAAATTTGGAATACTTATCTTTTGCTAATTTGATAAGGTTTTGCCAATTTGAATGTTTTTATGTAAGTATACAAATCCATCTCTTTTAAATGAGCACCAAATTTTTTAGGTAAAGGGCTTGGGCCGACCCAAACACTTTTTTGAATCATAGAATATTGAAATTCTCGGAGATGCCATCTGAGCCAATTTCTCTCAGCTTTTCTTGATTCGGGGATATCAAACATAAGTAAAAGATTTTTTGGAGCGTTGAGAATAAATGGTGAATGGAATTTTAGCGATAATTTTCTTTTATTTTCACAATATTCCTTACCTTCTTTGGTGAGAATCCATTTCCCCGATTTTATTTCTACCAGTCCATTTTTTCGTAATCTAGACATGGTACTATGAAAGGAATTTTTATTGTGCTCAAATGGTTTTGGTATCCCAAGTAAATTTACTCGCATTCCTTTATAACTCAAATGAGTGTTCCAAAGGTCTTCTAGTATTTCCATTACAAGACTCATAATATGCAATTATATCACCTGTCACACAGACTTAACAAATTAAACGATCGTTTTATTTGTTAAGTCTGCTAGCTTTAACATTAGATGTGGATTGCCTTTTCCTACTTTGGTGCAGTCGAGTGATCAAATAATTTTTAATTTGAGATATCTCGTATTTCTTTGGCGATAACCCCTTTGGCCTGAGAGAGTTCTTCTTCAAACTGCTCTAGAAAATCTATTTCTTCTGATGTTAGGTTTCGTTCGACCCTAGCCTTTTTTAGTTTAGCAATGTGTTCATCTATGTCACTACAGAGAAGTTTAAAAGATTTTTCGAGAGTTTGCCCAGCTTCAGATATCTCAATTCCTTGTTGTTTCTTTGTTTTTTTATAAAAGAACCATACTAAAAGCAAAAGGGATATTATAAATAACAAGAGTAATACAAGAGCAATTATGATTGTAGAATAGTTAATAACGAAACTCCCCACTTTAATAAATGTTGGAGCGATTACTTCTGTGGTAACTGGATCAGAAAGGCCGCTTTGATTTCCATCTTCCGCTATGTTTCGAGCCCAAACATTATAATATCCAGTCTTCACCTTATCCGCGTATGTAAATCTGAATTTCCCATCAAAACCAGAAAAGGTGTAGCCACTTGTCAATTCTTCTGTGTCTTTCTGAATAATTACAGATATTTTGGCCAAGGGGTATCCGAGACCTTCTATAGTTAAAGCATCATTTTCATTTAATTGTTTAGACCATTTTGTAATTATGGGCGTGGTGATTGGTCTCTCTGCCCCTTTGGTAGATTCTGATTTGAGATTGGTGATAGTGGTAGCTTCAGAAGAAGAATCCAATGGGGTAATAGCATAGAGAGCTCCTTTTAAGCCATCTGCTATATTTGTGCCTTGGCCGTCATTGGCCAAGACTGATCCGGATAGGAAGTTTACTGGCGCTTGACCGGAAGCCTTCCCTTTGAAGGTTATCCGGAGGATACTGCCTGAAGCTCCGGTAAAACCTGGACTTGGAACTCCTCCAGAAAAATTGATGGTGCCGGCCGGATTTGAAAAAGATGGATTATCTGTCCAAAGACTAAATATGGACTGTGAATAACCCAAACTGACAACTTGAAGTTTGGAATTATCAAAATTAATCTGCCCCGTACTGGCATTGACGGACTCCCCTCCAGTATTTAGATTTACAATAACAGAAAAAGACTCACCAACACGATAGCTTCCTGTAGATGGTGATAGAGATAAAATACCTTGAGCCGTTGCCGATAGAGGCACGAAAAGACATAAAAATATAAATATTGTAAAATGATTCTTCAGTAAATTCATTTTGCGTTTTTATTTTATATGTGTATAACTATTTTTTGTAAATTTGCAAGTTAGCATTACAGAAAATAGTATTAATATTATAACAAATATAATAGTGATGGTTGTTCCGAAAGGTTTGTTTGCGCTAGAGATTGTACTGTTGTTTGCTCCATCTATGGCTCTGACTTCAACTAAACTGCCCCAAGATTGAAAAGATAAGACATAAGGACTTTTGGCTTCAACCCATGGGGTGGAAAATCTATCTGTTAAAAGCCCAATTATTTTTGGCACTTCACGGACTTCGTATTTGGATACTCCAGAATCCTTATCTACCGCTGAAAAAGCGACAAAGTAAGAATCGTTGGCGATAGAGTCGTGGTGGCTAACCATTGGCGCGAAATTTTCAGGAGGCACTTTGTCTGGCGAGATTATAGATCCCTCTGCTATTTCTACGGGAGTATCTTTGGCGGGGACTTCCGTTACTGTTTTGGCTGCAGTTATGTTTAAAGTGAGAGGTATCATCTTTAATCCCAAGAGCTCTCCCCCACTACCGTCATTTAAGAGAATATGGACATCTTTCAAATTGATGGTTAGTACCCCTTCTTTTTTTGGTTTAACAATAAAAGTAAAAAGGTTCCCAGTATTACCGCTAAAGCCTCCCGGTACTCCCCCGGTAAAATTGATCTCTCCCAGAGAGTTATTAGCACTTGGTTTTAGCACCCACAATGAGATAATAGAGTTGCCATATCTAACATCAGAAACAGACATCAAATTGGGAGGAAAGTTAACTTGTCCTTCCGCGGTGTTGATCTGTTGTCCACCGGTTTGAACCGAAGCAGTTACCAATATGCTGTCACCTACCGCATAGCTCGTCTTAGTGCTACTCAAAGACACGGACTCCGCTTGGAGTGAATTTGGAACAACAAAAAATACTAAAAACAAAGAACAGAAAAAACTTATAGTGGTGTATTTTTTAATCAGGGTCATTTTATTAAATAATTATACTACATATTATATCTATATTACTAATCCTCAACTTGAATGACTATACTGTTGTCACTAAAGTTGTTGGCCTTATCAAATACTCTGACAACAATAGGATATTCTCCGGACTCTAAAAATGGGACATAAAAAGGCGGTTTAACTGGCAAGAAAATGCCTTTATTCATTTTCACATAAAATCCTGATTGTAGACCACTCAACACGTCTTCTGAGGTGAAGTCAAATCTTACTGTATCCCCCTCTTTTATTATTTCATTACTTGCTTTAATCTTTGGCGCAAGTGGCGGAGTAGTGTCCACCATTATTTTGAAGTTAGAAACTGGTCCAGATTTATTTGTTGCATCTTTAGCTTGAAGGTTAAAGTAATATACACCGTCGTCTACGGAAGTATTAAGCTCATTACTCGTCGTTTTCAGGGTTTTATCCCCTACCTCTGTCTTGGGGCCACGACTCAAACTATAATAGTAGGTACTGCCACCGAGCTTGGGCCACAACAGTCTAATATTTTTATTCTTATACCAACGATTACTATTGGGGTGACTAGGGGAAAATATAGGAATTGGATTTTGAATATTACTCTCGGCAAATTTTTGACGAACAACCTGATAATAACCATTGGTGACTGTACGGAGAACATCTGTACCTAGACCATCATTTGCCAAGACTTGTGACCCAGCCGTAAATTCAAGGGAAATTGGTTTTAAGTCCAAAGGTTGTAGCAAAATTTCCGCTACGGTGCCGACTGTATCAAAAAATCCAGGATTAGAAATTCCACAGGTGATTTTGATCTCCCCATTTTCTTCATCTATATCTTTTTCTAAGAAAAGAGATGGGTCACAAAATGAGTTTATCGTTAAAATATCAAGAATTGAAACTGTTTCGGGATCATATTTAACTCTTACGCTGACAGCATTGATTGCTTCACCGCCGGTGTATACATTGATTGCTATTGTTTTTTCTGAAGATTGGCTAATCACATCTGATTCTGGCTCAAATTTCATAGTAGAGTTATAAATGAGATAAGGCAATTTCTTGAGCTCTGTGGCTCCATGGTCTAGTTTAATGAAACCTATAAAATATGTCGTAATGAATAAGACGAGACCTATAAATAATAAAATTGGCAGACGATTTTTGTGATGTCCCAAAAACTTTAATAAAAAGAGGGTTATAAAATAAAAAATAAAAAGTGAAAGAGTTATACTACTCGCCCAAAAAAGACTATATAATTTGTGATTGACTGGGAAGAAGACAAATGCGCCACCAGGACTTTTTTCAATACCGGGAAAGACTATGTGGCGAATGGCGTAATAATTGCCATTGATTTTTATTTCCTTTGAAAGTCCCGCAAGATTTGGGGTGGTTAAATCAGGGCCTAGAGAAAAATAAGTACTGATAAGTCCGGTCTTTTCTTTATTGTTAAAACTGTCACCAAATATGCCTTCACTGGGTGTGTAGAAGACGATCTGTTCTCCTGTGTTTAAATATTTTTGTTGGAAACTGGTGGCATATGAATCGTTGAGTGAATGGCCGATAGTGAGACCTCCAATGGCCACGCCTTTATCAAAAATCTGTGAAGAACTTACAAAAATTAAATAAACTCGGGGGCCCCGTTCAACTGCGGTTACAGCTTTAGTCTCGTCTTCGGCTATTATTCTGCCGTAAGCACTCGTTAGAAAAAAGTTGTCTCCCGTCTGGGTTGGTAGATGAGAGCGAGCAAGCACAAATCCGTCTTTATCGGTGATGACAACAAAATGTAAATTTCTTTTTTTTGCTTCAGTTTGGGCAATTGCCAAGAGTTCCAGTGGGCTATTTCTTTTAAGGGCCCCGACCAATGTCTCGGAAGCAATGATTTGTCCTCGTTCCTCAGCAGTATTTTTAAGTTCTTTTTGTATTCCTTCTTCAACTTGAGACATCTGCTCTCCAATTACAAAGTTGCTCCAAAAAGTTATGAGCTGATTTGAAAATAACAAAACAATAGTGAATACTAAAAGGCTGGTTGTTATTACAATAATCTCTCTACGATGCAAAAAAGGAGATTCTAAAATTAACTTCCACATAGTATTATAATTGTAATACTAAACTATCCATTCCACCAGAAGAGCATAATAGAGAAGTCAAAAATATTAACTGCTCCGTCCTTGTTTACATCGGCGCAAGGATTTTTTGGTATTTTTTGATTCCAAAAGAATAAGAGTATAGAAAAATCTATAATATTTGTTTTTTTATCATTATTTAAATCTCCATTTTTATTACAACTGCCGGCTGGGGCAGATATTTTACCAAAAGCGACATCCTTGTCACCAACCCTAAAAGCCAAACTTTCAGAGAAAGGTGAGGTCACGCTATCTGGTGCTACCACTTGAGATTTTGAGGTATGCGACCCCAACTCCAAGGGTTTTGAGTTTAAGGTATAAGTCCAAAACCCAAATTTGTCTGATAATGTTTTATCAACTAAGGTGACCTCGGAATTTATAACAACATTGACGTCTGACTTTGGATAACCGAAACCATAAAATTTTATATTATTTCCAGATTTTACTTCTGATTTATCGGATCCAATGGTGGGGGCGATAATAATATCAGATAAAGTGGTTGTTTGGCCGGTTGGGATATTAGCCGTAAAACTGGTGGTGAGCGACCTTCGGTTATCACCATCTATGGCATAAGCCGAAAAAGTATAGATGCCTCCGACTACAGTGGTATCTAACTGCCAGTTACCATTATCATCTGCTGTGGGGGTAGCAACGGTGGCACCATCTTTAAAGATTGTGATGGATGCTTTGGGATAGGCGCGCCCTTTTAAAATAACTTTAGTGGAACCTTGTGAACTACTTCCACCTCCTCCGCCACCACCACCTCCCCCGCTTCCACCAGAAGAGGCTGGAGCACCCGAACTTTCAGTAGAGCTCGCGATGCTATTTCCAAAAATATCTTTGACGACTATCACAAAATAATAAGTTGTGCCATTAGATAATCCTGTTCTGGTAGAAGAAGTGACATTTCCCAAGGATGTGTAAGAGTAAGGACCACCTGATGTAGTAGATTGCGCTACGTTGTATCCAGAAGCTGTCCAACCCAAAAATCCTGTAGAAGCAGTCCAAGAGAGAGCCACTTGAGTATCTCCAGCAGTAGCTCCTATTACCGGAGATGATGCAAAAGGATAATACAATGAGCCAGCATTAACGCCGTATAAAACCGAAGTACTGGTACCTACCGCTACTTCAGAAATAGTGCTCCAAAGTTGAAAATTGGTTGAAGTTGCATATCCAGATGGGGCAATGACGGTGTCCAACATCTTAAAACTAGTAGAAGTGGATTCCTCCGAAAAAACTGGCTTGGCGCCAAAAATCATGGTGAAAAAAATAACAAATAAACAAAAGTTTTTCATTTATGGTGTAAGTTCTGCCTCGCCCGCCGTAGCATTTTGCAAAGGCTGGGCCTCGCTCGCCGGACTGTGTTCGTCCGTAGTCTCAGACGAAGGCGGAGCTTCTGGCGAAGGTTGTGAGTCATTTGTGGGGGTTGAATCTGGAGCAACTTCTACACTCGGTTCTGACACAACTTCTGGCTCTGGTAATAGCTCCTCTACCACTTCTTGAATCAATTCTTCGTCAACCATTTCTGCTGGTGTGGGAACGACCTCATCACCTACCCCTTCCTCAACTACTTCTTCGGATGTAGGTTCTGTTGGTGATTCCTGTTGAGGGGCATTTTGAAGATGCTCTTCGGTAGGAGTAGATGCGGATTTATCTGATGGTTCATAGTATGGAGTAGAAAGTATGACTGATGCTGGATCTGATTCTACTGTGGCAAGTTCTTCCAATACTACTTCTGGTATGACTGGACTGTAGCCCTCTATCACCTGTTCTTTGGGATCCAGCAATTTTCCAATAAGGCCGGAGTATTCTGTGGTGACTATCTTTTGGGACTCCCCTTTTTCTTTTTCCAACGCCTTTACTCTTTTTAGGTAAGACAATTCATAGCTCACATTTTCCCCCAACTCTTTGGCTACATAAAGTCCGAGATCTTTGCCATCTAGCGCTTCCTTATTCACAGTCAAAACCTTCTCTATTTCTTTGTTTTGCCAAATACTATTTTCAACCACCAAGGTTTGATATGTATAAGTGGCATAATAATTTTTTTCATCCTCGGTAATAGAATTTATTCTCAAATTAAAATTAAAATTATCTAAATCAGCTGAAACAATTAAACTATTATCAATAGAGACGACAGTTTCAGAACTTGTATAAACACTTTCACGCACATCGGGGCTAGTGGCAAAAGCAACTCCAGAACCAAAAAACAATAAACCTATAATAATAGTGAATGCATTATTATATTTTATAAAATTGAGAATCTTTTGATACATATCTTAATTATAATAAATCACACACGTAAAGCAACACTAGACACTCCAATCTAACCCATTTACTTCTTTAATTCCCGCTCTTGGAATTCCATTGACTGTTTTTATAGAAGCTTCACCTAGATCATTTATTGTTTTTAGTTCAGTAACTGCTATAGACGGGCTGGCTGAAGGAGAGTTGGAAGAAGATGGAGATAACGAAGCACTTGGTGAGAGTGATGAAGAAGTCGAACTGGATGGACTGAGTGATGGCGACGTTGAGGTAGATGGGGAAAGTGAAGCTGATGGTGAGAGAGATGGCGAGGCTGAACTACTTGGCGAGAGAGACGGTGAAGACGAACTGCTAGGAGAAATTGAGGCACTCGGTGAAAGTGAAGGAGATGTTGATGATGATGGGGAAAGTGATGGGGACTCGGATGAGGAGGGAGACAATGAAGCACTTGGTGAGAGAGATGGCGAGGCTGAACTACTTGGTGAAAGTGATGCTGACGGGGAGATGGATGGTGAATCAGAAGCTGATGGGGATAAAGAAGCGCTTGGTGAAAGTGATGGTGAGGCCGATGAGGACGGTGAAAGTGATGCCGATGGAGAAAGAGATGGACTTTCCGAACTAGATGGAGATAAAGATGGGCTGGCAGAAGATGATGGTGATAAGGATGGACTTTCTGAAGAACTTGGTGAAAGTGATGGTGAATCAGAGGCCGACGGAGAAAGAGATGCTGATGGAGAAAGAGAGGGAGAGGTAGAAGATGATGGAGAAAGTGAAGCAGATGGAGAGAGTGATGGAGAAGCCGATGAACTTGGACTAAGACTAGCAGATGGACTGAGGGACGGTGAAGAAGATGAAGACGGGGAAAGTGAGGCGCTTGGAGATAACGATGGGCTTTCTGATGAGGAGGGAGATAGAGATGGAGAATCGGACGATGACGGGCTAAGTGATGGAGATTCGGAACTACTAGGTGACAGAGATGCCGAAGGGGAAAGTGAGGGTGAGGATGATGAGCTAGGGCTTAAACTTGCTGAAGGAGACAGCGATGGACTAGCCGATGAACTTGGACTCAAACTTGCGGAAGGACTAAGTGAAGGACTATCAGATGCCGATGGAGATAACGACGGAGAATCGGAAGACGAAGGTGAAAGAGATGGGCTTGCTGAAGAAGATGGAGAGAGCGATGCTGACGGTGAAAGAGACGGTGACCCAGAACTAGAAGGAGAAAGTGATGCGCTTGGAGAGAGTGAAGGAGATGCAGAATTTGAGGGTGAGAGTGACGCTGATGGTGATAGCGAAGGTGATGCAGAGCTACTAGGCGACAAAGAAGCACTCGGTGAGAGAGATGGACTTTCTGAAGAACTTGGTGAAAGTGATGGTGAATCAGAGGCCGACGGAGAAAGAGATGCTGATGGAGAAAGAGAGGGAGAGGTGGAGCTACTTGGTGAAAGAGAAGCTGATGGGCTAAGTGATGGCGAGGCTGATGAGGAGGGAGAGAGGGATGCAGATGGACTAAGTGAAGGAGATTCGGAACTACTAGGCGAGAGAGATGCCGAAGGGGAAAGTGAAGGTGAGGATGATGAGGATGGAGAGAGGGATGGTGATTCGGATGATGAGGGACTAAGTGATGGCGAATCAGAGGCCGATGGTGAGAGTGAGGCTGATGGAGATAATGATGGTGATGCAGAACTAGATGGTGATAACGAAGCCGAAGGGCTCAAAGATGGCGAGGTGGATGAGGATGGTGAGAGAGATGCAGATGGACTAAGCGAGGGTGAAGCAGATGAACTTGGACTTAAGCTTGCCGATGGTGATAAAGATGGAGATTCA
This sequence comes from Candidatus Zambryskibacteria bacterium RIFCSPLOWO2_01_FULL_39_39, assembly GCA_001823925.1. Taxonomy (GTDB): domain Bacteria; phylum Patescibacteriota; class Minisyncoccia; order Phycocordibacterales; family WO2-35-19; genus WO2-35-19. Next base: position 97,483 of record MHWB01000009.1, read on the forward strand.
GAACTGGAAGGTGAAAGTGAAGCGGATGGCGACAAGCTTGGGCTGGCCGAAGAAGACGGTGATAAAGAGGCCGATGGAGACAAAGATGGTGACGCTGAACTGCTTGGCGAGAGAGAGGCCGAAGGACTTAGAGATGGTGATGCCGATGAGGAGGGTGAAAGAGATGCTGAAGGTGAAAGGGATGGACTTTCTGATGATGATGGCGACAGTGATGCTGAAGGAGACAACGAAGGTGAGGTCGAAGAACTAGGACTTAAGCTAGCAGATGGAGATAAACTTGGTGAAGCAGAACTGCTTGGAGAAAGTGAAGCAGATGGACTCAATGAAGGAGATGCCGAGGAAGATGGTGAAAGCGAGGCAGACGGTGACAAACTTGGTGAAGCTGAGGAACTTGGTGAAAGCGACGCCGACGGTGAAAGCGATGGACTAGCCGATGAACTAGGACTTAAGCTGGCAGATGGAGATAACGATGGAGAGCCAGACGAGGATGGAGATAATGAGGGCGAGTCAGAACTGGATGGAGAAAGAGACGGAGAGGAAGAAGATGAGGGAGAAAGAGATGCTGAAGGAGAAAGAGACGGAGAACTAGACGATGATGGTGAAAGAGATGCGGATGGAGAGAGTGAAGGAGATGCAGAACTTGAGGGTGAAAGTGACGCCGACGGTGAGAGGGATGGCGAGGCTGATGAGGAGGGAGATAGAGATGGAGAATCGGACGATGACGGGCTAAGTGATGGAGATTCAGAACTTGAAGGAGACAAAGAAGCACTCGGTGAAAGAGATGGACTAGCCGAAGAACTTGGACTCAAACTTGCGGAAGGACTTAGCGAAGGACTTTCTGATGATGATGGAGATAGTGAAGCGGAAGGAGACAAAGAAGGTGAAGATGAGGAAGAAGGAGAAAGAGATGGACTTTCAGAAGAACTTGGAGAGAGTGATGGTGATTCAGAACTAGATGGAGATAGAGATGCAGATGGACTAAGTGATGGAGAAGATGAAGAAGAAGGAGAAAGAGATGCCGACGGTGAAAGCGATGGACTAGCCGATGAACTAGGACTTAAACTAGCACTTGGTGAAAGTGAAGGCGAAGAAGATGAGGATGGAGATAAAGAAGCAGAGGGAGATAACGACGGGCTTGCTGAAGAAGATGGTGATAAAGATGCTGATGGAGAAAGTGAAGGAGATGCTGAACTGCTTGGAGAAAGTGACGCGGAAGGAGACAAAGATGGAGATTCAGAACTTGAAGGGCTCAAACTTGCTGAAGGTGAGAGTGATGGTGATGAAGAACTTGAAGGACTGAGTGATGGAGACTCAGAGCTTGATGGAGAAAGAGAAGCACTTGGTGAAAGTGATGCTGAGGCCGATGATCCTCCTGCGCTAAAAATCACATAAGATAGTGCACCGTCTTCATTATTCGCTCCACTACAAGTTCTCGTTGCTGTTCCTGCTGTTGTTGACGTAGCAGTCGTAAACCTGAAAGCTCCAGCATCAGCATCAATATCTTCTGAAAGATTTGACCACGTTCTGGCTGTCGTATCGGTGGCAAAAGCAGCAACAGCTAACATTCCACCACTCGCTGGTATTGTTGTTGACCCAGTAGTTAAAAGGTTGTCTTGAGCATCAGTGGTTCCGTCTCCGCCTTCTGCCGATAAAGTAGCGCTAGCACCTGCCACATTATAAACCGCTATATGGTTGTCGGTATTACCTGGACTGACGGCTGAAAAAGTAATATCAATATTGGCAGTAGTTCCCGTTGGCACGCGCAAGTAAAATATCTGAGTCTGCATCGCCGCAAAGTCACCCCCCGTAGCAGCCGTCATCGCAACAGCCCCGCCACCAGAGTCTATGGTACAAGCACTTGGATTAGCACCTGCAAGTTCTGTCCCGACAACAACTGCAACAATTCGGTCAGCTGCCGCTACACCGATAGAAACACTTGTATATGTAGCTACTGTTGAAGAAGCTGCGACTCCGGCAGGGTTAGCGGTTTGTGTAATTGCTACAGCCATCTTTTATACAAAATTATTTATACAAGTCGCAACATCTCCGACCTTTTTTGATTCGGGCACTGTATTCATAAATAAATTATATAATAGTATTCCCCTTTCCCCAACCATAGATTTCATCAGCTTCTTGCCAATTTTGGCAATTTTTTTGACTTCTAAATTCCGACTGATGCCATCTGGCCGAAGTCAGGTTTTTATTGTGTTTAACATCAACATTTGGAAATTCGGAACGGAAGCCTTCTGCTTTGAAATCGTCTACTCTCTCTGGTCTATTATGAGTCCCCGGTTCAAAACCCATTCGGCGACTAAAACCCAATTTCTCTATGAGTTCAATGCGTTTTTTGAAATGCTCAATCAAAAATTTTCTATCACCACAAAGTTGGCTTAATCTTTTGGCATCAAAATACACGGCATGACCATCGCTAACCCGCAGTTGCCAAATATTCATATTGTAATAATAAATATTTTTTTGTGGTGGTCTAAATTTGAAGTGAGTTTGATGATATAAAACATCATGCTCGCAGAGAAAGGCCACATCCGTGTCCAACTCTTCTAAACCAGCTAAAATTTGCTTGAACATAGTTAAGTATCCCCTCTCCAATGGCAAAACAATATTTTCATCACCAAAGTCCAAAGGCTTTAGAGTGACACTGACTATCGGCAAGCCCGACTTCTTGATCCTCTTTTGACAAGCTTTCATTATTTTTTTGTCTAACAGGTTGTCAGTATAATAAACAATACCGGCTGTTGGTGCTGATGGTTTATTCATTAAAGGCCAAGCTTTTATTTGGGCTCTAGCTTCTTCACTCCAACCCGGCACTGGCCAGAATTTTTCTAAAAGCCACGAGAGTGGATAAATTTGACCATCCCATTTGTTATCAAAAAAGAGTTCGCGGACTGTTTTTTTGGCGTGCTCCACTTTCTTGCCCGGATTCTCATAAGGGAAACCAAAATCGCCACCTTGAGTGCGAAACATATGGGCATACCAAGTCTTGTGATTGCAGACGACCCTACCTCCAGAAAGCCAAGTTTTACCAGCTACCTCAATACCCTGCGAACCCCACGAACCTAAAGATTCATCACATATATTCAGTTCCCAATATTTATCACGAGTGAGCATAAAACAAGAACCTTGGATAGACATAGTCTCAGTCAATTTTTTATCTTCAAAATCTTTGGCATATTCCGGTCTTTTCTTAAAAAGATTGAAATACTGAAAATGAGGTTCGCTATCAAAACAATAAGACACGCTTTGAGGATTGGTTTTGGCAATCCAAACCACATCTTTTTTAGTTGGTCCGTTACATTCCTTACAGGGACCCGAAGGACCTTGATACCTACTATGTCCTTCTTCGCAAACCCAATTAAAAGCATGTAGATTTCTCATCACAGGTATCATGGTTATGTTGTCTCCGACTTCTTTGAATGCTTCTATCATCTTTCGGTCAAACCCTTTGTCAAAAGCACAGTGGGCATCTGTTTTCATCACATATTTTGCTTTGGAAAGTCTGCAGGCTTGATTGGTTGCAGCTCTTTGGCCAATACTTTCTGGATTATGAATTACTTTTAGTCTGGGGTGAGTGGGTAGGTCGGTCTCATAGCCGTCCAGAACCACAATAATTTCTGTATCCGCTTCAATATTGCTCAAAATATCCTCTATAGTTCGTTTGAGAAATTCTTCGTTGCGTGCCGGTATTAAAATAGATAAATCAAGATTTTCCATAAATTTTTACTATATCCTTAACTAACAATCTTTTGCCTGTGATATTCATCTCGCAATTCCAAGTGGGAATAAGACTAATCCAATGTAAAAATTCATCCTTATCTACCAGATATCTATAGACAGGTTGAATTTTTATTTTTTCTTTATTTTTTAATTTATTACGTATAAAGTTTATTAAAGTATGTGGATTTTTACCCCAAGTGATGTTGCCAAGCCTTATGATGGTGTAATATTTAAAATTATTTTTAACCATTTTTTCCATCTCAATTTTATGTTGAGCGTATCTGGTATCAGAATAAAAAACACACAAAGAACTAAAATAAACCAAATGTTTATTTTTATTTTGCTCCATCAACAAATCTCGTTCTCTTTTATATTCTGACTCTCTAGTTTCCTGACTATTACTTACACCAGAGGCAAAATACAAGAACTCCTTCTTGTCTTTCAGTGCGCTTGCGATGTCTCCGTCTCCTATTATCATAGAGTTTGCATATTATTTACTGTCGGCTTTGTGGCCTTTAGAAGTTAAAAAAGTGCAATCGGTAATATTATCGGATTTTAAATTTATTTTAAGACCGCTCTTTTTGAGCACATAAGCAAAAGATATTTGATCTTGGATAATATAGCGGGAAGTATGATACCACCACTCTTTGAGCATATTTTGGACACCCTTAGTATTCCTATACATAAAGGCGCCACCGTTTACCAAAAAATCATCCACAAAATCTTTATCGGCTTCAATTTCCTCCATCTGTTCTTTCAATAACTCATTTTCATATCTGGCTATTATATACTTAGATCCTAGATTTTTGGACTGTTGCTTTAGGCCTTTTCGGGTATACCTAGCTTCTTGCCGGACATTGGGGTGTGTTGGGTGTTTAAATACCACAATGTCATAACATTGGCAATTATCATAAAAATATTTGAGCGAGTCAGTATTAGATAAAGACAAAGTACTGTCAAGCCACAAATAGTAGTCATAATCGGGCGCCATCTGCCAACCAAAAATTTTTGGAATTTTGGCTTGAAGTCTTGGGGTCATTGCATTAAAACGTGGCGGAAAATTGCTATCTGTAAACATAAAATTGTCATATGGTAAAGATTGTGGTGCGTTTGATATTGTTTTGTCCATACCACCCAAATTGGCTGAAATAACTGCTATTTTTGGTATATTTTTTTCCACATAGTAAATATATTCTACTCCATAACTAGTTTTGGTCTTATGAGTTTCCATCCGCCACTTGAGTCCAACAAAAAACTTTTCTATATCTTCTTTTCTGAAAGCCAAATCCGGCACATCTACTCCATATTTTTTATTGTGAGCAATTTCGGAAGTCTCATCTTGAAATGGTGTAAAAATTATCAAACAAAATTTTCTTCTAAATGAAGAGACTGCTCTAGCTAATACATTTTGCCAATCATAATTATGCTCCAAAACATGTCGCATCATAATACTTTCTACATCTGATCTGTATGAACTTAGATCAGCTACTTTATCGACAAAAGTATTTTTACTTCCATCAATACCGACATACTTGCCTTTATAAAATCTCTTAAACCCGCCGGTGCCACAACCCCAATCTTCTACTTCTTTGGTATCAGCCAAAAAATCAGAGGCTAGTTTATAGGTAATGGTATCTCCATATCTAAAAGCCCCCATTGTCTTTGCGTCCTTGTACCATCCATCCCATTTACCCAACATACTTTCTTTTGTCATTTATTTTTTATACCATATTAATAACCAAATCCATTTCTAACATCTCCTATATGCATCACCTTGGGTTTATCAGTACTTTTTCCCCAATAGGCACATTTTGCATTTGAATCGTTGAATAATATTCTTCCATATATACGCTCTGAATATGGCATATCCGGCCAAGGATGTTTATAAATGAGAGATTTGTTATAAACACTAGGGTTAGTAGAATAATTAACCCTATGTTCTACCCAATAATTGGTACCGTCAGTTTTATCTTCATACCGTTCCGGATGTGAGGCGATTATCCCACCCTTCCTTCTTTCCCGGCTACCGATTGGTTGTCTTTGAAGCACTATCTGTTTTATATAATTATTGTGCTTAATAACATCAATCATATTATTAACATAGATATCTTCTGTAAAGACAAAATCATCCTCCAAATGAAAAACCCACTCATTAGAATCTTCTTTGAGTTTCTCCCATCCAGAAATCACGGCTTTTGTAAAACCAACTTTATTGGTGGTAGCAATTTCATAATTAATTTTTTTAAGCCAATTATGGTAATTTTCATCTCCGGAATCATCATGAATTAGTATTCTTGAAAAATTACCATGAAGTTTTTCTAGTGCAGATAATGTTCGTTCAAGATACTCTCCGCGACCATTTGTCATAATAAGAAGCGTTATCATAAGTTTTTAGTAACCATGTTTTTTAAATATTTCAATCAAATGATTGGGAATAAGGGGTTTAACTTCTTCATAAAGTTGTCTCATCCTAGGATGAAAATGAAATACTTTGATGGGCTTATCGGCTTTTTCAAAAGTAAGTTCATTGTGGCGCATTCGCCCCAAGTTATAAGTGTTGTTAAGTTTTATATAACGCTCATTGATATTGTTTATATTTCTTAAAGTTAGTCGGTGTAGAGCCACTTCTTCATTGGTAAGCTTTGCATTCATAGTCTGACGTATAAGTTCAAAAATGTCTTTCGCTTTTGGGGTAAAAAAGAAACTACCGGTATTCCACATTGTATTAAAACCATAATCGGTAAAAGCGGCGTCTTTGTCCTTCAATATATTTTCCGGAAATATATCAACTTGATAAGCATCAAAATCATGGAACCAGCATATATCATCTATCATCTGATTGTCTATCATATAGCAAATGACATTTATTTTGCTGGCTCTTCTGCGATGACTACAAAACAAATCATCAGGTACTACTATCGAATTAATCCCTTCATAGGAGTAAGGAAAATTAGTTACCAACAGAATATCTTTTTTATTCCATGTTCGTATAGAATTATCTATTTGCACCTTAACCAGATCGATATAATCTTCGGTAAATTTTTTTGACGGATTTATATAGATCATTAAATTTTTCATAAAAATATCTTTGAATTCACACGATCATATTTTTTATTAATTCCCCAACATCACCCCAGTATGGAAGAGTAGTGACTGGTTTATACTCTCGTATTGGTAGACGTGAAGAAAAACGGCTCACATTGTTGAGAGTTTTAAAAGTTACAACAGGATTTTCTCCCATCCAGATAAACTTGGGATCTGTTTTTGGAGTGCGAATTCTTCTCGGCTTATTTTCTTCAGTAAACCATTTATCTTCATCCCCAATCATTTTTCTGATGAAATCTAGCCAAAAATCTTTTCTCATAATCTGGGCACCATCAGAATATTTTTTAAAAAATGCCCTTTGTACAGCTTGAGAGTCATCTTGGGGTCGAATATAACTGAGCCAAATATTTCCATAACGATAACAATCACCTCTAGTTGGTTGGAATTTGAAATATTCGGGCGGATATAGCACATCCGCTTCTGCTGTAATAACATAATCAGTTTTAACTTCTTTTAAACCAATCTGGATCTGACGAAATTCGTTACCATAACAAGCATGATGTTTACCAACACAAATATTTTTCCCAAAATCCAAAGCCGGTTCTTGAGTAACCGAAACTAACGGTAAATCTCCCATATTGGCAATAAGCTTCTTTCTGATGTTAGCTTCAAATATCGGATCTTCAGTGTTAGCTGAATAATACAAAACTGTTAAATTATTTATTGACATGAACGAATTTATTTTTTCTATTTCTCTCTTAATTCATAAGGGTCCAATCTGAACTGCTTGAAGTGCCTGTTGAAATATACACTTTGGTGGCACTTGTATCTATATACATTTGACCTAAAGCTGCAGGGGTCGATGATGGTGCCGAAGAACCAGAAGATACTACACAAATATTAGCGGCATGTAAATTTGCATTACCCGAAGATGAACCAAAATAAACATCTGTTACGTTTGAATTTCCAATAACTGCTTTATTGGCTCCTGCACCGATTGCATTATGACCAATTACAATACTATTATCGTCACTATTATCATAACCTCTGGCACCAAAACCTATATAAATACTATTGTCTGCGGAAGTTAACTGCGTAGTTCCGTCAGCCTGTTCTCTTCCAGCATCTACTCCAACTGCAACATTATATACTCCATTATTCCATCGCAACGCAGATGTACCGATAGAAGTATTACCATGTCCAGTCGAATTACCATAATTTGCAAGTGCTCCTATACTTGTATTTTCGTTACCAGATACATTATTAATGGCTGAATTTGAACCAACTGCCGTATTATTAACACCACTTGTATTATTTTGCATGGACCTATGCCCGACAGCAACATTATCTACACCGCCTTGATTCAAAGTGAGTGACAAATTACCGATTGCTGTATTATGACTTCCTGTTGTATTCCCATCCAAAGCTTTTGCACCAAAAGCAGTATTATCATTAGAGCCTCCTGAATTAGGTCCTTTCCCCGCAGTTATTCCATTTACCATCAAATCAAACACCCCTAAATTAACTGGTCCCGTCGCTCCAGTATAAGGAACTAAGCCTGACAAATTTTGATCTCCAGTATTTGTGCCTGAAAGGTTACCCGCAACAATATTGTTACCAATGTTTAAATTACCACCGATCGTTAATGAATGAGTTATGTTGTCCCAAAATAAATTTGAATTATTTTGAGTAATGGATGTACCATTAGAAAAGAGTATGGAACCATTGGTAAATGAGCTTGCCCCTGTTCCACCCCTAGATACTGGCAAAAATCCACTCCATCCCAATGAGTGAGTATTGCTAGCGGAGTTTATGGTTATGTTTGCATCATTGGCAAATAATTGTGTTTGTCCAGATTGTCCATTCAATGATTGAATTACCGCTGATGTTGTTGTTGGGAAAATAAATATCATTAGTATAATCAGCACCATTAAGATTTTTGATTTAATTAGTTTTTTCATTTTGATTAAATTATTTTATTAATATAATATTATTTTTTTAAAATTAAAAGGTTTTGACTATCTTCTTCGTGTTCGAAATTTTTATATTTTGCAAATTTCATTTATCTTTTTACCTACACCCAAAAGGATCCGAATCTTCCACACAACACTGAACAAATCATTCGAAATATTTTCTTAATTCTTCTGCTCGACCCCATTTTGGGATATCGAAGGCCCTAACCGGCCAAGGTTTTTTACAATGACGTCTACATGCTCGATCCATTGAAAAGTCATGATAAAAACTGACAACAGGATAATGTGTAGAAAATGAAATATATCCAGCCCCATCATATTCAATGACACCATTTATGCTTCCTAGTTCGGTCATGTAATCTAATGACAATGGTTTATTGATCCGAAACCTTTTTTCCAATGCATTGACAATAAGTTCTCTCGATGCAATCAATAATCCATTACCGGGACGAGGTTTATGAAAATAAAACGGTTCACCCCATGTAAATAAATGCCATCGATTAAAGTTATAAGCAAATCTATCCATTGGCGGTCGATATTGAAAATGCTCACTTGGATAAAGTGTATCGTCATCCGCTATCCCCACATAAGTGGTGGTGGCAAGTTTCGCACCTCTTAGCATTTGTTGGTAGAGGTTAATTAATCCATACTCTGTTTGTATTAAATTAATTCCCCAGTCTAATGGTTTGCTTGAAATTGTTATTATGGGAGTATTTCCAACCGCCTCCAGCAATTTTTCTTTATGAAATGCCGCCCACTGCTTGGGAACGCGATTGGGGGTCATCATTATAATGGTTATATCGTCCATTTGTTTAAAATTAGTCGATAATAGTACTTATCAGTTTTTTCAAATTTATTTTTTTCATACAATTTAATGGCAACCCCGTTGTCTTTATTGACTTGTAATTCCACCGAATCTATATCTTGAGTTTTAGCAAAATCAATAACTTCTTTCATTAATTTTTGTCCATACCCTTGATTACGATACTTCTCTGGTGTTTCAAAATTATCAATAATCATAATTTTTGCTTTACCGTTATGATAAATAGTACAAAGGCAAGAAGATACCCCACCCAAAGATACTCTGGCTTGTTTTGCGGAGTTTTCTATCCAATCAACTTTCGTATCTTTTCCTATATTTTTTTGTTTTTCCATTGAATAATCGTCTTTTTGATGAAGTCTATATCATTTCTGGTAATTTTGCTATTGAGTGGAAGATACATATATTTTTTTTCCAGTTCATTCATTTTAGGTAAATTCTGTCTCTTACCACCAAACACTTTGAATATGTCATTTCGTAATTGAACAATATCACATTCAATTCCATTTTTTCTTAAATATTCGATTAAACCATCCCTTTGCTCGGTAATGATTGCAAATAACCAATAAGAACCGCCATACACACAGCGAATATCTTCTGGCATACCAACTGTATAATAATCACATAAATCACGTCGATAATCTAAAATCTCATCTGTATGTTTGAGCCCGACCAAACCAACGGCAGCAGCTATATCGTTCATATGATATTTATAACCCGCTTCTTCAATTTCCATTGCTGTTTTGTGATTAATTAAACAATTCCAACCTCTTTTGCGTTTTGCTTCTCTGTCTATCCCAAACCACCTTAATTTTTTAGCTCTCTTATAATTATTTTTATTTCTAAGAATTAACATGCCACCGTCTCCAGTAGTGAAATGTTTAATTGCTTGAAACGAATAACACACATAATCTCCATACGATTCAGAAACTCCCAGTGATTGCGCGGCGTCAATTACTACTGGTATATTTAAAGACTTTGCTAATCTAAAAATTTTCTTATCAATTGGTATTCCCCCCAATGTCACGGCTACAATAGCTTTTGTTTTGGGTGTCACCCTTTTTTCTACATCTGCATAATCTATAACAAGATTTTCATTTATATCAGCAAATACTAGTCGTGCCCCGCGTCTCACTAAAGGAATATTAGTGGCTGTACAAGTAAAACATGTGGTAATAACTTCGTCACCCTTATCTATACCAATTAGATGATAAGCAAGATCCAAAGCTGAAGTACCACTATTTAAAGCTAGACAGTATTTATAATTAAATTTTTCTCCAAATTTCTTTTCAAATTCTTCTACCAGAGGTCCTTGACCAAGCCAGCGAGTATTAAAAACGTTATTTAGAGATTCTAACCATTCATGCTTGAATTGCTGTGGCCAAAATAATGGAATATTTTTCATATATTTGATTTGTATTTATGACTAAGATAGCTAAATATACAATAAGGGATAAAAGAATTTTTGTATAGGAAGCTATAATTACTGGGTGATTTAATTAAATAAATCCATTTTTTTTTATTATTTTTTCCTCGGTTGAGGAATTTTTTCATGACTTAAACTATGAAATAAGCCCATAGGATTATTGTTTCCTTCAATATGGTGTTTTGAAACCGGAAATATATAGATATTTGGTCCAACAATCTGCTTTACTCCTTTTTTGATAGCATAAGCATCCCATACTCTATTGAAAATAGTGTCGTCTCCAGTGTGGTATCCGCGCCTACAAACTTCTTCATCATAGCCACCCAGTAATTCAAAAACACCTTTTTTCATCGCCCAAGTATTGCCATGGAAACTGGCATACAGACCTCTTTTGGTCTCGAGCCTTTCCATTTGCATCCCGTATTCTTTTAATACTGACAGGTCTTGAGTAAGTGTTCCATCTTCCAACAAGACTCCAAAATATCTCGGGAATACCATCTTGTCTCCGGTAAAATTATAAGCAGTCATAATCGCTTCTTTGGAAAGGATATGATCAATGTCGGTCATTAAAAGATACTCTCCTTGAGCTAATTTGGCTCCCATATTACGAGCTAATCCTTGTGTCCAAGGCCGTTTGTCACGAGTGGCGTACAGTCGCAGATTTTTTAAATCATAATGAGCTTGTTTGTGAGGTGGAGAACTACCATCATCAACAAAAATGAATTCAATATCATCAGGCAGATTCATCATTTTGAAATATTTGACCTGTCTTGCGACAGCTCTATGACTATTATAAAAAGCGATGATAATAGATAATTTCATATTTTAAGGTGTCCATGGTTTTTGTTTTACCCACATCCAACTTCGTTCATCGGGACCAAGCTTGGAATTGAGAATAAACCAAGGGTGAACGCGTTTGGCCTTGGTCCAAGCGCGCACTACCGCCTCAACACAACAAAACAAACTTCGGGGACTTTCACCAAAATCATGCCCAGAGATAATCCCTCCCAATTTCACTTTTTGACCCCAATATATAATATCTTGAGTGATATATTCAAAATCGTGGTTGGCATCAATGAAAACAAAATCCAAAGACTCATCTTCAAATTGTTTAACGGCATCCATTGACCACTCTTTTATAATTTGGCAATTATAAGGTTTCAATCTTTTAACGGTATTTTGATAATATCGGTTATATTGCCACTGTTTCCGGTGATTTTTGTGGATCGGATATTTTTCCCATTTGTCTATCGAATAAAGTTTTAAATCTGGGTTAGCCTGACAAAGTTTTTCTGAATACTCACTGCCGAGTACCCCAATTTCTGCACCAATCTTAAATCCCAATTCTTTAAACAACACTGGTAAATCCACAATGCGACAAAAATCCAATTCAAAAGGTGACCCTTTTGACAAATCAATCCTAAATTTTTTAACTACAAAATCCAAGGTGTCCATATTTATCTAAATCTTGCCATTAACCAATCTAAATTGTGAACTCTCTTTTCCCATCTGTTGTTTAACCAATAATCTTGCGAGTATCTATTGCCCGCGTCTATTTCATAGTTTTTGACTGGTGAAATTCTACCAAATTTGCGGTGCTTGTGAGCATACCAAGTTTTTTTGTTGACCATCACCTTACCTCCTCCCAACCAAGTTTTCAAAGCAATTTCAATCGCTTCTTGAGCAAATGTACCATACCCCTCCTTTTGCAAGCCACCCAAAAAATCCCAATGTTTGCGAGACATAAACCAACAAGAACCTTGAAAAACCATGGTCTCGTCAATTAAAATATCTTTTCTTTCTTTGGCCCTCTGGGGCCAGTTGAGCCCACCAATTTTTTCCGGCCGGTTGATGACTAGTCTTTCATAATCAATCGGTTCCTTGTCATCCTTACATATCACCCACCTATCGGTATCAAGCTTGTATCTTCTGGGAATTACTACCCAATCATCTTCAATATCATCAAGAATTTTTATATCCAAACCCTCATCAAACATACAATGCTCGTCACATTTCATCAAATATTTTCCTTGAGATAATTTCATACCAGCATTTATAGCATCTCGCATCCCCACATTTTTTTCTAGCGCCAACACTTTAATTCTAGGGTCATTTTTGATTGGCACATCTGGAATATAACCGTCCAAAACCACAATTATTTCAAACTCTCCCCGCATATTTTGCAACAGCGATTCAATTGTTTGATGAATTAGCGGGTCTTTATGGGAAGGTATAATAATAGATAATTTCATTTCCATAATAGTTCTTTCCAATCAGTCGGCCAATTGGGCAGGGGCCAACTATAATACGAACCGACCCAAGTTCTTTTGTAATTTTATATTTTCCCTTAATTAATAAGGACCCAATCTGAACTGCTTGAAGTGCCCGTTGAAATATACACTTTAGCTGCACTGGTGTCTATGTATACTTGGCCCAAAGCTACAGGAATTGATGATGGCGCCGAAGAACCAGAAGATACCTCACAAATATTAGCAGCATGCAAGTTTGCATTACCAGCAGATGAACCGAAGTAAACATCTGTCACGCTTGAATTTCCAATAACTGCTTTATTGGCTCCTGCACCTATAGCACTATTCCCTATAACAATAGTATTATTATCGTTATTATCAAAACCAAGAATTCCATTGCCAATGTAAATACTATTAACTGGATTGGTGAGAAAAGTATTTCCATCAGCCTGAACCTGGGCTGTACTATCTCCTATTCCTATATTTCCACCCCCTGTAGTAATTCTACCCATAGCCCTCTCTCCAATAGCAATATTATTATTACCACTAATTAATGCTACTAAAGATAAATTTCCAATTCCAATATTTGCATTTCCTGTCGTAAGGGCAGATGTAGAATCATGACCAACTACAGTATTATAATTTCCTGTTGTTAGTTTATTTAGTGCTTGTCGTCCAATTCCTGTATTAAAACTACCGGATATCGCATTCGATAATACTCTTGACCCTACTGCTGTATTTGATTCCGATGATAATGGAATTTCGCCGGTTAATGTTGCAAATCCAACAGCGGTATTATCATTTCCGGTTGTAAAACCTTCAAGAGCGTTGTATCCAATAGCGGTATTTGTTAATTCGTTCCCACCACCATGACCAATAGTCATACTTTGAACGGTCAAATCAAAAGCGCCTAAATTTACTGGTCCCGTCGCTCCGGTATAAGGAACTAGATCTGACAAATTTTGATCTCCAGTATTTGTGCCCGAAAGGTTACCCGCTACAATATTGTTACCAATGTTTAAATTCCCACCGATCGTTAATGAATGAGTTATGTTGTCCCAAAATAAATTAGAATTATCTTGTGCGATAGACGTACCATTAGAAAACAGTATGGAACCATTAGTAAATGAGCTCTCCCCTGTTCCACCACGAGAAACTGACAGGATACCGCTCCAACCCAAAGAATGGGTGTTACTGGTGGAGTTTATGGTTACATTTGTATCATTGGCAAATAATTGTGTTTGTCCAGATTGTCCATTCAGTGATTGAACTACCGCTAATGTTGTTGTTGGAAAAATAAATATTCCCGATATTATTAATAGAGTCAAAATTTTTGAGCTAATTATTGCTTTGATTATTTTTTTCATTTTATTTTGATTTATTTTTTATTAATATAATATTATTTTTACTAAAATAAAGGGATTTTAACCACCATTGTCATATTCATAAATATTCGTATTCTTTTGGCACACCCATTCACGCCGGCTTATACCAACGCAAGTGTACCACTTAGATAATTTTTTAAGTAACTCATTTCTGACTTCTCTGCTACCATGAATTTCTACCGAAATCTGCTCTATCTTTTTTACTAAATCATCATCTAAATCTCTAATAATATCTTCTTCACTTCCTTCACAATCCAACTTCAACAAATCACAATATTCAATATTATAATTATTAAATACATCTTTAATAGATATAAAATTACATATTTCTGGATTATCAATAATTAACCCATTATTCTGCTGTTTGGAAGAAATCATTCCAGAATTTTTTTGGTGCATAAATAGTTTTGTTTCTCCTGGATTACCAACACCGAGATTTATGCATTTGATTTTATCTGACAAATTATTGACCAAAACATTGTGACTTAATGTTTCAAAATTATATATTTCTGGTTCAAAAGCATAAACTGTCGCCCCGTATCTTGCGGCTCTCAGAGAAACACATCCAATATTAGCTCCAATATCAATTACAACTTTTGCATTACTCGGTATTTTATAAATATCCAATACCTCATTTAAAATTTCGTTAATGATTTTTTCGTCATGGAAATTCTCACGAGTCCTCACTTTAAAACCAAAGAACTCCTTATCTGGTAAAATCGGGTGGTTCATTTTTAATTGTTCTATTGGACTCATAAGATTTAACGAGGCAGTTTCTTGTGGCCATAATCTTTTTTTCCAATCAGTCGGCCAATTGGGCAGGGGCCAAAATTTTTCGATTAACCACTCAAAGTCGTGGATTCTTTTGTCCCACCGATTATTAACAAAAAAGTCATACCAATAATCCTCTCCTTTTTTGATTGCTTCTTTGCTTGTAGGGTACATTCTCCCATAGTGCTTGCCTTTGTGGAGGTGGGCGTACCAAGTATTTTTATTAACCATCACCTCACCACCGGAGAGCCAAGTTTTGAAACCCACTTCTTCCCCATCTTGAAACCAGCCATTGTGACCTTCGGTCTGCATTAGTCCCAACTCTTTAAAATATTTTTTGGTCATAAACCAGATACTGCCTTGGATGGTCATCGCTTCATCAATTGGTATATTGGCTCGAGCCAAAGTTCTTTGGTCCCATTTAAAACCGTGCAGTGATGGGTGACCATCTTTTTTGGGTTCGCGCGGATTATTAGGGGTTTTGCCGCTATCTAATGGGAACATCAAATATTCATAATCAATTGGTGGCCTGCTGTCTGACTGTTCTTGGATACACCAATTGTCTGCATCTAGTCTATGTCTGCGAGGCACTTGAACCCAATTGGGCTCATGATCTTTTATCAGTTGTTCATCAAAACCTTTGGCCATCATACAATGAGCATCCAGCGCCATTATGTATTCGCCTTTACAAATATCAACCATCATATTGATAGCCTCTCTCTTGTGGCAATTATTATCTCCTAAAGATAGTCTTAAATAATGCACTCTGGGATCGGTCACTATTTCTTCTGGAGGCAACTCATAACCGTCTAAGACGGGAAAGATTTCAATTTCTCCGGTAGCATTAGAGAGCGCGTCAAGTATGGTTTGCCTTAAAAATTTCTCATTTCTGCTTGGTATTACAATAGAGAGCATATATTTTGTTACTAAAAAATACCACAAACAGTGGCTATTTAAAATTGCTTTTTAATGCCAGTCATGTTTTAAACGTGGGTCAAATATATCATTGATGGGTTAAAATAAACACAATCGTCAGAGAGTGCCCAGCCTACTGGTTGAATAATATCATCTGTTCCAGAAGGCTGGGTTTGGGTGAGAGTACCCGTGACGGTAGATACATAAATCAAACTGGCGCTCCCCGGTCCGATTGTCCAATTCCAAGCATCTACCCGGAGAACACCATGAACAAGAATTTTTTTACTGCCGGTTCCTGTCTCCATAGCCAAGGCCACACAAGGGGAAGTGGTATTTGAATCTGCGTCGGCTGTATCTAAATGTCCATCCGCAGACATAAACAAAGGTGCCCCAATCCCTTCAGCATTGGTGTCTACAGTCGCCGTTATAATTAAACCAGAAGCAGTGGTGTCTGCTGTGGGTTCGTTCATCAGTTTAATACCAGCCACACTATTTATAGGCAACTCACCCATATCCAATCGGAACCGAGATATTTTGATGGTCTGAATACCCACCTTTAAATCTCCGCATTTTAAACAAGTAAAAAGAGAGGTGGGGACACTTTTGTTTTTATCAATCCCTAAAAGAGGGATCCATTTATGATTGTTGCATTCTGTTTTTTCTGCCATGGTAAATTTTGATTAAGTTTTATTATTTATGCTCCCTTATACCTCTGATTACCTCGGCATAAGTGTTCGCTACGCTCCCTTGCACCTCGGACTACCTCGGCATAAGTGTTCGCTACGCTCCCTTATCTATTTGAAATATTTCTTCTCCCGAGTTGTCATAAATAGACAAACTTTTTTTATCCTCAACAACTCTAAAAGCATGGGAGTCACCCCCATTAATTTTGGTGAGAGAATTAGTTTTAGCCAACGGCTCATCCGAAAACAAAGACTTTGAAAATAAAGGCTCCAAAATTTTTCCTACTAAAAAAGTTCCGCTACCAATCAATATTATTTTTAGAAATTTTCTTCTGTTTATATCCACACTTTTCTATTTATCTTTTATTTTGAATTTACCGCAACCCTTTTCCGGCCTTTTTAATTTCTTTTTCCATTTCGGTTTTACCCTTCTTAAATTCTCCAGTAAATCTGCCCAATCCCCTTGCTATTTCTCCTATTTTTTCTCCACCAAAGAAGAAAATTACTACCACTACTAGAATAATTACTATTTCTGGAAGTCCTAATCCAAACATGTTATTTTTTTATTTAACCTTTACCAATTCGACCATTCCATTTATACCTTACCCTTTTTATTTCTCCAGTAAAGAAAAAATAGAACTGCGGCGACCGCTAAAATTATTATTATTTCTGAAATTCCTAATCCAAACATGTTATTTTTGTATTTAACTTTTTACTAATTCGACCTTTTTACTAATTATGCTCCCTACTTAATTTATTAGCAAAAACGTACCCGACAAAATAAAGTGCCGAGAGCGGAAGAAACAGCATAATCATGGTGATTCCTGTTCCATCTGGAGTAATTATAGCCGAAATAATCAAAAAAAACAAAATAGCATGTCGCCACCTACCTCTCCAGAAACTGGCGGGGATTATTCCTATTATACTTAATAAAATCATAAATAGAGGTAGCAAAAACATCATCCCGACGGCGATCATTAGACTGAAAACATAGTAAATAAATTCATCTATTGAGAAAAAAGGCACAGCGCCAATAGTTGTAGCATATGGGTAAAGTACTTTGAAGGTGGCGGGGATTAGAAAAAAATAAGAGAAAGCGGCACCAGCAAAAAATAGGAAGACAAATGGAAACAAAGACCACAAAACTGCCTTCTTTTCGTGTGGTAATAAGGCGGGTGCTATATATGTGATTATTTTATAAATAAAAAATGGAATAGTAAACAAAAAACTAAGTAATATTGAAAGTAACATTTGAGACACAAAGGCACTCATGGGGTTGGTAACGACTAACTGTACATTTAGTGGTAGGAGGTCAGATCTGATTTTATTAAAAACTTGAACAGAAAAAGAAATCTCAGTTGGTAATGGTAAAAAATAATCTTTACCCCAAATTACTACTTTTTTTAAGCCAAAAATAAAAAAGAAAAAAGAGAAACCAACAAAAGAATAAATCCAATGCAGAATATTTTTTATAAATATTTTGAGTTCTTCAAAAAGAGTCATTGAAATACAATATTACGGTCCACCAGCCTCATCAAACTCTAGGATCACACTATCGGTTGTATCGTACATAATAGTCGTTGAGGCATCAATTTGTTTAAGTTTAAACTTATTGTCAAATATCACGGCAGTTTCAACTATTATATTACCCTTAGTTACCGGAGTCTCTACTCCACAACTACCGCCAGAACAAACCCATAAATTTTCATCATTACCCCTCAAGTTACCTCCAGTTGAAGAAAGTCTGACATCACCAGCAGAATCAGCATAAAATTCACCATAGACAGCACCAGTCTGACTCAATCTTAATTGGGGAACGCTGTTTACATCTAAGAGGTTTAACTTTCTATTTGGCGTTGTGGTGCCAACTCCTACATAACCACTACTATTGACTACGAAAAGATTTGCTCCTGTTGAATCCTGAATCTGGAATAAATCTGCAATTTGACTAAGTGCTGCGCGGATAGTGAGTCCAATTGATTGTGTTGAAGTGGCTTCAATAGAAACTACTGAGGCACCCAATGGAGTAGTTGTCCCAAAAGAAGATTGGCCAGTACCGCTTACTGCGCCACTTAATCTTGCAAAAGGTGCAGCACTTATCCTCTGTCTTGGGGAAAGAGTTTGGAAAGACGCATCATCGGAGGATACTTCAATTTGTAAGTAGATATCGCTTGATGTATTAAAATTATAATCAAGAGTATGGGGAAAACCATTTGCGGTATCGCCAATATTTACATTAAATACTCCTTGGCGAACAGAAGTAGCAAATGAGGAAGGGTCAGTTGTGGGCCAGAGACGATTGGTGCCAGAGGTGCCACCAGTTGCCACATTCCAAATAGAAAATTTAAAATAATAAGTTGTTCCAGCAGAGCTCCCCAATAGATCGCCACTAGCATCTGCCAGTCGCCCTTGATAACTTATAATAGACGGTATGCCCACAGCCGCCAAAGCGGTATTTATACTATTGAAAAAGAAAAATAGAAGTAAAAACAATAAACAAAGAATTTTTTTAATATTTGAACCCATTAGATTCAATTTTACCATATCCAAAACTAGTCTATACAGACTTTGTGTATAAACAATAGTCTAATTTTTCTTGCCAGATTTCACTCGCTCAAGTTCGGTCAGGAGTTTTTTGCGAAGGCGCGTAGATTTGGGAGTGATTTCTAGATATTCATTTTCGGCCATGATTTCTAAGCCACTTTCAATAGTGATGGGGGTCGGCGGTGCCAGATATATTTTGTCATCTGAGCCTGAAGCGCGCATGTTGGTGAGTTGTTTCCCTTTTGTTGGATTTACGCTCATATCATCCCCCTTGGAAGTGTTGCCGATGACCATACCTTCGTAAACTTCGGTAGTAGGTCCTATATATAAAGTGCCCCTAGTTTGTAAGTTGTCTAAAGCAAAAGCCAAAGCCTTACCAGAGAGCATTGAGACCATAGAACCGGTCGGTTTCTTTTGTATTTCTCCGGCCATAGGTCTGAAGCCGATCACTCTGCTAGCAAAGACACCTTCACCTTTGGTATCAATTACAAATTGATTGCGGTAACCCAAAAGACCTCGAGTGGGTCCTTCAAAAACAAAGCGCAAGTGGCCTTCGTGAGATTTGCTACTAGTCATCACTGCTCCCCTCTTACCTAGTTTTTCTATAACTACTCCCTGCATTTCTGCGGGAACGTCAATAGTAATTTCCTCAAATGGTTCATTTTTGTGGCCGTCTATTTCTTTTATAATGACTTGGGGTTGGGAGACTTGCAATTCAAATCCTTCGCGACGCATATTTTCTAAAAGGATGGCGATATGGAGTTCTCCTCTACCACAAACTTCCATATTATCCCCCTCCAAATCAACTTTTAGTCCCACGTTTACTTCCAATTCTTTTATCAAGCGGTCTCTGATTTGCCTTCCGGTCACAAATTTACCTTCTTTGCCGGCAAAAGGAGAATTATTTACCAAAAAATTCAAGGCAATGGTTGGTTCGTCTACTTTTATAATAGGTAAGCCTTCTGTTTCTTCGCTGTCTGTCACGGTATCTCCGATATATATGTCTGGCAAGCCGGCGATCATCACTATATCTCCAGCTTCTGCTTCTTTTATTTCTTTTCTACTGATTCCTTCAAATGAAAATATTTTAGTTATTTTACCTTCTTCTGTGCCACCAGAAGTCTTCTTTACAAAAACTTTCTGACCATCTTTCAATGTCCCTTCATAAATTCTTGCAATCGCCATTCTGCCCAAAAAATTATCATAAGCCAAATTAAAAGGCTGGGCTTTGAGAGGCGCCTCTTTATTGTTTTTTGCTTTTGGCACTTTTTCTAAAATAGTATCAAGTAAAGGTTTTAAATCCTCGCTCTGGTCACCCAAATTTTTCATAGCTACCCCGTTTTTGGCTATCGCATAGACAGTAGTAAAATCAAGCTGTTCCTCACTTGCGCCTAAGTCAAAAAATAATTCAAATATTTCATCGTGGGCTCTCTTGGGGTCGGCGGCTTTTTTGTCTATTTTGTTTAAAACTACGATTGGTTTGTGGCCAATTTCTAATGATTTTTTCAAAACAAAACGGGTTTGGGGCATAGGCCCCTCTTGAGCGTCTACTACTAAAAGCACGCAATCAATAGAACGAAGGATGCGCTCTACTTCCGAACCAAAGTCAGCGTGCCCGGGAGTATCTACCAGATTTATTTTTGTATCTTTATATATGACACTGGCATTTTTTGAATAAATAGTAATGCCACGCTCTTTTTCGAGCGCGTTTGAATCCATAGAAACCCCCTCTTCTTCAAAGCCTGTTTGCCTTAGTATGGCATCAGTCAAGGCTGTTTTACCATGGTCTACGTGGGCTATGATCGCTACATTTCTTATTTCCATCCCTATTTAATTAATTGAAAAATAAAATCCCGCCTAGGGAAGTTATCCCCAGTATACATTATTTAATCAAACAAAACAAATAAGACTTAAGAAAGGTGCTTGGAGATGTGTCCGGCCATCTTCATCATGTGGACAGTCTTTTCGCCACCAAATACTTTCAAAAGTTTTTCATCAGACATAATCATTTTCTTGTCGCTTGGGTTTTGAAGGTTATTAGCCTTGATATACACCCATATTTTAGAAACTACTTCTGATCTGGGCATTGGACCATTACCTACTACCGCTGCTAGCTCTGGGCTAACTGTCATCGGCTTCATAAAAGCTGAATTTGTTTTTGCCATGTTTTTTACTTATCTCGAGTTTATCGAGAGATTATTAATAAGGACACTACAATCATAACACTAAATTAAAATAGTAGCTACAAACGAAAGTCGCCCCGATGGGTATCGGGGCGACTTTTTGAAATTAGGCGCGTGCTACGTTTGTAGCAGAAGGGCCTTTGCCCCCCTCTTCACCCGGTGTGATATCAAAGGTGACCGCATCACCCTCTTCCAATTCTTCAAGTGTGACGCCGACGAGAGCGCTTTGATGAAAAAATACATCTTTTTCACCACCCTGAGGAGAGATAAATCCAAACGTTTTCCCTTCCATAGGTTTTTTTATTGTTCCTGTCATGAAGTTATTTTTTGTTTATTTTATTTAATGTATAGATAAAAACTCGACTTTATTTTTGTCTTCTTCGTATACTCTCTTATGGTATCTTATAAATTATCACTTAGCAAGTATGGCTAAGTAAGGATTTTACCATACCTACATCTTCTTTGAATTTAGAGCTAATTCTAAGTTCTCAATAACCTCACTAGGAGAAACAAGAGCTTTAGTCAAATATCTAAAAGCTCCTAAACGTATGCCCTTTTCAACATCTTCAATCCGACCCAAATTTGATAAGATCACTACGGGTATATTTTTAAGATTAGTGTCTCCTTTGATTTTTTCAAGTATGGCAAAACCGTCCATACCTCCCGGTAACAAAAGATCTAAAATTATCAAATCTGGTTTGTCTTTTTCTAATGCAGACATGGCCTGCTCGCCATTTATGGCGTTCATCAAGACGCAGCCGAGACCTCCCAGTTTCATAGAAATCATATTTGCAAAAAACATATCATCTTCAACAAAAAGGATTTTTTTACTAGCTAAGGTATTTTTATTAGTCATAATTTTATATTTAGATTAGTTTAGCATATTTACTGTACTATTGGCCACTTCCCATTTCTCCGACAGATATTTCTGATATATCTATCTCTTTATTTACAACACCAATTTTACCAACTTTTACGTGGGTTTTATATATTTCTAAACCAGATTTTGAATTCCTAACAGAGAGTATATATTTACCGGGGAGAGTTTTTAGAAAATATCTACCATTATCTGAAATAACAGCATGTGACACTACTACATTAGAGAGCCCTTCATAATATAGAACTATAGAAATATCCCTATTTTTATCGTCCTTTACCCTACCCCATAGTTTGCCTTGAGGTATGGCCCGGGAAACAAACATCATAATTATAGTCAGAGCAAGGGAGATCGTTGTAATTAAAGAAGTATTAAATATAAATAGATATAGAACAACAGCTGTTAAGGAAAGTGAGAGAACTTTGAATATATAAGAAAGAATGTAATCAACCCTTGGGTGTATATGGACTGTTTTAAACTCCTGATTCCAGTCATAGAACATTCTGTCCATAGGTATATTGGGAGTTATGAGGTCATCTACTTTTTCTATATTTATAACTTCTCCATGATAGACGTTGTTAAACAAACCATCAGAATCACCAAGGATCTTATTAGATGGGAATAAGTAATGGGTTTTCTTGGCATCAATTCTAAACTGTCCCATATAATTCATAAAACCATATCTTCCGTAAAGATCTGTTACTGCCGTCTCAACAATCTTATCTGTATGTATGTTGATAAGTGTTACTATTGCTGGATCTATCGGTTGTTTGTTTTCACTGTCATAAACCATACCCCAATATCTTCTCTTTGTTCTTAGATGAGACCATGTAAGAAAATTATTGAAAACGGATAGTACGCCCGCGTATAAATCAAAGAAATTTCTTATTGCAAAAGGAGAAAGCATATTCCTTAATACTGTTAGGATTGGTATTGCAACAGCACCTGAAATAATTGCTACCATATCAGGATTTGATTTTATTAGACCAACCAAAGACTCTAAAAGAGCGAGTAATATTCGCAAAATAGAGAAGATCTGTGGCAATAGGGATGTTAGAACATTAAATATTTTATTTTCTGAAAGATCTGCAAATATGCTAGATGCAATATAGCTTGTATGATCTACAAAAGGAATCACAACATCAGCAATAACTCTGTCTATTGTACCCTCTCCATTTTGAGCCCCACCTGGAGGGTTATTTGATATAGGTGGAGTAGTAGTACTTAATATAGGGGGGGTGGAAGTTGCTACTGGTGGAGTAGTTGGGGGCGTAGAAGTTGATATGGGAGGGGGTGGAGCTGGGTCACTACCCACAACAACAAACATTTGCGAAGTAGATACCAAACTTCCGTTTGTAGCAATTAAGGTAACAGTATATATTCCACTCTGTGTGTAGAGACAGGTATTCCTTGCTATGTATGTAGTCCTCGTAGTCTTCTTATACTCTCTATCTACAATACCGGAGGAATCACAACTTATATTATAACTATACCAACCTTCTACATTACCAAACGATTCAATACGAAAACTAACCGTTGAATCAATAGGCGCATACAAATTAGTAGTCCAATTTTTTCTGTCCAAAGATCCTGCTATAGTAGATTCAAATTGTGGATTTTCTACAATTATACGAGCTCTGGATGTGGCTATAAAATCAGATGAGCTAGCTCTCACAAACACAACGTACTCTCCCGGTATGGTAAAATTGTGTACTGAAGTTGTTATCGTTTTAACATTTGAAGACAGGAGATCATCAAAAATGCCGTCACTATCCCAATCAATTTGATAATCTATTTTACTCTTTATAGAAGTCTCTGTATTTATCCTAAGTTTAAAGTCTGTAAGAGTATTACCGTAAGATATTGGTAGGAAATCTCCCCCATCAGATGAGACGGTAGCTGTAATTTTTAAAGATTCTATTGTCCCACCACCATTACCAGGAGGAGAAGTGGGGGGATTACTATTCCCAGGATTGGTTGATGGAGGAATAATAGGAGGAGGTTTTACTGTGGTAGTTTGTAAAATAATACTATCCGATACTTTGCTTAGAGTCTTATCTTTATTATCCAGATATTTAACGTATACAAAATACTCTCCGTTTGGGCAAGAAGAGAGACTACACAAGACCCAGTCAAATATTGGTGTTATTGGAATACTAACAAAACTAGAGAAATCGGAAGTATTAGAAACTAGAAAAGTTACCGCATTACTTTGAGGAGGGTACTTAAGATTAAGTATCACATCTTTTGTGTTTGTATAAAATTCTCCGTTATTTATAAGTACTGAAAATAAATCAGAAATACCTCCTCTACCATTACCACTACTACTTCCGCCACCAGAATTACCACCACCACTATCACTCGGAGAAGAAGGACTCAAGGTAGATCCCGATACCGAACTGGTAGTAGCAGAGTTTCCATAAACATCATAGACGCCGACTTCAAAAGTATAAGATGTTCCGTTACTCAATCCTGTTGAAGTGGCGTAAGTTGAAGAAGTGGCAGTAAAATATACATCGGTAGTTATATTATGAAAAACATATGGCAGTGTGGCTAAAGCCGTATCATCAGAAGCTCCAGAAATTTTAACAGTAAGGGCATCTAATTGAGTATCGGTTATAGTGACACTTCCAGCCGTTGGAGCATTGGTTTCAAATCTCCAATTTGTGTTTCCCCCACCATCGGTAGAATTAGTACCCGCAGCTTCTATAACTGTAGCATTAGAGTTATAGGAATCATTTACATCAAGATAAGAAATACTTCTGGTGCTCTGTGGATCTATATACCAAGGTGACCCGTTTGTAGAACTTTGTAGTGTAAGCACATTTCCTGATGCACCACGTAATGTCATTGTTCCAGCTATGGTTGTGGTTGCCCCAGCTTCAAAGGTAAGGGTATCGGTGGAAGTGATTACTTTGTATAAATTATTAAATGTTGTGGAATCATTGACCGCCTGACTTGCGCCATTCAAATGCACCGTACCTGAATTATGGGTAAAAGTACCTGCCGTACGAGTGATATTGCCGGCAATTGTTGTTGTTGCTCCAGCGGCAGTAAAGGTTCCATCAGACTGGATAAAGCTACCACCGATAGTTAGAGGGCCCGATGTTGCAGTAAATGAACCAGAACCTGTTATATATAGATTGCGGTAAGTGTATCCTTTAATAGTATAACTACTACTTCCTGTGTACTCTACCGTAGAGCTTCCGGTAAGAGTCGGGTAGCCAGAGTTTATAGTAAGAGTCTCTCCTCCTTGGAATTTAAAAGTACCTCCATCTTGTACAGGGAACGTTCCTGATGAGCCATTAACCGTTAGAGTATTTCCATTGATATTAAAAGTGCCTTCTTGAATAGTTAGATCTTGAGAAGCAGCATCCATTGTAAGAGTAGAAGCAAGTTGTACTTCCCCGCCGGATTTATTGATTGTTATATCTGCGTTATAACTTCCGGTGGCACCGGTTAGGTTAAAAGTTTGAGTATCGCTACCGCGAAATACTAAAGCGGTAGTTTCTGTTGTTGAGACAGTTACATCACCATAAGCTTCAGTGGTACCGCCAGCAACAACAGCACTAAAAGTAATATCACCCAAAGCAGTTATGGTGTCGCTAGAAGTAATTGTTCTACTATAGGTTGCACTACTAAAAGTAATATTATGAAAGTTTTGGCTTACATTTACATCAATAGTGGTTCCACTATTTGTTCCCTGGAAGACAGTAGTTGATGCAGAATTGTATGTACCTCCGGTCACAGAAAAGCTTCCAGAATAGTTTGTAGTATTAGTACTTCCATTGAAAGTGCCTCCAGTCATTACAAAAACATTATTGGAGTTTGGAGGATTATATGCACCGAATTCCCAATCTCCTTGGTTGAAAGTACCTGCGGCTTGATACCAGCCAGATGCTCCAATCCTAACGTTATACCCTCCAGCATTAGAGATGGGTATTGTGCCTGAGAAAGCAGCTGTAGTTGTTACTCCGTTAAGCATGCTTGTAGCGTTAAATAAAATTGTGTCAGAGGCATCAAATGAACTATTGAGCCTTAGGTTTATGCCTGTACCGCCATTAAGATTATAAGTCTGATTTACAGCATCATCACCAAAATCTAAAACTGCCGTACCACCATTAAATGTAGAATATTGGTAAATATTTCCCCGAGCGTCTATGGTACCCGTAGTTAGTGCCCCATCTACAAGAAGGAGGTTTCCGGTTACTATCAATGTATCACCAGAAGCTATAATACGCGTATATGGATCACCGGAATTACCAAAGGTTACATTATGGAATGTTTGGGTTGTCGGGACATCTATATTTGTAGTTGCACCATTTGAAGCGCGGAACAGTGTCGTGGAGGCTTGATTAAATGTACCACCAGAAATCGTGAAGTTACCAGAAAAAGATGTTGTAGCGGTACTACCAATAAAAGTACCTCCACTTAAGACAAAAGGGTTATCTGCATTTACTAAATTATACGAACCAAATTCCCACGGACCTTGCGTGAATGTACCCGCTGCCTGGTACCAGCCTCCAGCAGTAAAAGCCACTGTATAATTTCCAGGATTAGAAATTGGTATATTTCCTACGAAAGAAGAAGTTGTAGTAGCGCCATATAGAGTACTTGCGGCATTAAATAATATAGTATCAGAGGCATCAAATGAGCTGTTGAGTCTTAAAATAAGACCTAAACCACCATTTAATTCGTAATTCTGATTTACAGCATCATCACCAAAATCTAAAACTGCCGTACCTCCGTCAAAGGTTGAAGCTTGGTATATATTTTCTCTAGCATCTATGGTGCCGGTGGAGAGGCCACCGTTTGTTAAATATAAATCTCTAGTTGCAATCAAAGTATCGCCGGAAGTAATGGTGCGAGTATAACCATTGGAATCGTTAAACTCTAATCTTTCAAAAGTTTGGCTAACATTTATGTTCATAGTAGTACCCGCAGATGCTCCCAAAAATACAGTACTTGAAGCGGCGGTAAATGTTCCTCCGGAAATTGTAAACCAACCTGTAAAAGTTGTGGTTGCTGTACTTCCTGTAAATGTTCCTCCCGTCAATGTAAAAACACTGTTACCATTAGGTACATTAAGAACTCCAAATTCCCAAGGCCCTTGTGTAAATGTACCCGCTGCCTGGTACCAGCCAGAAGAAGCGATAGAAACATTATAATTACTCGGATTGGAAATAGGTATTGTCCCCACAAATGCTGCGGTTGTAGTGACCCCATAGAGTGTACTCGCAGAATTGAATAGAATCGTATCAGAAGCATCCGAAGCGCTGTTGAGCCTTAAGTTTAAACCAACCCCACCGTTTAGATTATAAGTTTGACCAACACCATCATCACCAAAGTCTAAAACTGCCGTACCTCCGTCAAAGGTTGAAGCTTGGTATATATTTTCTCTAGCATCTATGGTGCCAGTACTCAAACCACCGTCTGTTAGATATAAATCACGCGTCACAACAAAAGTATCACCGGAAGTAATGGTCCAAGTGTAATTACCAACCGAACTATTGAAATCCACTTTTTCAAAAGTTTGACTAGAATTTATATTAATTGTTCGAGGTGCCGGAAGTGCGCCGAACACAGTTGTTGAAGCTGCAGTGAAAGTACCACCAGAGATTGTAAATGTATTTCTAAATGTGGTGGTACTCATGCCACCAATAAAAGTTCCACCCGCTTGAGAAAAAGTACCGTTTACAGTAAATGTATTTCCATCTGATTGGGTAATTGTGCCTGCATATGTAGATGCTATCGTCAGACCAGCAATCGTGGTGTCTGCAGCTATTGTTGGACTACAATTTGAAACGCATGTATTATCAAAAGTTACAGTATCAGCCGATGTTGGTTCAATATCTGAACTCCAATTTGCGTCAGTTGACCATAAAGCATCTACCCCACCCCCATCCCAAGTGTAAGCCGCATTAAAGGCTTCAGCTTGTGTATCTCCAAATTGAAAAAGAAGGTGGTGACTTCCCGCCTTTAAAGTAAGGTGTGAGACTCTAGCAACTTCTTCACAATTCCAATTTGGATAAAAGATTACATCTCCTGATAAAATCTGAGCATTTGAAGTACGATCTTCGTCACCACAAAAAAGAGAAGTAAATTCATCATCAGAAATAGTGGCTTCGTCAGCTGGAGTTATGGCGAGATCGCCTTCTCCGATTGTAGTAAAGTCTACATTCCAATATTCACCTTCTGCTGGATGTGAGTGGACATTTAAGACGACAACCTCAACGGTTGGGTCAACTATGATTGGGTAGAAAGCTCTGTTAAGCCACTCTTGATCAGGAGTAATAACTAATTTTCCATCTATCAAATTTAATTCAATAAGAGTGCTTACATTACCATTACTATCTGTCATGTATGGAGCAGAAATTTTGTAGAGCAGGAAGAGTTTATTGCCAACTTTTCCCTTTTTATAAAGCTCTAGGACGGCATCATTTAAGACATAGTCATAACTTTCTAAATTAATATTGTAAACAAATGCACTTGGATGCCCAGTATTTTTTAATATTATATTTTCTTTAAGGCCATTTTCAGTTATTTTATATTCAATGTCAGTATCTAAAAATACATCTCTATAAATAGTATAATCATTTTTTGTCTCAGCGACTTCTGTTGAAATACTGTCGGCAAGTGAAAGTCGCAAAGGTGATGTCTCGGTACTGTTTGTGGGGTTAATTAGTATTTCATCTGATGAGATATTTTGAGGTAAAATCAAATCTAGAGTATTATTTTTGAAATTAAGCTTTGGCGAGATTTTTTTCTCCGTGATCTCTTCAGCAGAATTTACAACTTCATTGGTAGAAGTGGCAATCGGGGTTGAACTCGTCGCGTTCTCTATAATTTTAATCGCAGGAGTATTTGCAGATTCGTCTGAAGTTTTATTCAAAATTATATCTGTAGTTGAGGTTGAATTATTAGAATTTTCTATTAAATTTTCTGCACCTGATACTTTAGGAGTGGTTGTAGACCCTTCAGTCTCGGTACTATTTTCTTCTAAAATTTCAATGCTAGTATTTTCCTCTATTATAATTTCAGGCGTAGTTTCTTTTTGGGGTATTGCTTCCTCTTTCTGTAATAGCACTTCCTCTTGTATTCCTATTGGTTCTGGTTCTAAAATCTCTTCTGCTAGAATTAAAATAGGTGATGAAAATATATACCAAAAAGAAAAAAACCAAAGTAAGATTTTAGTCCCAATATTATTAAATTTTAAATAATATAGTTTTTTATTACTACGCATACATATATTTATAGACTCATTTTTTATTATATGCCTTTTTGTGCCTCTATTGTTTTATTTTTTGTGTATAAACCCGCCTATATGACTAGTAATTTAATCTATCAATCCTCTTAAAAATAGAGATTAAATTTACATTTAAAACTATTTAAAAAACTTTGTTGTATTATTTTTAATAAATTCAGCCTAAAAACCAGAGGTTAAAAATAACTTCCGATTTTTAGTTAACTATAAACTGTATAAAACATTATTAAACCTTACTACTAAATGTTTAAAAATGTCTATATGTAATATACTTAATCAACAAATGTCAGCGCCTTACCCCCTTTTCCCGCTCTACCTGTACGGCCAATCCGATGGACGTAGTCATCGTGAGTAGCGGGGATATCATAGTTTATTACATGAGATACATCAGCGATATCCAAACCTCTCGCGGCCACATCAGTCGCTACCAGTATTTGGACATGGTTATCTTTAAACAATTTGAGCGCCCGCTCTCGTCTATTTTGGTTTTTGTCGCCATGGATTGATTCTGCTTTAAAACCCCTCTCTGTTAAAACTTTAGAAAGTTTTTCGACGCCGTGTTTGGTGCGACCAAAAATCAAGACTTTGGTCAATTCTTTTTGATTGAGTAAATCGTGGAGAGTATCTATTTTTTCCTCCCCCATTTTTACGCGCACTATATCTTGGTCTACGTTTTTTGAAGTGTCAGAAGTTTTAACTGAAATACGGATGGGCTCTTTTAGAAACTCACCAATAAGTTTTTCAATCTCTAAAGAGATGGTTGCAGAGAAAAATAATGTCTGGCGACTTTGTGGCATACCAGCCATAATGGCGCGCATGGGATTTACGAAACCCATATCTAGCATACGATCGGCCTCATCTAAAACAATGGTGTTAAACTCAGAAAGAGTTATAAGTTTGCGGTCTATCAAATCTTTGAGCCTGCCTGGCGTACCGATAATAAAATTGTACACATATTGCAAATCTTTGATCTGCCTACCAATGGGAGCACCTCCAACACAGCAAACAGAAAATATTTTCATACCTTTTACAAATTCTCTCAGCTCGTTGTCTATTTGGATGGCGAGTTCGCGAGTTGGTACGATCACCATCACCTGTTCTTTTTTGTTTTGTAAAATCTTGTGGATAAGTGGCAAAAGAAAGGCCGCCGTCTTGCCGGTGCCGGTATTGGCAATACCAACCACATCGTGACCCAAAAGCACCTGCGGTATTGCTCGGTCTTGTATCGGTGTTGGTAAAATATAACCCTTTAGAACGACAGAGGCTTGAAGTCTTGCATCTATTAAAAAATCTTGAAATTTATGAGTAGGGGTAAAGTGGCTAACCTCTTCTGTGACGGTAACTTTATTTATAAAGCGTGTTATATCTATCCTTTCGCTCTTGCCACGCCTACCTCCGCTGATAGGTCTACTTGAGCGAGAAAATCTGTTTGGGGAGTGAGCCCCTCTCTTATTGTGAAATGGTTTACGCGCAAAATTTACCGCTCTAGGACGGACTGAATTTCTTGATGACGATCGTGTATTTGTATACATAAAAATATAAAAGGCTAAAAGCCTATAACTTTTGGTCTTATATTAAAAGGGTGACCAAAGATGTCCCAAATAGTGAGTGCAAAACAAAAATGCCAAAAACTAGTGAGATTTAGTTACTAATACAGTATATACTAAAACCAATATCTTGTCAATATTGTGCGCAATGTCTACTAAACTTTCACTTTTTTTGGTTTCTTTTTTTCTTTTTTGTGTCCATCTCCTTTTGCCATATAAAAATTATATCATAGATATGTTTAGATTAAAATATCAAAAGTGCTATTATGTGAGAAGAAGATCATTGGCATAAGGAGGCCATAATTTATGTCATTCTCGAAGGCTTTTAGACCTAAAATAATCCAAGGCGGTATGGGGGTAAATATCTCCAACTGGCACTTGGCTAAGGCCGTCTCAATGTTGGGACAACTTGGCACTGTTTCTGGAGTAGCTTTTGAAAGAATTTTTGCCAGAATACTTCAAAGGGGTGATCCGGGTGGGCATTTGAGGCGAGCTCTCTCCCACTTTCCTTTTCCAGAACACGTAGCAAGAGTTTTGGAGGCGTTTTATGTGGAAGGTGGAATTCCTCCAAATACCGCTTTCAAAGCAACACCCGTTTTTAGTACCAACCCATCTTCACTTCTGATTTCGCTTACCGTTTGTGCAAACTTTGCACTTGTTTGGTTAGCAAAAGAGGGGCATTCAAACCCGGTGAGCATAAACTACCTAGAGAAGGTGGCATTGCCCCATGTTTATGCCATCACTGGTGCGATTTTTGCTGGAGTGGATTTTGTCACTATGGGTGCTGGTATACCGCTCCAAATTCCTGAAGTGATAAATGCGGTGGCTGAAGGTCGGGTAGTGAAATATCGTGTTCCAGTAGAAGGGAAAAATATCACAAGTTACGAGATGAGTTTTAATCCCGAGCGTTTTTTTGGAGGTAGACCACTCTCTGTGATAAAACCAGGGTTCATTCCCATCATTGCTTCAAATCTTTTGGCGACCATTCTCATGAAAAGATTACCAGAAGGAAGTATTGATGGTTTTGTTATAGAAGAGCCTACAGCGGGTGGACACAATGCTCCCCCAAGAAAAGGGGGTGTCTATGGTGAAAAAGATCTGGTGGATTATTCTAAAATTGCAAGCCTTGGTTTGCCGTTTTGGATTGGTGGCTCCTACGCCTCTCCAGAGAAACTAAAATGGACGCTTGAAATTGGGGCTTCTGGTATCCAAGTTGGTTCCATCTTTGCTCTTTGTGAGCAGTCGGGTATGGATAATGGACTTAGAAGAAGAATCAGGAAACTCGGTTTTGAGGGTAAACTTAACATCAGGACAGACATAGTGTTTTCTTCAACGGGGTTTCCATTCAAGATAGTGGAATTAGAGGGAACGCTTTCTAACCGAAATGTCTACGAAGCTCGAGAGCGCAGATGTGATCAAGGTGTGCTGGTTACTCTTTTTGAAAGAGAAGATGGCTCGATCGGTTCTCGTTGTCCGGCCGAACCTGTAGAGAAGTTTGTTCCCAAAGGTGGGAACGAAAAAGATGCAGTTGACAGAGGTTGTCTTTGCAATGCTCTTATCTCTACAGCTGGTTTTGGCGATGAAAAAGAGCCTCCGGTTGTTACCCTTGGAGATGATGTTTCTTTTCTACCCCATCTGATGGCGTCTGGTGATGGTTTTTACGGCGCTGAAGATGCGGTGAACTATCTTTTGGGCACAAAATAAAAGACCGTCCCGACAAACATCGGGACGGCATTTTTATAAATTATTTAGGGGTTTTTCATTAATCTTTTTCTTCCTCTCTTTCTGATTTATCCAATTCTTTTTCAAGCTCTTTCAATCTTCTCTCTACTATTTTATCTATTTTTTCTTGATCTTCTTTTTCTCTTTCTTCTCTATCTTTCTTTTCATTTTTTGACTCAACTTCTTTTTTACGTTCCTTTTCTTTCTTATTTTTTTGTATTGCTCCCGACACATTTTTTTCAAAGATATCAAGTTCGGCACTGTCTATTTTGCTCTTATTCTCATTGACCTTCTCGGCTACTTTTGAGTGAGCAGAGATGCGTCTATTGAATTCAGATTTTATATCTTCTAGTCTATTGTTATCAGATGATGTTGCTAGTCTGCTTACGCCGTCATCAAAGTCTGAAATGCTTTTTTCAAATAATTTCTCTATCCTGTCTCTTTTTTTATCATCAAGTCTGTTTTGTACAGATAGGATTTCGGCTTCCATTAGGCGACGAGTGGCTTTTTCTGCTTGCCATTTTATTTTTTCTTCGGGCTTTATTTTTATGATGTCTCTCAATGGTTCAGTGACACTTACTTTCATTGGATACAAGACGTTGCCGGGTAGAGAATTTTCTGCCGCCACACTCACCCCTCCCAAAAGTACAAGTACCAAAGACATTGATAAAATAGGCGCATGGCTTCTCACAAAAAATAAGAAGGGGCTAAGTATGGGTACTCTGGGGGTTGAAGAACCCTCTAATATCTGCTTATACAAAAGATCCTTCTCATCTTTTGAAAGTTTTATGTTCTTGAGATCTTCTATTCCTTTTTTCCAAATCTGGTTATTC
Source organism: Candidatus Zambryskibacteria bacterium RIFCSPLOWO2_01_FULL_39_39 (assembly GCA_001823925.1). Classification (GTDB taxonomy): domain Bacteria; phylum Patescibacteriota; class Minisyncoccia; order Phycocordibacterales; family WO2-35-19; genus WO2-35-19. Next base: position 131,452 of record MHWB01000009.1, read on the forward strand.
ATTGTCTGTTATATCTATTTTAAACTCTTCTCGCAACTTCAGGATCAATCTCGTAATACGGATGGATATACTGTTACTAGAGACACCTAGCTCCTCTGCTATTTCTTGTGGCCTCAAACCATCTACAAATCTCAGTATCATGATTTCTGCGTCTTGCGGATTTAAATTTTTAAATACTGCTATCACCTCTTTGGCTTCTGCCGAAGCCATGATTTTTATATGAGAATCCGGATCTCTAATCTGGGGAATGAATTTACCATCTCCATCTTCGCTTTCAAGCATCTGGTCTAAGGATACAGCTTTCTTCTTTCGGTACCAGTCTATTATCTTATTGCGTGTTATGGCAAAGAGAAATGCTCTAGGGTTATCTATTTGTTTGTCGTTGTACATTGTCTGCCAGAGTTTGAGAAAAACATCTCCCGTGATATCTAAAGCCTCGTCCTTTTTTGAGATCCTAAGAAGCACAAACCGAAATATCCTATCTGCTTCTTTACCGTATATCTCTTTGAAGAGGTTTTTTTGTTTTTCTAAGTCCATATGTTGTGACGTTTCAGGTGGGATTTTCTTTCGTTCCCACCCCATAAAACATACAATGTAAATTTTATTTTGTCTACGAAAGGAGTTGTCTCTACCACCGTCTCCTATTACTAAGCGGTGCAAAAGTGCCGTAATTAAAAGTTAAATTATAATTTATGAATTATTTATTAAGAAATCTCGTCTTAACTTTGGTGCTAACGCTCGTTGTAGTAACACCAGTTAGCTCTTTTGCCGACTCTAAAAATAGGGTCGAAAAAGAGCGTGAAAAAATAGAAAAGAGATTAGAAAAGCAAAAAGAGAAAGAAGAAAAAAGATCAGAAAAATTGCAAGAAAAATTAGAAAAAAAATTGAATAAAAATAAAAATGATGACAGTAGACGTTGTTGGAATAGCTTTTTCCATAGAGTACTACCGTTTAGTTGGTTGACAAGCAATCTAAACAATATAAATCTAGATGATGATTGTTTCTTTGGAATACACAAAGCTACCACAACTCCAGATATTACTGCCCCAACTATAACCAATATCACAACAAAAACAGGCCAGAAGAGAGCGCTCATCTTGTGGAATACAAATGAGAAAACTCGAGGTAAAATTTACTACTCTACTTCTACTCCAGTAAATATAGCCAATTCTTCTGTTGTCTCTGTTAACAAACAAGTCTTGGGAGGCAAAGATCATTATGTAGTTCTAAACAACTTAGTACCTGGCACAAATTATTATGGAATAATTGAAGCAAAGGACAAGGCTGGTAACACCGCTACTTCAAGTGAGTTTCAGTTTATAACAAAAACCGCTACAACTACTACAGACACTCTAGCCCCTAACATAAGTTCTACAAGTATAGTAGCGGGAACATCTACAATAAAAGTTTTGTGGAATACAAATGAAAACGCGACTTCAAAAGTTTACTACTCTACTTCTACTCCCTTAAATATTTCTTCTGCTTCGTTTACACAAAGTGGCACATTTGTAACTAGCCACAATCTTACAATAGAAGGTCTATCTACTAGTACTCTTTACTACTTAGTAATAGAATCTAGCGACTCATCTGCAAATACAGCCACCTCAAGTCAATTTTCTTTGACTACTAGCCCGTAAGTGGTGTAGGTCAAAGGGTTAAAGCGAAGGCTATAATTTCATTAAAACGCTCTAAAAATGGGCGTTTTAATGTGCTATATATTAAAAAATAATCAGCCAGAGTAAAATTGGAAGTAAAATGCGATAAAGACCAAACATTATAAAATTATGTTTTTGGATATAACGCAATAAAAATACAATACTCCCCATAGCCACGACGAAGGAGGAGGTGAAGCCTATTGAAAGTACCCCGAGTTGGTCTACCGAAAAAGAGTTATAATTTTTGATGAGGTCTAACCCACTAGCCGCTAGCATGGTTGGGACAGCGAGGAGAAATGAAAACTCAACGATAGTGGTACGTCTGAGACCTAAAGAGAGTCCTCCTACGATGGTAGCCGCAGAACGTGAGACACCGGGAATAATGGCAATCGATTGGAAAAGTCCAATCAAAAAAGCTTCCCGATATGAAATAGAAGAAATATTTTTCTCTACAACAGCCCTCTCTTCTTTGTGGAAGTATTCAAATATAACGAGAGCAATACCTCCTAAAAAAAGTGACCAGAGGACAATAGATTCATTACCCAAGAGATATGTTTTAACTACCTTGTACAATAAAAGACCAATCACTCCTGTCGGGATAAACGCCACAATTAATTTTTTGATTGTCTCAATATTCCAAAGTGTTTTAAAATAGAGAAAGATAACAGCTGAAATAGCGCCAAGTTGAATAATAATCTCAAAACTTTTGGTAAAATCATTTTGAGGAATATGTAATAGCTTACTCAATAAAATGAGATGGCCAGTTGATGAGATTGGTAAAAACTCGGTTATACCTTCTACTATTCCGAAAATAATACTTTGTAAAATATCCATAATTTATATTATAGCACCCTCGTTTTAAGTAATGATTGAAAGAAGTTTATTTAAAATTTAAAAAAGCCCACACCAATTTTTTCAATGGTGAGGGTCTCCAGCTTACGATTTTGTCAAGAAGCTGGACAAGTTGAATTGAGCTGCCTCATAAAAGGTCATGAGGCCGTAGCGAATTATTAAATCCTCTGTCTCTTCAAAAGGATTATTGTTGGACTCTGATCTAGCCTTGAGTCCCGCAGCATTTAAAGCACCTTGGAGTGCCCACAGAAACCCCCTCTTTTGTCCAGGTGTTCTGTGCTCCAAAAGGGTGATAACTTCCTCAGGATCTGCGCCCTCTTCAACAAAAAATGCTTCTAAAAGATCTGCCAAAATCTCTCTCACCTCGGAGACAGATTTCTGATTAGTGTGTACCATTGTCTTACCACCTCCCAAAACAAAATATAATATTTTACAACAAAAATCAATCGTTGATAAAAAAGAAAACCGCGCCCTGAAGGGGCGCGGTCATAAAGAACAGATGGAAGGAGGTTACTTCATACGCAATGACCATACTGCACCATTTTGTATATAGATTACCCTATCTTCCCAATTTGAAAGGATCATGTCGGTCCCGATTCCCTTGTCTTCCACTCTGTTGATGTCTTGGTTCTTGATGGGGACAAAGATATCGAGTTCACCGTCTTTAATAATCGTCGCGCAGACCCCTTTCGGAAGAATGGCTAAATTGAGTTCCGGACCGTCGGTTTCGGCGACCCAAACTTTGTGCGATTGATATTCACGGTCGAAAGTGATTTCCACCTTATGGTAAACACCACTACGATCGATACCAATGAGCGAGACGAAGCGATTACCTGCTTTTGCCGTCACCACCTTAAGTTCATCGAGTTCTCGGATACGCGTTTGAATACCCTTTTTCTCTCCGAAAGGTGTGATGATAAACTTGGCGCCCATAGTGTCCATAACACCGACACCCTGGAACCACTTTGTTGAATTAACCATCGCATTCCAATTCTTACCGATCGATACGATTGGTTTATCAAAGAATTTTAGATCAACTTCACTCAAGCCGGCATCCGTCACAACAAAAAGCCGATTCTCAAAACTGACTAAATTGTATCCGTTGAGACGGAGTGACAACTCAGTAGACTTGAGACTACTTTCTTCTACATATTGGAAGTGAATTTCTCGATTCCGCATTTCTGCGACAAGCCACCCATTTCCAGATTTTACGACTTCGCAATTTCGAGAAGTGACCATACAGATCTCTCTCTTGGTTGCCAAGTCGATCATTCTACCAGAAGAAAGCAGAACTGCTCCGCAATGGAATGTTTTCACCGCCGGATCGCCAGGAAAGTCTGCGAGTTTTTCGAACACAAGTAACCCCGTCCTTCCTGTAGTAACCATCCGCAGAACCTGAGCGGCACGCGGAGTGACAACACTTGTATCGAATGGCGATGGAGGATTATTTCTCTCACCATTTTGAAATGCAGCTTCGTACCAACCAAGAAGCGGGTTCGGTATGGTCGAGAAATCTCGAACAGCCCGATTCAACCTTACTCCTTTGCTAAAAACAGAGGCGTTTGCTTTCATCCGTCCTTCAAGGTCTCCGCGGTCGAAACCGTCGAGAGTCCCTTTGTAAGGATGAAGCCCAGTGTAAATCTGGAATGTGACAATCCCCCACGCGAACCAGTCTGTGCGTTCGTTGAAGGTTTTCGAGTGCCAATCCCGAATCGAAGGCATGATAACGCTAGCCCCCCATCTGCCAATCGACCAGGAATCGACATCGATCACTCGTGGCTCCGGATCACGACCTCCGAAAAGCGTAAACCAATTGAGCTCGTTAGCGTCAACTAGTACAGCTTTATTCTGATGAGCGAAAGAAAACACTTCTCGCATGCGATTGACCAAAGTCGAAGCATGGGCTTGAGTGAATCCTTCTTTCAACCAGAAGTCGTTAGTGAACACTCTCGCGAGAGGATGTCCATCAACATACGGTAAGTAGTGTCCGGCAAGATCTCCGTTTGGTTTGGTAACCAAACCTAGAGGAGAACTCACGCAGGGATGTTTGAGGTGAGCGAGAAGTCGGATTTTATCCGGCATACCTCGCTGTTTTGCTTCTTCCGGCTTGTGGTAGATTTTCACCACCATGTCGGAGATTTTATAGATCGTGCCCTCGCCACCACTCGCAACATAGTTGCTATCGCGGAGAGTTACAGCGCCTTTATGTTCGAGCACAACAGAGATGTTGCTCATGTAAGTGTTTCCTCCTCTGTGTTGTCGATCCTAACGACTGCATATGAAATGTCGTCGGCAGGACCTTTTCCGGATTGTTGCATGTCCTTGATACCTCGGATCATTCGCCGTTTGGCAAATTCTCCACCAGTATTTTTGAACGAAAGAAAAGCTGACACAGCATCTCTCCAAGAAACATTTTCGATTTGAGTGACTCCGTCTGAAAAGACGGCGACAAACCCAACTTCGTCCAGTTCCTCTTGCGAGATTTTTGTCACAACTCCTTCGAGTCCTTCACGAAGAGTAAATTCTTGCGAACTTTCTTCTGTATAAGAACCGTCAGTCTTGCGAATCACAGTCGAACACGAAAGGCGTTTTGCCTCCAAGTCTCCACCGTGTGCACCGACAAACTTTTCGATACCACCTTCTCCGTACGAAGGATAGAATGGTGTATTGTCGGCCCATTCGTAACGGGACATTTTAATATGCCCATCGCGATATTTTAATCCAACAACTCCATCTCCTTGAATGTGCACGAATCCGCCATGTTTGGTGAGATATACATACCCGCATGTTGCAAGCATGTCTACTCTTTCCAGACCAAGCATGAGTCGTGCAGTGCCGATAATTTGCTGTTGGCGAGATGTAATACTCACCACAGCAGTGTTTAGTGCTCCTCCCGAAGCCTTCGCATGATCGCGAATTGCTTGGAAAGTTGAGAGCGTAAGAATTCGGGAACCCACATCAGTGTGCCCTCCAGTCGAACAACCGTCCGAAACGATGGCACAGGCGATTGTGTAGTTTGAACCAGAACGTGAATAGTCCTGGCAAGGTTTGCCATTTGAATAATGAGCAGAACCTATTTGGAAATAATGGTCGGTGTGGAATATTATCACCTTTTCTCCTTTCTTTAATTTTCAAAGAATAAGGGGCGGTGCGCATTGCTGCGACCGCCCCTCTTGGCCTTCTGTTTATCAGATGGTGGCCGAAATCTTTTGACTTGGTCCTTTGCTTCCCAACGCTTGGGACTGGCTTGAGACCGATTGAGAAACGAACTCCGCGAGCTTCGCCAACTTACCTTTGGTTGCTTCACCAGCGTCGATGAACTTCAAACCAGAGGTCTGAGCGAACTTGTCGAGTTTGGGCGCGTACTGCATTGCATTCACGCCGATCAGAATTCCGACGAGCGATTCGATTTCTTCGCCCTTCGTAGCCCGATCCATCTCCTCCTTGATCATCCGCATCGTTACCGATGAAGTGTTGTCGTCGCCGTCAGTGATGACGAAAACGATTCCGTTCGCCAGGAAATCCTGACTCATCAGTTTCTTTGCGTATGTGTTGGTCGCTCCGACCGCCGAAAATGTCGCATCGTAAAGATTCGTATTCCCGTACGGATTGAACGGCTGATACTGCGTCGGATCAATCTCGCCAAGCGGCTTGAAGCCGTGGATTTCCTCGATGCCGGTTGGCCTCAAGGATGACGAGAAGAGAATTACGCGAAGCAGCAAGTTATTCGAACGCGGCGACTTCTTGCACGAATCCACTGCCGCCTTCAGGCATTTGAGGAGTTCATCCGCAAAGCCTTGGACGGACCCAGTGACGTCAATGACGATCGTCACAAGTGTGTATTCAGTTGCACCGAGATGCTCGATGCGAGTTGCGGAAAACTGGAAAGCTTGCGCTCCGCCGATTTTCCCCGTTTCCATCGTAGTGTCAGTCATCATTCTTGGCATAGTTTTTCTCCATGTTCCTTTCTGATTCTGTCCTACGACAGGAAATCGGTTGAAGTGGTGATCGTCATACCGCGGCTCTTCATATCTCGGAAGAAATCCTCGGCAAACTTCGGAAAGTCCGGACCGCCAGGCGTCTGAGGGACCGGTGACATGCAGTCGCGCAACAAGTGAAATTTCTTGATGTGCGCGTCGCCGATGTGATCGGCAATCTGCTGTACAGTCTTCAGAACGCAGTGACTTGAAGCCTCGCCGGCGACTCCCACAATATCTGCTTCGGAAAGCATTGAGAGGAAGCCGGTGTTGAGACTGGTCGACGGATCATTCGGATCCGGTACTTCGGCCATGAGAGCGCCGTAGTGTTCGGTCCAAGGGTTGGAACCCTTCGTAACGTAGTCGACCATCGCATATTGCTCGTCCGACCACTTTTGAAGTGCGTCGTTGAGTTTCGAATGGACATTGTGTCCCCATGTGCCGATGAGGCAATGGGGCGGCCAGACGAAAATCATGTAGTTGCTCGCCGTTGATTCCAGAGCGTGCGCGTATTCGAGAGTCCGTTTCCGGAATCCCGGGTTACGCGGCGTCCAGATGCCCGCTTCGATGTCGGCCGCCGAGATCATGATGAAAGGATTCGGCTGATTGCCGTTCCCGTCCATCCACCACGCCGGATGCGCGATGTCGATGAGGCGATGACTGTCGAGAGTGACGTGAATGTCTTCCAATTTCCGGCCGGTGCGATCGATGAATTTCGAAAGTCGCTCCATGTCGGAGTTGGCTCCTGTGACAGGGAGTTTTGCTCCCGGAAGATCACAGAAATCATTCTGAGGGTCGATTACCACTAAGTGAATATTGGCCTTAGCCATAGGTCGTTTCTCCTTTTTTTAAGTCAAATTGCATTTTAGAGCAGTTGCTCTGTCCGGGATGACCCTATCATATCTATATAAAAAGTCAGGGTAATAAAAGCGCCCTGGTTTGACCCAAGGCGCCTGTTTAAAAACCTCTATTTCACTCACTTTTTAATGATCAGAGCGAGTGGTTTGTGACAATCCACAAGAACTTTTTCAAGATTATTCAAATTGACCCAAGTTACCTGATTGACACCCCTTCCTGGAAGAGGCAGGCCTCCTAAATATCTAGTCTGCAGAAGAATTGTGACAACTCGATCATGTGTCTTACGAAATCTCCAGTCATCCAACTTTAATGATTGAAGAAGTTGTAGTGAGGTAGTGGTTATGCCTGGAATTTCTTTGGCAATACACCGAACTCCCGCACTTTCATACGAATCATCAAGTTCTGGATCAAAAAAGACTCCAGGAAAACGCAGCTTGCCTTCCTCATCTTTCTTTCCAACCAGTAAAATCTGTTGAAAAGTTGAATCAAGAACAGCCACATCTACTGTCGGGTACCCAGATCGCTTTCGATGCAAGTTGGCGTAAATTACTCCCGAGCGAAAATCAGTAGAATCGATCACATCGACCTTCTCTCGGATTTTGGTTGCACTTCCAGAAAAAATTGTTGGTACCTCGTGAGTTTCGAACACACCTTGGTAGGTATGTACAAAACTATCTCGCGAACCGTAGATAATTGCAGTACGATTCGAAAATGTATTTCTAATGACCTCATCGATTCTCCTAGATCGTTCTTCGTAAGAAGACGGTATGGAGTCTGACGAAACGATTGCAATCTTTTGAGGATAAACACTCTCGATCATTTGTCGGCGCATCTCAAATGACAACGGATTTCTATCAGTCATAATCGGAGAACAACCAAGTATAACCAGAGTAGTTTTGTGCCTTTCGAGCACATAATCAAGAATGTACCGGTGCCCCTCATGGAGAGCCGGTACCTGAAAACGAGCGACAATTACACCGACCACTTCATTTTGTATAAGGGACATCTTAAATTCCTCCGCCACTTTTATACCACAGATTAGATAAAAATAAAACAGCTCGTATCCGCCGATGTGGCGAATACGAGCTGGTATAAAAGGTACTTTATGATCTAACTAGCGGTGTCTGTACAGCTTAGAGGCTTTTCGAGCCACTCTGCCGATTGGACCACTGGCAACTGAAGTGCACGTTCCCGATCGAGATCGAGCGAGCCAAGATGCACTGATTGCGGTGCCTGGACCCACTTGAAAATCGAGATTCGGAAAAGATACATAAAGCGGTCGACCCACTCCGTAAGCTCCTTCTCTGCGTATTCTGGGAACATGTAGTGGAGAACATACGAGACTTCCTCTGGTGCCATCTTCTCTCCGGCAAACAACGCATAGCATGCGTCGAGTACCGGAAATGGCATAAGGTCGCGCTCGTCAGCCTGATTTTCCGCAAGTTCCGCCGAAGCTGTACTTGCAATTAATCGATCGAGCGGATCCAAATTGAATACCGTTCGATTGAGATATTTAATGAGCTCGATAACCACTGTCTTCGGAAGATTTCCGGACAGTGAATATGCTCCCATCATATCTCCGCCAATCGTCGTGTAGCCTACCGCCTTCTCCGACATGTTGCTCGTCTGGAGCCACATACCGCGATTTGCATTTGACCAATCCCACATCCGTTTTCCACGAATGCGAGCCTGGATGTTTTGCATACCAACCTTAGTGATCTTTTCACCAGGAGCAAGCATTTTTTCCACATCCTTAACAGCCTGCTCAAATTCGTCTTCAATGGACAGCTCGGCAAAACTTACACCGAGTGTCTCACAGAGATCATATCCGATTTCTCTGCTTTCCGAAGAGTTGAATCGAGTTGGCATCGAGAAGCACCGGATAAAATCCGAAAGCTCCCTTCCGCTTTTCTCGAGTTTCTTCGTCGCGTAGAGGTGAGCGATGAGGAGCGTAAGTGCCGAATCTTTACCGCCAGACATGGCGATGCCGATCCGATCAAACGCTCCCGTTTTACGAAAGTATCCATCAAGTCCTGTGAGCATCGCTTGTACCAAATCAGAGAAATATTCTTCCTGAGGATTTGGACTGGTCGTTGCGGCGGGAATAAAGAAATTTTTCGTAGCTGGAACCGGGTATGGATAATCAGAATTACCCAGTCGGACTTTAATATCCGTATGAATTACAACTGTTGGTTCTTCGTCTCGCAAGAATCTCTCGCGATCCGAACGCCAAGTTGTATTTTCTCGCCGTTGTCGCGATGTGCGATCGAGATCAACAACTTTAGTGGAAAATCCTTCATCCCAGCGCCGAGCTTCAAGAAGCATACGGCCACATTGATTTATAAACCCTCCACCATCAAACGCCAATCCATCGTTTCCACCGAATTGATTTACATAGACGACTGTCGCGACATTGTCTGCCGCTCGGGTCGAAATGAGTTCGCGTCGTGTTCCTAAAACGCCCGCACGATACGGTGAGGCAGAGATATTAATAATCGTTTCTGCCCCGCTATATGATCGTCGTCGCATTGGTCCGTCAGGTGACCAGATGTCCTCGCAGACTTCAATCGCCATTTTCCCGAATGGGAATTGGAAGATGAGATCTCCAAAAGGAACATCATTCACACTACTGACAAACCCAGGAATTCCTGCCGAGTATGTACGCTTCTCGTAGAAGACGCCATAAGTTGGAAGTTTCTCTTTGGGGACGAGTCCGATGATATGACCTTGGCAAACCACGGCCGCAACATTGTATGCGTTCGATTCGTACTCCACAGCGAGACCTACAACGAAAACCGTATTGAGTCGCCATGTCGCTTCTGTGAACCGGACGAGACCTTCCCATTGACCCTCGATAAACTTTCCCCATAACACCAAATCCTCGACTGGATAGCCGGAAATTGACTGTTCGGGAAAACACACGATAGTGCAACCTTCTTTAGACATCTGCCCTGCAAGTTGCACCAAACGTTCAGTATTTGACCTGAATGCCCCAACGGTTGGGTCGGGATTTGCAAGACCAATCTTGATGAGATTCATACCTTACCCTTTCTCTTCTGTAAGTTTTTTTATTGCGTCGACAAAAAGATGCGAAACATCCTTCACGACGAATTTTGAGAATTGTGACGAACGAACAACACGCTGATGATTACTCATCGGGTGAGAATTCGTGATGATAACCTTCTGAATTTTTGAATATTCCAGAAGTTCAATCGCTTTGTCGTCATTGAACGCTCCATGACTTGCCACAAGGTAAATTGCAAGAGCCCCCTTTTCGAGGTAAGCATTTGCGGCGTCTACTGCAGTCTTCGCACTCCGGAGCATATCGTCATAAATAATGACATTCTTTCCGTTCACATCGCCGATGACATCGTGGATTTTTGTCTCCTCGAAATCACGAGATTTGCGTACGAGCGCAATGGAAGTGCCAAACTTTTTTGCAAAAGTCTCAACCCAGAGCGGACGCCCCAGATCAGCCGATGCAAATATAAAGTCGGACAAATTGAGCTTTTTCACAGCTTCGGTCAAAACTGATTCTGCATAGAGCTCGAACCGTAAGCACTCGCCTTCAAAGTAGTGGACGAGGCCTGAGGTATGTAAGTCGAGCATGAGAAAGCAATTGCGAACATCGCCGTGCGGAAGCTGAGACAGCATCCGCGCATTGATTTTCGCCGTTACAATCTCACCGGGTCTCACAGCCCGTTCCATCGTTGAATATCCGAAGAATGGTAAACAGAAGATGATCCGGTGCGCGCCGTATTTAGCGGCAGCGGTTCCAACACGGCAAATTTCGGTAAAGTCTTCGTCAGTGTGAGTACTTCCCACGATGACTACGTCTCTGCCGAAGAATTCCATACGTTCTCCCATATCAATTCTCAGGTATTTCTCTCCGCCACCGAAAGTTTTACGAATTAGCGGCCATTGGTCAAGATCGTAAAGTTTTTTGCCGACAAGGTCAGCAAAATAGTCCGACGATGGAGTCGAAAGAATAATCGGTTGTCTCATGTAGAGTTCTCCTCTTCTAGTTTTTATTTCAAAGATCAATTCCAATTTCGAGCCACCCACAATAAATTGTGAGGGGCTTGAAAAAGGAGGCGAGCAAAGCCGAAGCTAAGCTCGCCATCCAGATATAAAAGATACTTACGATTTGCATGCTTCAGCAAAAGTGTTGGTGTAGCCAACCATCTGCTTCATGCGCTCGACTGCCACTCTTGGGCCAGTAGCCTTCGAGATGTTGTCCGAGAGTTTTGCCACTGGATGTCCGGCAGCCTCAACCGCTTTGACTACGATAGAAATTGATTTGAAGCCCAGATCATTTGTAAGATCTGTGCCCCAACCGAAGGTGTAGCGAATACGGCCATGAAGTCGTTCCGAGATTTCCTTCATCGTTTCTACTCGAAGACCATCAGCGAAGACGATCAATTTTTCTTTTGGATCGATCCCAGCATCCTGATATTCCTGAATCCGTTTTTCGGCGTATTTGAGCGGAATACCAGAATCCTGTCGTGACCCTTTCCAGTTTCGAAACTGCTTCGGAGTCACAGCATTAGAGAAGAACCAGTCACTGCCAAACGTGTCTGGCAGAAAAATGGAGAGGCCCATTCCGTACTCTTCTTCCCAGTCCGCGAGGACTCGGTGTTGGGAGTAGGTTGGATTTTTCTCCGTATCTTCTTCGAAGTAGATGCCGCTGTAAACCATCGGCAGCTCATGGGCGTTCGTGCCGGTTGGCATGAGCCCGTACCTTTGAGCAAGCAGAACATTGGAAGTACCCTTGAATTGATCGGGGCATTCCTTAGCGAGTATTGAAACCACGTAATCCTGCCACTGCCGACTGAAACGTCGACGAGTGCCAAAATCAGAGAACGTGATGTTCGGATTTCTTCGTAGCTCCCGAATTTTTCTTCCGAGAGCAATCTTGCCGTCCGACTCCACCAACTCCCGTTCGAAGGGAGAGTATTTTTGCATCAGAGCGCGGTAGTAGAGTTCATTCACGATCGACATAGCTAAGGTTTCCCAATAGGTCGCCTCCGCCCAATCGCCCGGAAAAGAAATCTTCAGTTGATCGCCGTCAATCTCGAGATTAAACTCCGGAAGAGCAAGGCCCTTCAAAAAGTTAATATAGTCGAGTTGAAACATGGGCTGTTCGTATTCATAAGTGCCCATGATGTAGTGAAGTTCTTGAGATGAGAATCGCAGAGTTCGGCAATGCTCGAGTTCTTCTCGAAGACGGCCGATACTCACGATTTCTGCAAGTGGAACTCTCGCAGTACGGTTGATGAAAGACAGAGTGACCGGAACTTTTGGGTGCCGGTGAAAAATCATTTGCCCCATCGATAACTTGTAGAAATCGATGTCGAGTAAAGACTCGATAATCGGCTTGTCACACATCGTTTAAGCATCCTTTCTTTACAAGTTGCTTCCGCGTGTGATTATATCATATTTATAAAAAATTGCAATATCTTTTTATAAAATAAAAAAATAGCCGCAAGCAGAGCTCGCGACTACATAATTTGGGGTGGATCTAAATTTTTCCAAACTTCTTTGCTGTCTTGTAAAGCATGAGGGCCGACAAAGCCTTGGCATCTGGCGTTTCCAAGGGCAGATCCTCAAGTGGTATCACCTTTAAAGTAATTTGCTCATTTTCAGCAACCAAGCCGGTGCACTTTCCCTGAAGATTTTGGATGTATTCATGGCTTACCGAAATCTTAAGAGCAAAAATCCGCAAAAATTCATCCGAACCTCCAATTGTTGGGAAGACCCCCCTGAACTTGTTGCCGTAAATTAAAGATGTAATATCAACAAGATCTGTTCTTTTTATTTTGATTCCAGTTTCTTCCTCAAGTTCTCGTGTGGCACCCCCGACGAAGTCGTCTCCATCTTCCATTGTCCCTGCTGGAATTTCAGGGAAAGCAAAATAGCCACTTGGAAATCTTGGTTGCAGAGTGAGAATTGTATATTCCACCCCTTCGCATTCCAAAATAACGAGTATTGCCACTGATCCGCCGCGCATGAAAACGATTCCAGAAAATGGTTTGCCTTTAACATCTACCACCTCTGCCATGAACTTTATGAATTTGATTTGGTGTTTTACTCCGTGGTTCGCAAAATCAACAGACTGAAATTCTATTGACCGGACAATGAACCGGGGGTCTAGGTTAGCAACCCAGTCCCTAAATTGTCTTGAGTCGATGGCTAGCTCTTGATGCGATCCAGAGACTCGGACGGCTTTACCATGTATTTGGATTTGCATGACAGTAATTCTCCCCCTTTCTATTTTAAGTATAACACAAATATTTTTATATCACAAATTTTATCTAAAATAATCAAAGAGAGCTTTGATACCAGAGAGATTCTCTTTCCACTCCACAGTATTATGGGTTGTAAGCTCTACTGTAATTGCTGGAATGTTTAGAGATGTGAGATAGCCTTCAGCGTCCCCCGTCACCTCGTAGCTATCAAAAGTCTTGATTGCTTTGTACCCTGAGGCTCTTGCATAAGTATTCATAATATCAAAAGTGACCGGGAGTATACCGTCTCTGCATTCCGAAGCATAGACTGCTCCTGCTTGACTGTGCCAGAAAACAGTAGCCACTAGATTGGATTTGTTTTTCAAAACAAAATCACGGAGAGCTTTGGCCTCTGGCTCGGAGAAGGCCGTAGAACCGGCAGAGACCTTTTTACTTTTCCAAGTGCTTTCAGGTTTCCATTTACAATCAAAGTTGCGGTTGAGATCTACGTCGTTTGCATTAAATCTTGCTTTTTCAAGTACACTAGTTGTTTTAGAAATATTTGTAATATCATCAAAACCGAAGCGGCCTTCCTTCCCCAAGACTTTATAAATTCCATCTGGGTTTAATGACGGGATGACCGTCACTTTTATATTTGGAGGTAAAACGAGAGAGTTTGCCTTAAGATAATCCATAAATTTATACGAAAGGAGCACGCTATTCCATTCATAACCACCGTGCACGCCACCCACAAAAAGAAGATGCTTTTCTCCATTTCCGTAGGTGTAACTTTCTATCGCACGACCTTCTACAGAAGTGCCGATTACTTCTCGAATCTCTCTTTTGATTTCTTTGACGGCTGGAGGTGGTGGTTTCAATCTATTACTCACAAATAGAAATCCGCCAACACCAAGGAGCAAAACAAAAATTATTACAAGAGCAATTCTCCTTGGGGAGGACATGAGCATTTATTCAGCGTAATATTTGAGTAAAGCCAAGATACCTTTTTGATTTTTAGACCATTCTGTATCCGTATGGTTTGTAAGTAAGACGCTCACCGCCGGGATATTGCTTTTGGCAAACCAGTTGACCATATCCCCTGTTATTTCATAGAAATTAAATTCGTTATAAGCTTTATACCCCGAAGCGTCTGCAAAGATTTTTGTGATTGCGCTAGTTTCGCTAGAGACTCCGTTGTGACAATTTGACGCAAATACCCCACCTGCCGAGCTGTACCAGACGACAATAGCCACTGGTTTATTTGTTTCTACATAATTTTTTATGGCCAAACTTTCCGGTTCAGAAAAAGCTTTGCTTCCGCCACTTACTGTTTTGTTTTGCCAAGTGGCAGAAGTTTGCCAATCACAATCAAAATTGCGGTTAAGGTCTACATTGTTTGCATTGAATCTGCCAACTACGGTTGCGCTAGAGGCGGGCACACTAGAAGGAGTGAAGCGTCCAGAAGTCCCTACAACTTTATTTAAGCCGTCTGGGTTTAAAACCGGCAAAACGGTCACCTTTATATTAGCTGGGATGACGCTTGGATTTGCTTTTAAATAATCAATCGCCTCAAAAGCTAAAAGTGAGGTATTCCATTCATAACCACCGTGTATGCCACCTATAAATAAAATTTCTTTGTTTCCAGTGCCGAAATGATAGGCGATGACATCACGGCTCTCTGCTGATTTGCCGATAACAGTCTCTGGCTCATTTTGATTTGTGGTACTTGTGGCATTAAGGTTATTTTCTGCTCCCGTATTTATTTTGGAAGTATCCACCACTTCGCTGTTACTTGATAATTTTTTGCTAACAAAATAGATAGCCGCTCCAATAATAGCTAAGACTACAATCCATATAATAAAGTTTTTCATATAATTTCATTATAGCATATTATACTTAAGAAATCAGTATTCAACGTTGATTTGGAAAGATATAGAAGCATCGTGCTCTGGAAGGCCGGAAGGATTGTCTTTCTTGAGTACAAGGGTTGCTTCTCCTATATAATTTTGTGGTACTTTTATATCTGCTTTAAACGGTACAAAATTTTCTGTCATCCAGTTAATCTCGTTTGTTTCAGGGTCAGGTTGCGCTTGGGCAATAGCTGTTGCAATCACTTTGCCATTTTTATCTACTACTTCTATTGGAAAAGATGCTTCAAAAAACCAAGTTCCTCTTGCCTCACCTATTACAGAAAATTCTTTACCCACTACGGCTCCGGGGAAAGGCAACTCTACTTTTATTAGATTGTCTGAAGAGTTGGTATAAGTTATTAGGGACGTTATAGGGGCTTCACTTTTTTCTGATCTAGAAAACGCAAGCCAAATTAAAGTACCGATTACTACGAGAATAATCACTATATAGAGAGTAAACCCTTTTTTCATACTACAATTTTAACATAAAAAATAAATTCATATAAAAAAGCCGCCCGAGGAGCGGATGGCTCTCAGGCGGTCTGGTGGTCGGCTAGTAGCTGTTATCACCAACCCACATGATCCAAAACACGAAACCCAGAAAGAAGCTAAGGATACTCCACATTGCGTATGATCCGTTACTTGGGTAGATCGAAATGCCGGGTGGAGAGGTAATGCTGTTCTGGTCGAGAAGAGTTTCCCTCAACTTCATTAGAATATTGGTTTTCTCTAGTTGTGGCGTATCCGGTTTGACCACCCGAAGCTCCTTGAGAGAAGCTGTCAGGTTCTTGTACCAGAAGCCAATATCTTCATTTGGCGTGCGATACATAATGGATGTGAATCCAGATGTCATTCCATTTTGTTCGGCATATTTTGTAGCTACTTTAAGATTTTCAATAGCCAAATCGATGGTATTGGCGTCGGCCGCTCTTTTGAGATAACCCTCGCAGTTGCGATCGAAATTGATTCCGGCAATGGTTCTCACTCCCACCCAGATAAGAAATGACGCTGTGAACAGAATAGCAAAAGCTAGTTTCATCCTCTTTCTCCTTTTTTGCGTATTATGCTCGCCAGCAATTTCAAAAGATCTTACTCTCTGGGTATAGCAGGTTCTAAGTTATATGTCAACCGCAACGGCGCGAGATGTTTTATTTCTCTACCTTATCCCAGTATCACAAGAAATATCTACAACACTATTTTGGCCAGATTCAACTTGTACTGTCGTAGAGCCACAGCTTGGAAAGACTGAGCCACCGGCTGGTTTTAACTCATATGATCCAAGAGGGAGCTCTGTATTAAATTTACCCAGATCATCACTTTTAATTGTTTTTAAAATGAATGTTTTCCCTATTTGTTTGATTTCTATAGATGTAGCGTAAGGCCTTGGCGCGCAACCCGGTTCTGGCGGTATGCGCTCTACGGGGCAAGTGGGGCTAGTTGTTATCGTACCAGAAATAGTCCCCGTCTTTGTCGTTGCTTCTTCTTTTATTTCTGTAGTAGGACAGAGTGCAAATTCACAATTTGGTCCAGTCCGACCGACTGTGGAACCGTCAGGACAAAGTTTGGCCTCCATGTTACAAGCGATCGGTCTCTTTTGCTCCACTTTTTTATTATAAAAATAAAACCCCCCAGCAAGAGCCACTAGCACCAATAAAATTATTATAATAATTTTGTTACCCATACTTTTTTATGTCTCTTTAGTTATAGCACACTTTTAAGGTATTGAAGATTTATTTTTTGTTTTATTGTATGATGCTTTTGGAGAAAATTATGCCTAACAACTTTTGGGTTGATGTATTATCGGGGGCTATGACAAGTTATTTCAAACAACGCATAACAGACAAAGCTTTTGAAGCGGGCAAAAACGGACAACCACCTCCACAGTACAGTATTTTAGAGGTACAACAAATATCAGACAATGCCTATTCACAAGGTCAAAAATCAGTACTTGTGGATATAGGTAACAAAGTAGCAAAGAGAGAGTAAGTTCTTTGCCCCATTGATTTTAGAGCTACCAAGTCGGTAGCTTTTTGTTTATGAAAAGCGCATTAAAATATCAAATTTTGGACTATTTTTGCAAAATTTTTACAAAAGAAAGAGGGCTGATCCGAAGAACAGCCCCTCTGGACACATTATTTTTATCGAGGCCTGTTGGCCTCAACTGTCTGCTGCCACGCTCTCCACACTGACTTGGCCGCTGGTGGCAAATAGATCCAAAGTCCGATGCCTATCAACAACAGTAATAGTGTTAGTGCAACCTGCTTCATTGGGATCCTCCGTCAGACTGTGAAAGATTGTCGAAGAATCTCTCTTCGCACCTTTTGTGCCTCAACAATTCCCTTCTTGTGCTCCCTAATCACAGGAGCTTGATCTTTTAACTTTTGGACAAGTCTCTTGAGGTCTTCAGCAGTAATGATTGGCTCTTTGGTCTTCATCTTGTACTCCCGTCCGTTATTATACCACTTTTATTTTTTTAGTCTTTCTTCCAACTCCCCCACTCTCATCTCCAATTCTTTTAGTTTGTTATCATCTTC
>MHWB01000010.1 GCA_001823925.1 Candidatus Zambryskibacteria bacterium RIFCSPLOWO2_01_FULL_39_39
CGCTTTTTTAATTTGGGTTAATGTTCGTTTCTGCATATTATTTTTGTCCAAAACCCTTATTTTGCTTAGGTTCAAACTTGGACATCTGGCGGAGGAGGTGAGATTTGAACTCACGATACCATTTCAGGTATGCCGGTTTTCGAAACCGGTGCCTTCAACCACTCAGCCACTCCTCCATAAATTTCGCTTCGCTCAAATGGAGGCCGCTTCGCGGAAAGTGGCTTCTTGTTTGCCACCTCGCTTTGCTCGGATGAAAAGCAAAGCAGTTTGCTTTTCATCCACTCAGCCACTCCTCCATTGGACCGCCAAAGCTTTAGCAAAGGCGACCATATTTCGCTTCGCTAGTTTAACATTTTTTGTACATTTTATCAAAAAATGTTATTATACGTTTTCCTTTTTCTCTTTTCTGAATTTTTAGAAATTAGAAATTAGGTTAATTATAAATTTAAATTGCCCCGCAATTTTACGGCCCCATCGTCTATCGGTTAGGACACTGCCTTTTCAAGGCAGGAAGCGCGGTTCGATTCCGCGTGGGGTCATGGATTACAAAAATGAGCTTCGGTCTTTGATCAAAGCCATTTTTGTCCATAACCCCAAAGAAAGCAAACAGTTTTGCTTTCGTCGTGGAATCGAACGGCGGAGTATAAAATTTTTAGCAAAAAATTTTTCGAGCCGGTGCCCAGACCAAAAATTTGTGGCTGACAAATTTTTGAGTCGAGGGAGATATCCCTTCCGCGTGGGGTCACAAAACGTGGGTTCAAGAAAAGCAGACTGCTCTGCTTTTCTTCGTTTTGTGAAGACGGAAACATGTTTTTCTAGTAAGAAAAACAGTTGAGTCCGGGGCTGGAAATTTCATTTTAGACGAAAAATGAAATATTGTGGCTCATTCATCATAAGCCGGAGTCGCGAGTACTTACGTATTTTGCGAATACTTAGAGCAAAATACGTAGTAACTTGTGACACAATAAAATCATTTTAATTTTTTGACACGAAAAAGCCCGATCTGAAGAACGGGCTTGAACGGAATGATCACCCCCCTATTCATCAGGCACACGGCCGACAATAATCTCTGGAGCAGAGCAGAATCGACTATACTCAAAATTGTTTGGATTGCTCGTAATAGCATGGCGTTCCGAGGCAATCTTTTTAGCTTCCGTAACTCCACTCGCTGGCATTATTGTCTGAAAACGACAACTGATATTGTTGCAAATCGCAATTCAATTGCCGGGACAGCATCCAGCTTCCTTTACTGTAAAAAGAGTGAAAACGATATCAGATTTTTCCATAAGTGATTCCTTTCTGTTTTTATGAAATCATATTTATATTGATTCGTCAATTTGCAATTTTCTTTATAATAATGTTAAATTCTGTTCCAGAAAGGAAGGTGTACATTGCCATTGATCAGTATGCATAACCACCCACTTGCAAAAACCCTGTGTGATTGCACAAAACACACCGAGACGAGACAAGCTGGCGTAAAAGCAGGTGAAATCGCTCGTGAGATTGTAGCTGCGGAAGCGGCTGGCGACCATCAAAAAGCCACAGATCTTCTTCCTGAACTGGAAAGGCTTAACGCAATCGCAAATCAGGAGATCAAGTAAATGGAACAAACTTATTGGTTCATCCGCTTCAGTGTATTTTTCACTCTTGATCCTGATGAGGGATTAAACGAGATCAGAGGCAATGCTGTATTTACCCTGAAGTCGAAGTCGTTTCTGCCCGGCTCTATCATTTCAGACCTCCAAAACTTCTACAAAAGTGAGTTGGCGAAGAAGAGGAGGGTGATGAAAGAAATTGAAGTCTACATCGACTCTGTTTTAGAGGTAGATCAGGATGGGGCAACCGATTTTTCGATGATCGGACTTCTTACTAGAGAATCGGTGCTTAATCGCACAATCGTGTCACGGCACTTTTTCCAGAAGACGAAGATTGTCTTCGCTCCGTCTCACTAGGGGGAATATGCTCGACTTCAGTCCAGCCGTCTGCGTTGACTCGTGGACGGCTTTCTTTTTCTTCAAAATTAAACTAGACTAGCATCGGAAGGAGTACCTGCAGGATTAACCACGATGCTATCAATGCTATCGTGAACATGAAGCTTGAACTCGATGGCCTTTATGGTCTTTGGGCGGAAGGAAAAATCGGATGACACTGGAACAACAGAGAGATCACATCCGACAACTTGCTCGAAGCAAGTGTCAGAGGAAACATCCGGATCTTTTCGACAAAATGATCTGTGTCGGTCCCGGAAGCGAGAAAGGTTTCGGTCCGCCGTGTGATGAATGCCTGGCCGAGACCGAACGAAAATACAAAGCCAAACGAGCCGAAGCTCACGGTCGAGAACTTTCTCCAAAAGAAGCGACCGAGGTCAGGAAAAGGCTCGGCCTAAAATGAAGCACACCTATATCAGACAGCCCACGGCTCACCCCGTGCGGCTTTCTTTTTGGTCAATTTTTGATTAAACTGGTCTTAAATGCATAGATTAAATAACAAAGGAGATAGTAAAACTGCTACCCAAGCCATTATCCTTAGAGATGGGAAGGTTCTTTGTGGATTAAGGAACTATACAGACGATAAATATAAAAATATATCAGTTTGGACTTGTCCTGGCGGGAGGTGTGATGAAGGAGAAACTATAGAGCAAACTCTCAAAAGAGAAACCGAAGAAGAAGTTGGGATAAATGACCTAAAGATTGAAAAATTTCTAGGAGAAGTAAAGGGTGTTTATAAAGACGATAAGGTTTTGGTTTATCTTTGTTCCAGCAAGCAAGAAGCTAAGTTAATGGAACCAGAGAAATTCAGTGAATGGAAGTGGTTCAATCCTGAAGAAATACCTGAAAATTATATCAACGAAGAAGTTAGAAGGCTGATAAGGCTTGAAAATATGATAAATTTAGCAACTTCAAGGATGTCTTCTGCCTACTTTTCTTATTTCGTTTGGAAATATATAGAATCTTCAAGAAATACAAATGAAGCTGGGGCTGAGAAAGCAAATCGTTTTGTCTCTATTATGGGTAAATATGGATATACTTTTCATAGTATCCTTAGAGGGAGTTTTTATGTATTTGTAATAGATTTGTCCATATTTTTTGATAAACAAAATCCATCTTTAAATTTAAAGAAAATCATTGATTTATTAAATCCTTCTGAGGAAGACTTAAAAGAAATAAACAAACTTATAGATTCTCAACGGGCTAATATTAAATATCTAAAGGATGTTAGGGATAAAACCATAGCCCACCTTGATTTGAATGTAGACCGAAGCACTTTCAACAGCATAATCTTTAAAGATACCGAAGAATTATTTGATGCTGTTCAAAAAATATTAAACATAATAACTAGAACCTTTAATAGCTCTCCCTGGATGTGGGACATAGCAGAGAATGAAGTAAAGCATAGTATGTCTTGGTTTATTGAAAACCTTGAAAGAGGAGAGTCAAAAAGGATACAAGATATAAATGCTACATAGTTCTAATACCAAGAGGTAGTTAATATTTTAAGGAAAATGCTTATTAACAAACCTTTTCTTTAGCTGCTATAATGTCTTTACCAAGTTGGTGCCAGCCGTTTAGCTCATAAACTAATTGGTTCCAATTCAACGCCCCTTGGGTCACAACTTTTCATACTCATCATCAACAATAGATCTGTTTAGGTTTGGATTTTTTACGCTTGGAAATTAAAGTCTTTGTCCCGTCTGGACTAAGAACCACCATGCAACACCCCACATATACTTTATTATTTTCAGACATACCCCCAGTTTAATTAAATTTTAGATAAAAAGAAAGTATCAAAAACGGAGCAGGATTGAGACCCACTCCGTGCTATGCAAATGCTTAGAGATAATCTGGAGTTTATTGTCCTGGCACTACGCCAGAAGGCGCCATTCTCTCCTCTTGGGTCTTCCAGAACTTTCGCTTTCCACACTCGGGACAGACAAGGAAGACTCCGGGCAATTTCATTGCCTCTACAAGGAAACGTCTCAGTATTAAATACCCCTCCGGCGAATCGACATGAACTGTGTCGATCTCGTAGTGAGAGCACATCAGAATTATATTTGCGCCTTTTTGAAGCCAAATATTTGTCGTGTAAGCACCCTCATTAAACGCCAGATGATTTTGGCCGACCAATTGGCGCAATTCTTTCATCTGACTTATCACAATCTCGGGCGAGCCGAGAATAACGATTTCTGTCATATTATCACCCCTTCCATTCCAAACTCTATACTCAATACAACTTTTTGTCAATCATTTTTGAATATCGATTTGGACATTTTTAAAACAGCATCTAGTAATGACTGCAGTTTTTTTATGCCATCGCTTCCACTAAAATGACCTTTGTTATTTTCGATAATAATTTCTGCTCCCAATTTTTCTTTAAAAATTTCTGAATCACTCATAGGAACCAAGGGGTCATCATCTGAAAATATGGCCGTAAATTTATTAGTGTGAGACTTAACTTTTATCCAATCTATAGGAATTTTTAGCCAAGGTTTTCCGATCTCTGCATCCTTCTCATCTTCAAACGCTTCATCGGTCAAATTTACCCAACCAGCCAGAAATACCGCTCCACCAATTTTTGTATTGTCAGGCAAAGTTTCCACGTATCTTAAAATAGTCTGCGCCCCAATCGAATGACCTATTAAGTAAGTGTCTTGATCTGGAACGCCGATTTGGTTACTTAAAAATGGTACCCAAGTTTCAATTTGCGGATTTAGAGGATCGGGCATCGCTGGATTGAAAACCTGAAAACCCTTATCCTCAAGCTCCTTTTTTAACCAAGGAAAACAGCCTTCTTCGGGATAACCGTCCCAACCATGAATTATAAAAACTCTTTTCATACCCCCCAGTTTAATTAAAATTTAGATAAAAAGAAAGGCCACTGGTTTCCCGGTGGTCTCAATTTGGCTTTCACCTCTTTTGGGTGTCACTCTTGTATACCTCCTGAATTAGACTACGGGAGGATACATAGGGCTTCGAGGATTAAGACTGAAATCTACTTGTTTAACAAATCCCGTTACGATCGCGAGAACAATCAGTTCGTCCGTAGTTTTTATACCAAGCCTCTTTCTTAATCTCTTAAGATGATATCTGGTCGTCTCCTCCGTAATCTTCATGGTAAGGGCTATCTCTTTGTAAGAGAGTCCCAAAGTTTTGAGTCGAAGAACTCTATTAAGTTGTGGAGGAAGTCTGTAGAGTTTTTCAATCATCTCTTCAGTAACAAACCACCCCTCAATTAACCTTATGGCACGAACAGGAATAGGAATTTTTGGCCCTTTTAATTGACTTTTAAATCTAGGTATCGTCATGAAGTACCTCACTTTCCTCACCTATTATAACACCATAATTATAAAAAGAAAAGACAAGAAAATTTAGATCTCCAGACCCAACTCTTGAGAAAAAAATGAAATAATTATCGCCTGATCTTCCACAATTTTAGAAATTGGTTTACCCGATCCGTGACCAGCCTGAATCTCAGTAAATAGTAGTATTCTATTTTTCTTATTTACGGATTGAAGAATAGCAGCCATTTTTCTGGAATGAAGCGGGTCTACTCGAGTATCTTTTTCTGCTGTAGTAAAAAGTGTCGCTGGATATTCTACGCCACCTTTTACATTATGATATGGACTCCATTTTAGTATATTTTTTAATTCATCTTCTTTGGCAGGATCTCCATATTCATGCACCCAGCGTAAAGCCATACCAAACTTGGAAAATCGCACCATATCAGTAAGTGGCACTCTTGAAACCACAGCATGAAAAAGGTCTGGTCTTTGCAGGGATACAGCAGATACTAACAAGCCCCCATTACTACCGCCCAATATTCCTAATTTATTGGAAGTTGTATATTTTTCTTTGACTAAATATTCTGCCGCAGCAATAAAATCATCAAAAGAATTTTGTTTTTTTTCTTTGATACCACCCGTATGCCATTTTTTTCCAAATTCACCCCCTCCGCGTATATTTGCTATCACAAAAACTCCACCCCGTTCGATCCATGGAATCCAAGATCGCATAAAACCCGGGCTTTGGTTGTGGCCAAATCCTCCATATCCATAAAGAATTGCTGGATTTGCGCCATTTTGAACTAGTCCTTTTTTATGGAAAATAAATAAGGGTATTTTGGTTTTATCTCTAGATATGAACCATTCTTGTCTTACGACATAATCATCTTTATTTATAGGACTATCAATTCTTTTAAATTCGCCATAAGAATCTGCCACTGGATCATATCTATAAACTATTTTGGGGAAAGTGAAAGAAGTAACTCCATAGAAAAATTCTTTCTCTTTTCTTCTGGTTGTTAGACCAGCAGTACTAGAGTATTCAGGAAGAGGTATATCTCCTATTTTTTTACCAAAATAGTCAAATATTTCTACTTTTGAACAAGCATTTACCAAATATTCCACAAGAATTTTATCCTCAGTGCACCTTATGGATTCTAAAACATAAGATTTTTCCGATATAAATTCCTGCCAATCATCAATCGATTTAGGAAAATTATTTAAATCTGAACAAAGAATCCTATAATTATCCGCCTTGTAATTAGTTAAGGTTAAAAGTTTGTCTTTAAGAAATACGATGGAAAATTTAGCTTTTATATCTTTTATTAAAAGTGATAATTTCTCTAGATCTCGGTCATATATATAGACATCATTCTCTGTCCACTTTTGACCAACAGCGATACTCAAATATCTTCCATCTACAGAAGAATTGATACTTATCATGTCATCTTTTGGCCTATTTTTGCCAAAAATTAATTTATCTTTTTTTGAATTCTCGCCCAATTTGTGGAAATAAACTTTTGGGTGAATATGTTCTTCGTTTTTTGACACAGTCCCAACTTCTGGATTTCTCTCATAAAAGAACCCAGAATCATCCGGCAACCACCGAACTTGGAAGCTACGAGATCTTTCTATAATATCGTTTAGATTTTCTCCAGTATTCAAATCTTTTATATATAAAGTGCCCATTTCTTCTCCGCTTTTCGATAAAGCATACGCGACATATCTGCCACTTTCAGAATTGCTCCAAGAATCCAGACTTATTGTATTGTTCTCCTCCATCCCATTGGGATCAACTATTTTTATTGGCTTTCCATCTAGCCCATCTTTATAATATAAAACCATCTGATCTTCATCTGGCTGTCGTTCTTTATAAAAATACCTGTTATTAACCGGATAAGGATTGGTAAAATTTGTGAATTTAAAATCCTTTACAAGTTCTTCCAAAAAAATATTAAATCCTTTATCTTTTAGTTCTTTGTCTACTATTTCGTTCTGATATTTTATCCAATTCTTAGTCTCTTCTAAATCCGAATCTTCTAACCACCTGTAGTGGTCTGTAATTTCTACACCAGAAATATTCTCAACAATTTCTACTTTTTTTGTTTTAGGGTAATCCATTTAGGAAGTTATTATATAGAAAAATAGGAACAAAATCAAAAAGAAAAATCCCGCCTTTCGTGTCTGAAAAGCGGGATTAAGGATATTTTCACACAACTTGTTTAATGAACTTTTCCGGTCTTTTGGTATTTTATCCAAATTGGTAACCATTCTGCCCTGAAAAGACCCATATCTATTAGATCCCAGCGTCTACCCCTTTTAAAAAAGTGTTTTTTTCTTCGGCCTTCAATCTTATATCCACAATGTAAACTGTATTGCAAACTACGTTTATTGAAAGCAATGACAGAGGAAGATATCTTGTAAAGACCGAGGGTATTAAAGGCATAATTTAGAAGTTGCATCTTAGCATCAGTCCCGTACCCTTTGCCCCAATAATCTTTCTCTCCAATAATTGCTCCTGTAGTGCCCACTCTGGCTACCCAGTCTATTTGGTGGATACCCATAATCCCGATAAGTTTATTGTCTTTGGTTTCGATACCAAGCACAATATTATTATTATCTGATCCAATTTTGCTATACCATTCTTCCTCTTGCTTTTCTGTTTGTGGAAACACAAAAGAAACTAAATCTCTGATCTCTTGATCATTAACCCACTGGGTAATCAAAGAGACATCTTCTTTTGAGAAGGGTCGAAGATTCACTTTCTTACCTTTCAAGAAAACCACTTTCGACTTTTGATTGTTGTCAGACATAACTTCCCCTTTCCTATGTGTGAAGTCAAAGAACTACTTAAAACGCCCCATCTTGCGGGGCGTCCTAAGTTTTCAAATTGTAGTTTGAATTTAAATACTTAAAACACTACGCAAGTTTTCTCTGTTAGGAGAATTAAATACGATATCAGCAAGAGTTTGCACGTTAAAAGCGCAATTCCCGCTAGAGTTGCCATTTCCTTTATTTATTTGTACGCCTATGTTTGTCATAGTATTTACATTATGCACGAAACCAAAATATAGTCAAGGGTTCAATTATCCACCATGAGCACACAAAATTATTCAAAATGTTATAATTGCCATAAACAAGGGTTGCCTTGTTTAGACGTATTTTTATTTTTAGAATAGATAAAAATACGATATAAAGAATTAGTAGTATTATAAATTAAAAATTAAATTATGAAGATACTTAACAAAGTAGTAGCTTCTGCAATAGGTTTAGCTCTCCTTGGATCAGCCATACCTGCATTTGCAGAAACTTCTACAACAACCAATGCGGCATTGGTAAATCAAATAAGTAGTCTATTGCAACAGATCAACACGCTACAAGCTCAAATTGTAGAGCTAAATAAAAAGAGAGGGGATCTCACAAGTAGCTTGGCGCAAACATTAAATCTTGCGAGATCACTTAGTCTTGGTATGAGTGGAGGAGATGTAACACTATTGCAACAAATCCTTGCAGCTGATCCAGAAGTTTATCCTGAAGGACTTACAACAGGCTACTTCGGATCACTCACTGAAAGAGCAGTTAGAAAGTTCCAAAGAAAGCACGGCATTGATCAAGCTGGAATAGTAGGTCCAAAGACTTTAGCAAGACTTAATAAGTGGCTTAATAATGATGACGATGATGGTGACGGAGATGATCAAGATGACGATGATGACAACTGGAGAAGAAACTTCAAGAAAAACTTTGCAACCATTACAGCGACAACAACTCCTGGAATGCATATCACTATCTGCCATAAACCAGGTGGTAATAAAGACAAGGGTCAAACTATAACCATAGGAGCACCAGCTTGGTTTGCTCATATGAAGCATGGCGATACTATAGGAGCATGTGGTACAGGAAATACTGCTACAACTACTCCCCCAACAGCAACAACAACTCCTGATATAATAGCTCCAATAATATCTAATCTGTCTGCAACAAGCACTGCATCAACCACAGCAACTATCAGTTGGAGTACAAATGAAGCATCAAGATCAACTGTTTGGTACTCCGCAACAACTCCAGTAGCAACAAGTACAGCTACTTCTATGTCAGAGGGTACTCTAAAGACTAATCACCTATTTAATCTCTCTGGATTGACAGCAAGTACAACATATTACTACAAAGTAGAGTCCAAGGATGAGGCACTTAATGCCGTTACAAGTTCTGAAAGTTATTTTATGACTCCTTAATCTTATTTCTCAACAAGAATAAACGAGTAAATAAAACCCTAGCTCAAAGCTGGGGTTTTATTGTATAGTGTCTAAATGAAAATACTTGGTATAGAGACAAGCTGTGACGAGACGGCTATAAGCATAGTAGAAGCAGAAGGGGTGCTAGAAAACCTTGATTTTAAAATACTTGGGAGCGCCATAAATAGCCAAGTAAAACTGCACGCAGAGTACGGTGGGGTGGTGCCAAATTTGGCCAAACGAGAACATTTGAAAAATTTACCACTTGTTTTAAGGCAAGCTTTTAAGGAAGCAAATTTTTCTCTAGATACTGATTATCCCAAGATAGATACGATAGCCGTCACGGTGGGGCCTGGGCTTGAACCAGCCCTTTGGACTGGTATAGCTTTTGCAGAAGAGCTGGGTAAAAAATGGAATATACCAGTAATCGGAACCAATCATATGGAGGGACACATCACATCGGTCTTATTCAAGGCCGATGAAAATTTGAAATCAGAAATATTAAATCCTAAAATAAAGTTTCCAGCAATCGCATTACTTATTTCCGGAGGTCATACAGAACTCGTATTTATGAAAAGCTGGGCGGAAAAAGAAAAAATTGGAGAGACTTTGGATGACGCCGTAGGCGAAGCGTTTGATAAAGTCGCCAGAATGCTAGGTCTCCCCTATCCCGGTGGACCGGAGATCTCTAGATTAGCAGAGGAGGCCAGAATCCAGAATTTAGAATCTAAAATCAAATTTCCTAGACCCATGATTCATTCCAAAGATTTTAACTTTTCTTTCTCTGGTCTGAAAACCGCAGTTTTGTATTATTTGAGAAGTCTGACCTCACCCCCCAGCCCCCTCCCCTTGTCAAGGGGAGGGGGAGAGGAGAGAACACAGTTCTCTCCTGGGGGTGAGGTCATTACCCCAGAGATTAAGTTAACCGTTGCCCGAGAATTTGAAGACTCCGTCATAGAAGTGCTTTTATCAAAAACAAAGAGGGCAATCAATGAGTATCTACCCAAAACTTTGATTATTGGCGGAGGAGTAATAGCAAATAAAGCTTTGAGAGAAAATTTTTTGAAGTTAAAAGAAAATTATCCAGAAATGGAAGTTCTCATACCAGAAAAATCTTTGACTAGCGACAACGCAACCATGATAGCCGCCGCGGGATATATTGAATATTTGAGAGGAGATAGCAAAAGAAAACTAAAAGCAGACGGTAATTTAAATATTAGTTAGTTTCCTGTTTATCGGCTGTCTGTCCGGTAGGTAAAGTTTCTTCTTCGGCAGGAGTTATTTCTTCTGGCCCTTCTTCTGGATTTTCTATAATTATTTCTTCATCGGGCAAAACTCCAGGCAGTATTATTACTGGTGATTTTTCATCCTGGATAGGTGTCTCTGGAATGGATGTCTCTGAAATAGGCATCGGGCCACCTGAAGTGTCATCATGCCCATCGTGTGAATCCCTAAGAAGTCTCGTGATAGCAATTATGATGATCACCAGTAAGATAAAAGCTAAGAAGTATTTCCAATCGCCAAATATTTTTTGAGGTAGAGCAAATAGGGAGATGGCGAGGTTTCTAACAACAGATTTGTTGGAAGAACTGGACACAAGATCTACAACAGGAACGCCCCCTATTTCCAAGTCGGTGTCCTCCAGAGAAATACTTTGACCAAAACCTCCCACATTTTGTCCGACAGCTCCATAAATATTTATTCCCGAAGATCTAAAATTATCTATTTCGTTTTGTTCTGCTTTGGTAACTGGAAAAAGAGCTTTGCAATAAATTTCGTTAACTTTCTTTTTAGTTAAAATGTAGACAAACCCTGTAGTAACCTTATCTCCCCAAGGAATCAAGATGTCATCATTGTATTTTATTTGAAATCTTTCTACCGCTTCAAATGTGGCCTGATTATACACACCCGTCAAGGACAAATTTTCTTTCTCAAAGACATTTAGGAAAGATTGGAGTTTCAAAACCTCTATCGGATCATTTTTCCAATCAATTTTTAGGAAATCACGAAGATAGAAACAGCTAGAGGCACCCAAAATCTCTCCTCCTCCGCTGGAGACAATGTTGTTTATATCGTGTCTTCTACCACCCAAAGAACTACTTCCTCCTCCACCACCACCGCCATTACTACCTCCACCACCATTATCTGTAGGAGGATTGATTGGAGGAACTACCGGTGGAGTTGTCGTGGCTGTACTTGTAGCAAGAACTACCACTTGTCTTGTTGTAGTAGCGCCGAGTCCACCAGAGTCGTAGACAGCATAAGTAAGAGTTGTGGTACCCAGTGTAGAAGTAGAAACAGATCCAGAGACTACAATACTAGAAGTAAGATCACCATCTTGTACATCTGTTGATGTTGCTCCCGGATCAATAAATGTATCACCTATAAATATATTGAAAGGATTATTACCTATTAAAGTAATAGTTGGTGGAGTGTTTGTAGATCCGTTACCTCCTCCGCCAGTATTATCTGTTTTAGGTTTTACAATAACAGTTCTTGTGGTACTTGCAGAAAGTCCACCGGAGTCGGTTACAGAATATGTAAGAGTGGTTGTGCTGACAATAGAAGTGTCTATAGTTCCTGTCTTTACTATACTAGAAGTAAGATCACCATCTTGTGTGTCAGTTGCTGTTGCGCTTGGGTCAACAAATAAATCATCTACCGTTAGGAAAAGTGGATTAGATCCAATTAGAGTTATGAGAGGAGGGGTATTTATTGGAAGTGTTCCACATTCCCGATTTACAACCATCTTGTACAGAAGGCCTGCTGGATTATGCTCTGGAGTACCATTGGTTTGTGGCCAATTTTTTACCTCAAAAGTTATTTTATTTTCACCCACACTTAAATAAGAAGTTGTGTTGTATATGTCTTTGTTTTCATTAAAATAATTTGTCTCTTCACTCCCCCCACCTACCACCACATCATTTATAAAAACCTTGTATGAATTGTCTGCTGCAACAATAAGTTCAGAAGAAATAATTGTATTTGTAATATTAAAAGTCTTCTCAAATGTTGCAGATTCACCAGTAACAGGATTTTCTACAAAAAATGTTTTCCATACCCATGTTGCTCCGGGGATGGAGGCTGTCCATCTAGGATTTGAGTTGTAAGTTGCAACAGCATTACTGCCTCCTTGTACCATATCAGAAGTATCACTATATAGAGTTAACGAACAAGAAGAATTAAAAGAATTAGAAGAAGATTCTGATGCTGTTTTAATAAATTCGTATTCATTTTCATTATTTACTACAACTTCTTCTAATTGAACTTCTTCAATTACAATACTATCGTCTTCGTTATCAGTTTCTGTAACAGGTTCTTGTTCAGACACAGATATGTTTGGGGGCATGAGAGTTTCTTCAGATGTAGAAGTATCAGCGACAGAATTATCAGTATTTTCCACAACCTGATCTAGAGGAGAAACCTCATCAGGCCAATTTGTACCAACTTCATCAGCAAAAACATTAGTTGGTAAGATTGCAAAATTAGAAAAAACCATAACAAAAACAAAGATTCCTGTAAAAACAAAGTTTGTAATTCTTTTATAAAACATAAACATACACTACGTTTTTTTAAAAAATTGTCAACCAGAGACAACTAGTTAGTAAAAAATAAAGCCATATTTTAAGCCATTTATTAAATATGTCTTTTATACCGTAGAAAATGTCTTTTAAAAAACATTTTCTACTTACAAAGACAAGCTTTTATTTTAAAGGACATTTATTAAATAAATATTGTCTTTTATAATTAGCCTTTAATTCCCCAGACCGACACCGCCTTATACTAAATGAGCTTTTTAATGTATCATTATAAAAACAAATATGAGTGAAGAATTAAAAAAACCTTATAATCCAACCGAGCACGAGGAATCCATTTACAGAAAATGGGAGGAGAGTGGATTTTTTAATCCAGATGTTTGTGTTGAAAAAGGCGTGACAGATAAAAATGCTGATTATTTTTCCATCGTTCTACCCCCACCCAATGTTACAGGCACACTACATATGGGTAGCGCCTTTATGCTCGCCATAGAAGATGTAATAGTCCGTTTCAACAGAATGTGGGGTAAAAAAACTTTATGGATACCGGGCACCGACCATGCTGCTATCGCCACCCAATCAAAAGTAGAAAAATTAATTCAAAAAGAAGGGGGAAAAAACAGGCATGATCTGGGTAGAGAAGAATTTTTAAAAAGAGTAGAAAAATTTGCCAAAGAAAACCATGACATAATCATCCACCAAATGAAAAAGATGGGGTGCTCTTTAGATTGGTCCCGTGAAGCTTTTACTTTAGATGAAAAAAGAAATCTGGCAGTCAAAACTGTTTTCAAAAAAATGTACGACGACGGAATTATTTACAGAGGTCATCGTATAGTAAATTGGGATCCAAAAGGTCAGACTACAATTTCAGACGACGAAATAGTTTATCAAGAACAAAAAACTAAATTTTATTATTTACAATACGGTCCATTTGTTATCGGAACAACGAGACCTGAAACAAAGTTTGGGGATAAATATGTAGTAATGCATCCAGATGATAAAAGATACGCTTCTTATAAAGACGGTCAAAAAATCGATCTAGAGTGGATCAATGGGCCAATCACAGCGACTATTATAAAAGATGAATCGATTGATATGGAATTTGGAACAGGAGTGATGACCATTACCCCATGGCACAGTGTTGTAGACTTTGAAATAGCGGAAAGACATAATCTAGATAAAGAACAAATAATAGATAAGTACGGCAGACTATTACCTGTCGCGGGTGAATTTTCAGAAATGAAAATAGTTGAGGCCAGAGAAAAAATAATAGAAAAATTAAAAAAGAAAAGTTTGGTATTGAAAGAAGAAGATTATACAAACAATGTCGCCACAGCAGAGAGAACTGGCGGATTTATTGAACCTCAAATTATGAATCAGTGGTTTATAGATGTTAACAAGGAATTTACCTACATCTTTGATACTCTTCCAAATATAAAAAAGGGAGAAAAAGTTACTTTAAAAAAACTAATGCTTAGCGTCGTCGAAAATAAAAATGTAAATATAATTCCAGATAGATTCGAAAAAGAATACACCCATTGGATAGAAAACTTGCGCGATTGGTGCATCAGCCGTCAAATTTGGTACGGTCATCGCATTCCTGTTTGGTATCGTTCAACTAACACCCACAACAGATCAAATGAGGAGATTTATTGTGGCATTGAAGCACCGAAAGAAATCGATCCCGACTCCGTCAAGACTACGGCGGGCGAGTGGGTTCAAGACGGAGATACACTAGATACTTGGTTTTCATCTGGACTTTGGACATTTTCTACTCTTGGGTGGCCGGAAAAAACAGAGGATCTAAAAAATTATCATCCAACAACAGTTTTAGAGACTGGTTATGATATTTTATTTTTTTGGGTAGCCCGCATGATACTTATGAGTACTTATACTATCGGTCAAATACCTTTTACATATGTTTATCTGCACGGCATGGTCCGAGACAATCAAGGTAGGAAAATAAGTAAATCTCTGGGTAATAACATAGATCCTCTGGAAATGCTGGCCAAATACAGTGCCGATGGTGTCAGGATGGCGCTCCTTGTCGGCACCGGACCGGGCGGAGACAGTAAGATATCGGAAGAAAAATTAAAAGCTTACAAACATTTTGCTAATAAAATTTGGAATGCTTCACGTTTTGTTTTGGAAAATGTTGGAAATATGTCAAGGTTCAACCTTGACATATTAGTCGAAAAAGATAAAGAAATATTAAAAGAATTTAAAGACTTCACTAGTGACATAACTGCCGATATGGAAAACTATAGATTTCATTTAGCCGCAGAAAAAATTTATCATTACTTTTGGCACACTTTTGCTGATATAATAATCGAGGATTGCAAAAAAACCCTTCGACAGACTCAGGATAAAGAAGTTGAATCAGCTAAACAGTTACTTTATTACCTTCTCACAGAACAATTAAAACTCTTGCACCCATTTATGCCATTTATCACCGAAAAGATCTGGTCAATGCTTCCTGATTCTAAAGGTTTATTGATGGTAGAAAAATGGCCCACCAATTAATATGTCTTCATTGAATACTATAATTTTCTCGCTTCTGGGTGGCATCTTGCCAGCATTACTTTGGCTTTGGTTTTGGTTGAAAGAAGATAGGCTCCACCCCGAACCCAAAACCAGGATTCTCTTGGTTTTTGTCGCAGGAATGGTTTCGGTCTTTGTGGTATTACCGTTTGAAAAATTTGTATATTCGCTTACTCTCTCGAGTATTTCATTAATCACTATTATTTTATGGGCAATCACAGAAGAAGTATTTAAATTTATAACCGCCTATTTCACCGCCTTAAAAAACAAGGTGGCAGACGAACCAATTGATGCCGTTATTTATATGATTACCGCCGCTTTGGGATTTTCTGCTCTTGAAAATACTCTGTTTCTTTTTAACCTGATTGATACTGGACTCTTCTCTGAAAGTATCATCACTGGTAATTCCAGATTTTTGGGAGCAACCCTACTTCATGTAGCCTCGAGTGCCACCATTGGAGTAATGATAGCTCTAGCCTTTTATAAAAGACCTCTGATTAAGAAAGTCTTCTTATGCACAGGTATCGCCATGTCGGTTCTGTTGCATACTGTCTTTAATTTACTTATACTTAAAGTTCAGGATGATTTATTTTTTGTTTTTACTGGAGTTTGGGTTTTGATTGTCTTATTGATAGTGATGATTGAAAAAATTAAAGATGTCAGATCCTAAAAATTTTATTATCTAAGTCGCACCCCAAAGGACGTATCGTGCGACATAATTTCGCTAAATTATATGGCAAGAGATAAAAGATCATTTTTTGAAAGACTAACTGGCTCCGTTTCCCTATCAAACGAGATGGAAAACGATCTCCCAGAAACGAGGGAGGAAAGCTGGATAAATACCGCTCCCGAAGAAGGAGAGCTCTCTGTTGATGTCTATCAAAACCAAAATGAAATAATAATCAAGACAATGGTCTCCGGAGTAAAACCAGAGGATTTGGATGTTGCTATCTCCAGAGACATGGTCACTGTCAAAGGTAAGAGAGAAAACGAGAGAACCATCGCCGATGATGATTATTTCCACAAGGAACTTTATTGGGGATCATTTTCTCGTACCATCGTCTTGCCTCAAGAAATAGATGTAGACGCCGCTGAAGCCATCGAAAAGCACGGCCTTCTTATCATTCGTCTCCCTAAGTTGGACAAAAACCGCCAAACTCGCCTCAAGGTAAGGGGAAATTAAACTTGGTGCTGGGAGGCAGATTTGCACTGCCGACCCTTCCCTCTTCAGGGGAATGCTCTACTAACTGAGCTATCCCAGCAAATATGTAATTTTCAAAATCGAACTGCCGACCCATGTCACAGGTCTTTTTCTGCTGAAAAAGCCCGCGACCCCGCCTCGCACCGCCGTGCTCTGGCCTTGCGCTCGGGTCCCATCCCGAGCTCACTCTTCAGGGGAATGCTCTGCTAACTGAGCTATCCCAGCAAACATTAGATTTTATACACTATCTGCTCAATTTAAACAAATCGCCAAAGTTCTTTAAATCGCCTTTAACATCACCATAAGCACCAACAGCACTATCAATATAAGGTTCTATGTAGTAGTAAACCCCAATAGCGGCTCCGACTAAAATAACCCAATATACAACCCTCATGATCCTACCCCAAAACATACCTCGTCTGATAGAGGAGAGCATTTTGTTGTTATCCTCTGCGAGTTCAAGAGTCTTTTTGAGCATTTCTCTTTCTTCAGGTTGCATATGAATATAATAGCAAATTTTATAAGAATTTCCAAATTATTTTTGTCTATTTTGAGAAAATTTCCAAATCCCGCAAAACTTCTTCTGCATGCTTCTCTGGATTTACTTTTTCGTACACTTTAACTATTTTACCTTTGGGGTTTATAAGAAAAGATGTCCGAATTGTTCCCATATATTTTTTGCCATACATACTCTTTTGGGCCCAGACACCATACTTTTCTACCACTTTTTTCTTCTCATCTGAAAGCAGGGTAAATGGTAGTTTATATTTTTTTACAAATTTATCGTGACTCTCCACAGAATCAATACTTATACCAAAAACTTGGCACTTTAATTTCTTAAAATTCGGAAACTCATCACGGATCATACATGCTTCTTTGGTACAACCCGAAGTATCATCTTTAGGATAAAAATACAAAAGAATCCACTTTCCCAGATAATTAGAAAGTTTGTGGATTTTTCCTTTTTGATCAGGTAAGCTAAAGTTTGGCGCTTTTTTATTTACAGTTACCATATGTATTTAATTATTCTTAGATTCCCAACAAAGAAGAGATCTCTCCTTGATCAAAGCCGACCACCACTTTGCCATCTATAGAGATCACCGGTACGCCAAGTTGGCCACTTTTGTCCACCATCTCCTTTCTTTTTTCTAAATCAGTTAAGACATCGTATTCTGTATACGCAATCCCCTGCTCCTTAAAAAATTCTTTGGCTAAATGGCAATAGTGACAAGTTGGTGTTGAATATATGATTACATCTTTATTCATTTTTTTAAAATTTTAATTTTAATGTCTCTTCCATTCTCCTATTTTGCCCGTCTTCAAAACATTTTCAGCCATCGCTAGTTCGTCAAGGATTCCGTCTATCAATTCATATTTTTTTGCTTCCTCCAAACTAACCCATTCATATTTATCAGCTTCTTCTTCTTGTAAAACAACTTCACCAGAAACATAATCAACTAGACAAGAAATAACCAAAGAGGGCATACCGTCGTCATCATGTATATTTGCTAAACTGGTAACATATCTTACATTATCTATTTGAAGTCCAACCTCTTCTTTCACTTCTCTGGCCAGAGTTTTCTCCAGAACATTATACCAATAATGTTCTGTCTCTTTAGGATATGAAGTAAAATCAGAAGTCTCCATGTGACCACCCGGTACTGTCCACTTACCACCAAATCTTTTTTTCTGCATTGACCTGCGAGTAACGAGATACTTCCCGTCTTTTACGATTATGGCAGTAATAACTATTTCAAATGGTGTATATTTGCTTGCCATTTTTTAAAATTGCACTTTAACCGGCTCGGAGGCGGCTCCGTCACCACCCAAATCAAAAAATTCCATCTTGGAAAAGTTGAATGTCTTGGCGACAAAATTTGACGGGAAGGTGTCGGTCGCAATATTTAAGTCACGCACGTTGGTATTGTAAAACCTTCTGGCCGCTTGAATTTTGTTTTCGGTATCAGAAAGTTCTCTTTGGAGTTCTAAGAAATTTTGATTGGCTTTCAAATCAGGATAGGCCTCGGCAACCGCAAAAAGAGATTTCAAAGCGCCGGAGAGCATATTTTCTGCCTTGCCTTTTTCTTCAATATTTTGAGCGCCGATTGCCATTGCTCGAGCTTTGGTGACATTTTCAAAAGCAGTTGATTCATGAGTAGCATAACCTTTGACGGTACTTACCAGATTGGGAATAAGGTCATAGCGACGCTTCATCTGAACTTCAATATCACTCCACGCTTCTTTGGCACGAGTAATAAGCCGAACAAAACGATTGTAAGCAAAAATAAACCAAAAGACAGCTACCGCGACTAATATTAAAATAACTGTTGAAAATGTCATTATTTTAAAAATTATTGATAATACTTGGTCGTATTATATCACAAAATATAGTCTTTGCATTCAAATAAAAAAGGGGCGGCTTTATGGGCCGCCCACCTCGCTCGTCAGGCGAGTAACTGAAGGAATCTCCCCAACTCCAAAGGTGGTGGTGTTGGGGCGTGTTGGAGCCGTTCAAAACCCCTCTCGAAATTCCGTTGCCCCCTGCGATCGGGGGTATCGTCCAATCCGTCGGGCAGAAGCCCATTCGAGGTGATAAGGGTTGTTGCACACCTCTCGCAATTTATCCTCGACCTCCCGGAACAATGTTTACAGTCGTTCATCTCTTTCTCCTTGTCTCCTTGAGAACTACGTCAGCCCAAACAGGGCTGATCTGTAATTTATAGTACTACTATTCCCATATTATGTCCAACTAGGCAAATAAAAAGACCGCTCGCCACCATTGTAAGGCTTTGAGCGGTCTCGGTTGCAGGTCCCGGTGACGAGATCATGCCTTTTTTCGGCATGATATTTATTCCCCGCCCACCAGAAACCATTTTCAGTATTATAGCATATTTATAGAAAAAGATCGTCGGCTGGTGTGAGGGTCTGGAAAGCCAGAACCATCCTTTTGCACCCCACACCAGCCATTCGTGCTATAACTCCCGCGCTCCAAGCCGTCGGACAAACCATCACATGCCACTCTGGGAACTTGCCCCAAAGGAAGGTCCGAGGTAAATGAAGTGAGCGGCGGGATCGCACGTTTTGCCCCCAGAGAGCCTCTCCGCTATCGAGGAGACTCTATCCAACGCTAACATAGTTATACAAATCGAGCTAATTGCCGACTCATACCACCGTTCGCGAAGCGGGGGGTTCTGTATATAAGTATAGCATACCCATTAATTTTGTCAAGTAAAATTTCATTTTGTAAGTGGATATACCAAAAAATAGCTCCGTTGAGCCATTTTTAGGAAAAGCCGTAAAAGTGGTTTTGCGGCTTTTTATTGTTTTTAATACCCCATTTCTTCTGGACTGTGGCCATGAGGCTTTTTTGGTTCTGGTTCATCTGCAATAGCCGCTTCGGTTGTAAGTAATATGGCGGCGGCAGAGACTGCATTTTCAAGAGCAGTCCTTGTCACTTTCAAAGGGTCAATAATCCCAGCTAACATCATATCTGGAATAATTACATCTGCGACCGCATTGATCCCGGCGTTATCTTCTTCTCTTCTTTTAAGTTCTTCAACAACTCTCATACCATCTCCAATACCTGCATTTATTGCAATTTGTCTCAAAGGAGTAGCGCATGCACTGAGAACTATCTCTATACCAATTCTAAATTCATCGTGTGTAAATCGGACATCTTTATTTGCTTTTAGAGTTTTTTCTATATTATCCCTTACTTTCTGAGCGGCTTTAAACAAAGCTGTACCACCACCCGCCACAATTCCTTCAGTAATAGCCGCTTTGGTAGCAGAGACGGCATCTTCAATTTTTAATTTCAAATATTTCATTTCAGTCTCCGTCGCCGCTCCTACTCTAATCACGGCCACCCCACCAGAAAGCTTAGCAATACGCTCATCTATTTTTTCTTTATCATATTTGGATTTTATACTCTCTCTTTCCTTTTTTAGTTCACCTATTCTGTTTTTGATATCATCTTTTTTATCTTTTCCTCCGATAAAACCAACTATAATTGTACTATCCCTTTTTGAAATAATTTTATTAGCTCTTCCTAGTACTGAGACGTCAACGTCTTCAGTTTTTTGTTCTAGCTTTAATCCGATTTCTTCGGAAACAACATGTGCCCCCAACACAGTAGCAATATCTGCAAGTTGCTCCTTTTTTCTATCACCATATCCCGGAGCCTTAATAGCAAGAACATTAAAAGTCCCCCGAAGTTTATTCACAACAAAAGTTGTCAGAGCTTCACCATCAACATCATCAGCAATGATAACTAAATCTTTTTTACCACTTTGGGCCACTTTCTCTAAGAAAGGCAATATGTCTTTTAGAGAAGAGATTTTTTTATCTGTAACAAGCACAGACACATCTCTATATTCTGCTTCCATTTTTTCTGGGTTAGTAATCATGTATGCAGATATATAGCCCTTATCGAATTCTAAACCTTCAACTACCTCCGATTCTACACCAAAAGTCTGCGATTCTTCCACTGTTACTACCCCGTCTTTGCCTACTTTTTTAATAGTACTGGCCACAATATCTCCAATTATTGGAGATTCAGCAGATATGCTGGCCACCTGTCTTATTTCTTCATCTGTTTTTATTTGTTTTGCAGATGATTTTAAAATACTTAGTACATCAGTAAGTGCTCTTTCCATTCCAGCTTTAACCCCCATCACACCTATTCCATACTTTATTTGACTCATCCCGCTTTCTATCATAGCTTGAGCCAAAATAACAGAGGTAGTGGTACCGTCTCCGGCTACATCATTGGTTTTGTTTGCCACTTCTTTTATAATCTCGGCACCCATATTTTCAAATTTATCAGAGAGAGTAATCTCTTTAGCGATAGAGACACCGTCGTTGGTGATAGTCGGCGCACCATAACCTTTGTCTAAAACAACATTTCTGCCACGAGGACCAATAGTCACCTTTACTACATTGGCGACAGCATCCACTCCGCGCTTCAGAGCTTTCCTAGCTTCTTCATTAAATATTATTACTTTTGCCATACTGATTTTTTAATTAATAATTGCAAGTATATTTTCTTCTTTTAAAATATAATATTCTTCACCGTCAAACTTAACTTCCTCATATCCATATCTTGAAAATACTACCTTGTCTCCCACTTTTAGAGACATCGGCACTCTTTTGCCATCTTCCCATCTACCAATACCTATGGCAACTACTTTGCCTTGCTCTGGCTTTTCTTTGCTGACCGTATCAGGAATGATAATACCTGAAGCGGTGGTACTCATCTCATCCTGTGAAAAAGGTTTGAGCAGTATCCTGTCTCCCAAAGGAGTAATTTTACTTACCACCTTTTTACCTGCCTGCCGATGGGTACGGCTTACCTTTCTTATTTTTGCTTTCTTTTTCATATGATTTGGTGAAATTAAAATAGTCTAATAAAGCGAGGGTATTATAGTATATTTTTGAATACTTGCAAGGACTTGGTGACTATCAAAATTTGCAGGTATTTAGAGTTGTGCTATACTAACCCAAACGTTATGTTGTCCTATATTCAAATAGTCTTGGCTGTCCTACTCAGCGCGCTTATACTTGTTCAGCAATCTGAAGGCTCCCTGGGGAGCGCTTTTGGCGGTGGCAATATGGACACTGCTCATAGAACAAGAAGGGGGGCCGAGCTCTGGATTTTCAGGGGTACGATCATCATCGCTTGTCTTTTTGTTGCTTCTACTTTGCTAAATCTGTTATACTAAAGCTTAGTTGTTATATTCTCTATTAATTAATGTAATTTCCTATTTCTAACGGGATGAAACCTGAAAGTAAACTCAAATCTTTTTTTAATACAATATTTATAAATTCTCACCACTTGCGTCTTATTGAAAAGATAGAAAGGGTGGTAGAAAAAATGAATATTTCCGAGAAAATATTTTTTGGAGTATTTTCTTTAGTGTTGGTGGTGAGTAGTTTGACACTGCTTTTCCGTTTACACAATTCATTTTTGGTAGAAGTTCCAGCCTTTGGGGGCAGTTTTACAGAAGGGCTCATCGGAAGCCCTCGCTTTATAAATCCAGTTCTGGCGGTCTCTGATACTGATAAGGATATGGCTTCCATTATTTACTCTGGATTATTAAAGCCAAAAGAAAACGGAAACTTTGAAAAAGATCTGGCAGATTCTTTTGAAATAAAAGAAGGTGGCACTGTTTATGATTTTGTCTTGAAAGATAATATTTATTTCCATGATGGGATTAGGGTGACGAGTGATGATGTGGTTTTTACTATTGAAAAGATTCTAGATCCAATAATCAAAAGCCCAAAAGGGCCGGGCTGGGAAGGGATAGTAGCAGAGAAAATAAGTGACAAGGAAATCAGATTTACTCTCAAAAAACCTTACGTGCTGTTTTTAAATACCTTAACTTTGGGGGTATTACCGAAACATATTTGGGAAAATGTTTCTTCTGAAGAGTTTCCTTTTAGCGAATTCAATATCAATCCCATAGGTTCTGGACCCTACAAAGTTGAGAAAATCACCAGAAATTCTGGGGGTATCCTCACCGCTATAAATCTTTCTTCGTGGAGCAAATATCCTCTTGGTAGACCAAAAATCAAATCTATTATTTTCAAATTTTTCCAAAATGAAAATGCCCTTCTCAATGCCTATGAAAACCAAGATATAAACAGTGCCGTAAATTTAAGCCAAGAGGGCGCCAAACGTTTAATCCAAAATAAAAATATTATAAGCGAGACTTCTCTACCTAGGATTTTTGGGGTGTTCCTTAATCAAAATGTTGCCCCAATCTTTTTAAATAAAGAAATAAGAGAGGCACTAGAGGTAGCCACTCCCAAAAAAATGATAGTCGATCAAGTGCTTTCAGGTTTTGGTAAAGTTTTGAATGGACCAACCCCAGAAAGTGTTGAGAGAGACAGTCAAAAAATGGAGGGAAACATAGAAGCCGGGAGAGATCTCCTGCTTAAATCTGGTTGGAAAGAAAATAAAGATGGTTATTTAGAAAAAAAGACAAAAACTGGAACCACAATTTTCCAATTTGCCATCACCACTTCGGATGCTCCAGAGCTCATAAAAACAGCTGAAATATTGCGAGAAGCTTGGAATAAAATGGGAGCTTCTGTCTCAGTCAAAGTCTTTGAATCTGGGGATTTGAGTCAAAATGTAATAAAGCCCAGAAAATATGATGCCCTCCTTTTTGGAGAAGTGGTAGGGGCCGAGAGTGATCTTTATCCATTTTGGCATTCTTCGGAGCGAAATGACCCCGGACTTAACATTTCACTTTATGCCAATATCACTGCCGATAAAATATTGGAAGAAATTCAGATAGAAGAAGATGTGGTAGAACAAGCAAGAAAAAAAGAAACCCTTTTTGCTGAAATAAAAAATGATACTCCAGCGATTTTCTTGTTTTCTCCAAGTTTCTTGTATGCTCCGGCAAAAAATGTAAAAAATATTTTGTTAAAAGATGTTTCTTCCCAAAATGAAAGATTTATCTCAATTAATAAGTGGTTTATAGAGACTGACAAAGTCTGGAAATTTTTCTCCAACTAAATTATAAAAATATGCCCGAACAAAAAAGAAATAAAATAAGAAGCTTTTATGCTCCAGAAAAACCAAGAGGGTTGAGAAATGCTCCGGGAGTAACACCTGTGAGAAAAAGAACTGACTCTTTCTCTCGTAAACGTTTTG
The DNA here is from genome assembly GCA_001823925.1 of Candidatus Zambryskibacteria bacterium RIFCSPLOWO2_01_FULL_39_39. Classification (GTDB taxonomy): domain Bacteria; phylum Patescibacteriota; class Minisyncoccia; order Phycocordibacterales; family WO2-35-19; genus WO2-35-19. The sequence goes on from MHWB01000010.1 coordinate 24,452, forward strand.
TTAATTCAAACTCTAGGTTTGGCCACGCTGAAAATCAAAAACCCCAATCTGTGACCACCGAGACTCTCTCATTGCCTGTCGTTGGAGAAAATATCAGAATTATCCCGTTGGGCGGTGTTGAGGAGATCGGTAAAAATATGACCGCCATTGAAATCGGTGATGATATCTTGGTGATCGATGCCGGATTTCAATTTAGAGACGAAGATACTCCCGGAGTGGATTATATTTTGCCAAATACAAAATATCTTGAAGAAAGAAAAGATAAAATCAGGGGGGTGATAATAACTCATGGACACTTAGACCACATAGGCGGTATCCCTTATATTATGTACCGCATTGGCAATCCACCAATCTACTCAAGAGCCCTCACTACCATTATGATTAAAAAGAGGCAGGAGGAGTTCCCCCATTTACCACCACTTGATATAAAGGTGGTAGAAAAAGAAGATACTATCATCTTGGGAAAACTTAGAGTTAAATTTTTTGCAGTCACCCACACCATACCCGATTCAATGGGTATCATTATAGAAACTCCATATGGAGCGATAGTGACTCCAGGAGACATAAAATTGGAACACGAAAAAGGTATCCCGACCGAGAGAGAAGAGGCGGAATATAAAATATTTGAAGACAAAAAAGTATTATTACTTATGATGGATTCTACCAACGTAGACAACCCCGGATTTTCCACTCCAGAAAAAGAAGTCTGCAAAAACCTAGAAGAAATCATAAGAGGCACCAAACGCAGACTTATCATCGGCACTTTTGCTTCCCAATTAGAGCGGATAATCGCCATCATAGAAGCCGCCGAAAGGAACGGTAAAAAGGTGGTGGTGGAAGGGAGGAGTATGAAGCAAAATATTGAGATAGTCTTATCTCTCGGAAGATTAAAAGTAAAAAAGGAGACTATCGTGGGAGTAGAAGATATAGAAAAATATCCGCCAGACAGGGTGGTTGTCTTGGCTACTGGCGCTCAAGGAGATGAATTTGCCGCTCTGATGCGTATGTCAAACAAGAGCCATAAAAATATAAAGGTTGGCAAAAGAGATACTGTACTTCTATCTTCTTCTATTATTCCCGGCAACGAAAGATCTGTTCAAAAACTGAAGGACAATCTGGCGAGACTCGGGGCTAAAATAATCCACTACCGCACCTCCGATGTCTACATTCACTCAACTGGACATGGTAACCGTGGAGAACTTGAGTGGCTACATAAAAAAATAAAACCAAAATTTTTTATTCCCATCCACGGCAATCATTATATGCTTCGTATCCACGAGGAGCTTGCCCAAACTTTGGGAATGCCGGAAAAAAATATAATTGTGCCAGACAACGGTATGATAATCCAAATAGAAGATCAGGGTGAAAAAATAATTGCTTTGAAACAGACCGCCCCATCTTCTCCAGTGATGGTGGACGGCTTTGCGGTCGCTGATGTCCAAGAGGTAGTCATGCGAGATAGAAAAATGCTAGCCGATGATGGAATGTTTGTGATTGTCGCTATCATTGATTTGAAGACTGGCAGACTCCGCAAATCGCCAGATCTTATTTCTCGCGGTTTTGTCTATTTGCGTGAGTCCCAAGAGCTTTTGGGACACACTCGCCTCATCATCAAAAAAACTATTGAAGAATCAACCCGTGGCATGAATCCGATAAATTTTGATTATATCAAAAGCAATGTGACTGACGCTGTCGCCCGCTTCCTCTTCCAAAAAACCGCCAAAAAACCCATCGTCATCCCCGTCATCTTGGGGGTTTAGGCTTATCTTTACGACCCCACCCCGCTTTCCTTACGGAAAGCCTCCCCTCACCTTGCGAAGGTGAGGGGAAAAATAAAAAAATAAATTCCCTTCCCAGAGGATGACCCTTGAAGACCCTGCCCAAAGGGTCATCCTCAAATTTTCCTTATTTTAAGCCACTTTTATCATTTTGCTTACTATTTGATCTGTAATATTATATAATCCAATACAGAAAGAAGGTTCACAGTGAAAAAAGAAACAATTCCTTTCGGTCCAATAACTTTGGGTACTTTGATGGCATCGGTTATTGCGGTATTGTTGTACGTGATACACAGTACGCTCTTCCAGATCCCCAAATTATTCATAGAATTCGTTTGGTGGATATTGCTTATCATAAGTCTGATTTTCATCACAAACTTAAGAAAAAATTTTGGTGTGGATGTGCAAGTCCTCCGGTCGTTTGTTTTTGCATCTGCCATATTTTGTCTTGCGTATCTTTTGCATTTCAAATAAAAAGGTAGAACTTGTGTCGTTGGAATCTGCAGATTCTTGCGACATTTTTTATAATAAAGACTCTATACCTCACGACTATTTTCAGGTAAAATAAACAGGTGAGTTTAAATGTAAGTTTAAAAAAGAGATTGGGGTTAGTATATTTGAGCGGGTTTCTGTTTGCGGTACATCTTGCCCTAATTACTTACGTAAACTCTTCCCTACTCAAACAATTTGTCGGAGACAATACTTTAAATATTTTATATATCGGAGGTTCTTTGCTCAGCATCGTTTTCCTTCTTTTAGCTCCTTCTATCTTAAGGAAATCTGGTAGTGTTTTAACTTTTTTATTTTTTATAACTCTAGAGATTTTTGCCATTTTTGGTATGGCGAGTACCAATGTAGCAGCTTTGGTTATTATTTTATTTTTGATTCATATTGCCACTAGTTCAATGCTTTATTTTTGTATTGATATAAACCTAGAACAAGAGACAAAAATAGAAGGCGAGACTGGTGGCAAAAGAAGCATCCTCCTCACCATCTCAAATTTTGCTTGGGTTCTTTCACCTCTAACTCTTGTCTTTCTGGTAACCCAAAATACTTTTGGTAAAGTTTATTTACTGTCAGCCGTAGCCCTGATACCACTTTTTATTATAGTGAGTATATTTTTTAAGAATACAAAAACGGCACCAATTATAAACACCAGAATATTTTCCACTTTACGCTCATTGTGGAATAAAAAAGATCAAGCGAAAATAATAGGTACTCAATTTATACTTAATTTTTTTTACGCTTGGATGGTTATATATCTGCCACTCCTTTTAAATAAGGAAATTGGCTTCGGTTGGGACAAAATCGGACTTATCTTTACAATAATGCTTTTGCCTTTTATTCTCTTTGAAATGCCGACTGGGTTTTTGGCAGATAAAAAATTTGGAGAAAAAGAATTTCTAATTCTAGGATTTATTATAATGTTTATATCCACCATCTTTATACCCACTCTCCACTCTCCAGTTTTTTGGATCTGGACTGTTTTGTTGTTTGTAACAAGGGTTGGAGCAAGTCTCGTCGAAGCCTCAAGTGAAAGCTATTTTTTCAAACACGTAAAAGAAGAGGATACCGGGTTTATAAGTCTTTTCCGTATGGCTCGCCCACTCTCGTATGTCATCGCTCCTCTTTTTGCTCTACCTGTTGTTTATTTCTTTTCCTACTCTAGCTCCTTCTACTTCCTCGCTTGCTTTACCCTTCTCGGCTTGCTTTTTATTCCTAAAAGAGATACAAAATAGTATAATAAGTCCATTAATAATAAGTTAACATAATATAAAAATGGAACAAATAGATAATGAAAAAAATGTCCCAAGACCAGAAGATATAGAGGCTGCTATGTTGTTGATAAAAGAACACCCACTATTAAGAGACGATCTTTTAACCAAGCAAGTATTAGAGAGGGGTATTGGAGGACATGGAAAGCCGGTAAATATAGATGAATTTGTAGAAACACGAGGAGCTTTTTTGGAACTAGAACAGCTGAAAGATAGATTACAGACTATTAAAAATGGCAACCCCAATGTTTACGAAGCTGCAGTAGTGCATTCAGTGAGACCAGATACAGAAAAATCTTGGGTTAATTAAGGCTCTAGGATACCTTCAGTTTGACCATTGACGGAGATAACTACACTATCTATGTCAGGTAGAGAGTTAAGTGTGTTTTCTATTTGAGAACGAATGGCAAGTACCCTGCAAGATCCTGCCACCCCTTCATTTAAACTAGAATTAAAATCAACAAAAGCTACCTTGTCTTTGATTTCAAATTTTTGAATTAAAACATTTTCTGGTATAGCACTACTCAAACCCCTATTCATTTCTAGCTCATTTAATATGGGACCTTCGAGAAGTGCCCCAAGAGCTCCCGGCCCAAGAGTCTCTGCATTCAATATCGTACGAGGAAATGGCACAACATACGTACAGTCTGATTCTTCTTTAGGTCCATTATACGCAAAATACACATTTACTGTTTTCTCCCATTCAAAAGCAGTGGCTTGATTTGAAGAAAAGGAACCACCAAACACTTTCACCAGAGCAAAGAAAATCGCTACACAGACTAGAAAGTATAGAGTATATTTTAAATTCCTTTCCATATCTTTTATTTTACAACATTTTAGAAGTTTAATAAAAGCAAAAGTGTTGATTGCGTCTAATTGGCCAGGGCCTCGTTTATAAGGATTTTAAACGCTTGAACTGAGGCGGGGTTTTGGATTTGTTTGCCATTTATAAAAAAACTTGGAGTACCCTGGAGTCCTGATTTAATCGCGTGCATTCTCTGGGTTTTAACAAAATCTTTGACTTCTTTGGACACCCAATCAGTTTTAAATTGTTCGATAGAAATATTTAAAAGAGTCGCGTAGGATTCAAACTTTGACTCTACATCAGGGGCTTTAGCCCACTCATCTTGCTTTTCAAACAAAAGATCATGCATTTCCCAAAACTTGCCCTGTTTCCCCGCTGCTTCTGCCGCCCGAGCTGCAAACTCCGCATTTGGGTGTATCCCGATCAGTGGAAAGTGGCGATAAACAAAAGTCACCCTGTCACCAAACTCCACCATGAGCTCTTTCATAATTGGATAGTAAGATCTGCAGGCTGGACACTGAAAATCGCTATACTCCATCACCACTACGGTTGAACTAGCATTGCCTTTTATATTATCTAGCGGATGAACCACCCCCAATTCAAAAGATGGACCCGTGCTTGATGTACCCTTTACACCCCAAAACATTAGGGCCACTAGTACTATTACAACTGTCCCTATCCAAATAAAAGTCTTCATATGATCTATATTATCATAAAATTTTTAAATACAAAACATTAAATGTGCTATAATACGTGTATTAAAATTAACATCAAACCAGATGACTTACGTCAAAAATTTAGAAAAAGATACAGTAGAGAACGATAATTTTAGGAAGGTTTTAAACACTACTGAAAAGAGCCAGCTAGTAGTGATGTCTCTTCTCCCCGGAGAAGATATCGGTGAAGAGGTGCACGATGTTGACCAATTCATCCGCCTTGAAGAAGGAGAAGGTAAGGCTGTTTTAAATGGAGAAGAATTTGATATTGAGGACGACTGGGCGATTGTAGTCCCTGCTGGCGCTCGCCACAACATCATCAACACCGGCGAAAAGGAAATGAAGCTTTACACCATCTACACTCCTCCAGAACATAAAGACGGCACTGTGCACCCCACCAAAGCCGACGCTATAGCAGATGAGGGACATTAAAAACAAACTTCTGATATCTCTGACTCAATCTTAAGGAAAGCTTTAACTGGATCTTTATCCTCTGTAACCTCTCGACCAACTACAATGTAAGTGGCACCTTTTTTGATTGCTGATACGGGAGTATCAACACGACTTTGGTCCCCCAACGCCTTGCCCAAAGACCTGACCCCTGGAACCATAAACTTCAGACCTCTGAGTTCTGGTATTTTAGACAAAATTCCAACCTCTTTTGAAGAACAAACAACACCCGCACATCCAGCAAGCTTTGCTTGTTTTGCCAAATACAACACAACGTCTTTAGGAGACTTACCATAGATCAAATGAGTTTGCTCTATATTTAATGAAGTGAGCACCGTGACAGCAAATACTTCAAATGGAAATGCTCGGACTGCCACCCTCATCATCTCTATACCTCCAGATGCGTGTACGGTGATAATTTCAGCGCCAGAATCCGCTATTGCTTTGGCGCGGAGCCTTACGGTGTTTGGAATATCATGAAGTTTTGCATCTACAAACACACGACTTGCACCGGCATTTTTTAACTTCCAAACAATTTCTGGACCATTTTGATCATAAATATTGTGAATCTTTACCGCACAGAGTCTCTTACCTATTTTTGAAACTAATTCCAAACATCTCTCTAAAGACAATTCATCTACCGCTAGTATGATCCTATTATTTGTCTGCATTTACATTTTAATTTTATGCGGCTTTTTTGTGGATATCTGTTCCTTGTCGTTTTAAGTCTTCTCTATTTTTAGGCAAAACTACTAAATTATCCTTAGTTTCAACATTTTCACCATCTCTATAGATTTTGTTCACTTTCAATTTATGTTGCTCAAAAAAGTTTTGGACTTTCTCATCCTGATTTTCAAAACTTTTTGCAAACGGCAATTTTATACCAAGCGGGTTCTCCTCGTCGTATCCAAAATTACTTTCAAGATAAGCAAACGTATCATCATGTTGCCTATATTCTTCGACTAAATCCAGAGCTTTATTTCTATCTTCATTGTTTTCAAACATATAGTAAGAAGTATTTGGTTTGTGTATTCCCTCTTCCAAACTGCTTGCGATCTCTTTCTGCAACTTTTCTTGCTCATACCTAGAATCCTCGGGATTAAAACCTCCCTCTTTCCCCAAACCTTTTTCATTACCATAATCTTCTATCATAATTTTATTTAAATTTAACATATTTGTAGTAAAATAAAAGGCGCCGTACCCGTAGGCCAGAAGAGCTTTATTTTAATCCTTGGATGTGTTATTCTGGCCACAGAAAAGAGGTGACTCCATGACAACAGAGAAAATTCTCGAGATAGTAGTGATGTATCGCGAGCAGTTTGAAAAAAAAGGTATTCCCAAAATCAGAATGGATCCAAGAAAAACACTGGGCTCTCTTTCTTCGAAAGAGCGACTTGCACACGCACATTACTTGCTTGATGGGATTATGGAGTATGCACAAAATCCGGAGAAGAAAGGAAAAACCGGAAGACATCTCGCTTCCGTTCAAATGATCCTCTCTTTTGAGAATTGGTTCACTCTGGAGGAGCTGACAAACCACAACCCTCCCAACATTGGTTAGGACGGTTTTATATACTAAAATCTAGATTGGCTGACCACCTGCCCTGCCAAGCCGAAGCCTTCGGTGAAAGCTGGGGACAGTATTGAGACAAAATTAGTTAAATTAGAGACAGAATTTGGTCTTTACTTGTTTTGCTAATCAAATCAAGCTTCTTCTCTCTTCCCCACCCTTTAATCTCGGCTTCTCTTTTAAGAGCAGACGATCTATTAGGATGTGTTTCTGAATACAATAACTTCACTGGTCTTCTTATTTTTGTATAGTGAGCTCCAGATTTTGAATTATTATGTTGCAGAAGTCTTCGCTCAAGATTATTTGTACAACCGACATAAAAAGTTTTGTCAGCACATTCTAAAATATAGACGAGATAGATCATTAAAATTTTATAGTCACTTCGTGTGTTAAAAATCTGTCCCTCGGTAAAGCCTCGGGAAGCTACCATTCTACTATTTTTACTTTTCATCCGGAACAAAATAGAGTGCTACTGAATTCATGCAAAATCTTTTCCCTGTAGGTTGTGGTCCATCATCAAAAACATGACCAAGATGAGAACCACAGGTATCAAGAACTTCGATCCGATCGTCCAAAAATCCACTTTCTCTTCGAAGCACAAGTGCATCTTCAGATATTGGAGCGAAGAAACTTGGCCAGCCAGTACCTGAGTCATATTTCTGCTCTGACCTAAAAAGTGGTTTGTCACAACCAACGCTGTAGTACGTTCCTTTTCGTGTTTCGTGATTTAATGCGCCAGTAAACGGAGTCTCCGTTCCCGCTTCTCTCAAGATATAATACTGCTCGGGAGTCAGAATTTCTTTCCAATGATCTTTAACTGCACCGCTTTCACGCATGTTCTGTGTAGGAACAGATGGATTTTGTTTGAAATATACAATACCACCTATAACAAGCAAAAGTAACAACAAGATGAGTGAAATCGCTTTTTGAGATAGGTGCTTAAAATTATGCATACTACTATTTTAGATAGCTATCAAACCAAATGGCATGACAGGTATAACCTCCAGGATTTTTCTGTAGGTAATCCTGATGATAGCTTTCTGCTTTATAAAACCTACCTAAAGGTTCAAGCGTAGTGACAACGGGGTCTTTCCAACGTTTTGATTTGTTTACAATCTCAATAAAATCTTCACTTTCCTTTTTTTCCTCTTCATTTTTATAAAAAATAGCGGACCGATAGGATGTTCCTCTGTCGTTCCCTTGTTGGTTGAGAGTTGTTGGGTTGTGAATCTGAAAGAAGAAATCAAGAAGATTTTTGTATGATGTTTTTGTTGGATCATACTCAATCTCTACGGCTTCAGCGTGGTTTGAATGATTTTCATAGGTTGGGTCTTCATTTTTACCGCCAGTGTAGCCAACTTCTGTGGCTACCACCCCAGGTTGAGTCCTGATCAAATCCTCAAGACCCCAGAAACATCCTCCCGCTAATACGATTTTCTTATTCATAATTATTTGGCGTTAAGGTCTTCAAAGCAGACCGAATTCATACAGTATCTTTTCCCAGTCTTTGTCGGACCATCATCAAATACGTGGCCAAGATGTGAATTGCAGACCGAGCATACTGCCTCCACTCTTTTCATTCCGTGAGAAGTATCCTCAATATTTTTTACCGCTCCAGGAAGTGCCTCATCAAAGCTTGGCCAGCCCGTACCAGAATCAAATTTTGCTTCTGCTTTAAAAAGTGGGTTGCTACAAGCGGCACATTTATAGAATCCGTCTTTGTCAGGACGAATAAGCTTTCCGGAAAAAGCAGGTTCTGTACCTTTTTGTCGCAGAACCTCATATTGTTCTCTCGTTAATTTCCTCTTAAACTCTTCTTCATTTTTAGGTATGTTGTCATTCATATATTTTATTTATTTAACCAAACGTAAAAGTAAAAGCTTGTAATCCGGCTTTTGGTATAACAATGCGCAAAACATGTTTTCCATAATCAGTATCTTGAATGAGCATATAGAGTGTTTCGTTCTTAATGATTACTTTCTTTACAAACACATCGTCTTTATAAATTTCAACTAGAACTCCTTCCGCTCCCCCTGCGGTTATGTAGACATTTTTTGCTTCGTAGCTAAAGACAATACTTCCCACACTCTTACTTTCAGCGTATTCAGAAGTCATATTCCATGTACCACCAAGGTAAAGTTTGTTGGAAGATATTGATGAAGGAACTAAAAGAGTCTGCTCGCCTGTACGACCTGCGATACCGTTTGCAAGGTATTCATTTCTCGCCGATCCAAAATATACTTCCGGACTTTTCACCTTTCCAGATTCCACAGACACGACATTTTCTGGCTTTGATATATTTGAAAATATTTCTACATTCATATCTAGTCTATCAGCCCGTTCCACTAGAGCTTTTTGTATTGCAACTTCTGTTTCTTTATATTGACCCTCTCCGGCATGGTCATAGACAATATACCCATCTATATCTATCAGATATTTCCTAGGCCAGTATTGATTTTTATACGCATTCCATGTAGAAAAATCGTTATCAAGTACCACAGGATATTTTATACCGAAATCTTTTACAGCTTTTTCCACATTCTCTTCCACTTTTTCAAAAGAAAATTCTGGGGTGTGAAGACCTATAATAACAAGCCCTTCATCTTCGTATTCTTTGTACCACTGGTTTAGATATGGAATAGTACGCCTACAATTTATACAGCTATATGTCCAAATATCTAATAACACAACTTTTTTACCCCTGAATTGAGAGATGGTGATCGGCCCTGCTTGCCCCGAGTTTAGTCGAGGGGTATTTATAAAACCATCGGGAGTACTTATGTCAGGAGCAAGAGTAAATTTTTTATTTTTTTCTTCAATGTCTAAGAATAATTCTTCGCCATTATCATTTATACTTACATCTTTTTTATCATTTTTTTCTAACAACTTTTGTTCAATTTTGGTTACATCTAAAAATCCCGCATCAAGCAGACTAATTTGAAGTTTTTTGTCATATCCAGAAATAATAGCTATTGCTACGAAAATGAAAATGACTCCAAATATCTTTTTAAACCACCCCCTAGGATCTGAAACTTTTCCGATTTTTGCCATAATATGTTCACCTAAAAGAGCGACAACTATAAGAGCGAGTGATAAACCTAAAACATAAGTGAAAAGATAGATAATCCCCAAGAAAAGTGAGACGGGTAATACTGTTGCTAAGATAACAAAATATGTCGGACTGCAAGCAGAAAAAATAGGTCCGAGTGATGCGCCGATGATCACATCTCCCCAGACACTATTCTTTTGATATCCTTTTGTTAATACTTTATTTGATTTAATACTTAAAGTATTTGCAAAGGAAAATTTTTCCCATAGATCAGGGAAAACCATAGTCAAACCAAACAAGAAAATAATTCCACCAGAAATCCACTTCCAGAAATCTTGAGGAATATCAATCAACAAGGAGCTTGCTTTAAGAAGTAATGTGAATAGTATGACCGAAATTCCAAGCGATGTCACAACCACAAAAAGTCTTCTCCTGTTTGGAGTAGTGTCCGTGATAGAGTGACCTATTATCACAGGAAGGAGGGGCAAAATACACGGTGCCAGTACCGTGAGTATTCCCGCGATAAATGAGACTAGAAGAAGCAGCATATTATTTTACTTCTGCCACAAGCGCAGAGAGAGTTCCACTACCACTCCACTTTTTGATTAGGTTTCCGTCTTTATCAACTTGTACAAATGTATGCTGGTAAGTAACTCCATACTTTTGTTTGAGCGCGGTCGAGTTATCGTAATTTACATCAAGGATTGCTAGACTTCCCGGAATTTTTGAGAGATTAGCTTTAATGTCCGCATCTACGGCTCTACAAGTCGGACACCAGCTTGCTCGGAAAAATAAAACTACGTCGTGAGTGGCGGAAGCGAAAGTCACTTTTTCTGGGGCATAAGATTCGTATGAACCAGCCTTCGTCATTACACCTTCTTCTTTAACGTTATCATCCCCGTCTTTTTTCATCATTGCTTCTTTATCTTGCAACGCTTCCTTTTCCGCCATTGCCTTATCTTGTGTAGCTAACTTTGCATCACTTTCAACATCCTTTTGCATCATCACAGCATCATTTTTTCTATTCATTGATGCATAAATTCCTCCTGCCACGACAACAATTGCAATAACCCCAATAATAATTCCTGTGCTTTTATTCATAAAAAATTTTTTAATTACTAACTTAATAAGCAAAGTATATAAAATAACAAAACGAATGTAAAGCATGCTTTACATTAGTTTTGTGGATAAATCTATTTAGAGGTTTTTGTCGCTCCAAATACGAGTAGCAATTTTAACGATTATCATTACTATTAAAGCAATCACTAACCCTGGGTCTACTCTGTGTGAGTATCCCTGTATCACAATGCCGATCATAAGAATCGCCGATCCAGCAAGAAACGCATTTCGCCCAGCAAGTGAACGGTTTACATCATCGCGTTCATCAAATACTTTTTCTTTTAGAATAAAGCTCGCAAATATACCAAAGAGAACTAAGAGAATAGCCAACATCCCCATCACCATCATGTCTGGCATCCAAAAATGAAAAGGATTAAGAAGCAAAACCGCCAGCACAACCAGCGTGAGGGAAACTATTATTTCTTTTGTTATTTTATTTTTCATGGTTCAATTTTATTCACCATGACCCTGAGTTTTTATCGAAGGGTCATAAGAAATTTTAAAAATATGTTCGACTGGTAATTTGAAGAAATCTGCGATTTTAAGAGCAAGTAGTACAGACGGTGTGTAATTTCCTTTTTCAATCGCAATGATTGTCTGTCGGCTCACTTTTAGTTTTTCCGCAAGCTCTTCCTGCGTAATACTTTTTTGAGTCCGTAATTTATTCACTTTATTTAAAATATATTCTTGCATGATTTGTAATACAAGTTTACATAATAAAACCAAAATGTCAATCTGACTTTACATTAATAACTTCTAATAAAATCATCTCTCCAGAAAATCTTCGGATCGAACCTCTATCTCCACGACAAAAAAGTCCAAGAAAACCCTTCTCTTCCATACGCGGCACTTCGCGCCGCGCTCCTCCGCCTTCGCAATTCTGCTTCGGACGGACAAGAAAATTTCTCACCTTTTCAAACAAGTTTTATTCGGGCTGCCAGACTTGGATTCGAACCAAGATACCGAGATTCAGAGTCTCGGGTCCTACCATTAGACGATCTGGCAATAGTTAAAAAGTAACAGAAAAATGGTACTAAGTAAAATAAAACAAAAAGCCCGCAGAGAAGTGCGGGACTTAGGATTGGCGAGTTTTGGAAGATTTTTTTGGTTTCTTTCTTGGCCCCTTTTTTGATTTGCTTTTGCTATTTCTCGTCGTCTTGATCATATGCGGATCATACCCAAGTTGATCCACCCCTTGCCCCTCAAGATCTCGCAGAGCATCTTCATATACCTCTTGTATGATTTCATCTTCAAGAGGTATATTCCTTCCAATTTCCTCCGCAAAAACTTTTGCTTCGCGTTGGGCCACGCTAAAAGCTCTTTCGCCTACATCCCTTGTGGTGTGCCGTGGCATTTGATCCCCCCTTATCCATCTATATTATACACTTAAAAATGCTAGCTTGTCAAACAAAAGCCTTATCTATTTTTTTCCTTTCACCCTAATACAAGATTCCACAAAAGCGGAAAAAAGAGGGTGAGGGTGGAGAGGGCGGGCTTTGAATTCTGGGTGAAATTGAGTCCCAAGGAAAAATGGATGTATTTCTCTAGGAAGTTCGGCAATTTCCATAAGTTTGCCATCGGGCGAAACACCAGAAAAAACCATTCCAGCATTTTCAATTTCTTCAATATGTTCTGGGTTAACTTCATAACGATGGCGATGCCTTTCTAAAATTTCTTTTTGTTTGTACGCTTCAAAAGCTATGCTACCTATCTTTAAGATGGCGGGGTACGCCCCGAGACGCATAGTGGCGCCATATCTATCTTCTTCCAAAAGCTTCTTTTGCTCTGGCATAATATCAATCACTACACGGCTTGACTCTGGGTTGATCTCGGCTGTATTGGCATCACTCCAACCTAAAACATTCCTAGCATATTCAATCACAGCAAGTTGCATTCCATAACAAAGTCCTAGATATGGAATTTTATTTTTGCGAGTATATTCTATGGACATGATGACTCCTTCCACACCACTCTCGCCAAATCCACCAGGCACAATCACCCCGTCGTAATTTTTCAATTCTGAAACTTTCCTTGTACCCACCTCGTACTCTTTAGAATTTATCCACGTCAGTTTACTGCGGACACCGTTCCAATACGATGAAAATTTGACCGCCTCAATGACAGAAACGTAAGCATCAGAGAGTACAAAATCTCCAGTATCAAAATACTTACCAACTACTGCTATTTGAATCTCTTTTTGGGCTTTGGCTCTCTTGTGCACAAACTCTTTCCAATCTTTTAGAGAGTTGCCGTTTGTTTTGGAACGCAGGTGAAAAATTTTTAAAATAATACTACTGATTTTGTCTTTTTCAAAATTAAGCGGCACATCATAAATACTCTCTATATCTGGAGCTGAAATCACATTTTCTGGCGCGATAGCGCAGGCCATGGCTATCTTTTCTTTACGTTTATAGTCGAGAGCCTCTACTCCGCGAGCTATAATCAAATCCGGCTGAACACCATATGAATTGAGTTGCCTAACTGCATTTTGAGTCGGACGAGTTTTCATTTCTCCCAAAGAGCCCGGCACTGGCAAATAAGAGACCATTATAAAAATCACATCTTGCGGATATTTTATTTTAAGAGTTCTAGCCGCTTCAATAAAAAGTATGTTTTGGTAATCACCGATAGTCCCCCCTATTTCAATGAGTGATATATCTGACTCATGAAAGTCAGCCGCCTTTTTAATACGTCTTAATATCTCATCTGTAATATGAGGAATAGCTTCTACACACTTACCCTTAAATCCCAAATTACGTTCTTTTTCTAAAACATGTTTGTAGACCATACCAGAGGTCATATAATCAGCAGAACTCAAATCCATTTCCAAAAAACGTTCATAGTTACCCAAATCCTGATCTGTCTCAAGCCCAGAATCAAGCACAAACACCTCACCGTGTTCGGTAGGATTCATATTGCCAGCATCTACATTTAAATAAGGGTCAACCTTTATTGGGTTGACCTTGAAACCTTTAGACTGCAAAATCTTGCCGATAGATGAGCAAGCGATACCTTTTCCCACTCCAGACATCACTCCCCCCACCACAAAAATGTATTTATGATTTTTCTTTTTCATCAGATTTATGAATACTCTCTACAGTATTAATAACATATCACAACCTGCCAAAAAAACTAAACTATCCTATCCCCAGACTACCTTGATTTTGTTTTTAATTACCATCTTCAAAAACCAACTCAAAAGCTTTTTTCAAAGCTGGTTCTTGCATCGCGGCATGACTTGAACCATACACAACAAAAACTCGCTTATGAGTTTTAAACGCATTTAGTATTTCACTCACAATTTTTCTATCTCTAAGAAGCGACGAGGCTTCGCCAATTCGGTTTAAAATTGTTTGTTTTTCTTTTTTCTCGTCCCACGGTATTGGGTCAATTCGATCAAGTGCATTTGGGTCGTTTTCAACATCTACGGCTTCGCCGAAAATCTGTTCGCCAAGTTGTATAACACGCTCATAAGAGTAATCAAATCCTTCCCAATGTGTAGCTTGTTTAAATCTATCAAGAAATGGCTGGACGTACTGCTTGAATCCTCGCTTATTCATTTGGCGATGATATTGAGGAAGTATAAGAAAAACATCCCATGCAAAAATTTGATCTTTTGAAAATCCTTTGGCGAGCAGATTATTGTACAAATCCTCATCCGTTGGTTCCGGTGAACTCCAATCAATCCCTTTATCAATTCCAAGTTTTAAAGTAAAACCGGACTCGCCCATACGGTCTATTGCTTCTTCGCGTGTAGCAGATTTTATACTCTCATTAAATTTGTTTTTATCTACTCGAACATTCATACCCTCAACAAAAACAATATCAGGATTTACTTTATTGAAAGCGGCCTCAATTTCTGCAAATAATGGATTGTTTGGGTCACTTGTGTGAGACGAACCAAAGTAATAAAGTTCTTTATCTCCTGTTTTCAATTCAAAAATATATGGCGTCGCGTGTTCAATTTTGCTATATTCCTCTGCTGTCATTATGCTATCTAAAATCTGTTCTAGCACTTCAGATGAACTTTCTTTTTTTATAAATAACAGTTGTTCCATATTCTTATTTTAACTTATTCCATCTATCTTTTGAAATACCAGCTTGACGCAATATTTCTGCTAATAAAAATTTTGAAATATCTCCTCTGTGTGGATTTGGTATTCTTAATTTGAAACCATTTTTTATCATAAACAAATGACGGCCCCCAGAATAAGGTCCGCCAAATCCAAAAAGTCTTAACCTGATAACTAATTCACGAAGAGAAATACTTTTAAGCATGCAAAAATTGGTTTCGTCTATCAAAACGAATACTAAGACCGGGGATTTTCTCTCCCCCTTTCAATCTTAAAATAACCCAGTCTTCCAACACTTCTTGTAGTTCTTTTCTGCAATTTTCTAGATTTTTAGAATTCGCCCACACACCACGAACACCTCTTATTTCTCCAAAATAAGAGCCATCTCCTAAAATCTTGTAGGAAGCATTTTTTAATCTTGATTCTATAAATGAAGATATCATATTGGTATTATACCACATTATGAATCACAACTTCAAATACTTGCGAACAGCCAAAAAACTTGACACCGCCCCGATAGCAACACCAGAAAAAATGATGATAAAAGCTATTTGGAAAAAATTGCCTATATAATAATCAAAAACATTGAGACCTATAAAAAAGTTTTGAGTGGTATTGCCGAGCCAATAGCAAATAGGGAAAAATAATATGGTAGTGACAAGCCCCGAGATAAGACCAACCAAAATACCAGTAGCCACAAACGGACCCTTAACATAATTTTTGGAGGCGCCCACGAGTTGCATCACCGAGATCTCTTCACGAGAAATGTAGATAGTGAGCCTAACAGTATTGAAAGTTATGATGATAGAGACAATAACCAGGGCCAAGGAAGTGACGAGGCCAAGATTTTCAACTGAATTTACAATGCGGGAAAGTTTGTCTATGGCGGTGCGATTTTCAAAATAATTTATCTTATCTATTATTTTCTGACCTTGAGAAGAGAGAATATTTTCTTCATTTAGAAAATTAGCGATGCCTTCGTATTGAGAAGGCTCTTTGGCTTTTATGTTTAAGACGGCCCCAAGAGGGTTGTCCCCCAACTCTTCAAGCGCCTGGATCGTTATTTGATCATTTTCATGCCTCAACCTAAAATTATCTAGAGCTTGTTCTCTGTTTATATATTCCACACTAGAGACTTCTGGTAAAGTTTCTATCTTAGTCTTCAAAGAGAGAATATCGTTTTCTGGAGCTGTAGTAATAAAATATACATTTATATCAACCTTGTTGCGCAACTCCGCCATAGTAATATTTAATACAGCACCGATGAATATGACCCCACCAATAACAGAAAGAGTGATGATCATCACCAAGATTGAAGCAAAGGAAATATAACCGCTTCGCCAGAAATTAAAAAAACCGGCTTTGATGACTCTTTTTAATTTTGTTTTAAATTCTATTTTTTCCATTTTTAAACTTGCGCCTTTTAACTTTTTACTAAAGTATATACTTGCCCGTCATATCATCTCTCACTATCCGACCGTCTTGTATTGTTATAACTCGACGACCAATCGAATCTATTACCCCTTTGTTGTGGGTGGTCAAAATAACTGTCGTACCTAAATTATTTATTTTTTTAAGTATTTGAACGATATCGTAAGTGTTGACGGGGTCTAAATTACCAGTCGGTTCGTCTGCGATAATTATATCAGGTTGATTGACGATTGCTCGAGCGATCGCCACTCTCTGCTTTTCACCTCCAGAAAGTTCGTGCGGGAAATTCCAAATTTTTGAACCCAAATCAACCAATTCAAGCACGTGTGGCACATCAGACTCTATCTCTTCATCTGGCCGGCCAGCCGCCTCCATAGCGAAAGCAATATTTTCGTAGACATTTTTATGAGGAAGCAATCTAAAATCTTGAAAAACTGCCCCTATCTTCCTTCTCACAAAATTTATATCTTTACCAGAAAGCAAATGTATATCTATATCGTGCAAGAGCACCCGGCCGTGAGTTGGCCTCTCTTCTGCCAAAAGCATTCGCAAAAGCGTCGTCTTGCCCGCTCCCGACGGACCCACGATTGAAACAAATTCGTTTGGTTTTATTACAAAAGAGACTTCGTCCAAAGCGACATAATCATTATTGTATTTTTTTGAAACATTATCAAAGGTAATGGACATAGGTTTATTATAACCTCCTCAATTTTTTTTACAAACCCTTCTCCGCCTCTATAAATTCATCAATCTTTCCTTCTTCCAAAACTTTATTTACATCACTGGTCTCTACTTCTGTGCGATGATCTTTGACCATTTTGTAAGGATGCAAGACATAGGAGCGTATTTGATTGCCCCAAGTAATCTCCATGGTTTTGCTTATATACATTCCCTCTTCTCTGGAAATCCTTTTTTCTTCCAGAGCTTTAAATATTTTGCCTTTGAGTATAGAGAGGGCCTTCTCTTTGTTTTGGACTTGAGAACGCTCGTTATCACTCTCTGCAGAGAGTCTAGTGGGTAAGTGCACAATTCGCACCGCAGTCTCCCTCTTGTTTACATTTTGCCCCCCGGGGCCACTAGATCTTGAAAGTTCTACTTTTAAATCTTTCTCATCCAGTTCAATATCTTTTTCATTTTGTTTTTCAAATTTAGGTATAACTTCTACCATAGAGAAGCTTGTGTGCCTTTTTGCGTTTGCATTAAAAGGAGAGATCCTCACAAGTCTGTGTACTCCAGACTCGTTCTTCAGAACACCGTAAGCACCTTTACCATTTATTTCAACTGTTATGTTTCTGTATCCGCCATTATCATTTTGGTTTTCGTGTAAGATGCGGTAACCAAAAGATTTGCTTTCAAAATATTTAAAATACATCCGCAAAAGCATTGCCGAAAAATCCTCCGCATCGTCCCCTCCGGCTCCAGAAAAGATAGTCATCAAAGCATCTCCCTTATCATATTCTCCTCCCCCTTCCAACCCATCTTTTAACTTCTGAATTTCTTTGATAGCCAGTTGCGCCCTTTCTTTATCAGCCCAAAAATCAGGAGACGCCATCCCTTCTTCCAATTCTTTTATTTTTTTCTCTATTTCTTGTTTATCCATTGTTATATAGGATCTTAAACCCAGAGCCGGAGGCGAGAATTGAACTCGCGGTCTCTGCTTTACGAAAGCATTGCTTTACCAACTAAGCTACTCCGGCAATAGCTCAATCTTATATTATTTTCCATTTTGGACAACTCACCAAATCAGTCGTCCACTGCCCGCCTTCTAATTTATCAAGCCAGCTAGCAAAATAATTAAAACCATCAAAAAGAAAACAAACAAAGCAAATGTGACGTATTTTTTCATGTTGACAGACTGAATTCTTCAGAATGAATTTTATTATTACCAAATCCTAATTTTATAAATTGTTCTCTCAAACTTTGCATAAAACTTGGGGGACCACACAAAAACACATCCGCACCAGAAATGTCGCTGTTGTTATTTGATATAAATTTGGTAGAGATATAGCCATCTCTTTCGGAAAAGTGTTCGTAGAATTTAAAATTTTCATTTTGTCTTGAGATCTCTCTAAGTTCACTCCCAAAAGCCGCTTCACTTACATTTTTTATTGAATAATAAAGATCTATTTTGTAATCATTGTCGCCCGAAACATTTATATGCCTAGCCATACTTAAAAATGGAGTGATACCTATACCACCAGCAATCCAAATCTGCTTTTTAGACTGCGCCTTTTTATAAGAAAACGCTCCGAAAGGGCCTTCAATTTTACAAATCGTCCCGGGCTTCATCAAATAGACCATCGAGGTGTAGTCGCCCAAAGCTTTTATACCCAAAGATAAGTCTTTGTCATCAGGATAAGAAGTGACAGAAAATGGGTGGGCTTCTGAAAGGATGCCATAGTTTTCCCCTTCGCCCAAAGACGATTCAAACCTCAAAAAAACAAACTGCCCAGGAAGAAACCTAATTTTAGAAGATAAAGGAGATAATTTTAATTCAGCCACATTTTCATTTATTTTTATTATTTTTTCTAATTTATATTTGTACTCCCCCTTTTTATAAATTCCAAAAATAGTCCGATAAAGATACGAAAAGGCTCCTAAAGAAGCCAGACTAAACATATAGTATTTTAGTAAAGCATTGTTTGAAACATCACTAGGAATAAAAAACATATGAAGACCTCCCAAAAATAAAACAATGCCAAGATATTTGTGAGTATTTTTCCAATTTTGATATTTAAAATTCAAATAAAAAGTAATCACCATCAAAACAATAAGAAGGAGTAGACCGAGCTTGCCAAAATTCATTGGCCAGTCTTGGAATGAAAAAAGAAAAATGAGAGCGGCTTTTAAGGAGATGGAGAGATATTGAGCAGTCAAAAATAATGGATGAAAAAGTAAAAAACAAAACGACAATGCCCCAATAATATGATGCTTCACATAGACCCTATTTAAACCGCTAAACAGTTTATCCAAAAACCTGAAGCGCGCCGCTAGTATGAAATTTATTGAAAGTAGCGCCATACCCAAAAGTCCCGTTAACTGACCCAAACTGCGAAAGATTGCCCCAGATGAGGAAAAACGAACACCTAAAGGACTCAAAGGGTACCACAAAACAAGCGGTACAAGCGCTAAAACTATTATAAAAATGACACCCAAATTGTCCCTTAACGACTTTTTCATTTGATTTAGCAAAATCACGTCGCACGATACGTCCTTTAGAGTGCGACCTTTATTATACCAGAAAAATCTTTTTTGAAATCTTACCTAAAGATAGAAAGAAATCCATTAAAGAAAGCAGAAAAGACATTGGCTAAGTTATTGGCCAAGCTTGTCTCTATCGCAAAAGAATCCAGGGTTACATCAGATTCACACCCATCTGGAAATCTGGCAGAGCCTGCGCAAGTGACTTCTACATATAGATTTTCACCCACATCAGATTTTGTGGGCACCCAGGTCTCAATACCATCATTTACAGAATATTCTGCAACCCTTCTTACCAGTTCATAAGAAGCTGGATTATCACTTATCTTTTTTATCAAATTTATATGCACAAAAGCGCCCAAAGGAAAATTTTGAGACTCCCAAGTTACAATATTTTCTTCCCCAACATTTACCGCCGCCCCCTCAACAGTAGAGGTAACGTTTACTTTAGAAGAAACTTGAGCAGAAGCTCCGTTAGAAACAAATAAAGACGCAAGCAGTACCAACCCAATTACAAATATATTTTTCATTTGATTTAATCTTAATTTTAAAGCTAAAAACCTTATTTTTTCTACTTATTAAACTTAATAATAACAGTATATACTACTTATAAACTTTGTCAAGTATCATGTGTGGATTAGTATTTCCATCTGGTGGCATAAATATATTTTAACAGAAAAACCCGCCGACCGTTACGACAGATTTTTCTGTCGCTCGGTAGCGAGTTGTTGGAGTTGCCTATTTTCTACTCATCTGGCACACGACCAGCGATAATTTTGGGGGCATAACAGTGCCGACTATGCTGAAAATCGTTTGGGTTACTTGTACGGCTGTGGCGTTCGAGAGCAATCTTTTTTGCTTCCTCAATTCCGCTTGCGGGAAATGTTCTGGTTGAAAAATCACATCCTTGATTCCCACAAATTGCAATCCAGTTGCCCGGGCAATACTCGGCCTCTTTTGAAGTAAAAGGGGTGAGCGAAACTGCTTTGTCAGACATAGGAATTTCTCCTTTCCGTTTTTATGAAAACATATTGGAGTAAATAAGTCAATTTGACAAGTATTTTGGCTCATGTATACTAGAAGTACAGTTGGCTTCGGCCTCGCCCCCGCAAGGGGGAAAATGTAAGAAAAGCCGTCAGAGCAAGTCTTTGGCGGCTTTTCTTAATTTGGAAAATACATCTTTTTCAAGAAAACCAATTCGACTCTGTAATCGTTTGGTATCCACAACTCGTATTTGGGAAAGATTGGCTTTTGCCTCTTCTCCCTCAATTTTTCCGATAGGTATTCGTAGGGCATGCTTGCGTGGAGATGTAGTAAGAGGAACAACTAAACACGCGTCAGGACCAAAACCTCTCAAAATAACACACGGCCTGACATACCATTCTCCTTTTCCATCTTGTTCCGTGCCTATGTTTATGCCAAACCTGCACCACTATATTTCACGAACGGTATAAAGCCTCGATTGCTCCGTTTCAGTTTTCTTTTTAATCTCATTCCAACTATCAAAATCTTTTTGCATGATGTGTGTATTTTAGCATGCATAAGAAAAATAATTTTGAACCCCGCAAGTTTCGTTCTAGAGCCGGGGGAGAGAATCGGACTCTCGACCTCCGTCTTACCAAGACGGCGTTCTACCACTGAACTACCCCGGCTTTATTAACCCCTAAATTTATATCAAAAAAATTGACTAAAAGCTATCTGCTTTTTCATAATCTTTATATAAAGACAAAAACCCGACAAAAGCGATCAAAAATAAGATGAGCGGATATATGAGTAAGTACTTACCAGATAGCATAGCAAGCTTGGAACCCAAAAATACCAACATTAAATCAATGGGAATATAAAAAAGAGCGTTTATAACACTAAACGTCCAAAAATTTATTTTAGAAAGTCCGGCCGCATAAGAAAGAAGTTCTGGCATACTTATAAATCCCAGCCTCGCTTTTATAAAAGACTTGGTACTGCTTATTATGTTTACGGTGCTCAAAACTCTTGCGACATTTTGAGATCCAGCAAAAAAACCTAAAACTTTTTGCCCATATTTTCTACTTAAGAAAAAACAAACCGAGGAGCCAAAAATATCTCCCAAAAAACAAATTAGAAACCCTTTTGCTCCTCCAAAAAGAGTGCCCGATAAAACATAGAGCGGAGTGCCTCCAAGTGGCGCGATAATAAGCGTTGACGCTTTGAGAAAGAAAATAATAAGCGGTGCCCAAATACCAAAAGATGCGACGTAAATTTCAAGTTCGCCACTTTTTACCATTTTTATGGATATGACAAAGAGGGCGACGACAACGATAAGCCAGACAATTTCAATTATTTTTTCTCTCCTTATCTTAATCATTTTTTGCAAACTTTGTTTAATTCAGTCTTATCTTCTAGGCTAAGAGCAAGAGAGTCTCTAGCATCGCTTGCAATACTGTTCATTATAGAGCTACTCCCCCCTACATGATCCATACCCAAGGCGTGCCCAAATTCATGAGCAAGTACCATTAGGAGAGATGCCTTTGAATCAAACTGATATATATTTATCTCCCCTTTTGTGGTATATTCACCTTGATCAAACTCCAACCCGTGACCATACTTCTCATTGTAGGATTTAACAATCCTATTGTAATCGTTGGCGGCGCTGTTTCTATTTTTTATAAGTCGATTCAACTCTGTCGCCATATTGTTTAAAAGAATGGCATTTTTATTTATATTTTCAACTCTGATGTTTAGGGATACTCTTTCTGATTCTAGTTTATTAAAAACTGTCTCTCCTGCTCCCCCTTTTTTGTTCCAAAATTCTACTTCTCTGTTATGTTCTTTTTGATCTCTTTCTAGAGAAGCGACTTCCTGTTCGTGCAAAGAAGTAAGCCTCTTGTATTCGCTATCCAAACTATATAGTTTATTGTCCCATTCTTCTAAAACATCTTCACTTTTGGTAAGTCCAAATTCTTCTTTTCTTTTTGCTTCTGTAAGTACTTGTCTGTTGTCATATATGAGATTGACTTTAAATTTGGCTCCCATCTTGTATTTAAATAATTCTCTACCCACTTCCTTTTCCCAAACAGCCTCTGCGTCAGTTATATATTTTTTGAAATCTTCCTGCTTCAAGCCAAATTGTGTATCAAACTGCCCCACTGAGTATTCTAAAACCCTCTCGCAAGGAGCGAGAGAATTTTGATAAATAAAATATCCAGAATATCCGATAACTGCCAAAGAAAATAGTACCAAAAACGCATTCTTCATACAAAGAATTTAGCACAAAACTTGATTATTATAAAACTTCAAACTTCTAGGTATTTTTATTTGCCCTGTAAAAGAAGTAGAGTGCCAGAGGAGCTCCCCAGTTGGCAAATCTTTCTACAAAGTCCCAAATTGGCAGACCAACTAAAGGTCTCACTAGAGCTGTCCAGAAGCCCCAAAATACTGCCCAGAGCAATACTTTTGACATCGGTCTAAACAAGACAATCAAAGCGACGAGTATATCTAAAATGCCAACCAAAAGTAGAAGTGTGGTAGCCAAAGAGGCGTCTACACCCATCATTTCACCTATCCACTTGATCCAGTCGGCTTTGCCTTGGATTGCAAAAACACCGTGTCCCAAAAACTCCCCAGCCACCCCAACTCGGAGTGCCCATTCAATTTTTTTATTATCTGTCATTTATTTTCTTTGCTATTAATAATAGTTAATTATACCATGGCTAAAATATCGAAGTATGTGATATCCACTAGTGGCGTGGCTGTATCTATATTTAGTTTTTTTGGTATTATTATTAAAACATTATGACATCTGAAGAAATCAAAGAAATACTCTCTCCTATTCTTGCGGGCGATATCCACATAGAGCAAGAGATGCTTGAAAAGTACTCTCATGACGCCAGCTTATTTGAAGTAAAACCCCAAGTGGTAATATTTCCAAAAAATAGTAGCGATGTGCAGGCAATAATGAAATGGGTTGGAGAAAACAAAAAAGAGCACCCCAAGCTTTCAGTCACCGCCCGTTCGGCTGGCACTGATATGTCTGGCGGAGCGATCAATGACTCAATTATTTTAGACTTTACTCGATATATGAATACTGTAAGAGAAATCAAGGACGGTGTTGGCGTTGTTGAACCTGGATGTTTCTACCGCGATTTTGAAAAGGAGACACTAAAGCAAGGACTATTTATGCCCGCTTATACCGCTTCACGCGAGATCTGTGCCGTCGGCGGTATGGCAGGGAACAATGCCGGCGGAGAAAATACTGTGAAGTACGGTAAGGTAGAGGATTTTATTGCCCACCTCCGCGTAGTCTTTACTGATGGCAATGAATACCTGATTAAACCGACAGATAGAGAAGGTCTCGAGGATAAATCTAGGGAAGAAAGTCTGGAGGGCAAAATTTATAGAGAAATTTCCGAACTGATTTTCCAAAATAAAGAAAAGATAATGTCTGCCAAACCAAATGTATCCAAAAATTCTGCTGGCTATTATCTTTGGAATGTTTGGGACGAACAGGGGCAAGTTTTTGATTTGTGTAAACTTATTATTGGATCGCAAGGTACCCTCGGCATCATCACCGAAATTGGTTTTAAACTCGTACGGAAACCCGCCTACGGAAGCTTATTGGCAATATTTATGCCATCGCTCGAAAAACTGCCCGAAGTAGTCGGCGAAGTTATGACTTTCAAACCTGATAGTTTTGAAACGTATGATGATTACAGTCTAAAGTTGGCAATCAAATTCTTTTTTGATTTTTTTGCTCAAATGGGATTTGTAAACGCAATTAGGCTCGGCCTGCAATTTATCCCCGAACTTCGCCTCTTGTTGGTCCACGGCATTCCAAAGCTGACTTTACTTGTCCAATTTACCGGTGAAAACAAAGAAGAAGTACAAAATCGCCTAGCAGAGTTGCAGAAGAAGATTACTCATTTTGGTCTAAAGTCCCGTCTTGCCAAAAGTGAGATTGAAGCAGAAAAGTATTGGGAGGTGCGCAGACAAAGTTTCAATATGCTACGCAAGCACGTTCACCGTCGTCGCACTGCCCCTTTTATAGACGATATCATTGTCAAACCAGAATACTTGCCAGAATTTTTACCTAAAGTTGAGGCTGTCCTCTCTGAATACAAACTTATCTACACCATCGCGGGCCATGCCGGAGATGGCAACTTCCATATTATCCCTTTGATGAATCTCGAATCCCCTTACTCCAGTGATCAAATTTTAGAAATTTCCCAAAAAATCTATACCCTCGTATTGGAATATAAAGGTTCTATCACCGCCGAACACAACGATGGCATTATACGCACACCCTATTTGGAAAAAATGTATGGAGCAGAGATTGTCCAACTATTCAAAAAAACCAAAGAAATTTTCGACTTTTTCTACATTCTCAATCCGGGCAAAAAAGTCGGCGGAACATTTGAAGATATTAAAAATAAATTAATAAGAAAAAATAACTAAATGAAACCTCATCAATTGATCGCTTATTTTACACGCAATATTTTTATAGTTTTAGGTTTGGTACTTATCTGGCGAGGCATTTGGTATATTTTGGACGAGATAGATATTGTCTTCTTCGGCGAAAGTCATGTCATAACCACCATCGGAGGCATAATATTAGGTTTTATTATTCTCTATCTCCCCGATAAAGACCTCAAAGAAATTTCAAAACTGTAATTTTTATATTTTGATATTATTTATATACAGCGAGAATGGCATTCTAGGATGATTTCAAAAGTTTGGCAAATTCAGCAGCTTCTGCCTCATGATCTTTTTTGGTTTTGGGTCCGGTAGCAGTTGGTGTATCCCAATGAGCCATCATCTGTCCAAAAAATCTTGAGGCTTCTGGTTTTTCTCTAAGATTCTTAATATCTATCCAATTCAAACCCTCTGTGTACAGGGCTTGTGATATTATTTCCTTCTTATACTCACTTCTATCTATTTCAGCCAACGCGAACGCAAGCCCAGCATCCCTTCCTTGAGTCTTGCTTCCATTTTTAAAAAAATCTAAAGCTTCTCCAAAGCCACCATCTTCTGGTTTTGGAGAAAATTCTCGGTCAACATCTAGTCTAATATGTGGTCCTTCCATACCAAAATAATACCATAATTATTGCGCGAGCTAGTGGACGAAGTGAGAACCACGATTGTGGAGAATTATGTACATTTTCCTGAAATAATTTATGCTAAAATAACTTTATGAATAAAATCAATATTTATATTGATGGAAATAATTTATACCGTAGTGCCAAAGAACTTGGATTTGAAATTGATTACAAAAAACTTAGAGGCTGGCTTCGCCAAAAATACAATCCGCAATTTGTATATCTGTTTATTGGACTCGTACCAGAAAGAATTAAATTTTATGAATATCTACAAAAATCAGGGTTTATCTTAGTTTTTAAACAAACGGTTTCGGTTGGAGAAAAAATAAAAGGAAACTGTGATGCAGAATTAGTTTTGAAAACCACTTCTGATTTTTATACGAAAGCTTTTGATTCTTGTATTTTAATAACAGGAGATGGAGATTTTGGTTGTTTGGTAGAATTCTTGCAAGAAAACAAATCAATGAACCGAATTATTGCTCCTGATGAAAATAAATGCTCTTTTTTGTTGAGAAATAAAAATGTTGAGATAACATTCTTAAACGACCACTACCACAAGTTCTCTAAAAAGGCATAAAAAGAAAAAGCCCCCAGTGCAGACGAATCTACACAAGGGTCTTTTTCATAGTGATGCTAAAAGCATACTCCTATAAAAACATCTGTCAAGTAAACTCGTGGACGATGTTAGAACTGAGATTTTAAACAACTATGTAAGTATTTCTGGAGTTTACTAATGCTTTAATTTTTTCCAATCATTTATGAAATTTGTAGAGTTTGTTTTAAAATTTTGAGCAGTAAGTTTAACTACATTTTCAATGTTAAGTATATCTGCATCAGCCTGCAACTCCCTAAAAAATGAACCGACCCTTAAACAATATATTGGGAAAATTGCTTCTAAAATATTTCTTTTCTCCTCAGAAACCGCTTGATGAAAATATAATATAAAATCATAAACGATTTTAGCCCACGTGTTCGGTGATAGATAAATATTCTTGGCATCTGCTCGGTAATGATGTTCTATTTCTGGAAAAATTTCTGGTCTAACTATTTTTCTTGTTAGAGTTGAGTTGTCTAAAAAGTTATCTTTAAACGCCATTAGATACGCGAGGGCATCTGCATCTGGAGGGAAAAGTGTCTCTATTTTTTCTGTTATTTCCTCCATTTGAACTAAATTCCAACCAGCATGATCCATCTCAACAAAACCAAACATACTGCCAACTATCTGCGTAATGGCTTTCTTATATCCATTATCTACGACAGGCAAAGAGGAATGTGAAATATATCCCAAATATGGTTCTTCTATTGTTGCACCAGATTTTAACGAAAATATCGTGTAAAAAATATCAATACCATATCCAGAAACACTTTCAGAAAACCAACTGGTATTGCTAATGGTGTCCGTAAATGAAGCTAACTCTTTAACAACATCAGAAGTAAAGGACCTTAAGCCTCCGAGTGGGTGTCTGGGAGCTTTTCCATAAAGTGCCGATAAAAGTGGGAATGCAAGATTGTTTGTTGTCTCGGCATCATGTGCCCCGCGATGCACAGTAGGAATCACGCAACATTGTTTTCCTTTGATAAAAAGTGGTTCTAAAAGTATTTTTATCCACTCGTATTCTATATTACTTACATCTGCATCAAAAAACACAGCATGCGAATTAAAATGATTGGCAATGTCTACAAACATTCTCATACTCCAACCTTTTCCAATCAAATTTTTATATTTATGAAATCCGTGAAATTCAATATTTTCAACTTTTGGAGGCAAAATATTATTTATTTGAACACCAGAACAACTCTCGCCTAGAGCGATTAAAAGAAAGTGTTTGTCGGGATAATATTTTTCTAAACCTTCTTGAATCTTAACGAGCGTAGATTGAACAGTTTCCTCACTTTCACGAGAGAAAGGCACTCCAATAACTACTTCGGCTAGAATATTTAGTCCATCCAATTTATTGAGTATTTCTGACAATTGATGGTGATAGTCCAAATTATCAGCTTCATATACATTAGTGGTTTTTTCATTCATGCCAGAATACTACCACAGTTCTCCGTTCCATCAGTATGCAAAAGTCAGAACTAAAAAGCCCTTAGGGAGTAAGGACTTTTTGGGTAAATTCTCATCTGCGCGGTCGATGGGATTTGAACCCACGATCTATCCCGTGACAGGGGATTGTGTTAACCAGGCTACACCACGACCGCATTGTCTTTCCTTAATGAAACTCTCAAAAACTTTTTTCTTCCTTTTTAGGAAAGCATCATTATGACCTTTTACTTTGTTATTATACATAAAATAATATAATTTCAAAGAGCCGTTAGTACTATAGACCAATCTAAAATAACGTCCTTGTTTGTTATAGATAGCTCCTTTGTTTATACCAATGATCTGAAGCCTTCTATTTAAATCTTCTAAAAAACTTGACGAGCAAGACGTGAATGCAGTTTGTATAGCTAAAGACCACGTTTTCCTACCTTTGTGTATTAAACCACTCCATACATTTCCGTCCCCATCAAAATATCCCCGAACAAAATCAGAAAAATATTGACTGGGCATATTCGGAAGTGAAAGGTTGTTTGTTTTCTTTTTAAAGTATCCAAGATTTTCCAAATCATTACACATTTCAATACTTCCAATTTGTAAACAATATTGAGTAGCCTCACTCACTTTTTTGTGGATTAAAAACAAACATGAGATAATATATAAATGCAACCAGATATAGAAAAAAGGTTAGTGGAATTAGAAGCAAAAGTTGATGCGATCTATGTATCAGTAGAAAAAACCAGAAAATATTTCTTCTGGACAATGATAGTTACTCTTGTAGTACTTGTACTTCCCCTCATAGGACTCTTGTTTGTAGTCCCATCTTTTATAGAGAATTATACAGAGACAATAAACACTTTGGGGATTTAGGGGCTTGCAATGAGCAAGTAAAGCGAGCCAAATGGTGTCGGCGACAGGAATTGCACCTGTGACCTTGGGCTTATGAGTCCCACGCTCTAACTAACTGAGCTACGCCGACATAATTTAATTGTATACTTTTTATACTCTTCCTACCGTCAGAGTCCTCAATTTTGTAACCAAGTATCTTGGACAAAATTGGGAGCTACGCCGGCAATAGAAAGACTTTAACATAAAATTGCAAAATAATAAAAACTCTATATAATGGATCTTTATTGCGGGGTAGAGTAATAGTAACTCGCGAGGCTCATAACCTTGAAATTTTAGTGCAAATCTAAACCCCGCAACACGAATGTGACCCTAAATAAGAAAAAATTCTTTGAAAACCGCCTCGTATAAAGAGATAATGCGGCGGATTTCGCGTTGGTTAATCAAGAAATTCTGCCCCTCGTGAGCAATCATGTTACGAGCTTTGTGAGCCTCCCAAGCAAGTTCTATGGTTGTAAAATCACTCTTTTCTACCGCCTTCAGTTTGTCCCCCATTGTCTCTCCAGGCAAATGAAGTGTCCTTAAGAGTTCATCTAAAATAATATCGGCTTCAATAATTGAGAGACGCCAATCAGATTGATTAGGAGATTCAGAAAGTTTAATTATTTTTTCCCATCTTGTGGTCATGGGATTTTCAGTTGGCGCATTGCTTTGCGAGAACGCTTTTATATTTTCTGGATACACTTTTGCTTTTTCTTCACGCCAGATAGCGTCTGCCTTTTTAGTAAACACAAAAGTACAGAGTGCCGCCACCCCAGCAAGAGTAAAGCCTAAAGACTTAAAAAATTGAACATTTGATTTGAAAAAATCAAATATACCAGAAAGTTTGAAACCAAAAAAAGAAATTTCTCCTGAAGTAATGTAACCTATCACTGCAGGTATCAAACTTCCTAAAATGGCCAACAGGAAAAGCAAGGCTAAAATGCCTTCTATCGGATCAAAATTCCATCCGGCTGGTTTTTCTTTTGGTTTTTCTTTTTTATCTTTTGGAGGCATGTTTTTATAAAAATCCTAAATTTTAAATCCAAAATCTGAAACAAAAATTATTCATTCAGAAATTTTTTACCAATATTAAATAGTATATCTTCATCCATGTGCGGTACCGTTAATTGTATGCCAAGTGGTAATTTCTTTCCATCTATTTCAGCAAAACCTGACGGCAAAGAAATAGCAGGACAGCCGACAATATTTGCTGTAACTGTAAATATATCAGCAAGGTACATCTCTAATGGATCTGATTTCTCTCCAATTTTAAAGGCTGGAGAAGGAGTGGTTGGAGTAAGTATTGCGTCTACTTTTTTGAAAGCTTGCGCAAATTCATCTTTTATTATTCTTCTTACTTGGAGAGCCTTACCATAATAGGCGTCGTAGTAGCCAGTAGAGAGGACATATGTACCCAAAATAATTCTCCTTCTTACTTCTTTACCAAAACCTTTTCCTCTTGTTTTTTTGTAAACATCCAACAAATTACCTGCCCCGAGCGGAGTCGAGGGGTCGCCATCTTCCCTCAAACCATATTTGACACCATCGTATCTCGCCATGTTAGAAGAAACTTCTGCAGGCATAATTATATAATAAACAGCCAAAGATTTATCTATATTTGGTAGAGATATATTTATAATTTCAAATCCCAAATTTTTTAATTTTTCTACACTCTCTTCAAAATTTTTCTTAACATCCAGAGATATACCTTCTTGATTCATCAAATGATACGGCACCCCAATAGTTCTAGATTCTGGATTCAAGATTCTAGATTCCATTTCAATACTCGTACTATCCATCTTATCTACTCCTTTTATAGCATTGAAAATTATTTCTGTATCAGAGATAGTTTTTGCAATAGGACCTATAACATCAAGAGAAGAACCCATCGCCATTAAGCCATATCTAGAAACGCTACCATAAGTCGGCTTGAGCCCCAACACTCCACAAAAGCTAGCCGGCTCTCGTACCGAGCCTCCAGTGTCTGACCCAAGGCTCGCCATAGCTATATCTGCCGCTACTGCAACAGCAGAGCCTCCAGAAGAGCCACCAGCAACTCTCTCTAAATCATACGGATTCTTCGTCACCCCAAAAGCAGAGTTTTCTGTAGAGCCACCCATGGCAAACTCGTCCATATTTGTCCTACCCAAAAATACTGCCCCCTCTTCTTTCAATTTTTTGATAACAGTCGCATCATAAGTAGCCGTATAGTTTTCCAATATTTTAGACGCGGCACTTACCTTCCTACCTTTTATTAAGATGTTGTCTTTGATCGCAAGAGGAATACCAGTAAGTTCTTTCGCCTCGCCTTTATTAATTATTTTTTGGGCATCTTCGGCTTGCTTTATTACATCACTAAAAACTTCTAGATAAACATTTAAATCTTTATTTTTTTCTTCTATATTTTTGAGATAATATTTTGCCAAATCTATCGCGCTCAATTGTTTTGAGTCTAGAAGCTCTCTTGCCTTTTTTATTGTTAGTTCTGATAGATTCATCTTTTTTTCTTCTTCTCCCTCTCTTGTTGTAAGAGAGGGGTTAGGGGTGAGTTATAAAATTTTCTTAACCTTAATAAAACCTCTCTCTGTCTCTGGAGCTTCGGCAAGCAATTCTTTTGTATAAGCTCCAGATTCATTTGGATTTTCGTCTTCTCGCATTACATTAAGAACCCCACCCTGACCCTCCCCTTGATCAGGGGAGGGAAAACCCACATTCCCTACTACAGACTTGATTTGCCCCACGTAACCCAAAATAGAGTCCACCTCTTTTGCTAGACCCTCCAACTCCGAATCTTCTATTTCTATCCTCGCCAAATCCGCCAACTTTTTTATATCATCCTTAGAAATCATAGAGATTACACTACTATGGTTTTAAGAGGTTTGCTAGAAAGAATTTCAATTGGTATGCTAGACATCATTTTTTTATATACAGGTTTTGCTTGTCTTAAAATTTCTTTTCCAATTCTACGAGAAACATTTAATATTTCTACACCAACTGGTTTGTTCCTTATATCTACATCTACAAACACAAGATTGGCAATTTCTCTGGTATGTTTAATTTTTCTCTCATTCAGATAGATGTACATTGCATCTGCCTCTTTGTCGTATGTTATTTTTAGATTCTTTTTCATAAATAATATATTGTGAGAATTAAATATCCACTTTTTACCATTCGGTAGACAACCCCAACTCTTCCCTTACTGGAAATGTCTTTTATCGCCACTATTGTATCATCATCTTCAACTCTTGAAAAGTCTGGTCGATTGATAATATCCTTGATATCTAGAGTCGATATTTCTCTTTTATACATGCGATATTGAGCATGATGAGTAAACCTAAATTTCATTATCCAAATAATAGCAAATTTACAAAACAAAACTCTCCCACCAAAGCGGGAGAGAAATGAAGAGAGTTGCGAAGACAACAGAGACATTCTGAGCATCCCGCTCGTTGTCGAGCCAGTTGTAGTTCCGGTTCCACCGACCATCGCCATCGCGATAGAGATACAGGAAGCACCGACGGCCGTCGGAGACGCGCAGCGTCGTGCCTGGAAACTCCACCCAAGTGACACCGAAAGTTCTGTAGATCCACTCGAGAGTCACCTGTCCCGGTTCCTCATAGAGAGTCTGGCCGATTTTGGCATCAAGGAGAATATACTTGTCGGCCAAGTGTCGCTTCAACTTTTCCTCGCCAGTGATAGTGCTCTCCCCCTCCTGGAGCATATGCTCAAAACGGAGATTAGTGAGAAAAATTTCCGTCATATCTAAGCTCTGACAAGTCTGTTCTTCTTTACCTTCGAGACCAGCCCCGATGGCTGGCCCACGCCAAATTGTCACTCCCGAACCAATAAACTTTGTCGGGTTGAATGGTTTGGAGCGATCAATTGCAAGCGATTTCAATTCGCCGATGATGAGGCTGAAGTTATTCCGAATAAACGCTGCGAAAGCCTGGCCCCGTTTTTCTGCCGGCATTTCGATGAAGGGTTGGACATCCATAGGAATTTCGTCCCATGGTGTATCAACCAAGAAAGATGCTACCAGCGAGCGAGCTTGACCACCAGAGATGGCTTGACTCATTTTTGTTCTCCTAAAGATCAGAGTAGTGCAATCAGGTTTTCACCTTCCTGCACTCTACCCTATATTATACATTAAAATGGTTTACTTCGCAAGTATGGTAAATTCCACTTCAGTTAATATTTTTACCCCCAGCCCTACTGCCTTATCATATTTTGAGCCAGGGTTTTCGCCCGCAACTATATAGTCGGTCTCTTTTGATACAGAACCAGAAACACTTCCCCCAAATTTTCTTATTTTCTCTTTTGCTTCATCACGAGACATATTTTTTAAAGTACCCGTAAGTACAAAAGTCTTACCCTCCAACTTTCCTTTTCCTAAATTCTGGCTTCTAGATTCTGGCTTCTGTATTTTTACCTGTTTTAGTAATTTATTTAATAAATTCTTATTTTGCTTTTCAGAAAACCAATCTGTAATTGAACGCGCCACAATAGGCCCAATACCTTCTATATTTTCTAAATTTTCTATTTTCGTATTTTGTAAATTCAGAAGAGTGCCAAAATTTTCGGCTAGTAAATATGCTGTCTCTTCTCCAACTTGAG
This sequence comes from Candidatus Zambryskibacteria bacterium RIFCSPLOWO2_01_FULL_39_39, assembly GCA_001823925.1. Taxonomy (GTDB): domain Bacteria; phylum Patescibacteriota; class Minisyncoccia; order Phycocordibacterales; family WO2-35-19; genus WO2-35-19. The sequence goes on from MHWB01000010.1 coordinate 58,033, forward strand.
GAATTGAGAGAGAGATAATAAGTCTTGGTAAGGTTATTTTTCTTTTATTTTCTATCGCAGAAAGAAGATTGTCTACAGACTTTTCTGCAAATCTTTCTAGTAGTAGCAAATCTCCCTTTTTGAGAGTAAAAAAATCATCATAAGTAGAAACAAGTTCCGCTTCTAAAAGCTGGTCTATTATTTTTGGCCCCAATCCATCTATATCAAAAGCGTGCTTGCCTGCAAAGTGGTATAGCTTTCTCTTTTTCTGTAAGAAACTATTTTTATTTTTACATTTCCAAGCGACTTGGCCGGAGATCCTTTCTATCTCCCCGCCCTCCCCACAGTCAGAAACAGTCTTTGGCCAAACAAACTCTCTCTCCTTGCCAGTTCGCAATTCTTTTAAAACAGAGACAATGTCTGGTATAACATCCCCCGCTTTCTGCAAGACTACGGTGTCCCCCACTCTTACATCAAGTCTTCTTATTTCATCTTCATTGTGTAGTGTGGCGCGAGAGACAGTAGAGCCAGCAACCAAAACTGGCCTTAGGTGGGCAACTGGAGTAAGCACTCCCGTCCTACCTACCTGCAAAACTATATCTTCTACTACAGTAGTCACTTGTTCTGCAGGAAATTTGAAAGCAATTGCAAAACGTGGAGCTTTGCCTGTGTATCCAAGTATTTTTTGATACTCTATTTCATTTACTTTTATTACTACTCCGTCAATTAAATAGTCCTGGTTTTTTGATTTCTCTTGCCACTCTTTCCAGAATTTTATAACATCTTCTATATTATTTACTTTTTTAAAATTTTTATTTACTTTGAAACCGACTCTTTCTAAAAATTTTAGTTCTTCAAATTGTGTTGCCAAGGACTGTCCTTGAACTGCCCCGCCCCTAAGGACAGTCCTTGGCAACATGGCTACGTCATATATAAAAGAATCCAATTTTCTCTTGGCCACAATCCGAGGATCAAGTTGGCGAATAGTACCGGCGGCTACATTGCGAGGATTGGCAAATAAAGAAATCCCCTCTTTTTCTCTTTCTTTATTTATACTTTCCAAAGTTTTCTTGCCCATCCAAACTTCACCTTCAACTATAATATCCATCGGCTCCAAGAGACGTAAGGGTACAGAATTTATAGTCCTTATATTTGAGGTGACATCTTCACCAACAACACCATCCCCCCTTGTTGCTGCTCTTACAAGCTCACCTTTTTCATACTCAAACACAATTTTAAGACCATCAATCTTTAATTCACAAGTGTAAGTAGGATTTGTATTTCCCCCTGTTTCTGTTTTGAGCATCCTCTTTACTCTAGCATCAAAATCCTTTATATCTTCTTCAGAAAAAGCATCATTAAAAGACCACTGGGGTACTTTGTGGTTAACCTTTTTAAATTCCTTAATAGGCTCTCCGCCTACTCTTTGTGTTGGGCTTGTTGGGCTCTTTAGATCGGGATAATTTTCTTCTAAAATACGCAGCTCTTCAATAAGAGAATCAAAAGCAGCATCTGCAATTTCGGGTTTATCCAAAACATAATACAAATGATTATGTTTCTCTATCAAATCACATAATTTTTGTACTCTATTTATTGCCTCTTTTCTGGTCATGGTAATAACGCCCCCTAGCCCCCTCTTATAATCAAGAGGGGGAACCGGACAGAACAAATGATACCATAAAGTAACATCCCATTTCCGTTAGGGGGCGTTATTAGTAGCTTACCTCAATACCTCTCTCTAACCTCCTCGGATTAGATACGTCACAAGTGTTATAACCACGAGATTTTATATAAGTCCAAAGCCTTGCGCCAACATAATACTTTCTCACTGTTACTATGGCGCAATGCGGTACAGAATTAGATCCCTGATTCATTACAAAACCAAAAAAGCTTGTTTGGTTGGCATCCCCCCCACCCCCTATACGAGTAAGTGTTGTTGTTCCACTTATCGTATCATTTGCAACAAGGGAAGATCCTCCACAACTTATTGGAGAACCGGATGTAGAAGTAGCAAAAGAATCAAATTTTGAATCCCAATATAATGCACATTCTATTCCACTATCCGCTGCATAAAAAGCAAACTGAGAGTCTCTGCCGGAAGTCGCAAACTGACTACCTTTTATGGCAATGTTTACTACCGCATAACTGATAACAAGAAGTATAGCCATTATTGTGACAGCAATAAACAAAGTCATCCCTTTATTTCTTTCAAACTTTTTACTTTTTACTTGTAACTTTTTAATCATATCCTATTAAATAGATGGGTTTTTATTTTAAACTCCTTTGTGGTTATACCTTTTGTCCACGTTATCCTGACAATAACAGCGACCTCATCTGCATTTATTGATTCAAACATAATTTCTCTCTTGAAATTTGTTGCTACCCAATCAGCATAGTAACCATACCTAAAATCATCTTGGTTTTGACGCAATATAGGACAACTATCCCAAGAATTACCACAGTAAGTGGATCCCAAAGAAACAAAATCGTAATTAGAAATATCTATTTTACACACCTTTCCAAAATAACAGTAGTCTGTTGCATTACCAGTTATAACATCAAGCCAACCAGTAGTTCCATCATTTATACGAGCGAGTTGATTGGTATCTCTCTTATTCCTTATTATTTCTACTACCTCTTGCGCCAAATAAAATGCCTTTACTTCTTCTTTAGAAAGAATTGATTGATTTAAACTCTGTCTCACTGCAGAAAATGCTCCGGATATAGAAAGTGATAATACAAATATGGCGACAATAGATTCAAGTACTGTAAACCCCTGTCTCGCTCTAGCTCCGCGGGTCAAGCCTTTTTTAAAATCGTATTTAGTATTTCGTATTTCGTATTTCATATTTATATATCTAGTGCTCTTTGAGACATTATAGTTTGGATAGAGAAAGATGATTGACGGGTAGAATTTGATCCTACGTAGCCTTCAATAACAGCTACGACATAAGGCTGAAATTGATCTGTGGCATTTGTGCCAAATACATAAAAACGTAAATATTCTATTACTGTGTCTGTGGAAGTAATCGCTTTCATATCAGTACTACTACAATTTTCTTCACCATTATCTGATCGTTTAATGGTCGTGCCACAAAGACGATAAACTATAATATTCCCCTCAAAGGTAACAGCCAGTATATCGCTATCTTGTTCAGTATTACAATTATTGGGTTCATCTAAATCGTCATCATCACAAGAATGGTAATTAGTGCCAAAACGAACCACTCTTGTCATATCTTCTACGGCCAAATTTAGATTATCAACCACCGTTTTAGATGACCTGGATCTATTGTTGGCATCAAAAATACTAAGTATTGCTCCGATAGAAATAGAAGCAACCAAAGCAAAAAGGCCGACGGCTATCAACATTTCCACCAGAGTAAACCCCACCTGCCTCGCAGGAATTGGAAATTGGAAATTGGAAATTGGAAATTTTTTAAAAATCATTGTGTTATTGAAATTTGTCCACTCAACTCTACTAATATTCTTGACTCTTTGCCTCCGACCGAACGTAAATAAATTATTGCTGGAGGATTTATCGAGGCTGACATATTTCCTCCATTATTTAATAATACTATATTTGCTTTTGGTTCTGGTCGCAGAAAAGATAAATGGAGGGTATATACATTACC
>MHWB01000011.1 GCA_001823925.1 Candidatus Zambryskibacteria bacterium RIFCSPLOWO2_01_FULL_39_39
AACCAGCTATTACCAGGTTCGATTAGCTTTTCACTCCTTACCACAGGTCATCCGAAGGAATCGCACGACCAACCGGTTCGGGCCTCCATGAGGCTTTCGCCCCACTTCACCCTGCCCATGGCAAGCTCACCTGGCTTCGGGTCTAATATATACGATTTTTAGTTCGCGCTATTCACGCTCGCTTTCACTTTGCCTCGGTGGGTCTACCACTTAGGCAACCGCATAAATTAACTCGTTGGCTCATTCTTCAATAGGCACGCCATGATCCACGATCCTTACGGATCGGGACTCTGACTCCTTGTAGGCATATGGTTTCAGGTCTATTTCACCGCCCTAACCGGGCTGCTTTTCACCTTTCCCTCACGGTACTAGTTCACTATCGGTCTAGAAATATATTTAGCCTTACCGGTTAGTTCCGGCAGATTCCCCCGAGCTTTTCGTGTCTCGAGGTACTCAAGAACAGAAACAAGAAAGACTATTTGTTTTCAAATACGGGGCTATTACCCACTGGGGCGCTTCTTTCCAGAAGCTTCTTCTAACAAATAATTTTGTAACTTTCCTCGTATAAATACGAAGTTTCTGCCTTACAACCCCCCCACTTCACTCTACGCTCCGCTCCGAGCTCCGCGGGGCAGGCCCTTAAATTTAAGAGCTTGCCCCGCGAAACTGTTGTGCGAAGCACACAGTGAAGTGGGGGTTTGGGCTTCTCCGCTTTCGCTCGCCGCTACTTACGGAATGCTTATTAGTTTATATTCCTCCTGGTACTGAAATGTTTTACTTCCCAGGGTGTGCGAACTGTCTTACGACAGAACATGAGATAAATCTCATAGGTTTCCCCATTCGGAAATCTCCGGATCAAAGGTTGCTAGGCACCTCCCCGAAGCGTATCGCCGCCACGCCACGTCCTTCATCGCTATTTCTAGCCAAGGCATCCACCATACGCCCTTAAATTTCCTATTAGGAAATTTAAAAACCACTTACTTTTACTTAATTTTTATCCTGCCTCATGAGACCTTTTAAAATCTTCATTTGGCTTGAATTCTGGTCTTCACCAAAATTCATCTGCTTGTCCACTTACAACAAACAAAGACCCCTTCGATCCGCCAGCTGGCAGACCAAAAAGCGATGCTGTAGTGGAATTCTATTGTCAAATTTCAATCTTGCTTCCGAAACTTTCTTCTCTACCCTCCCAAAACTACCACTGGGCAAACTTGGGAGGATGCAGAATTTTTGACTAAAAAAACCGCCTCTCTCGAAGCGGGCTCACAACAAGCCAGAGGGCACCTTACCCTCTCTTACACTTCGAAATTATACAACTTAAAAACATACGTATCACCAGTATACACGGGCATCAAAACCTGTCAAATCCATACTTATTTCATATGTGGAAAGACTGTTGATAACCAAAAATATCCCAGACTGTAGTCTGGGATATTTTTATAAATCTTGTAACTTTTTAACTTTTTACTTTTTTGATGACATCTCTTTGCTCATTTTTTCAATCACTCTGGAAGCTGCTTCCTGACCACCAAGACCGAAAGCAAGACCTAAACCCAAAGAGAGAGCTACTACCAAACCGGTAAATATAGTCTGGACAAATCCGGTAGCAATCCCAAGTTGGGAAAGCGCGACCAAGATAGCAAAAATCCAGATAACCCATTTGGTCACTGTAGCCAAAAATCCAGCTGAAGAGACTTCAGCGCTCATTGCAGAAGAAAGTACCACTTTTTTCATAGCATCAGCCACTAGACCAGCAGCGATAAGGATAAGTACTGCTACGATAACTTGGGGTAAGTAGTTAATTATATCTCTCAAAAACATTGTTACTTGAGAAAGTTGCAATATTTCAAAAGCACCAATGAGGAACACCAGTATTACAAACCAGCGCACAAGACCTCCAAGGAAAGAACCCGAATTTAAGTTGATACCCCCTTTATTGAGAAAATCCTCTACCCCAGCGCGACGCAAAGCTTCATCAATCTTTATAGCCTTTATGATTTGAGAAACTACTCTGCCCAAAAGTGACCCTATGCCCCAACCCAAAAGAACTATTACTATAGCTACGACCAAATTTGGTACAAAACCAACAACACCAAGCCATAGATTTTTGAACGATAAAGAGAGAACGTCTCCCCAAGTTGCTATTGTCATATGTTTATCAATTATTAATATTAAAACTAACTAGTAATTACACCATAAAATATATACCCTTTAAACCTCTTTGCAACAGACATTGTGGATATCTATAAGTTAAGCTTATTTATGATTTTTTCGTGAGGATATTCCAGGATGTCTCTCAAAAACTTATCAAATATAGAATAGCGATAATTAAATTCTGAAGTTTCAAAGACGGCATAGCGGATTTCTCTACCAATCTCGGACTCAATTGTTTTTATAATATTATCAAGCTTGCCTTGTTTCAACCCATCCCCCACTACCAAGAGATCAACCCTACTATCAGCATCCTTTATAAAAATACCTGAGATAATAAGGAGGTTTACTTTACCGGCCCGAGAGATGCGTGAGGTGATATCTTTGTGTTTGAAAGGATTGACACTACCCAGAAAAGACTTGATAGCCTCTATGTAAGGAAACTTTGGGTCTAATACCCAACCATTTACCCGCTTGTGAAAAACTTTAATAGTTCTATTTTTCTGCTTTCTTACTTCTTTGGTATAAGACCGAGGTTTGATAAAGCCGGCTTTTTCCAAGTTCACTATTTCCCTTCTGGCCACTGGTCTAGAAACCTTGGCTCTTTCAGCAGTTTGAGTCGTGTCAAAAGCAGAATTTGGATTAAAAAGAAAAAGCTTTATTATTTTTACCTTAGCTACGCTTCCAAATATTTTCTCCAATATATCCATCGTCTCCGCATTCTACCTCACCACCCCCTTATTTCCAAAGGTTGATTTTAAAATCAACCATGGTACTATTCGGCCCAGGAAGGGAGCGCCATGTACCGCATTAAAATCACCTTTGTTTCAGGTCAAGTTTACACAAGAAATCTTGGTGCATACAGGACTGTGAGTGGAGCTCATCAAGCTCTAACCAAAAGGAAATGGACGAGAAGAGGTCTAATCTTTCAGAAGACCGATAAAACCCATGGGCAGATGGCAGCCAAAGTAGAACCAATAGAAAGATTCAACCTCTGAATAACTGTAAACGGCTCAACGAGATCTTTCGTTGAGCCGTTCTTCATTTGTAGCGATTAATCGCTACATTTTATTTTTAATCAACATACACAGATTAGTGACGACCGTCAGTATTCTGTGTATTATCAAAAAACTCCCATAAGGAGTTTTTTGATTTTTATCCGGACTTTCGGTTTTAAGTTTACTTCAAATTTACCTTGCCTCCGGCTTCCTCAATTTTCTTTTTCAATTCTTCCGCTTCTTCTTTCTTCATATTTTCAACGAGAACGGTTGGAGCGGCATCTACTTTGTCTTTGGCATCTTTGAGTCCAAGAGACAGCACCTCTTTGACTATTTTTATAATTGCGATTTTTTGAGCGCCAGCATCTGTGAGTTCAACGGTAAGGGTTGATTTCTCTTCCTTGGCTTCGCCAGAGCCCGCGGCAGGACCAGCAGTAGCAACCGCAGTAGCCGACACCCCAAACTTTTTCTCAAACACTTTTACCAATTCGTTCAAATCCAAAACTGACATTTTTTCTACTTCTTCAACAATTTTGGAAAACTTCGCCGGTACTTCTACAATTTCATCTTTTTTTACTTCATCCATAATAATTTTTTATTTAATAATTTGTTTTCCTTTCCTTCTCCCCTCTCTTAATTTAAGAGAGGGGCTGGGGTGAGTTAGTTTTTTTCTAACTCCTCCCTAACCCTCCTCTTAAATTAAGAGGAGGGAACCGGAAAAAACTACTTTTTTTCCGCAATTTGCCCCAAAGCCATAGCAAACCTCTGTATTGGTGAATTCAAGACGTTGACAAACATACCACGCAAAACTTCTAAAGACGGGATGGAGGCCATACCGAGCATCTCTTCTTGTGATCTATACTCCCCATCAAAAATACCGCCCATGATGGAGACCTTACCAAGAAGCTTTTTCTGAAAGTCATAAATGGCTCTCGCTGGAGCAATCACATCTTCTCCAAAGACCACCGCTAATTCCCCATTTAAGGTTGGCGCATCCCCTTTGATACCCGCACTGTTTAGAACTCTTTTAAAGAGAGATTTTTTGGCGACCACATAGCCCACATTTTCACTTTTCAAAGACCGTCTAATGAGAGAAGCTTCTTTGACTAAAAGTTTGTGAAAGTTTACAAACACTATTGATTTGGACTTGGATAACATCTTCTCCAAACCAGCGATAATTTCTTTTTTCTTTTCTTTTGTAATTGCCATAATAATAATTTATTAAAAATATTTGCTGAGAAATATTTTTTAGTTAAAATCGACCAAGCCAGAGTAGCAATTTGAGAATTGCTTTTAGGTAGGAAATTTTATAAGCCCTTCGATAAACTCAGGGTAAACCTACTGTCTCCAAAGCTTTATCTAGAGAATACTCTTTTTATAAAATTTGTCAACTTAGAAAGTATGCCCTCTTCTATCCTAGCCTCATAAATTACATTTTCTGTATTGGTGGCTATTTCATTTTCCTCTTCTCCTTTCACTGAGATAGCCCCTAAAACATTTGCTTGCTGTGAATTTGTTTGAGGAATCAGACCCAAATTTTTTGCTTTTTCTTGTATACCAAAAGCCTCTTTTTTTATTATTTCAATATTTTTAGATGCTTCGTTTAAATCTATTGCTTCAACTAAAGTGAAATGAAAAACTTCTTCCCCCAAAGAATTTTTAAGAGATGTCTCTATGCTATTATCCAAACCTTTCATAGTCAAAAGATTTTTATCAATCTTTACTGTAGATTTTGGCAAGATTATGGTATTGGGTTGAAAGATAAAACCCTTACCTTTATTTTCTATTTTCCAGTTAAAAAGATTTATTTCTGTATTACCGTTGTTGGTAATTTCTAGATACTCACCCTCATCTCTAACTTCTATAATAGACTCTGTCACTTTTACCTTGAGTCGACTGACCGAAAATATATCCCCCGCCCTAGCGCTTAAAACCACCACATAATCACCTGAATATTTATAAACATGACTCACCAAAGGGCCGACCCCAACGTTGCCGTCACCAAATGACCAGTTTAATTCCGGACCAGCTTTGGTAGTATTTTTCTTTACAGTCGCTTGAAACCAGATGGGACTGCCCGGAGAAGTTGTCCTGTCGCTTCCAGCCAAAATTTCCAGTTGAGAATTTAATGAAGAAACATTGTCGGTAGCACTACCCCCTCCTCCAGAAGAAGCTTCGCTACTTGATGCTCCCAACACTTCTCCCGGAAGATTTGTATTATCATCGGTAGTATTGTCAGACGCACCAGAAGAGACGATGACTTGTTGACTGGTGCTCCATTCCACGAGGGTCTCTCTGCCTTTAGCATTTATTGTGATTGTAAAATTTCCTTCGCTAGAATCTTTATAATAGAAAGTTTTATTGGCAGTATTTTTACTCATATAATCTGCCACCGGATTACCAGTACTGCCAAGAAACTCTCCTGTAGCAGAGGTAGAAACAAATTCTAAATCAATAGTCTCTGGAGTTTGGAAAAGGTTGCCACCCAAGTCTTGAGTTTGGATGGTTATAGGTAGAGAAATAATATTGGGCTTTATCGATTGATGATCCGTAGTAAAGACAATTTTTTCTACTCCGGCCGCATAAGCAGAAGTGGTATATATGATCATGAGACTAATGGCCACAATAACCAAAAATCCCAAAGTAAACTTGAAGAAGGTTTTATCAAAATATCTCATACAAAAAGGATAGCAAACCCGATTTTATTTCACAACCATGGGTGGGTTTGGGTGTTTGAGCTTGGATATAATAACGTGTACAAGTTTAACTACAGCCAAGGCTATAAGTCCGAGGATTATAGGAAGATAAATATGCTGAATATCTCCCGAACCAAAAAATAAAAGTGCCGGGACCAAAAGCCAAATCGTCCATTTATTTTTATTCCCAAATCCAAATAGTGGGAAGAGTAGGACTGTAAAGAATGTGTAGGCGAAAGGACCACCGTTTATACTAAATAAATCTTCTCTAGACAAACCTATAAGACTACGGTCGTATTGTGGGGAAAAATTATCATACCAAGACCCAAAGTAAGAAGCTGTTAGATAACTGAGTATCAAGACAGTGGCTAGTAATAAAATATTTTTAAATGCATTCATGTTTTTAATTATTATTTATTAACCAATTCAAATCATCTTTTATAATATTATACGCCTCCTGACTTATTTTGCTCTTCTTTAGTAATAAATCTAATTCTTTTTGTAATAATTTTATGATTATTTTATCTACTTTCTTTTCATATTTTCCATTCTTTTTATTTTCAAATTTTACAATTAATTTGGCTTGTTTTATCAAAAAGTCTCTTGTTTTTATATCTTTAATCCAATTTAAATTATAGGCTCCATTAATATCGTTTATTAGCACATCTAGAGTAACTTCCTTTTCAAGCGCAATTCCCCCCGGATTTGCATTATTGACAACCACTTCAAGATTTGTAATTTGATTGGGTTCTGTAATTCCAATTGTCTTTGTGGTAGTCGCAAACTCATCAGAAACAAAGCTCGTCAATACCCCGTATTCTCCTCCATTGTCTGTACCTTGTATTTCTACTTTATACTCTCCATCCAGAGGATTAAGGATTGTTATGTATTCTTCGTCGGTTTCGTATCCAGAATAAAATGCATTTAGAATCTGATTATACTCTTCTCCATTTGCAAAATTTTTACCAATTTTATTGCCATCCGGAGCTGTGATAACGAAATCTATTGGGGATAAAAGTTGCAACATTAAAATTTTAGGACTTATGTTAAACCCATTATCAATACTTGTTGTAGAGGTTTTTCCTGTAAGGATATTAAAAATTTTGTTTTCTTCTACTGTTGGGATCCTTCTGTGAGAAGCGCTAGAGTTTTCGTTTGTAATAGAATTATCGAGAGTGGCTCCATAAATAGTTACTGTACCATCACCTAGTCCATTTTCTAAACCATTATCTCCCAAAATGACATAAAAACCATCCGGTTCTCCATGTTCCCATAATCCAGAATGAGTACTTGGAATAAGTCTGATTTTTTCAACAGTATCATCACCAATATTTCCTACAATATTTGTAACATCTAACCCGGTATTTAAGAGATCGGGAATATTTGTATTTAAATCTTGAAGAAAAGTATTTGTTGGATAGTTGTTTGGATATGTTCTAACTATTCCTGTATCTTTGTCTTTTAAATAATCAAATGTTGGTAATAATTCTTGCACTGAAACAATTGGTCTATTGTGAATGTAGTTAAATACATTTGGATATCCATTTCTCAAAGCTTCTGCCTGAAAAAATAATCCCATTAGGGAATCGAAAACTTCTGGCACAAATTGTCCAGCTTCCCATTTTATATAATCTACCACTGATCCTTTGTGTGGCGTGCCCAAGAAAATAACTTGGTCTACATCATCACCATAATTATTTGACTGAATATACTGTCTCGCAACTAGCCCTCCCATAGAATGCGCTACCAAATCTACTTTGTCGCAATTGCATATGGTTTGAACTTCGTTTATTTTATTTCTCAAAAATGCGGCACTTAAAATATTTGAATCTCTCCATTCATATGGAAATGTAAAAAGATCTACACCATCTTTATAACCATTAGCCACCAGAGTGGCCAGAAGATCATCATAAGTATGCAAAATCGGGTCAATAACAAGCTCATCGTTTTTATATGCGCTTCCCATAATCCCTGGAATAATAATCACAGGATCAGGAGTCGTGATGGGGGAAGCTTCAATAAGAGGATCTTCGGTTAGAAACGGATCATAAAGAATATTTCCACTTATGCAATCGCCCGTGCCCAATGGGTTAGAACCAGATACATCTCGCGGACCACTTGAGTCACCCCACCAATTATTTTGAGCGCTAACGACTCTTGCTGGATCAATGTCACTGCCTTGATTATATATGGCACAACCTGTATTACCATGAAGACTAGACTGTGAAATCGTGATGGAGCCGTTGCGAGACCAGATGCCCATATTTTGATTGGTCAATTCGCTGTGGTTAATAGTTGTGGTGCCAGCATCTTGGAAAATTGATGTAGTAAAATTTTGTTCAAAAAGAGAATTTAAAACTAAAAACTCAGCGCCACGTTGATATATGGCGGTAGCAACTCCTAATAAATATTCACCATTATAATTGTAGCCAGAATATCGAACAACCACATTATCAAAATCCGCCTTTGACCCAGATTCAAGAAAAATAGCATTCCAATTTTTGGGTCCAGGAATCGTATCACTACCATCACCGTTGGTATCGCCACCAACTGAATCGTCTTTTTTTGAAGTAAAATAAATTTTTAAATCTCCAGTCCCTTTTGCAATTAAATTTCCGTAAACAACAATGTAGCCTCCCCCATTCCCATCACCTATTTTCATAATAGTTCCAGGTTCTATGGTTAGAGTTTTACCAAAAGGAATAGAGACGCCACCAATTAGCAGTGGCAGATCATTTGAATTTAAAATTGTATCCTCAACAATTTCTCCGCTAACTCCAAAACCCCTATCATTAATATCATTTGAAATATTTCCATTATGAATAAATTTTACTGTAATATTAATATTGCCGGTTCTTTTGTTTCCAGAGAAGTTATTGTTTAATAGAGTTATGGATTCTCCACCAACGACACCGAAACCCCGGATAGAGTTATTTTTTATAATGCTATTAGAAATAGTCACATCCCCAAACTCACTAAATATTCCAGATCCATTGTTATCAATAACAGAATCGCTTATAGAAAGAATCCCACTTTTATTGTAAATCCCTGTGCCAACCGGATAGTAGCCAATTGCCCAATCAAAAAGAATTCTACTATTGTCGCGTACATTAGAATGTTGGATATCAAGTGTACCGCCATCATTTTCTATACCAACATAATTTAAATTACTATATGCATATCCTCCATACCCCGCATAAGAAATATTTGCATAATCAAAGATGCCGGTTGACCCTTGTTTGAAAAATAGACCTTGCCACCCTCCTGATACCCCAACGCTTGGCCCATCACCATTAGTATCGCCACCAACACTATCATCACTTATAGAAGTAAAGTAGATCGGTAATTCACTTGTGCCCAAAACAACAAGCTCTCCGTAAATACTTGGTCCGCCATAATAGGTAGTTTTTGCTTTTATTATAGTGCCGGGCTCTATGGTCAAGGTTGTCCCGGTCGCCACAGAAAAACTGCTATCAATAACATACACACCTCCCGATGAGGACCATGTCGTATCAGAAGAGATTGCGCCCGAAACGGCAGTATCAGCCAAAACAAAACTGGGCAAACCAAGAAATGCAAACACCATAATCAGGAAAAATATCCGCTTCATTTGTTTAAATTTATAACACCATACTATCCCACATCTTAATATTTAACAAACCCCTGTGGATAATTCCAAGGACTAACCTTGGAATTATTTAGGTATATTTTTCAATACTATTTTTGAATAGTAGCCAAAACTTTATAAAATCATCAAAGTCGCTCTTCTTAAGAAAATAATCTGGGAAAGCTTGTTTGTTTAAAATGCTAGATTCTCGCCTATCGCCTGATGTGTAATCTAAAAAACTTGAGCATTTGTAAGAATTTAAAAAAGATTTCGCTTCATTTGTATCTCTTATTCCATTTTCTTTCCACTTTGAATCCATGATCTTTATTGGATTAAGATGAATATAAGCAAACAGATACTTTAAATATTCGTCCCCCTTAACATGTTGTGCCTTAAATGAGCCCTGAAAAAGAGAACCGTCGCGTTTGTATTTTTTATTAAAATACATTGAGTATGATGTTTGGAGTTTTTGCATAAAATTACTGACACCCAACTCACCCTTAGAACGCAACAGTAAATGAAAATGATTTGGCATAAGACAATATACTCCAATATCTACTATTGTTTCTTCTCTATCATAATAAAACCTATCTTTTTGTGGAACCATTTTTAAAACAATCCGTTCTGTTGAATTAAACAGGTATAAAGATTCAATAAATCTTTGGTAGTCTCTTTCACCATAAAATATTTGCCTTTTATCAGTACCCCTATTGTATACGTGAAAGTATTCATCTGGAGCAAAACTAATTCTTCTTTCCATACAAACATTATAATACAACGCCATAAAATTCCAAGGTTAGTCCTTGGAATTTTATTGGTAAAATCAGACAAGCAAAAACACCACGTCTGAGGTGGTGTTTTTGTGAGCTTCCTTGGATTAGCCGTAGGCCAATCTTTGGAACACAAGTGCTCTATTACATTAAGGGAATGCGACTTCAGTGGTCCTCCAGTCAATCTCACCAGCCATAAAGGTGGTAGTTTGAGCTCCGCTAGCTGAGGTGTTCCACTGAACTCCTTCAATTCCAACAGCGTAGAGACCGGCCGAAACCTTGGTAGGACCCGCGGTTATACGACCGAAGATCTGGAAGGTTACAGGGACAACAACTTCAGCGTTTTCAGCCAAAGTACAGCTGTTAGTCAAAGAACCAGTCGTACAGTTACTTGGAATTGAGAACGAAGTCGTGGTAGCGGCACCCCCAACAACACTGTCGTAGGAACCGTTTCGATACACCTTGAAGCCAGTTGTTGAACTAGCAAACAGAGGAGTACCTGAAGCCACGCCACCGAGATCAATGGAACTACCAAGAGCCTTGATCTTAACATTGAACACAGCTGAGAGAGATGAGGTGCTAAATGTGTTAGCGGTATCACTTTCAGGCACACCATCAGTAGTTATGGTCTTGGAAACTAGAGTAACCTCAGCTCCAGCGTTTCTAATTCCAGTCTGGTAACCAGTAGCAGAACCACTGTCTGTTACAGCATCGCCCCTACTATTTTCGTCAGTAATCATAGCTGCCGTAGTAGAAGCTACAAAGTTTGCAACTGTACCGTTGGCAGCTCTTATATCTGCTTTAACAGTAAAGGTCTTTGTAGTATCTTTTGCAACAACAACATCAATATCACTGAAGACTGCTTGCAGGTCTGCCGCTGCCATAGTGTCGGAATCAATTTCGGTAGATCCATCAAAGAGACTAACAGAAGTTGAAGCCGTAGCTGCACCTGAACCAGTCTTCCAAATACCAACGTTCAAGTCGGTAATAGTAACATCATCTTTTTCTGCCTTAACATCGAATACCAAGAGAGTGACGTCATCTAATTCGTTATCAGCAGAACCTTGTGAAGCAACAATCTCCCTCTTTATAGGACTAGAATTGTTCAGTGATAATGTCAATGTGGCAGAGTCAGTAAGATCAGCAGAAATAACTGGCGTTCTGGTAATTGTGTTGTCTCCAGCATATTGATCAATACCAGCACCATCTACGGCACGTACACCACTTCCTGCTGCAGGAAGAGATATGGTGTAAGTTTCTGTGTTGTAATCGGCTGAATCGATAGAACTATAGACATCAGCCTTAATAACTACTTGCTTCTTGCTGTTCTTTGGAACAATTATATTGAATCCTGTAAGGGTGATGAAGTAATTTGCACCATCCTTAACAACGGTTGAAGAATTTAGATCTATTGATGTAAGAACACTACCATCAACGGTTACATACAATTTCTTGAAGATCTTGTTGTAAAACTTAGTATCTGATGCAGTTACATCCTCATCTAAGTCAAGCTTGATTCTTTGTACTGCCATGTCAGAAGTTTTAGCCTCTACATCAAAGCCCAGGATGGCTACCATCTCATCTCCTTCATATACAGTAGACGCAATTCCAGAGTTGTTTGAAGTAACTGATATTGTACCTTCTACTCCGGGAGTAGTTATACCTGTGCTACCAGTTGTGCCACCAGTTGTGCCTCCGGTTGTGCCACCTGTAGTGCCACCACCCATAGCATTAACTTTAGCTCTGGTGATTGGACCGAAGTATCCAACAGCTGGAGTGATTCCAACTGATGCTTGATATGCGGCCAAAGCAGATCTGGTTAAAGAACCGAAGTAACCGTAAGCTACACCAGCAGGCATAATAAGGTGTCCCTTACTTACGAGCCACTGTTGAAGAGCGGTAACTTCTGCGCCTGTAGAACCAACTGTTAAGTCAGTAGTAAAGGTTGTGCCAGCGCCAGTACTTGCACCTCCAGAAATTTGTGCCTGAAGTTGAGTAATCTGCGCGAGCAAACTATTTATCATTGCTGTAAGTTCAGCAGTAGTTTGAGCGGAAGCGGGAATTGCTACCATACTCATGACCATTGCGATGCCTACAACACCAGCAAACATTTTTGATTTTAAATTCATAAATTTTATTTCGTCTGAAACTTCACTTTTATTTTAAAACTTTCGTGAAATCTCAAACAACTAATAATTACTAAACTAATAATACTTGTTTCAACTGCATTCGGACAAAATGAAAATGAATTTTTATTTTGCTCCTCATTTGTTGAAATAAATAACAATTTAAACTAACCCTACAGTTTCTTTAAAATCGACAAGAAACAACAGGTTTAGTAACAGAAGGAATTTTACCGTCTTAATCCAAGCCTTGCAAAAGCAAATGTGTGGATAAGGCGATAAGGATTAAGTATTGCATATTATGGAAACTAAGGCAAGGAAAAAATCTTGAGGGCAACCCTTTGGAGCAGGGGCAGTTTAAGGGTTGCCCTCTGGGAAAGCATTACCCTTGGTTGGTTGGTTACTTATTTATATAAGAGTATCGACTCCACCTTCTCTCCCCCATTTTCTTTATTTTTCCTTCATTTATAAGTGATAAAAGCTCTCTTTGAATAGTCTTTTCACTGCATCCATTTATATTTGGTATTATGTCCTTTATACCAACATCTTTGTGTCCTTTAATAAATTCCAGTACTGTGTTTTTTCTAAAGTCCTTTCTTTTGTGTCCGTTACCATTAACACCCATATTTACGGCACCATTTTCTCTACCGTTTTCTATTGCATTTTTTTGTTCATTTCTGTAAGTCTCACCGAGTTTGAGATCGTATCCAGCATTTATCATTTCTAGACTCATTCCAATATTTGTCTCAGTATTTGTATTGGGAGATACCGTAAATATACTTTTAACGGAACTGTTTTTGGTGTTTTCGAATTTTTCGGAAAATTTACTGAGCTCTAGAACAAAAGACTGAAACTCTTCTTTTAAGATAGAAGCATTCATTTTAGAAACTAGCCCAGAGACAGAAGCGATATCTAGCATAGACATCAATTCCAAAGAATTTTTTTCAAGATCTAGGCTTAATTTTTTGGCATCCAAAAAATTTATGTCTTTTAAATTAACAGACATGGAAACAAGGTTAAGAGACAAATTTTTTATTTTTGTCCTCAATTCTTCGGAGTTGTCCATCACGTTAGAAATCATGAAGACCGCGGCCGCCAATCTGTAAGATTTGTTATATATATTTATGAAATCAGTGTTTTTTTGTATTATTTCATTCATAATTTTGTTTAATTCATCTTATATAAGACACAGTGTACTTAAAAAGTTTGTCTTATATATTTTTTATGTCTTTTATATTGTATCTTATTGGACTTAAAAAGTCAAGGAGTGCCTTTTATGACTTTATGGGCTAAGGATATTCTGTCTTTTATAGGAAGTCAAGGAAAAACCAAGGGGAGTCCTTAAGAAATTTTCCAAGGACTATCCTTGGTTTTGGGAAGGTCGTCCTCTGGAAAAAATAAAATGTGATATTATTTAGATATGGCGAAAAAAAATAACAAGAAAGAAGATAGGAAAGACACAGACTTTGGGTTAAAGAAATTGAAAGATGAAACCATCTCTTGGATTTTAGCGATCATATTTTTTATGTTATCTATCTTTTTTGTACTAGCCTCCTTCCATAAGGCGGGGTTTGTTGGTACGAAAGTTTTTGATATTTTTTCAAAACTTTTTGGTTACGGCTACTATCTCTTACCAACAGTATTTTTTATTTTGGGAATTTCGTTTACCAACTCAATCAAAAGATCTTTTGGGGCTACTAAATTTATCGGGGCATCTTTGTTTTTTGTCTCTTCCTTGGCTCTCTTGGATTTCACTTTCGCCCAATTTGGATTTATCAAAAAGGGTGGGTTTGTCGGAAATATTTTGCAAGGACCACTCGTCAAATTGTTTGATGTCTATGCGACACCAGCCATGTTAATCAGTTTGATATTTATAAGTGTCCTGGTGATATTTGATGCCACTATAAACATTTCTTCCATTTTAAATATTTTCAGAAAGAAAAAAGAAGGTGAATCTGATGAAACAGAAGAAAAGGCTGTGAAAATTTTAAATAGCAATGAAAAAACAGAGGAGGGCTACCAAGGAAAGATTGCTCCCCAGATCACACAAGGAGTAGATAAAAGATCACTCCAAACAGAGGGGGGTGATGATTTTGGAGTCCGTAAAAATATTATTTCCTTTAAACCATTTACCCCACCACCACTTTCTCTTTTAGAAAGAGATAGGGGCAAGCCAGAAGTTGGAGACATCAAAGCAAATTCAAATATTATAAAAAGGACTTTGCAAAATTTTGGCATTATTGTAGAAATGGATGAAATATCTATCGGACCATCCGTCACCAGATATGCCTTAAAGCCAGCAGAAGGAGTCAAACTTTCTAAAATCTTGGGGCTACAAAACAATTTGGAGCTCGCTTTGGCCGCTCACCCAGTACGCATTGAAGCCCCCATCCCCGGCAAATCCCTAGTGGGCATTGAAATACCAAACTCGGTAAAGACCATGGTTGGGCTCGGGTCCATCTTGTCTCAAAGTGGCTACACCGATTCCGAAAAATCTCTGACTATAGCTTTGGGCAAAAGCATATCGGGAGCTTCTATTTTTGCCAACATTGCCAAAATGCCCCACCTCCTCATTGCGGGAGCGACCGGTAGTGGCAAATCAGTAACCATTCATGTACTTATAAATTCTTTGCTCTTTCGTAATTCAGCAGAAAATCTAAAATTTATAATGATAGATCCAAAGAGAGTTGAGCTCACTCAGTATAATAAAATCCCTCACCTACTAACTCCAGTTATCACTGATGCCAAAAAAGTGATTATGTCTTTGAAGTGGGCATCGAAAGAAATGGATCGCCGTTATGATATCTTGGAAACAAATAAGGTCAGAGATATCGAGTCTTATCACAAAAACATTCTCTCGCCAGCACTCGAAAAATTTAAAAAGAATCCGCCAGCCGGTGCCGGTGGAGGAGAGGTGCCAGAACTAATGCCGTATATTGTGATTGTGATTGACGAATTGGCAGATATTATGCAAGCTTACCCAAGAGAACTCGAGTCGGCAATTATCCGCTTGGCCCAAATGAGTAGGGCGGTAGGTATCCACCTCATACTTTCAACCCAGAGACCTAGTGTTAACGTCATTACCGGTCTCATCAAAGCAAACATACCGGCTCGTATCGCTCTGCAAGTGGCCTCTCAATTTGACTCTAGAACAATATTAGACACAGCCGGAGCAGAAAAGTTGCTTGGGGCCGGCGATATGCTTTATATTTCTGGAGAAATGTCCAAACCGATCAGACTCCAATCTCCTTTCATATCCGAAAATGAAGTCAAAAAGGTGGTGGAATATCTGGTTAAAAATGCTGAAGACGAAATACCCACCAGTATAGATATGGAGGCAGATAAATCTAAAAATATTGTCTTTGAGTCACTTGTTGGGGGTGGCGAGTCGGAGGATGATTTGTACGAAGAAGCTAGAGAGATCGTGATCGGGGCCGGCAAGGCTTCTACTTCATATCTCCAAAGAAAACTACGCATTGGTTATGCTAGAGCGGCAAGACTTATGGATATTTTAGAAGAAAACGGGGTTGTGGGTGGAGGAGATGGCGCCAAACCAAGAGATGTTTTAATAAAACCAGAGGGCGGGTTTGCAACAGACCAAAACGAAGAACAAGAAAATGAACATTTATAAATTTGAACGTGGCCTATCCGCGCAATCGGGATTTAATATAAGACTTTTTGTGGTTATTGTTTCTGTTTTGTTACTCGTTTCTTATGGTATATTTAACGCCAGAAATTTAATAATTGGCCCAACCATAGAGATATTTAGTCCAGTCAGAGACATGGAGACAGAAGAAAATATCCTCACCATAAAAGGGGTAGCAAAAAATGTAGCCTTTATAAGTATTGGCGGGAGACCTATATTTATTGACAAAGAAGGCTCTTTTGAAGAAAAATTGCTGCTTTCCCTTGGGTCTAATATAATAGAAATCAGGGCCAGGGATCGTTTTAAAAAGGAAATCTTAAAAACAATCAAAATATATTATAAACAAAGCACCACAACCCCTAATAATTAAAAATATGGCAAAGAAAGACAAAGCGGTAAAAAAATCTACCCCAGACGACAACCAGAAAAAAAATAACGATTCTGGTGTGCAAGACGCCTTGAGAGACATACGAACTAAATTTGGAGACGACTCCATAATGATGCTTGGTGACAAACCTCACGTAAATGTAAACACTATCCCCACCGGCTCAATCGGATTGGACGCAGCATTGGGTGTCGGCGGGGTACCCCGAGGAAGGATTATAGAAATATTTGGACCAGAATCATCTGGAAAAACCACTCTTGCTCTCCATATTATAGCCGAGGCTCAAAAACTAAATGGTATTTGCGCTTTTATCGATGCCGAACACGCAATGGACCCCGAATACTCCCAAAGGTTGGGGGTTAAAATAGGAGAACTGCTTATTTCCCAACCAGACAACGGAGAACAGGCACTCGAAATAGTAGACTCGCTTGTTCGTTCTGGCAAAATTGACGTTATCGTTATTGACTCCGTGGCCGCCCTCACCCCCAAAGATGAAATTGAGGGAGACATGGGCGCTTACCATGTAGGCAAACAAGCCCGCCTTATGTCTCAAGCCTTGAGAAAACTCACTGCCATTGTGGCCAAATCCAAAACAGTAGTTATATTTATAAATCAAATCAGGATGCAAATAGGAATAATGTTTGGTAATCCAGAAACCACTCCTGGAGGCAAAGCCTTGAAATTTTACACTAGCGTAAGGCTCGACATCAGAAGAATCGCTCAGATTAAAAAGGGTGATGAAATAATGGGGGGCCGAGTCCGTGTTAAGGTTGTCAAAAACAAAGTAGCTGCCCCTTTCAAACAAACAGAATTTGATCTTATGTACAACGAAGGTATTTCCAAAGAAGGAGAAATGATAGCTTTGGGCGAAAAAATGGGTATTGTCTCAAAATCTGGTAATTCTTATAAATACGGCGACTTAATTCTTGGTCGTGGCTACGACGCCACTCGCCAATTTTTGAAGGCCAAGGAAAATAAAAAAATAGCAGAAGAAATATTAAAACTTATCCGCAAAAAACTTATAGAAAATAGTGGGTCAGTTATGCCAGCCAAAGAAGAAGCTTCAGAAAGTTCAGAAGAATGAAATAGTGATATAATTATTGTGATGAAAAAGGATACATTTATAGATATAGTTGTTTTTGTTTTTCTAATATTTATAACCGTACCACTCCCATTTTTTATAGAAAGTACTTGGTTTAACAATCCTGTAGTTTGGTCATTTATAGTTGCTGGACCAGTATCAATCTATTTTGGACTAAGAAGAAAGAAGAATTGGAAAAAGATAATTGTTGGGTCTCTCGTATTCGGATCATTATTTGGCGTAATTTTGGAATACTTTGCTCATATAAGCCTGGCTTGGCAAGTACCGACAACTATTTTCCCGTTTCGTATATTAGGAGCAAATACCATTGATGCCGTTATTGGCTATATACCAATGACAATATTTGTATTGGTTTTTTATGAACATTTTTTTGATAATGATGCGCACCATAAAATATCACCTCATATTTGGCGAGCAATTATTCCTGCAATAGTCGTGGTAATTATGGTGATAATCTTTCATTTTATTGACCTACCGTTGTCGGGCTGGCTAGGACTTAAATATGGAAACGCATATATTAAAATGGGAATTTTAGCTATTACCCCAATGATTGTACAGTTAATTAGATTCCCAAAACTATTTTCTAAATATGCCATGCTATCTGTATCTCTTTTTTGGGTTTTTCTTCTGTTAGAAATTGTTGGGGTCTCATTAAATTATTGGATTTTCCCTGGCAAAGATTACATCGGTACCGTTACAGCCTTCGGGAAAACATTTCCTTTAGAAGAAATAATATTCTGGATGTTTTTATACCCCCCAACAATTGCCGCCTATTATGAAAAATGTATTGATGATGAAAAATAAAAGTAGGAAACCGGCCATTCGCGTTAGCTTATAGCCGGTTTTGTCCTTGCGGAATACATACTACACATGTCTACAACTTCAGATAAACCATACGGCAGGACTTCGTCGGTTTGCCATGTGAGTACATACGTCTGTACAGACTTATTTAATATACTCACAAAACCATAAAAGTCAAGTGGATTTTGGGCTTATTTTAGGCTATAGTTTTAAAGCAATGTTTGAATACAACAAAATAACAATTGGCAAAGTGATCATCTTTGATAATGAACCGTGGGAAGTTATCGCCTCCCATGTTTTCCGCAAACAACAAAGAAAACCAGTTAATGCTACCAAACTTAGAAATCTGATCTCTGGCCGAGTAACCGAGAATTCTTTTCACGTATCAGAAAAAGTGAGAGAAGCCGAAATAGAATACAAAGATATAAAATTTATTTACGAAGCAAAAGGCGAATATTGGTTCCACGAAGATGGAAACCCTTCTAAAAGATTTGCACTGAAAGAAGAGCAGATCGGACAAGGTTCTAAATATTTAAAAAAAGATGCCATTGCCAAAGCTATGGTTTTTGATGACCCTTCGAATTCCTCAGGGCAAGGCAAGATCATCGGTATGAAATTACCTATCAAAGTAGAACTCAAAGTAGTAGAAGCTCCACCAAACATGAAAGGCAACACCGCTCAAGGTGGCAACAAGGTGGTCAAAGTAGAAACAGGGGCCTCCGTCAACGCTCCCCTTTTCATAAGCGAAGGTGACACCATTGTCGTCAATACGGAAAATGGAGAATATGTCTCAAGGGTTTAACTATAATTTTTGATATCCCCAACAGCTTGATTCAAGACTTGAATGTGATATACTGGCCATGCAGACTCGTTCTGCCCTACTCGTGGATACGAGTCAACTATCCGCAAAAACCGGGCCTTTATTGGTCGGGTTTTTGCTTTTTTACAGCGATATATTGCTTTATATCTTGGGCATTTATAATCAAATCTGCAAATTGTCGCAGGTTGTCTTGAATAAATCCGCCTTTTATAATAATCGTCCTTTTACCCAAACCTTTTAGATATCTTAATAGTGGCGCAAAGTCTGCATCTCCAGACAAAAGACATATAGTTTTATATTTTTCAGACAACCTTATCGAATCAAGTGTAATTTCTACATCAAAATTTGATTTTGGAATAATTACATAATTACCACTAGCGTCACTTTTTATTGCTCTAGTCACACAATGTGGGTCAATATCACCTATATGATGTTTAATTTTTTGCACTGGTTTAGTAAAAACTCGACGATCTCCAAAAACATATCTTGCCGCTCCCATAAATTTTACAGAACCATCATTTGCGGGATCGGTGCCATAATAAAACCTCGAGTCAATTGAAAATAATTTCAAAAAATCTCTCAGACCTTCTAAATTAATTGATAGCCGTTGATTGTGGTTGAGAAGTACTCCATCTTCGGAAAATTCATCTTCTTCGTACCATTTATTAACATTGGCAAAATCAATAAAAGAAATTGTGTCTGGAAAATCGTCAGCAATAATACCCAAAGTTTGGCGAACATGTTGTTTTTTTAATTCTTCAAGATTCATATTTCAATGTTTTGTTGAATCTACTAATCCCGACCTTTTTGTTATTCCCCCTGGTTTGAATGTTTTCATGAATATCATTTTTATTCCTTAACTTCTAATAATTCCATAGCATCAATAATTAATTTTTTTATTTTTGATGTTATTGGTTTTTCTGATTTTATAGCGACATTCCACCCATCACCAGAGTCGTTAAAAATGTAAACCTGTTTAATATTTTCATCTAATAATCTCTTATTGGAAGAAGTTGGGGTAATTTCTTTTTCAACTATTCCATCATTATCAGTGGTAATTAAAAATTCTGGACTAGTTAAAACAACGCCATTCTTAAGTAAACCTGAAAATTCTAAAGATTGTTGAAAATTAGTAGCAACGGTTTCAGATATTTTAGAACTAATACCTTTTCTTATTAAGATATTACCAAGTTGCACCGGAAGTGCTTCACCAGCAAATTGTTCGATCAATTCTTTATATAACTTTGGACTTAAAATTGCTTCAACAATTGCATTGTTTCTATCTTCATCAGATAGCTGATGGTTAATACGTTCTGCTAATTCGCTTTGTGAATAAGTATTTCCATTTCTATTAAGAAGACCAAAATGAACCATTGTCGAAATTTTTGTTGCAGATATACCAGAAACTCCACTATAACCAAGAGCTTTAGCAGCCTCATCTCTACTATAAGGACCTTTACCCAATGCTTTTCTCAATTGAGAAACAGAATTGATCGCTTGTTCTAGTGAGAAACTTGGATAAGCCACGCTCCTTTCCCTTTTCTTTTGTATTGTATCTTTATTCATATTTTTTAAAAAATTATTTTAATAAATGCAGACGGCACATAGTCTATCAGATTACAAAGTTAACGTCAATATAAAAAGAACTTATAAACTAAATAAAACAGATAAATTTGTTATACAATGTAAAATATGGCTCAAGACAGACATATATTACTAGTGTTGACAGATAATAAAAGTTATTTCTGACTATTTTAACTCATTAAATTATATAGTTTCCGTAGTGTATTTTTTATACAACCCAAACAAAAAGGAGATTCTCTCTTGGTCGTCTTTGAATTTTTTGCCATAGCAAGATTCCACTGCCCTATCCAAATCTTCGTGGGCTCGTCTCAAATCCGGAGGCATTGTATTTGGATCATAAAGGTCAGCAAGTGAGCTATGTGGGAAAGTGGAGCGAATAGTTAAAACAAGCTCCGCGCATTCCTCTACTTTCTTTTTCTTTTCTTCCGAAACATCTTCCGGCCACGGGAAATTGTTATAAACGACATTTATTGAATAATTGTATCTACTTTCTAATCTACCACATGTTCTGTTGACCCAAACCATATGCATTGAGGAAGTCAGAACACCGAACATATAGAGAGTTGCGTCTGGAACAAAAGCGCAACGATTAGTCACGATTACTTCTTTTGACATAAATCCTATAGGAATAATTGGTCTATTTTCAGAAGAGACAAGAGGTATTAACAAATAATCCGAATTTGGTTGTCTTATCTCGCCGAACAAAGTCGGAAATTTTGCCAATTTGTTTGTTGCTCCCCGTTTGCTTTTTGATCTTGATTCTCTTACTTTTTCTACTCTTTCTATCACTCGCGGCATTGTTCTTATTTCTGCTGGATCTGCATCTACCAACCAAAGACACCAGCGTTTGATATTATTTATAAATTCATCAGCACCTATAAGCGGACGAATGTATTTTTCTGCCTCTGGTTCCGACTGGAGAAATTCTTCCAGTTCTTCATTTTCTATAATAAGGTTGCCGCCATCGTTTGGCATATTTCCAAATGTCATTTCTGGAACATCGCAGACTGGTTTGTTTCTATTTTCAATTAAAACATCTTCCCCTTCCACGAGATATGGATTTATATGCTTCACTTCCCTTTCTTTATCTTCTCCCTTTATATCTTCATACTCATACAAATATTTTCTTTCCACATCAAAAGCCCCGAAACCAATGATCACACAATATACTGCCGCAACACCAGAAGCGTC
The DNA here is from genome assembly GCA_001823925.1 of Candidatus Zambryskibacteria bacterium RIFCSPLOWO2_01_FULL_39_39. GTDB lineage: Bacteria > Patescibacteriota > Minisyncoccia > Phycocordibacterales > WO2-35-19 > WO2-35-19. The sequence goes on from MHWB01000011.1 coordinate 21,875, forward strand.
GTTGGACCATTTGAAAGTTTGATGGGCAAAATGAATGGTAATATTGAAATTTTTCAAATATTTCCAAAGCAGACCGACTTGCTCGCCTTGCGAAATTGAATTGGTGGAGACAAAACCGACTTTTATTTTTGTGCCTTGAATATATTTCGCCGCTTTGGCATACCAAGCGGTAACAAAATCAAGGTTGCCGGCACCCTTCATATCATCGAAAGCTTTTAATAATCCATCTTTTTGCGCATCCGACATAAGTCGGGCACCCAAAAACGGAGGGTTGCCTAGTATAAACGAGAGTTCTTTGGGCGATACGAAACTTTCCCAATCCAAAGCAAGAGCATCAGTACATTTTATTGTCGCAGATTGCTTAATTGGGAGATTGCGGATGTATTTGCCAAATACTTCGCCTAATTCTATGTTCATTTGATGGTCAATAAGGTGCATCGCCACTTCAGCTATGCGCCCGGGAAATTCTTCTATTTCTATGCCGTAAAACTGGTCTATGCTGACAAGAATCGGATTTTCCGTCATTTCAACTCCATTTTCTTTTTTTATTTTTAAAATTTCAATTTCCAACCGACGCAATTCTCTATATGCAACAACAAGAAAGTTGCCGCAACCGCAGGCGGGGTCAAGGAATTTTAACTGGCTGATTTTTGTGTGGAAAATATCAAGCTGTTTTTGATCAAATTTAACTTTATCAAGTTCAATGTATAAATCATCAAGAAACAGGGGTTTTATGAGTTTAAGGATGTTTTTTTCAGTTGTGTAATGAGCACCAAGATGTCGGCGGTGATTTTCATTCATAACACCTTGAAACAAAGAGCCGAAAATTGAGGCCGATATAGCCGACCAATCAAAATCACAACATTTTATCAAGCGTAATTTGGTTGTAATATCGCAAGAAGCAATCCCTATATTCTCCGAAAAAATGCCACCATTTACATATGGCAATTTTGCCAAATCTTCATCCAAATTAGATTGTCTGTCTTTTTCCGGAGTATTCAAAATCTGAAATATTTGGGCTAATTGTGGACCAAGATCGCTTCCATCTTCATTTGTCCTGTTATTTATGTAATTTTTAAAAGCATTTTTTGGGAAAATTCCTGTATCATCAGCAAAGAGGCAAAAAAGCACCCTGATAAGGAAGACTTCCAGATCTGGCGCAGCATAGCCAGTCTTGGCAATTTCATTATGAAATTCTGCCATAAGTTCTGCGGCTTTAATGTTTGCCGCCACTTCCATTTCATAATCAAATTCACTTTCATGGCCAGAAATAAATCCAAATAATTCTGTATTTTTATATAGTTCATTAATGGGAAAATTATATTGCTTGTCTTTATCAAGATCATAAACTCTAAATTTTGCAAAGTCTGAAACAATTATATATCTTGGCAACTCTGCGTCTTTAAACCCTGGGAAATAATCTTTAGCTTGTTTATACGCGGTGTCCAAATCTTTACCTCTTGATTTGTGTTCCACAAGCAAGACCCCTTTCCACAAAAGGTCCGCATATCCTTGAGAATTGTCTGATTTTTTTATCGGATGTTCAAAAGACGCCACCCTTCTCCTAAGAACACCGAACACTTCAAAAAAATCATCCCAAAATGTTTTAGCTTCAGCATCTTCTCTTTCTTCAAGCATCCACTCTCTGGCAAATTCTGTAGCTCTTCTCCCTATTTCGTTTGGACTAAGCATTGCTGAACTATACCATATTTTATCCATATTTTCCAAGCCCAAAATGGAACGGCTCAACAAGAGATGCTGTCGAGCCGTTTGGTCTTCCCTCTCATTAGACAAGGTGAGAAGCGAAAACTTGGAGCTTCGCAAGACTCATTGAGATTTTTTGAAGAAAAATCCAATGAGTGGACAGCTTCTGTAGGAAGAGGGCGACGCGGAGCGCGGAGTGAGGTCTGACAAAAGAGATTAAGAATTTGAAGATGACCTTTTGGGGCAGGGTCTTCAAAGGTCATCTTCTGGGAAAGAAACTTATCTACTCAAGTAAGGAAGCAAAGCCATGAAGCGAGCGCGCTTTACAGCCATAGAGAGCTTCTTTTGGTATTCGGTAGAGACACCTGTTTTCTTTTTGGAGAGAATACGGGCATGAGGATTTAGGAACTTTTTTAAAAGTTCCACATCTTTATAATCCACGTATTTGATGCCGTTTTGTTTGAAGTAACAATTTTGTTTAGTAGTCATAATATTTTTTAATGATTTAAGGTTAAATGATTTGATTTTTTATTTTCCCCTCCCCTTTGGGGAAGGGCTAGGGGTGGGGTTTTTAAAATGGAATATCTTCGGAGTTTATTTCTTCTTCCGGATATTCAATAGCTGGAACTTCTTCCTTGTTTTTTGATTTTTCCGACTTATCTCCAGAATCTTTTTGTTCGTAAGCTACACCACTGACACTTCCGCTCTTTGGCCCAAACTGAATTCTATCTGCCACAATCTCTGTCCTGTATTTTTTGGTCCCATCTTGAGCATCCCAGCTCCTGGTTTGGATTCTACCCTCCAAAAAGACACCGCTACCTTTGTGTAAATATTGTTTTATAAGCTCTGCTTGCCGACCAAAAACAACAATATTGTGGTAATCAACAGACTCCTGCCTAGCACCATTTTTATCCTTCCAAACTCTGTTGGTAGCCACCCCAAACTCACAGACTTGAGCACCAGAAGGCAGAGACTTTAACTCTGGGTCCCTAGTTAGGTTACCGTAGATAATCGCTTTGTTTATGTACATAGTATTAGTTTAAAGTTAAAAAATTATAAAGTTTGATCAATAACAAGATTATCAATGCTTTTATCTATTTCAGCTTCAGATACTTTTGGTTTTTCTATATGCTCTACTGTTTTTTCTTCTTTAATGCTTTCCTTCTTAAACATTGGGTTTTTGGGGGTATGCATAGTATTTTCTTTAACAGTTTTAACAATTAAAAACCTTAAAACATTTTGAAGGTTTTCAATTTTATTTTTTATTAGCAAAACCTTTTCTGGTTCTACCTCAAATTTTATGGAGCCAAAATACGCTTTGTTAAATTTTTGCTTTTTAGAGTCAACACTTTTAGAAATATCATAAGATAAAGAGAGCATCTTGGGCATATCTTCTGCAATGACCCCACCACCATTTTCTTCAATTATAGATCTTATATTTGAGGATTGGAGGGGGACATCTGCTTCGTCAACCGTTGGTAAAAGATGGAAACCGACTTCATAAATCAGACTATCGTCTTTTTCATTTATTTCATTCATATTTTAAACTCGAGTGGATTCCTCTCACAAAGCGAGAAGACAGAGGTGTTTTATAATAATCTTCACCTCGGACCCGAGAAAAGCAATTTAACATAATAGACCGCCAAAAGCAACTTTCGCATTTTTTATAATCGCACCATTTAAAACCTCAAAACTCTCCCCTCTTATTTCTGCTAATTTTTTAACTATTTCTATTACAAAGCTCGGCTCGTTCCTTTTTCCCCTATACGGCACCGGAGACACAAAAGGAGCGTCTGTTTCAGACATTATGGAATCTTGAGGAATATATTTAATAACTTCATCATAATCGTGCGTAAAGGTTACAACCCCCGTAAAAGACATGGTAAATCCTAAATCCAAAAATCTTTTTGCTTGCTCCACATTGCCAGCAAAAAAGTGTGCGTTGCCTCGAAGCTTGTCTCCACCTTCGGCTTTTTTATAAACTTCCAAAATATTTAGGACATCGTCGTAAGCTTCACGACAATGGAGCATTAGTGGCTTATTATATTTGAGTGCAAATTCTATTTGTTGTTTGAAAAGTTTAGTTTGTCTTTCTCTTTCACTCTCTATATTTTCTGGCTCAATCCGAAACCAATCAAGACCACATTCCCCTATCGCAACAACTTTTGGATGCACAACTAATTTTTCAAATTCTTTTTCTTCAAACCCCAAGGTGAGACCTTGAAAATTTCCTAAGGTCTCACCTTGGGGTTTTTCTGGATGCACCCCAATACAAGCCCAAATTTTGTTTCCATTTTTTTCACCCTCTTCTGCTATTTTTACCGCCCTTCTAGAACTTTCCAAATCTGTGCCAATGGTAATAGCTCCCACCTCGTTTTCTTTCATTCTCTCCAACACTTCGGCAAGATCAGTACCATAATCCGGAAAATCTAGATGGCAATGTATGTCTATATATTTCATATTAGTCCTTCCTTGGAAATAGAGGCTTTTCTGGAACTTTATTTTCTTTTATGAGAGATTTTATTTTTGCAGAAGTTTCTGGGAGGATTGGGTTTAACATACGAGCAACGGAATAAAGTCTTACAACAAGACTGGAAATCATTTCTTTTCCTTTTTCTTTATCTTCTTTTACTACTTTAAACGGCTGATTGTCTTGGATATATTTATCCATTCCCCCTATTTCTTTCCAAATAAAATCACAAGCTTTATTTATTTCAAATTTTTCTAAGTAAGAAAAATACTGACTCATATCTTCCCATTCTGGAATCTTAACTGGCTCACTCAAGTTATCACTCGCCATTTTCATAATCCTAGAAACAAGATTTCCCAGACCGTTTGCCAATTTTGCGTTATAAGTTTGTTTGATTAAATCCATTGAGACTGGACTATCTTCAAACATAGATACTTCGGCACAAACATAGTAGCGAAGAGCTTCGGCCCCATACTCCTTCACCACATCATAAGGATTAACGGTATTACCCAAAGATTTTGACATTTTTATCCCCCCCTCACCTGTAAAAAATCCATTGATAACAATTTGATGGGAATGGGGCAATCCCGCCGCCAAAAGCATCGCTTGCCACATTGCTGATTGCATTCTTAAATTATCTTTACCGCAGTATTGAACAGGTGTTCCGTTTGTCCAAAATTTCTCAAACTGAATTTGGTCTTCAGACCAACCTAAAGTAGATACGTAGTTGACGAGCGCATCAAACCAAACATACATCACCTGATCAGTATCTCCGGGCACCGGTATACCCCACGGCATTTTTGACTTGAGTCTCGATATAGAAAAATCTTCTAAGCCTCTTTCTACAAATAACCTTATCTCATTTAAGCGAAAGTCTGGCACCACAAAATTGGAGCGACTCTTATATAAATCTAACAGTTGTTTTTGAAAAGAAGAAAACTTAAAAAAATAATTTTCTTCGTCTATAAGCTCCACTTCCAGATTTGGATGAATTGGACACTTACCCTCAATTAATTCAGAATCTGTTTTTTCTAACTCACAACCAACACAATATCTTATCTTATAAGATTTTTTATAAATAAAACCATTTTTATCACAAATCTTCCAAAATTCTTGAGCAGCTTTTATATGATGTTCGTCTGTGGTTCTAACAAAATGCACGTCCGGAGATATTTGAAGCAAGTCTATAAGGCCTTTAAATTTTTGGGCCCACTCATCTACATATTCTTGTGGATCTTTGCCGATCTCTAAAGCTTTCTGATAAATTTTAGATCCATGCTCATCAGTACCTGTGTTGAAAAACACTTCAAGTCCCTGAAGTTTTTTGGTTCGAACAATTACATCTGCCCTTATTATCTCCATAGCAAAACCAACATGGGGGTCAGAATTCACATAGGGCAAAGTAGTGGTTATGTAAAATGTCTTCATTGAAATTTTGAGCCGATGTTACATTTGGCTTCCCGATTCTTTGGGGCGTCGAGACAAGCGTTCGGCTTCAGCGGTTTTATTTTTTTCCACATCGTTCAAAAACTCAATAAGCATCGTGGCCAAAGGCACCGAGATCAAGAGACCAACAAACCCAGCCAGCTTGTAACCGACGATAAGAGCCAAGATAGATACGAGCGGTGGTACTCCGACAATCTTGCGTACCACTAGTGGATATATGAGCTGATTTTCAAATTGTTGGATAATTATATAAAGACCAACCACCAAAAGAGCCGAGGTCATACCATTGGAAACTAGAGCCAAAGTAACCGCCGGTATAGCGGCCAGGATCGGACCAAAAATCGGAATTATTTCAAACATTCCAGCCAAAACGGCAAGGAGAAGAGCATTGTCGATTCGCATTAGAGTAAGACCCAAAAACACAAGCATTGCGATAATGATAGCCAAGACTACCTGCCCCTGCATCCAAAGACCGATTTTGTGTTGAGACCTTTTCCACAGACCTAAAACATATTTTTCATTTTTGGCTGGAGTAACAATGCGTAAGAAATTGGAAACCCCATCAGACTCAACGGATAGATAAAAAGATAGAACAACCACTAAAAGAAAACTTAAAATTCCACCGAAAACAGTGCTCGCGGTAGAGAAAAATCCATTTGATAAACTGGATACAGTAGTATTGATTTGTTCAACTATTTGGGAAAGAGAAAAAGTTTTAGAAAATCCCTCTACGGCAGAGTTTGAGCTAAAAAATTCTGTGTTTGATAGAGGATTCCAAACTTGGAGTTCTCCTAAATATCCGGGCAAGGTAGACAGGAGCGTCGCCGATTGATTTAAGAGGGGCAAAAAGAGGAAATAAAACATTAAAACCAAACTCATCACTGCCACCGAATATATAAAAAGGACTGAGATAATTCTGGGTATTCCCAGACGCAAAAACCATTGGGTACCCGGCTCCACCGCAGAGGCGATTATAACCGCGAGCAAAACTACCAACACAATGTCTCGCAAGTAATAAAAAGCAACAAAAATCGAGACAATGAGCAGGGCCTTCATGATCGTCCCCGAACTTATTTGAATTATTTTATCACTTCTACCAATTGCCATAATCTATATTATATCATTTTTTATTTATAAATATCATGCGTTCCAACGGCATGAAATCGTACATGGCCCGAATCAACAAAAGTGAAACCGATTCTGTAATAATAACTTATTGAGAAAGCCCAATAATCTTTCATTGCCCCATGCAACTTATGAGTTTTTAGTCGTAGATCAAAAGGATTGTTTCTGAATATTGTCTCAATTGCCAACGCCTTCATTTTTACATCTTTTGGAAGTTTTTTGAACTGCTTTAAAAATTTCAGAGAATAATCAATTACCATGATTATTACATTAAATCTTTTAGAGATTTTAGTGTTTTAAATTTTCCCGTAGCAAAATCTTTTTCACTTTCCATAATACTTTCTATTAATTTTTGATCCTCAAATGCTCTAATAGAATCGCGAAACAATTCGCTTGCAGAGGCATAATTATTTTCTTTAATAAGATTATTTATTTTATCCCTAAAACTTTGAGGCATTGAAATGTTTAGCGTTGTTCTCATTTAAATTTAATTATTTCTAATACGACCAGTGTAGCACAATGTGCTACAGGGTGCAACTTACTCATCAATTTATAAGACTTTTTCTTTAATATACTCGACTAAATCTTTTTCTGACACTCTTTCTTGTTTGCCACTGTCACGGTCGCGAACAGTAACACCTGTAGATTTTTCAATCGTATCAAAATCTATAGTCACACAAAAGGGTGTGCCTATCTCGTCTTGTCTTCTATATCTTTTGCCAATATTACCATTATCATCAAATTCAACGGCCCCAAATTCTTTTTTAAGCTTTTGGTACACTTCCCTAGCCTTTTCTACAAGCTGTGGTTTGTTTTTGAGTAATGGAAATACAGCTACTTTCACCGGAGCTAATTTTGGAGTAAGTTTTAAATAACCTCTAACTTCCCCACCAAGCTCATCTTCAGTATAAGCTTCAAGCATTACAAACAAGAAGGCCCTATCAACTCCCCCAGAACACTCAACATCCCACGGAATAAATCTTTCTTTTGTTTCTTCATCATAATAAGACATATCGACTCCGGAATATTCTGTGTGTCTCCTTAAATCCCAATCTGCCCTATGGTGTATTCCCCATGCTTCTTTCCAACCAACAGATGGCATATTGTACTCTATATCCCATGCATCTTTGGCATAGTGGGCTCTTTCGTCCGCTGCATGCTGACGCAAACGCAAATTTTCTTTTTTAAAACCCAAACCAAGATACCAATCAAAAGCAAACTGTTTCCAGTACTCGTACTGCTTCATCCCTTCTTCTTCATTTGGCTTTATATAATATTGTAATTCCATCTGTTCAAACTCGCGCTGACGAAAAAGGAAGTCACGTGGGGTAATCTCATTTCTAAATGCTTTTCCTATCTGTCCAATGCCAAAAGGAATTTTTGTGTGCATTGAATCCAATATATTTTTAAAGTTAACATGCACCCCTTGTGTTATCTCCCCACGCAAATAAACCTGATTAGCGGTCTTTTCAGCGGCACCCAACTTAGTTCCAACAAGCATGTTAAATTTTACCGGTTCAGTCCATTCAACCTTTTCTTTTTTATGAGTTTTTTCATGATCGCTAATCGCTTCGGGTTGGTCGGCACGAACTCTTTCGTGACAAATTTTGCATTCAACTAATGGATCAGTAAAAAGCTCCGTATGACCAGACGCTTGCCAAACTTTTTCTGGCATAAGTATTGCTGCCCCCATGCCATACACATCTTCACGTTCAACGATAAATTTCTGCCAAAAATATTGCTTAATATTGTGTCTCAATTCAACACCCATGGGACCGTAATCAAAAATACCAGCCAAGCCACCATAGATTTCAGAGCCTTGAAAGATAAATCCCCTTCTTTTACAAAGAGAAACTACTTTTTCCATTTTACTATTATCTGCCATGTTGAAGAGATTAACACAATTATTTATTATTGCACCACCCTTTCATCTCCCATTTTAAAACCTGGGTCTCCGGAAAAATCAGTAGTGACTTCTCCAGTCCTTGTTTCTATTTTTAAACCAGTTATCTTATCAATACCAGAAAGAGAGGCTCCACCCAAAAGGCTTGGGGTTTGCCCGATTTGACTTACACTAGGTAAGAATTCAAGCTGAAAATATATTTCCTTGGCGGGAGAATCGAAACCAGTATTTGGCAAAACAGATCCCACACTCCAAACAACTTCATTGCTCACAGGATTGAATGAAAAAATTTCGCTCGCTGGGCTTTTTATATTAGTCCACTTTACATAAGAAGGCAGGGTGGCTCTAACTTCCACATTGCTTACCTGATTAAAAGAATTATTAATACTCCAGACCACAGTATACGTGGTGGGCGCATCAGCCTTTGGTGGTATTGGTCCAGAATTTTCCAAGTTGCCAGCAGATCTTACTATTTTTGATGAAAGAGTGATATCGGTTGCAAGAACAATTTTTCTTGTCTCAACAGAAGAAACCATCTCCACCGAACCAGACTCTAAAATCCTTTCACCCCTAGCTTTAATGGTTATTTCTATTTCAGGCCTAACGCCTTTGGCTATATTTGAATACAGAAGGGGTGTCAATCGAAAAGATAATCTTTCTTCAGAACCCGGCCCCATATCAGAAAGCCCTGGCACCAGACGTTTATCCCACAAAATAGTATCATTTGATGACTGAAAGAATCCATTATTTCCCGGGAGAACCCCCGATCGATTAAAAGCTCCGCCCTTAAAAGTAACTTCAACTACTGTATTAAATAATCTAGATGGCAAATTATTTTTAACCGTAAATTCGGTGCCAATCTGCTCACCACCTTGAGCGGCAAAATCCCCATCTCCTCCTTCAATAGACACATCTAGCCCAATAAAAGGCTTTTTTACCAAAATTGATTCCACTGACTGCGAAAACGGCACGGCTATTTTCCTTTCATCATCTAGACTCCCCGTGCCCACGTTTATCTTAAAAACTTTTTCTTCATTGTCTTGCCCAATAATACTTCCTTTTATTGTAATTGTTTTCTTTTCTCCAGAGTTAAGGCTTCCAAATCGCCAAATATTATTGTTATACGAGGCCTTGGGTGTCGCTTCTTTAAAAACAAAACCAAATGGATATTCAACATTAACCAAAAAATCGCCCACCTTATCTTTAGAGTTTGAGGCTACTTCTACATTAAAAGAGATCTCTTGATTTGAATTAACTTCTTTGGGATAAGTGGGGGTGATTATGACCGGAGCAGAACTTATAGATATTTCATGTATTTTCTCTTTATAAAAAAGAGCGCTTGAATTTTCTACTCTATACTCTAAAGATATTTTCAATTGTTTCAACTCCTCTTTTTCTCCAAAGAAGACTACTTTAATATTTTGGTTGAAATCTTCTCCGGATTTTATTTTATCCAAAGCAAATCTTTCTTGATCAAGTTCTTTAGTCAAATCGCTTACAGATCTCGTGCCCGCTGGATATTCTAACAGTAAGGAAGCGGAATCAAGATCTACATTGTTGTTATTTATAATACTTATATCAAACGACACCTCTTGCCCACCTCCCACCGAAAGCGGTCCTACCACTTTTATATCAACATTTTTTGAGGAAATAGAGTTCACGCCACCAAAAAACACAAAGATGGCCACACCACAAGCGGCCACAAAAAACAAAGTGGAAAATATGAAAATTTTATTTATGAAGTTGTGTTTTTTCTGAGCCATTTTTGATACTTTAGCCGCTAACTCGTCAAAACCATTGCTTTTTGCGTTTTGCCAATTTTCTTTTATTCCCTCTGGTTCTTCTATTCGAGGATTAAATTCTGACCTCTCAGTGTGATCGATATTAGAGATATTTCTAGAATATAATTTTCTTTCAAGTCTTTCTAGCTTTTCTTTTTTTTCATCATTGAATTCCATTATCTTTAATTATAACACGAGTAGATTTAAGTCGCCCTGAGAGACTCGTTGATGAGTCCTATTATTTTTGATCTTTGGGGAGCAATCATTTCCAAATCTTTTATTTCTATTTCTGAAGAAGACATCGGGATCAGTAGCTCTGGGTCGTGGCGCATATAACCCAAGACGTGCAAGATGCGAACCAGAGTTAAACATTCAGCCAAAGCAATACTTTCTTCTTTCGCGGTTATTAAAAAATCAAAAAAATTTGCAACAATACCAAAAATGGAACCATGAGCTTCTTCTTCGGAAACAAGTTTCTTTATGAGGCTAAGTATATTTGAAGCAATTCTTAATTTAAGCGGAGAATTCCTAAAGCTTTCATAAAAATTCTGCTCCGCCCTAACACTAACAACTTTAAAGCCACCTTTGCCACGCACCAAAGAAAATTCACTGAAAGAAAAATCTTGCGAGCCTCCGCGCAATTTAGAGCGGATATTTCTAGCTCCTTGCACCCGAGCATTTATTAATCCAAAATTTTCAGTAAATATTTCTATGAGCCTATTGCTGTCCCCTTCAATTTTACTTCCGACGACAATACCCTTGGTGTGGTGTTTGTGGTACATAAAATTAAGTTTTATTTAATTTTAATTTTCAATTTATAATTTTCAATTTTCAACTCTTCTCCGTCGTTTTCAGCAAAAATAATTTCATTTATATTAGTTGGTTTTTTAATTTCCGAAATAACAGAGTTCAAAAATTCTTTACCCACATTGTCCGTCTCCACCAAAAGCTCTATTGCGTCAGCTGGCATTAAATTTTTATTCTTACGAAGTTCTTGAACAGCTCTTATAAAACTTCTTAGATCACCCTCTTTTTGCAATTCTTTTGTTATTTTTGTGTCCAACTCCACTTCTGTTTCTAAATTTTCCTGGAAGATTATTTTTTTAACATTAACTTCATCCTTTATTAATTCCAAATATTCTTCTTTATCTTTCAATTTTAAATCTTTAATTTTTAATTTACTAAGAGGTTGTCTTACTTTTATATTGGCCGTCATTCTTTTTTCTAACGCTAAAGAAACTGTTTTTCTTACCTCTTGCATCATTTCCAAAATTTCTGCGAAATGGAGCCCTTCGACTTCGCTCAGGACGGGCCAACTGCAAAGATGGACACTCTCTGGATCATTTGGAAATTTTAATTTCAAATAAATATGTTCAGCAAAAAATGGAGTAAGTGGTGCCATATATTTTGCCAATTCTAATAAAACAAAGCGAGTGGTTGAGAGCACATTATTTTTGTCTTTTATGTCTTCCGATTTAAATCTATCTCTTGAGCGTCTAATATACCAAGTAGAAAAATCTTCAATAAAATTCAGGATGGGACGGGTTGCGCCGTAAATATCACAAACATTAAGTGCTTTGGTTATTTCTTTATGGAGTTCACTTAAGCGAACCAAAATCCATCTGTCCAAAACATGTTCCGACTCTTGATTATTTTCAACAACTTTTTTGTCAGAATACATTTCATAAAACGAAAGTACATTTTCAAGTTTTAAAATAACTTTTTTTGAAACTTCATCTACCCCTTTTTCAGAAAAATTTAAATCCTCGGCTTTCATGACCGGAGTTGACATGAGATAATATCTCAAACTATCTGCTCCATATTTATCAACAATAACTGTCGGGTCTTGGTAATTTTTAAGCCTCTTGCTCATTTTTTTACCATCTTCTGCTAAAACAATGCCGTTGACTACCACATTATTAAAAACTTGTTTTCCAAACAAACTAGTTGCAAAAACATGCTGGTAATAAAACCACTTACTAATCTGGTCAAGCCCTTCGGCAATAAAGTCGGCAGGAATACGACTTTCTACTTTTTCTTTATTTTCAAATGGATAATGGTAGGAGGAAAAAGGCACTGATCCAGAATCAAACCATGTGTCCAAAACATCAGTTACCCTTTTAAAAACTATGCCTTTGTCATTAACCAATTCTACCTCATCTATATATGGCCTATGTAAATCAAGTTCGTAATTTTCGTTATGAGGAAGTGGTACAAAATTTAGTTCTCCAAATTCAGCAAACTCTGATTTATGTATTCCTTTTTCTTTTATTTCAATTGACCTGTTCAAATTTGCCCCCTCCGTCACCATATACATAGCCGCAATCGGACCATCGTGACTCACCAAAAGAATGTTTTTATCAGAATATTTTTTTTCAATATTAAAAAGTAGACCCCCCATTCTCTTATTTAAGTCAAGTAAAGTCTCTCCACCATCAGGTGCTTTTTCAAATCTTTCTCTCATATTTGCAAACAATTTCCAATATTCATCCCATTTTTTACCTTCAAAATCTGGTCCCTTTTTAAATTCTCCCAGCAAATCATCTACTTTGACATCCTCTTTACTTAAATCTAAAGCTTGGCGCACAATTTCTGCAGTTTCAAGACATCTTTCAAAAGGAGAAGTAATTATTAAATCAATTTTTTCTTTTTTTATATCTTGGGCAACAGTCTGTACTTGCTTTCTACCTTCCTTGGTTAAGGGAAAAATATTTTGGGGATCTGAATTTATAATATCCGAAATATTTTGCTCGGCTTCTCCATGTCTCATTACAAAATATTTATTGCCAGATTTTTTGGTATATTTTTGTAGCTCTTCAACTGACCCGATCACTAACCTTTCCTCTGTTTTTTCATTTTCCCAAACAGGAATAGTGTTTGCCCAAAAACGCTGTCTGCTAATAGACCAGTCACGAGCATTTTCTAACCAACTATGCCAACGACCTTCTTTGATGTGTTTTGGTTGCCAATTTATATTTTCTGCGTACTCAAGAAGATCTTTTTTTATTTTTGAAACTGAAACAAACCAGGAACTGGTGGCATAATTTAAAAGCGGAGTTTCGCACCTCCAACAGTGTGGGTATGAGTGCTCATATTTTTCCTTAGAGAAAAGGAGATTTTTTTGAGCTAATATTTTCAAAACCTCCACATCAGTTTTTTGTGGATCCTCTATTGGTTTTACAGAAAGCCCAGCCAAATCGAGAACCTCCGATCTTATAATGCCATCCATACCAACATGTTGAACAAACGGTAATTTTTCTTTTTTACCAAGTTCCATATCATCTTCCCCAAAAGCAGGGGCAATATGAACCACCCCCGTACCACTTTCAGTGGTCACGAACGAAGTGGCATAAATCTTCCAACCATTTTTTCTATTTTCTAATGTCTTACTTTTTGAATAATCATCAAAAATTGGTTTGTAAGATTTGCCAACTAAATCTTTGCCTTTAAACTCTTCAACAATCTCAAACTTATCCTCTTTAAAAATTTCTTTGAGCTTTTCTTTAATGAGAATAAATCTAGTGAGATTTTCCATGGTCTCATCTTTCTTTTCTATTTTTACATAAATAAAATCTGGGTTTACTGCCAAGGCAACATTGCCAGGCAGAGTCCATGGGGTAGTTGTCCAAGCCAAAATAAAAGTATTCGGTTCATCCACTAATTCAAATTTAGCTGTTACCGCGATATCTTTAATATCTTTATAGCCTTCTGCTACTTCTGCTTGAGCTAGTGTAGTCTCACAACGCGGACAAATATACATTGATCGATAATCTTTATAAATTAAACCTTTATCAAATAATTTTTTAAAAGCCCACCACTCTGACTCCATATAAGAAGCGTCCATCGTTCGATAAGGACTATCCATATTTACCCACCGTCCAAAGCGTGGAATAAACTTATTCCAAACATCGACATAAGTAAAAATTTTATCTCGACAAAGATTATTAAATTTGCCAATTCCTATTTCTTCAATTTCTTTTTTACTTTTGATACCTAATTCCTTTTCAACAATATTTTCAATTGGTAGACCGTGTGTATCCCAGCCCCACCGCCTCTCAACGAAGCGCCCCCGCATTGTCTGATAGCGCGGAATCACATCTTTCATAACACTTGCTACCAAGTGGCCATAGTGAGGTGTTCCGGTAGCAAATGGAGGTCCATCATGAAAAACAAAAGGTTTATTATTTTTTGTTTGCTCTAGAGATTTTTCAAAAATTTTGTTATCTTCCCAGAATTTCAGTATTTCTTCTTCTCTTTCGGCTATTTTTGACTTTTGGTTTCCCTCTATCATACTCAAAATATAGCATTTTCTAATCCTTTTTCAAAAGGTTTTTTATTCTTTCATTTATTTGAGTTTGTAACACAAATTGATTTCCATGTTTCAATAAACCGCTATATGACATAAGTGAGCTTACATTTTCATTTTCGTTCAAAGCTTTTACAACTCTCCTCTTTGTCGCAGTCCTCAAAACTCTGTGGGTTGGGAAATGCCCCCAGCCCAGGAAATCAACACCAGAAGATAAAGTCTTTATGAATACCTTGTTGGGATGAAGCAAAAGTTTTAGATTTTCTTCCAAGAATTCACTAATTTTATAAGTAAGTTCCAAAAGGTAGTATTTGTCTGTACTTAGTATCACAAAATCATCTGCATATCTTATATAATATTTTACTTTCATTTGATGCTTCATCCAACTATCAAACTCATTCATGTATATGTTTACTAAAAGTTGAGATGTTAAATTTCCTAAAGGTAAGCCAACACTTTCTTTTCTAGAATCAAAACTTTTTATTACTCTCGCGAGCAGCCAAATTATCTCTTTGTCCTCTATGTGTTTGTTTAAAATATTTAAGAGAATGGTTTGATTTATAGAAGCAAAGAACTTACGAATATCACACTTTAGAACCCAGCAAGTTTTTGTATTGTTTTTTGATACCTTTCTGCCAAAATCTCTAAATCTATTTATGGCTCTGTGAGTCCCTTTGTCTAGCCTGCAAGAATATGAATCATGTATAAAAAGTTTATCAAAGTATGGATACAGTATTTTATAGATTGCATGGTGCAAAAGCCTGTCCCTTACTATTGCCTTATGTATATTGCGAGGTTTGGGGTCTGAAATATTGAAGGCTTTGTAGCCAGCGTGGGTGTAGGTTTTTGTTTGGAGAGAATTGTATAAAGAAATTATATTATCAAACAAATTTAACTGAAATTCCTGGGCATCTATTTTGTTTTTCTTTCCATTTAGAAACTCTTCCCAAGCTAGGAGCAGATTTTCTATAGAAATGATATCTTTATAGTGAATAGAAGATTTTTTCATTTTATAATTAGAACACAAAAATTATTCCTATGAACCCCCCCCCCCGCAATTACAAGCAAAAAATTTGGTGCCTGTGGTAATAAAATTGAAGGATAGTTATAAACTGTGGCAAGTTCTTTTAGCAATTCTACCCAAGACTTTGCGATATTCTATGGGAATAAAAATAGATTCTCTTTTTGTTGAAGTGATAGAATACACATCCATGGCCAGCTTTTTAGAAAAAAGTGAGAAGTTGCCATATTTGAAAGTAGCTATAAGAAAAATAGATACTATAAAAATACTTCTTATGATTGTCTGGGAAAATAGAGGAATTGATGACAAAAAGTACATAACTATTTCTGAATCACTAAATGAAGTGGGTAAAATGCTTGGTGGATGGAGCGGACAGCTTATAAAATCAGCCTCCGTTAAAACTTCGGCCTGACAAAGCAAAACTCTCCCAAGAAATAGGGAGAGAAATGAAGAGAGTTGCGACGCCCCGCAAACCAGATATTGCCATTCCAGTTGCTGTCGTTACTGTTCACATTGACCTTGCGCTCATCACCGTTCCGGTTGAAGTAGACGTAACTCTGTACAAAAAACCCTCTATGCCACCACCCCTTGAAATTTTTTTAAAATAACTCGGAGTTGAATTTTATTTCGCATCATAATGCGATGGTATTCTGTACCAAGTATCTTCATTTTTTATTGAAGTTTCTACATACACCACCCTACCAAAAACCGTGATCCCCGATATTCTCGATGTATGAATACTGGATTCGGTGGCAAGCATCCATAAACACTTGCTGATATTCACCTACTACCATATTTATATTAGCAAAATTTTGATAAATAGAAATCCCCATCCGCCGAAACGGGTGGGGATTTGAAGGACAAAGTCCAAAGGATCCGAAAGACCCAAATGGACAAGTCCGAAGATCTACTTGCGACGCCCCGCAAACCAGAGAGAGCCAAGCCAGAAGCTGACGAGACTGTCCACATGGACCTTGCGCCCATCACCGCGCCGGTAGAAGTAGACGTAACTGTTCTTTGCCCACTGCATCCCGTTGGGATGTTTATCGGCAAAAGCCTGGTCATCTGCATTCACCTGCATTTGGGCTGCGTAGTCCGGGACAAGCCCACGTTCCTCAAACACTCGTGAAATGTCGGCGACAGGGGTGTCTTTCTCGAGCGGGAAGAAGAGTAGGTCACCTTCTTCCGGGCCGTCCATGGGCATAGTCGCGAGGACTGTCTCGTCGACGTACCATGGTACACGATTGCAAGCAGAAAGTAATTGAGCCGGAGTTTTCGTCCGATCCACCTTGAAGTGGCGGATGATCACTTTAGCACGATGCTCGACGCGAGTTTTCAACGACTCGATAAACTCTGCAATGAGTTCCTCCATCTCGTCATCTGAAACGCCTTGCACTATGTCTTTTGGGAAATTGGTACCGGCTTTCGGAAACTTGGCGACAAATCGATCACCAATCTGTCGTGCCTGTTCCTGGGTCATTGTTTCTGTGGTTGCAATGGTTTTTTGTTCCATCGGTTGCACTACTTTCTCAAAGAAAATACAGGTTGTATTAGGCTTTTAGGCCTCCTGCACTCCATATCAATTATACCATATCTAATATTTAAATGCAAGGATTTGTGGTGATACCGCTTAAAATAAGCCATATTTCAACCAATTACACTGTCTTTACGGTCGTAAGAAGAGTGTAGTTTATTTTTTAGGAAGTTTAAAATATTTACGGAGCCAATCGTCATTTTCAATTAATTCAACTGTCATATAAATAACATCGTCCCCTATTTCTAAATAAGTTTTTAAAAGATTGATCGCCCCTTCACATGGGTATGGATAGACCCAAACACTATTTTGTAATCTTACAAATCCAAATTTTAAAAGCATATATCTCAGATCATCTCGTGAAAATCTTAAATTTTCTTTTATATCAAAGATAACTACTCTATATTTTCCATCCCATTTTTTGGGTTTTTGTTTTGCCAAACCTTCAAATTCAAATTTAAGAAGTGATTTCTTACCCTCTGGAGTTAACTTGGCATATTTTTCTCCACTGGCTTTAGTAATCGTCTCAATCAGACCCCTTTTATAAAGTTTCTTTATTGCTGTATCAATATAATATTTTTGTCTATCTTCTCTTTTTTTATCAAGATTAAGAAGTCTCAAAGCTTGCAGAGCATTGGGAGCAATCAAAGCAAAACTCATAAGAGCCGAGAGTCCAATGACCGCAAGTATTATATTTCTTACTGGTATCCTTTCACCATAATCGTCTTTCATAATTTACATTATACACTGTCTTTACGGTCGTAAGAAGAGTGTAATCGAGGGGTATTGAAAATTATTAAGATTATAAAAATTAAGAAAGTACTTTTTTTGCTTCTTCAAATTCTTTCGGCAGAGGAGATTCTACTGTTATGTGGGTACCAGAAGGAAGTTGTAACTTTATAGATAATGCATGTAAAGCAAGCCTATCAAACCCTAATATTTTTTCTTCTCCATCTTTCGTATTTCGCCTGCCCGAATGACTCGGTCGGGCGGGTATTTCGTATTTCTGTTTTCGCCCGTATAGTTTATCCATAAGTACCGGATGACTTATTGATTTCAAGTGTACTCTGATTTGATGTGTCCTCCCCGTCTTAGGTCTAACTTCAAGATACGCAAAATATTCTCCCTCAATTTCTTTTTGAAATAAAACTTTATACTCTGTAACTGCCTCTCGGAGCTCCCCCTTTGCGCCATGCTCTGCAGACCATTTTCGGAAATCTGAAGCGCTCCGACCAATTGGAGCATCTATCCTCCCCTCTATTTTGCCTGTCCTGAGCAAAGTCGAAGGATCGGCTCCAAATTTTCCCCAAACAACTGCATTATAAATTTTTTCTACTTTTCTATTTTGAAACTGCTCTTTCAAAAACTGATGAGCTTCTTTGGTTTTTGCCACAAGTATTACCCCGCTTGTATCTCTATCCAACCTATGCACAATACCAGGCCTCTTTATAACCTCTCCATTTTGGAGAGTTTGAGGCTCCCCCACTTCTTTCAAATACGGATAATCCTCGTTTAGCCGATCTACTAAAGTAGGGTTCTTGCTCCTCCCATCAGAGTGCACCAAAAGCCCACTTGGCTTGTCTAAAGCTAATATATATTCATCTTCGTATAATACTTTTATTTCCATGGCTTTAACTATGCCATAAAAATATGTTATGGTATATTATGTCCACGCGCGGTTAGCTCAGTTGGTAGAGCGCGTCATTTACACTGACGATGCCGGGGGTTCGAGCCCTCCACCGCGCACACTTCGATTCGCTTGTGCTTACTTAAGTAACAGGCACGAAGACGCTCCCGTAGTTCAATGGATAGAACAGAGCTCTTCTAAGGCTTTGATGTAGGTTCGATTCCTGCCGGGAGCACAGACGTTAAGAAAATCTATATTGATGGATCTTTGGGGATAGAGATTTCTTGGTTTATAAAATTATTCCTTTTTTCTATGGCACCATTAAGTTTGTCCACGTTTATAATATTTTTGAAACTCTCTGTTGATCTTGTATCTTTATAACTTTCGGTATATAGAGAATAAAAAAGTTTAAAACCAACCAAGCTTGTGATAAAAACTATGATTAGAAACAGTCCCAGACTAACAAACCAAAACAAATCAATATCAAAAATCTGTGGCTTTAAAGATTTTAAGCTCGGCAAACCTTTCTTTTTAAGTTTTAAAAAATTAAATTTCATTTTTCTCTAAAAATAACAAACTCCACAAAACCAGACCAATTGTTAGATGCATCAGCATCTAAATCAACTTTTTCAATTGATACCCCAAAAGACATTTTTTTTAATTTATCCAAAAAGATAATTATATTTTTCCAAGAGCCTTCTATTTGCATTTTTACATTAATATCTTCTTTAAAAGAAGCGTCCTTTACTGCCCTAACATCAATAGAGGCGATCTCAAACTTGACAGAGGAAGCTTTGGCCACCCCCTCTATTATTTCTATAAATTTCACCTCATCACCTTTTTGAATAAAAAAGTCTCTCAATGTTTGTACCGGCTCTTTATTGGCTTCAGCAATAGATTTGATTGCCCAAAATTTTTCTTCTTTGGAAGATTCCGAATTTATATCGTGATATAGATTTTCTATTTTTTTAATTTTGTTAGAAACAATGAGCAATCCCCCAAAATATAAAACAACACTAAGTAGGGCGATGGACAGAGACAATCTTACAATTTTGTTTTTTGGAATCCAGTTATTCATTTTTTAATTTTCAATAGAAATATTCATAGAAAAAGGAAGGTTTTTGTCTTTAGTCAAACTCGAAACGGGCACCAAAACATCAGCAAATAGCTTGGATTCCTTTAAAAGAGTTGAGAAGGTGACCAGAGAATCCCGATTGGAGGCTACACCCGAAATCAAAACAGTAGTACTCCCCTTTTCTTTAGAAGTTTGATTTTTAGAAAGTGATATTGAATTTAAACGCACCCCCGAGGGTAAGAAGGCAACAATTTGGGAAAGATTATCCGCCACCGAAAGATCGCCGGTGTTTGATTGGAAAAAATTTAATTTTAAACCTATTTCTCCGGGTAAATCTAAGATTTTTTTTATCGAAACATCATCTTCTGATTTTAAAAAATAATTAAGAGACGACTCTTTGGTAAAATAACCAGAAGCCAAGAAATAAGCAGGTGAAAGCATAATGAAGCCAATCAAAAATGATGCCGCCAATAAAAGCGAAGAGGCAACAATAAAACGAAGTTTTAAACCCTTTTTTAAATTCTCTTTTTCTGTTTTTGGTAAAATATTCATCATATAATATCTGACAAGGCCGCCCCAACTGAACCAGCAAAGCTCAGAGATTTTTCAAAAGGAATATCCGGGGAATATTTGTCTATTTCAAAAACGTTGGTCCACACGTTTGATAATTTAATATTTTTTGAAGGCCCCCCAGAGTCATTTATTGCCTCAACTACTTTTTGGGCATTTTCAAACTCACCACAAACAAAAATTGATTTTATGGGCTGGTTTTGGCTAGTATCATATTTTGAACAATATTCCAAAAATTTTTCATACTCATCCAAAAATTCCTTTTTGTAGTCTCCCTCTAAAACAGTCCTAATGGTGGAGAAGTGAACAATTTTGTCTTTTACTAAGTGAATTCCAATTCTATTTTCTCTGGCATGAATAACGCAAAACGTCCCAAAAAAGTTTTTGGGGATGACAGTTTTGGTTATTGCTTGCGATTCGTGGACACAGCCCACCGGCTCAAACCCAGCTTTATAAAACGCTTCTATAAATTTCTCTATTTCTTTTTTAACACAGGCGGTCACCACCACCGAGACGCTATATTCGGCCTCCGATTGGACAATTTGAATCGGCACAAAATCAAAAGCAACTTCACTTAGAGAGAGTGGGACATTTTCTTCAATAACAAAGGCCACTGCCTCTGTTATGTCCCCACCAGAAGTTGGTACCGAAGCGAGAAATACATAAGAGAATTCATCCGGCACAGTAAAAAAAACAAAGGGTGAGTCAAAATTTTTCCTTATAACAGAAAGTCTTTTGACCACTTCTTCCATATTAACAATACTGCCGAGAACAATAGATCCCTTTTCAACTGAAATGATAGTACTTTTAAAACGGGGCCCTACGGTATTTTTTGTAAACGAGATAGCTTTAATGCTGGTATCGGAAAAAGAAATTCCAATATGGGGCGGCTTCAAAAATTGTGGTGGTGGAAAATATTTAGAGAAGAATCCTAACTTCATACTACAAAATTATAACATATACGAATTTTTATCTAAATACGACTGGAGGATAATGGCCGCCACCGAAGCATCGTGCATATCGTTTTCACCCTGAATGTGTTTTGCTTGAACAGAAGTCATAAATTCCGGTTCAAAATAAATTTTCAATTTTGTTTTTTCAGCGAGTTTATTTTTAAATTTTTCTATTTCTACCATTATTTTGTTTGGCTCTCCTTTAAAATCTTTGGACTCCCCTATTATGATACTTCCAATATTTTCTTCCTTTATTATTTTAACAACTTCTGTCAAAAGATTTTCATTATTTAAAATAACCGAGTGCGGAAAAGCTAGTCTATTTGTCTCGTCAGAGACCGCAAGCCCCACCCTCTTACCCCCAAAATCAATCCCTAAATATTTCATAATTTAAAACTAGCTATTTTTTTGGCAATCGCTTTTACCACCCTTTTATCAAAGATGCTTGGCAGTATCTTATTTTTATTTAGTTCACTGTTTTTCAAACAGCCAGAAAGTGTTTGGGCAACTGCGATTTTTATTTCATCTGTAATTACCTTAATCCTGTTATCCAAAACCCCTCTAAACAATCCCGGGAAAACCAGCACATTGTTTATCTGATTGGGAAAATCGCTCCGACCAGTACCCACGATAAAGGCTCCTGCCTTTTTGGCTAGGTCGGGCATAATTTCTGGAATCGGGTTAGCCATTGCAAAAATGATAGGCTTCTCTTTCATTAACTTCACAAATTCTGGCTTAAATATATTTGGAGCACTCACACCAATAAAGACATCGGCACCCTTTAACGCTTCCACCAAACCGCCATCAATATTTTGAGGGTTGGTTATTTTCAATATTTTTTTCTTCACTTCGTTTAAATCGGTCCGGTTTTTGGATACAATGTTTTTTGAATCAACTAAAATAATATTTTTGATCCCGTATTTAACAAGTAATCTGGTGACTGCTATCCCGGCCGCACCAACGCCACAAATCACCACCTTAATATTTTCTTTTTGTTTTTTAACTAATTTCAAACTATTGATGAGAGCCGCCAAAACCACAATCGCCGTGCCGTGCTGATCATCATGAAAAATTGGAATGTTTAATTCTTTTATTAATCTTTCCTCTATTTCAAAACATCTGGGCGAGGAGATATCTTCCAAATTTATACCACCAAAAGTGGGCGCTATGGCTTTTATGGTTTTTATAATTTCTTCGGTATCTTGAGTGGCCAAAACTATAGGGTAAGCGTCTACACCCCCAAACTCCTTAAAAAGGAGAGCTTTGCCTTCCATAACTGGCAATGCCCCAAGAGGACCAATGTTGCCAAGTCCCAACACTGCCGAACCATCTGATATAACCGCGATAGTATTTCTTTTGATTGAATACTTAAGAGCTTTAGAGTGGTCTCCGGCCAAAAGCAAGGAGACCTCTGCCACACCGGGTGTATAGGCCACAGACAAATCGTCTCTATTTTTTAATTTTGGAAATTTACTTTTGATTTCAATCTTACCTCCAAATTTCAAGTGTCTCCTCAATGATTCTTTTTTGTAGTCCATGGAGTTGTATTCTATCAAAATTAAAATTTTTCCGCCTTTACTTGAAAATATCTTTAAAATCTGCAATTATCTTAAAAGACCATGGAGGGTTGGCAGAATGGTAATGCACCGCTCTTGAAAAGCGGCGGGCGCAAGCCCTTGGAGGTTCGAGCCCTCCACCCTCCGCAAAATAAGGAGCTTATTTGTAAGCGACTATATTTTGCGAGAGTCCTGAGTGAAGCGAAGGGCTAACGCTAAAAATTTAAAATTATGATCACCATAGACGATTTTAAAAAAGTAGAAATAAGGGCAGGTAAAATAATTTCCGCAGAGAGAGTAGAAGGTTCGGAAAAGTTATTAAAACTTTCGGTTGATTTTGGGTCCGCCCCACCAGAAGATGGCCCGCCTTCGCTAGAAAACACAGGCTCCGGCGTGATAAAACAGGTTATTTCGGGTATTGCCAAATTTATTTCTCCAGAAGAACTGACTGGCACCATTTGTGCCTTTGTCACAAATTTGGAACCAAGAGAAATAATGGGTCTTGAAAGTCAGGCTATGATTATGGCTATATCATCTGGCGACAAATTTTTCTCCTTACTCAAAATATCCCAAAATGTCCCCCTCGGGAGTATTGTCAAATAATTTCTTGTGATAAAATGTAGTGGATGGAAGAAGAAACTATTTTAGAATGGCTCAGTCCAGAGCATCATTTTGATAAAAAAACCAATGATTGGTATTGGATTTTGGGTGTCACAGTTTTGGGTGCCGCCACTTTAGCTTTTTATTTTGATGATTTTTTGTTTGGCATATTTATCATAATTGCCGGACTAACGGTAGGCATGCTTTCATACAGAGAAACCAAGGTGGTGACTATAAAAATTTCCACCAGAGGTATAATTTTTGGCAAATTCCTTTATCCATGGTTATCTTTCCGATCTTTTTGGATTGAAGACGAACATACTCATGGTGCCCGTATTTTGATGCATCCAACAAACTCCTACCTACCCCTAACCGTTATCCCAATAAACGAAGATCTTGATTTAAATGACGTCCGCGAAGTCCTTCTGGAATTTCTAGCAGAAGAATTCCTAAAGGAGTCTTTGGTCCATAAATGGTTTGATAAGCTTCTAGCGAGGTAAAGGTGGATTGTCTTTAAATATTTTTTTGAATGAAGAGCGGTTTCGTTTTTCACGAAACCGCCTTAAGTTGAGCTTGCTTTTCTTTTTCTCGTACTCTATCAGCTGGTCTGCACCTAAAACAGGGTACAATGGCTCTTCCAAATATCCAATCAATTCTCCAAAGTAAGCCCATGCCTTTACACATTTCACACTTCGGATCTCCTTGGTCAAGTAATCTTTTCGCCCACCAAGGCAATATTACTTCAGCTCGTTCCATCGGTAAATCCCCCTCAATCCTTATTGGCTTCACGCTTGGAAATCCGCCTCACCCCAGAGATTCGGACTTCATAGCTTCTGGTTTTGTTGTTGTTCGGACCGCTCACAAGGAACTTCCCCGTCTTGTTCACGCGAACAAAAATACTGTGCTCCGTCGACCCTTCCAATTGCAAGAAAACGCTGTCTCCAGGATAGAGATCAATGTGGGTGATTTTAATTGACACTGGAACCTCTTTCTAGTCCGTATAGATAAAAGCATACTTATACCTTGTCGTCAATCAAAATTTCGGCTAAGAATACTGGGTGGCATAAAGGCCACTTTTTTGTTAATGTGTGTCTGTCTTAAATGCTCTCATCGTTCAATGGATAGGACATGACTTTGCGGAAGTTAAAATGTAGGTTCGATTCCTACTGGGAGCACATCGGTGTACATAATGCATGTCGTTCCATGTTCCGTTTGGTGCGATATAAGACAATGAAGGTTCTAACGCCCTCGATTTTCATTTAAACAATTCGGAATGGCTACCGATGTTGATTAGGAGTAGAGTTCTATTTTCTTCGTCCATTTGATACAAAAGAAGCAAATCTGATTCCATATGGCATTCCCTTACACCCTGAAGTCTTCCTTTTAATTCATGATCTTTGTGTTTTGATTCCAATTTTCCTCCTATTGCCAAAATTCTGACAATACTTTCAATATTTTCTCTTTCAATTCTTCCGGAACGCAAATATTTTCTAGTAGACTTTCTAAATTTTTTGCTTTCTTTGATAATATACATTGACCCGTACTTTAATCTTCAAGTATACCATCAAAAAGATTTTTAACATTTTTATGCCCTTTGCTGTTTTTATTAGCACTCGCAATCTGTCTCTTTATCCACCTTTCCTGTTCCGGAGTCATCGCGTAATGCATCTTTGGTTCAAAGGGAATGGACTTAGTATTAACTACCTGACACAAAAACATTTTTACTCCAGAAGAAATATCCAAACCCATATTTTTAAGGGTTTTCCCGGCATTTTCTTTAAGCTTTTTGTCTATTCTTATGTTTAATGTTGAGTTCATATATTATTATGACTGTTATTTTTAATGAATATTACAAAGTATACACGATGTAATTACGTTGTCAAACACTATCAAAACCAGGTCTTATTTTTGTAATCCCGGTATTCTTCCCCTAATTTTTCCGATAAATAGGAGTCCTCAAGATACATTCTGCGGAAAAAATAAATAATAATCACCAGAGAAATACCTGCAAACCAAATTTGGGAATATAAAATAGATAGACCAGCTAAAGTCATATTTATTCCCAAATATAAGGGGTGACGGATTTTTGAATATATACCACGGGTTACAAGTTGTTTTATTGTGGGTTTTCCATACCCAGCATCCCAATTTTCGGCAAGTGTTAATCTTGCAAACCACCACACTAAAAGACCAACGATATTAATGATTAGTCCGATAATTTTCAAAAAATCATAATTAATGAGCGTAATCCAAAAATAAATTGAAAAGATCGTTAGTATTGAGGGAACTAAATACTTTAATTTATATTTTTTGAGGAAACGAGTATATAGCTTTTCTTCTGTATTCATAGTTAAATTATACACCAAAATGAGGGTTCTATTGGAATTGGTATTTTCCTTATTTAGGGGATATTCTACTAACAGAGAGGATTCTGATGACTCTCAACCACTACCAAGCATTAACGATTCCAAAGGAAGAACAAACGTCTGGTATTAACAAAGAGGTTCTAACGTCATACAATAAACGGCACATGATAAAAAAGTATGAACTGCTTCATACTTTTTGATACATGTGCTGGCCGCAGTCATATTTTTGTAGCAACAAAAATAGACGAGGCGGGGTCGAGAAAATTTTGTTTTGACGAAAACAAAATTATTCGTGACCACAAGATTAATTCTTGGTTTTTACCTAAACTTACAAAAAATAAGAAAAAATTATTCCCAAAATAAAACCCCTTCTTGGGGTTTTATTTTATCTAAAAATTATTTTCATTAGGCGAGATTTTTTGCGAGAAGCGGTGTTCTTTTTGATAAGTCCTGTTTTCTTTGCTTTGTCTATCGCTTTTTGAAGTTTGGGAATGAGTTTTTTAGCTTCTTCTGATTTTTTAGCTAAAATTAGTTTTTTGTATTCTTTAACTACATTTTGCATCTCATTTTTTCGGCGTAAATTAAAAACTCTCTTCTTTTTAGAAGATCTGAGAGCTTTTTTAGCTGATTGTGTTATTGGCATAGTGGAAATAAATTAGCATAAATAAGAATATTATGCAAATTCCAAATCTCAGCCCACTACTATATACTTAGCTACAATTACTATTATGTTTGGCCATCTTACAGGTAAAATATTTGATTTGAAAGGCACAAAAGCTATCGTAAAGGTGGGGGGTATCGGTTTTGTCATACACAGCACGCCTTCATATTTAACGAAATTAAAGACTAATGTGGATGCAAATTTTTGGGTACATACCGCCGTAAGAGAAAATTCTATAGATCTTTATGGATTTGAAACCGAAGAAGAACTCCATATTTTTGAACTTTTAATTTCAGTCTCTGGAGTGGGGCCAAAGTCGGGACTGGCAATTTTGGGTATTGCTGGAGTGAAATCTATCACCTATGCGGTTGGAACAGGAGACACTTCATCTCTCACCAAAATATCCGGCATCGGCAGAAAGACTGCCGAGAAAATTGTTTTAGAATTAAACGGCAAATTAGTAACAACTCGAAAAGGAGAAAATAGGACAAGTGAAGATGTAGATGTTTTTGAGGCCCTCAAGTCACTCGGTTATAGAGATCGAGATATCCAAGAAACAATAAGAAACTTACCAAAAAATTTGGTGGGGGTAAATGATAAAATAAAATACGCCCTTAAAAACTTAGGAAAATGATTAGTTTAATAAAAAAAATTATTCCAAAACCTATATTTGCATTTTTTCAACCTATCTATCATTTCATATTAGCCTTACTTGGAGCCATCCTTTACCGCTTCCCCACCAGAAAGTTATCGGTGGTGGCTGTAACAGGCACCAAGGGCAAATCGACTACCACCGAGTTGGTAAGTGCAATTTTGGAAACAGCAGGATATAAAACGGCTCTCCAAAATACTTTGCGTTTTAAAATAGGAGATAAGGAAAAAAGAAATTTATTCAAAATGAGTATGCCTGGCAGATTTTTTATGCAAAAATTTTTACGAGACGCGGTGGATGCGGGGTGTAGCCACGTCGTGCTTGAAATAACAAGTGAGGGCGCTAAGCAGTTTCGCCATAAGTTTATTTATCCCGATGCCCTAATCTTTACCAACTTGGCGCCAGAGCATATTGAGTCACACGGATCATTTAATAATTATTTGAAAGCCAAACTTTCTATTGCTGAAGAGTTGGAAAACAGAGAAGGTGCGGTGATGATTGCAAATATAGACGACAAGGAGGCGGAAAAGTTTTTGGCACTCAATATAAAAAACAAAATCCCCTATTCTTTAAACGACGCCATAGCAGTAAAAGCCAGCGAGAAAGGTTCTTCTTTTCAAATAGGAAAATTGGTTATTCATAGTAAATTGCCGGGTATTTTCAATATCAGCAATATGCTTGGAGCCATAGCTTATGCCAAATTTGCAGGAATTAGAGAGGAGGACATAAAAAACGGGCTGGAGCAAATAAATTTTATCAGAGGCCGGATGGAAAAAATAGAAAATGAGTGTGGATTTGAAATGGTTGTTGATTATGCCCACACACCAGATTCTTTAAAAGCTGTCTACGAAACATATAACAGTCACAAAAAAATATGCATCCTTGGCAACACCGGCGGAGGCAGGGATAGATGGAAAAGAGGGGAGATGGGTAAAATCGCTGATAAATATTGTGATCAAATAATTTTAACCAACGAAGACCCTTATGACGAAGATCCTCGAACTATTTTGGAAGAAATAAAAAAAGGGGTAACCAAAAAACCTTGCCAAATAATTATGGACAGAAGAGAAGCTATCTCAAGCGCAATTAAAGACGCCAAAAATCTGGTAGAGACCCAAGGCAATAAATATAAAATCGCAGTACTTCTAACCGGCAAAGGCACCGACCCATATATAATGGAAGCCGGAGGCAAAAAGACTCCTTGGGATGATGCGACGGTTGTCAGAGAAGAATTAGAAAAAATAATGTTGTCAAGTTGACAGGTGTAGCACTTTTGATACACTTAATTTGTTACCAACTTAAACTAATAAATAATATGCCTACCCTAAAACAACGAATAAGCATCACTGTAAATACAGATACTGGATTAGCCCTCAAAAAACTTGCAAAAATGCACAAAATGCCAGTTGCCACAAAAGCGGGAGAACTCTTAGAACAAGCCTTGGAATTGGAAGAGGATTTAATTTGGGCTGAGATAGCAGACCAAAGATCTCGCGAAAAAGCAAAGTACCTCTCACATGAAATTGTATGGAAAAGTGTAAAATAACTTACCATCCTAAAGTTTTTAAAATAGATATCCCCAGATTAAAGTATTTAGCAAAAAAAATTTTGCCAATTATTTACAAAAAACTTTCATTTTATCCAGAAACTTACGGATTACCACTGCGCTCCCCCCTTAAAGGATACTGGAAATTAAGAATCGGAGATTATAGGATTATATATAAAATCGTTGATAATGAAATAAGAATTCAAGTGATAGGCCATCGAAGAGAAGTTTACGAAATAGTAAAAAGAAGATTGGGTTTAATTTAAAGAAATGCCAGAATTACCTGAAGTACATACAACAGTTGAGGGATTAAAGAAGGTGTTGATAGGAAAAACCATAAAAACAGTGTGGTCGGATTATTATGTGGCGACGGCGCACGGAGAAAGACAAACGATAAAAAACAAAAAATATTTTGAAGCTTTCAAAAAGAAAGTTACTGGTTCAAAAATAATAGGGTTGGAAAGAAGGGGTAAAAATATACTTATACACTTAAGTAATAAATATACTTTTATCATTCATATGAAAATGACGGGACATTTAATGTATGGAAAATACAGGAAAGCAGCTAGAAGCAAGAATCTAGAATCTAGAAAAGAAATTTGGAAAGCAGAAGAAAAAGGTCCACTACAAGATCCATACAATAGATTTTTACATTTTGTTTGCTCTCTTTCAGATGGTAAACATCTAGTCCTTTCGGATACAAGAAAATTTGCTTCTATCACAATTACGGAGACAAAAAACTTACACCTTCATGAGAGTATAAGAAATTTGGGACATGAACCTCTAGACCCAAAATTTAAATTAGAAAAATTATTAGAAATAATAAAGGCAAGAAAAAGTATGCCTATAAAATCCGCCCTCTTGGACCAGAGTGGTATAGCCGGTATAGGAAATATTTATTCCGATGAAATACTTTGGAAAGTAGGTGTCCACCCCCTATCAAAATCTTCAAATATTCCAAATAAAAAAATAAGAGAGACTTATGATTTTATGAGAAAGATCCTTAAGTTCTCCATAAACAAAGGTGGAGATTCAAAATCTGATTATAGAAACGCTCTTGGAGAAAAGGGTAGTTTCCAAAATTTTCATAAAGTTTACGGTAAAAAAGGAGGAAAATGTCCAAAAAAACATTGCTCGGGTATAATAGAGAGGATCGTAGTAAGGGGCCGAAGCGCCCACTTTTGCCCCAAACACCAAATAAAATATGGATACTAAAGAACCATTTCTTATATTGTTAGTCTTGTTTATCTTGGTTGGTCTTGCTTATAGCCCATTTAAAGAGGCTAACCAAAACAAAAACAGTAACGGCAACCCATCTTCTTCGGTCGGAGTAACTAGTGGAAATCTGGGAAATTCGAGCAATAAAGAAATAGCCGAAAATATAAGAGACGCAGAAGAAAATATAAAAAGATTGGAAGAAAATTTAAATAAAAAAATAGATGAAAAAAATCGCTCCCCTTATTACGGCAAAATCAGAATGTCCAACATATCCGGACTTTATGGAGATGATCCAAGTCAAGAATACACCTATCTCTCTACCAATCTTTCAAAAAACGAAACCATAAAAATAACCGACTGGTATTTGAAAAGCGAGATCACCGGCTATTACGCCACCATCGGTAAAGCATCCCTACTCCCCTTCCCATTTGCCAAAACAGAAAGTGATGTGGTCTTGCAACAAATGGATAGGGTAGTTTTGACTAAAGGTTTTTCCCCAATTGGCATCTCTTTCCGCACCAATAAATGCACCGGCTATTTTGAAGAAAACAGGACTTTCGTCCCAAGTCTTTCTCTACAGTGCCCAGAGCCGAGAGACGAAAAGTTGCCCGTCTTTTCTGGTGTTTATGACAGAAACGACGAGTGTCTAGATATAATAGAAAGGATACCGCGTTGTACCACCAAAGGAAGTCAATTTATAAGGGATTTGCCAGATACTGTGCCATCGTCTTGTAAAACTTATCTGACTACCCAAATAAATTACAACACC
This sequence comes from Candidatus Zambryskibacteria bacterium RIFCSPLOWO2_01_FULL_39_39, assembly GCA_001823925.1. Classification (GTDB taxonomy): domain Bacteria; phylum Patescibacteriota; class Minisyncoccia; order Phycocordibacterales; family WO2-35-19; genus WO2-35-19. The sequence goes on from MHWB01000011.1 coordinate 52,758, forward strand.
TGTGTAGCTATACACTTTGGCGATACCGATTTCCCGAGCGACGAATACCGTATTTATTTAAATAAATTTGGCCCTTTGTGGCGTAAAAAACAAGATAAAATAAATCTCCATGACGAAAATGGTTTGGTTGTAGACTCAATTAGTTATTAAAATAAATCCCAAAATATATTAAAACGGCTTATTATAAACAAAATACCCCGATCCGCAATTAAGCGAACCGGGGCAAGAGACAAGGTATCAGAGAGACACAGCGTCTGTGTTTCGAAAGAAGAAGCGATTCTCGGTATTCCACTCATAGTCGTTGTCGAGGCGGTTCACGTTCACGTTCCACTGCCTGTCGTTGCGGTTCGCGTTGACAACCGAGACACTTTGTACGCCTTGTCTTCTGCTACACCACCCATTGAATACTCGCAGGGTTGAATCGAATTCGGAGCATTGTATTCTAAACTCCATAACAAAGCGCACCAACTATTTCTTTTTTTGAAGCCGACAAGTATCGTCGGCTTTGAATCGCCACCCCAAGAGTTACCCAAAGATGCCAGCGTGTTCAAAAACATAATACCCCCTCGCACGAACTTGGTGCAAGGGGGCATAGGAACAAAGTTTCCGAAAGGGATCAGAGGGTCTTGTTGCGAAAGAAGAAGCGATCCTCGGTATCCCACTCAGAGTCGTGGGCGAGGCGGCGCACGCTCACGCCCCACTGCCCGCCGCCGCGGTCCGCGCTGACAACCGAGACACTTGGTTCTTCACCTTCATTCTCGGCCTTCTCCTCCACGAAAAAGAAGTTGGCATAACCGTTGGTCCGAAGATCAACGTCCTGTCCACCTTCTTGTTGCTCAATCAGAGTTTCGATGGTGGGTAGCGTTGTAACACAGCCCCGTTCCCTGAGAGTCTTAGCGAGCATTGGGATGTCGCCCGTAACCCCGAGGAAACTTTCAACGGCTTGCTTGAAAGTCGCTGGCGTGTTTAGTCGTTGGACGGAGAACTTGCTCTCCGGCTGAATTGACTGATCCTCCGGAAGCCATCCGTCCAGATCGGCGTCGCGGTAGCAATACCGCGTTTTGTCGATGAAGCAGTCGGCAGTCTTTTTCGCTCCCACAATCGCAACCTTGACGGTCGCAACCAGCGAGAGAACCGATTTTACGACGATCTCAGCCGTTCCCTCGATAACCATCCTAACACGGGACAGAACATCCTCTTCGCACAAACTTTTGATTTGGCCATTGGTCCAATGACCACGCCGAAACGCGGCTTTCAGTTCTCCGGCCTGATCAACATCGAGCATCAAATTACTCATGGTTGTCTCCTTTTGCAACGGTGTTCTCTAGAACATTGTTACAACTTTCTAACTCTTATTATACAGCCAAAACACCTATTTTGTCAACCAAAATGATAAAAGTGGCTTAAAATAAGAGTTTTATTCACAACAAAGAGTACAAAACCACCCCGACGCAGACCGAGACGTTGAGAGACTCTTTCCCCCCAAACATCGGAAGCTCTGCGACCATATCACAAAGTTTCAAATCTTCTTTTGAAAGCCCCTCCACTTCGTTCCCAAAAACAAAAGCTAGATTCTGGATTTTAGATTCTAGAATCTTGTTTTTTAAAAGCCTATAATCCAAAGATTTTTTACTTTGCTCTATTCCTACAATTTTAAATCCCTCTTCTTTTAACTTTAAACTGGTCTCTTCCAGACTCTCTACTTTTTCCCACTTTACAAACTTTTCTGCCCCCAAAGAAGCCTTAGTCAAACCTTTATTTTCTCTCCCAAACCTATCAACTGGAGATGGGGTGTACCCCACCAAAATTATTTTTGATACAGAAGTGGCGTCGCAAGTCCGAAATATAGAGCCCACGTTTTCATTACTCCTTATATTATTCAATATGACAACTCTGTTTATATTTTTTGTCATACTTGCTATACTACACTTATGTTAAATCCATTTCCAGACTTACTCACCTATTCGCTTTTGGCGCCTCTTATATTACGAGTGGTCGCTGGCCTCTTATTTATAAATTTAGGTTTGTTAGCTTTTAAGAACGAGAAGGTGGTATGGTTTACTTCCCTTTCTTTTCTGAAAGTTCCAAATCCAAAATTGGCGGTAAAGATATTTGGGGGAATTGAAATAATTGGTGGCGCAATGTTTATTTTAGGATTTTACACTCAAGTTGTAGCTCTCATCTTGGGACTTCTCACTTTTGCAGAGGCCTATGTTGAATACAAAGATCCGGCTATTTTAAAAAGAAATTTTGTTTTTTATATAATGCTTCTTGCCATTATCACCTCCCTCCTCCTCTCCGGCGCCGGCGCCTTCGCAATTGATTTGCCTTTGTAACTACTGTGGTCACGGATAATTTCGTTCTCAGTCAAAACTAAATTTCCGCGATCCCACCTCACCCGTTTTGCTTGCTAACAAAACATGGCTGTGGCTCGCACACGTACGAAAAAATCCCAAGCAGTTGGGATTTTTTCGTACGTGTGCGCCCGGAAGGAATCGAACCTTCGACCATCTCCTTAAAAGGGAGCTGCTCTACCGACTGAGCTACGGGCGCGATAAACAGCAGAAAATATAACATATAATCCTAAAAATAAAAACTTATACAAAACAAAAGCTCCGCGCCTGTTGTTATGTTGTTTACATAAATGGCGCGGAGCTTTTTATTAAATTATTAAGTTGTGTGTTGTTTTATTTCTTTGTCTTTAATCCGCCCCGTCGGGGCGGGGCCCTAGAGAAACAAACACTTATAGCTATAGAAACTTCTGTATTTTGCATAGTTTTAAATTATTGCTAATACACTCCATATGACCTATGATTATGTGGTAAGGTTACGATGTAACATTTCTATTAGATTAATGGTCATAGTAACTGTATGAGTGACGAAGAAGTATTAAAACTTTCATATAAAAAACCCCACCATTTTGGCGAGCTCTTCAATCGTCACAACAAACGATTTTTAAAAATCGCCCAAAGAGCCCTTAGGTCAAAAGATGACGCCGAGGATGTAGTGCAAGAAACTTTTGTAAAAATTTATAAATATGGCAAAAAATTTCCTTCCAATGGTGGCAAGTTCATACCATGGGCCAATACCATCCTTCGAAACTGTATCGGTGATCAAATAAATAAATATAAAAATAAAACCTTGGCAATAAATGAGGAAATTGAAAATACTGCGGTAGACTTCATGTCAATAGAAAACTCTTTTGGAAATGTTAGTTATGTTCAATTTATTTTAAACAAGATAGACGGCGCCGCTGCAGAAATAATAAATTTACGATATATTTTAGGTAAATCATTTAAAGAAATCGCCAAGATCTTAAGTATCAAAAACAGCACCGCCAGAGTGAGGATCTACAGGTCCAAAAAAATATTTACCGAGGCTTACAAGCAATACAACAACTATGAATAGTAATTTAAAAAGAAGAATAATGGCTCGTATTTATTTTGAATATACAAAAAATACTTTCTTGGAGTATCCAGATTATTTTATGTTTGCGTTATTTATAATAACTTCTTTTATGCTTATCTCTATAAGCGATGTTTTGACCAATATACCAAAAGATAGTTTTCCTCATGCCTTTAACTTTTTCGTAATCGCCCTTAGAAACACTAGTTTGATTATGCAAATATTAATAGCTGGATTTTTTATTCGAGTAGTCGTTGGTGGAGCAATACTTACTTATAAAACCATAAACACTAAGTGGCCAATAACTAAACTAATAAGGCTTAGATACTAAGAAGAGTTTTTTCTATCGCTATATCTAATTCACTACCGCTTTCCATACGAGAGAGGTGATATATTTCTACAAGTTTTGTGTAAAATTTATTAAGATCTTCATGTTTCCAATTTTTAAGATCTTTTTTTGATTTATTGTATGGGTAGTCTTTCATATTCAAGTCTTCTTTGGTTGCCCCCATATTTACAAACGCCAGATCTCTTACTTTACTTACTATTTTATGTATTATTTCTTCGGCTTCTATTCCGGCAAATCTCAGTTTTTCATATTCTAACCATATCTTTTTTATATTTTTTTCTCCTATTGCATCTTGCAGAGCAAACGGACTAAAAGTATAGACTCTTTCTTTTTTGGTTTGGTCATTATTTTCCAACCCTTCTGTTTCTTCGGGATTTTGACTAAAAATTTCCTGAAATTCTTCAAACAAATTATCTTGCATATTATTTTAAATTACCCCAATTTTCCCCCACACTACTATTTACAACAATGGGTACCCCCAGCGTCTCCTCCTTTGTTAATGCACTCTCCATAATTAATTTTATTTGGGGTACTACTTTTTCTAAAATATCGCTATCAATTTCATAGACAATTTCATCGTGTATCTGAAGTATTAAATTTATTTTTTCTCCTAATTTTTCTTCCTCCAAATAATTATTAACGTCCCTCATAGCAATTTTTGTAAGATCTGCAGAGGTACCTTGTATGGGAGCGTTCACAGCCATTCTCTCCGCAGCCGCTCTGATAAAAGGTATTTTGGATTTTATACCTTCAAAGTATCTGCGTCTACCAAAAAATGTTTTGGTATATCCCAGCCTGTTTGCATCAATTTTGGTCTGATCTAGATAATTAGAAAGTCCAGAAAAAGTTTCAAAATATTTATTATAAAATTCTTGAGCAGTCTTCCTGTCTGTCCCAAGGTTACCTTGCAGAGCGCTTACCCCCATTCCATAGAGTATGCCGAAGTTTATAACCTTGGCCCCCCTTCTCATCTCCTTACTCACCTCTTTTTCTTCTACCCCATAAACTTCTGCCGCAACAGCAGAGTGGACATCTTTGCCACTCTTAAATATTTCTATAAGTTTCTCATCTTTTGAAAGAAAGGCAGCGATACGAAGCTCCACTTGAGAGTAATCAAAAGCGACCAAGCTCTTGCCTTTGTCAGAGACAAAAGCATCTCTTATCAGCCGCCCCCTATCTGTGCCTATGGGAATATTTTGTAGGTTAGGATTTTGAGAAGCCATCCTGCCCGTAGTGCTTCCTGCCAAAACAAACCTTGCGTGTAGTTTATTATCTTTGTCCACTAAATTTTGTATTGGTTCTAGATAAGTTGAGAGAAGTTTAGAGAGCTCTCTGTATTCCAAAATAAGAGGGATGATAAGGTGAGTATCTTTTAGCTTTTCTAATTCAGACTCTCTGGTGGACCTTGCGCCTCCGGAAGTCTTTTTCAAATTCTTTACAAAAAGCCCCATCTTATCAAAAAGTATTTCACCAAGCTGTTTTGGAGAAGAAATATTGAATTCTACTCCAGCTTGCTTCCATATATTTTTTTCTATTTTTGAGAGTTCTTTTTTGTATTTATCAGCAAGCTTCTTTATAAGTTCTATATCTACCAAGACACCATGCTTTTGCATTTTATTTACCACGGGGATCAAAGGCTTTTCTATTTTTTCAAATACATCCTCACTCTCCCTCCTTTTCAATTCTTCAAATATAACCTTCTTTGCTTCTTTAAAATTTCTTGTATTTGCGAAGTTTAAAATATCTTCTAATTTAGGATCTGTAATATTGGAATCTGCCACCCAAAGAGCTAGGGAGACTTCTTCTAGCTCTCTTTCGTCTATATTTTCTTCCTGTTTTTCTTCTACAATTTCTCTGCCATTTTTCTTCAATACTTCCTGAAGTTTGCCCGACATAGTCCTAAACTGCAGTTCCCCAAAAAGCTTCTGCGCATTTTCTAAATTTATTCCCTCTTTCCAACTCTTCTTCGGCATTTCAAAGTCTATAGGAGCATCCCTTCTTATTGTTGCAAGCATTTCGCTAAACCTTGCTTCTTCTTCACCTTCCTTGAGCAACTCCACAATTCTTTTCTTTATACCTTTTTTTATAAAAACATCTTTGTTCTTTTTTAAAGTTTTGTATATCTCTTCAATACTTCCAAAATTTACAATTAGTTCTGTCGCCGACTTTTCTCCTATACCTTCTATGCCTATTATATTATCCGACGGATCGCCCCGAAGCCCTTTGAAACTTGGTAAAAGTTTTGGGAGGAAACTAAACCTTTCCAAAACAGCCTTTTCATCATAAAGTATTGTGTCGTTCAAACCCTTTTTTAAGGTGTAGACCATTACCCTGTTATCATCAACAAGTTGCATGGTATCCATGTCTCCCGAAGCAATTATTATTTCCAAGTCTTTTTTTAATTTTTCTTTAAGCTCTTCTACAATAGTGCCTAAAATATCGTCCGCTTCAAATCCGGGATGAGAATATGTAGGAATACCCAAAGCGGTACAAACTTCTTTGGACTTTTCCATTTGAGAAACTAATTCCGGGTCAGACTTAGCTCTGCCGGCTTTGTAATTCTCATAAACCTCATGCCTATAGGTAGGTTTGGGCAAATCATAACAAGCAATTATATAGTCTGGTTTTAGATCCGTTGCTATCTTAAGTATCATAGTCGCAAGACCATAGAGAGCCCCCGTAGGCTGGCCGCTACTGGTCGCAAAGTCAGGCAGGGCGTGGTATGCCCTATGCAATATTGCGTGTGCATCAAGCAATACTAATCTTTCTTTGGTTTTCTCCGGTTTTGCCATGCTCGAATTTTACCACAATATGTGGAGGCATTATACCGGCAATTTGCTCAGGCCATTCTACAAAAACAAGGTTTTGGGGGTCAGAAATTATCTCCTGCCAGCCTAAATTTATCATCTCTTCTTCTTTTTCTATGCGGTAGGCGTCGATATGAATGAGATTCTCGACCTCACCCCCCAACCCCCTCCCCTTGACAAGGGGAGGGGGAGAAGAAAACGGAAGTTTTCTTGGGGGTGAGGTCTTATAAATTTTCATAATAACAAAAGTGGGGCTTTGGATTGTTTCTTTTACACCAAAACTCTCGGCCAAATATTTCATAAAAGTAGTCTTGCCACTCCCCAATTCTCCATATAACCCAACCACTAGCGCAGAATCGGTTTTAGGTTTTAATTTTTGGGAAAAGTCGGTCGCTATTTGAGCTGTTTCTGAAACGTTTTTAGATAAAAATTCCATAAAATGATTTTAACATATAAAAAGGTGGGGATTTCTCCCCACTCTAATACACTCCGCGTGGTCCGCGGAGATAATCAATTTCCCAAAAGTCAGTTCGCCACTGACCATCGGTGTAGATGTAGAAACTTCTTGATGCTGTGCCTGCATATTGGCCGGGCGTACAGCCAGCAGTCCTTGTATCAGACTCCGGTGGTGTCGACGGACAAATCCCTCGGACAGTGATGACGACATCACGTCGCCCGAGAAAGTTGTAATACCCCCGAGAAACAGTGTTTCCCGACGGTAACACCACACCATGCCACTGTCCGTCCGGCCCCTTAATTGAAATTGGCTGTCCATTCTCAAAGACCTCCAGTGGCACGTTTGTGTTGTTGGTCAACACAACAGTCAAAATTGGCGGTGTTGCCAAAGAAGACAACCTTCCCCAACCACCACCGCCACCTTGGGTCGTGGCACACCCGCCCGCCAAAACGGCGAGTAAGGTGGCCACAAAAGCCAACAAAATGTTCGTTTTCATAGAACCAGTCTCCTACCCTCTATTATAGCATACTCTGTTTTAAAATGCAATAGCCATTTAAAATTTCAAAATGTAGCGATTAATCGCTACAAATTACAACACACACCAAAGTGTCAAAGGGCGCCTTTGACACTTATTCCCTCTCCTGCTTCTAGGATAGAGGTTGGGGGTGAGGTATAATAAACTCATGACCATCAAATTTAATGAGGACAAACAGCAACAGAAACTTGAGGAGCTCCGAGAGAGCGAAGAAGAAAGCTTGGCCCAAGTGATGTCCCAAAAATACGGACTACCCTATATTGACCTTGGTGTTACCCCCATCAATATTGACGCACTGCGAGTAGTCAAGGAGCCAGAGGCTAGAGAAGCAGAGGTGGCTCCTTTTAATATCATTAATAAAAAGGTTTCGCTAGCCATTATTTCTCCAAATAATAACAAAACTGTCGCCTTGATTGATAATTTGAAGGATCGGGGCTATTTACCCTCTCTTTTTATGGTCTCTCATCAAAGCCTAGAGAAAATATGGGATCGCTATAAAGATTTATCCTATTCGATGGAGACAAAAGGTGGAGCGCTTGATATTGAAAACGAGGAAATCCAAGATTTAGTAAAAAAAGTAAAAAGTGGGGACGATATAAAAAATTCTATTGAAATAGTTTTGGCCCAAAAGAAAAGTTATCGTATCTCAAGAATATTAGAAATAATACTGGCCGGAGCCATTTCTATCAACGCTTCCGATATTCATCTTGAGCCGGAAGAGAACGCGGTGAGACTACGGTATCGACTGGATGGAGTTTTAAATGATATTTTAAATATTGACAAAGATACCTTTGGGCTTTTGCTCTCTCGTATAAAACTTATTTCCAATCTTAAATTAAATATTAAAGGTAAGGCGCAAGATGGTCGCTTTAGTATAAAACTTGGTGATATAGAAATTGAAATCCGAACTTCCCTTTTACCGGGTGGCTACGGAGAATCAGTGGTTTTAAGAGTTTTAAATCCAAACGCTATTTCCGTACCTTTGGAAGAACTCGGTATAAATGAAAAGCTGCTTGACATTATCCTCAAAGAGCTCCGGAAACCAAATGGTATGATTTTAAATACCGGTCCGACTGGTAGTGGTAAAACCACGACTCTTTATGCATTTTTAAAGAAAATCTATACCCCAGAAATAAAAATAATCACAATCGAGAACCCAATTGAATATCACCTGAAAGGTATTGTACAAACTCAAGTGGAGGAAGAAAAGGGTTATACTTTTTTGGAGGGTTTGCGAAGCGCCTTGCGTCAAGATCCGGATGTCATCATGGTTGGTGAAATCCGCGACGAAGAGACGGCCGAGATTGCCATAAATTCGGCTTTGACGGGACACCTTGTGTTCTCTACCTTGCACACCAACAATGCGGCTGGCACCTTCCCTAGACTCATTGATTTGGGGGTTAATTCAAAAGTTATCACTTCCGCCATCAATATCGCTATGGCCCAAAGATTGTTGCGAAGACTTTGCAACAAATGTAAAAAGAAGGCCGAACTAGGAGAAAAAGAAAATGAGTTAATAAAAGTTATTACCAATGGTATTGTAGATAAAAAATATTTGGCTGGGCTAGATTTTAACAATATTTATGAAGCGGTGGGTTGTAAAGAGTGTAATTTCACTGGCTTTAAGGGTAGAACCGGTATTTATGAGGCTATCCTCACTGATGAAAAAATAGAATCTCTTGTTAAAGAAAATCCAAGCGAAAGAGAAATAAACAAAGCGAGCCAAGATCAAGGGATTTTAAATATGAAACAAGATGGGGTCATCAAAATACTTCAAGGCATCACTTCTGTGGATGAATTGAGGCGTGTGATTGATTTGGAGGAATAAATTTATTCTAAAATTAAAGTTATACACAAAATAAATTGCTCGGAATTTGTTTTTGTGAATAATGGACTTAGAGAGATCCGAAAAATTAGGGATACAAATCTCTAAGCGGCACTTTCAATATTTAAACCGAAAGCAAAACATTATTCTGAGGAAAGAGCTAGTGGTCCCTCCCGAAAGATGGTACCGGCACTTCCTTGATTTAATGTCAAAATCCTATTGCTAGGACCGCCGCTTAGAGATTTATACCTCCAATTAAATTCAAATTCACCCAGAGTATATCATATGGCACAAAATATGTCAAGGAATAACAAGGAAAACAATACGGGGGGTGCAGAGGATAAGGATTTTGAATTTATTGATCAAACTTTGCGACCTTCTAAGTGGGACGAGTATATTGGTCAAGAAAACATCAAAAAAAATCTACAAATCCTTTTGGATGCCGCCAAGGAACGCAATCACCCACCAGAACATCTCTTATTTTACGGTCCACCCGGTCTTGGTAAAACCACTTTGGCCCATCTTATAGCCAAAGAAACCAGTAGTCAAATGCGTTCCACCTCCGGCCCAGCCATTGAAAAAGTTGGGGACTTAGCTTCTATACTTACTAATTTATCTCCTGGCGATATTCTGTTTATAGACGAGATTCACCGACTAAACAAATCTATTGAAGAGGTACTCTACCCCGCAATGGAATCAAGATCGTTAGATATTATTATTGGCAAAGGTCCTTCTGCCCGAACCATTCAACTTGAACTTCCCGCTTTTACTTTAATAGGAGCTACCACCAGGGTCGCTATGCTCTCTTCTCCTTTGCGTTCCAGATTCTCTGGTGGTGTTTTCCGACTTGAATTTTACAACCCAGATGAAATTATACAAATAATTAAACGTTCGGCAAATATTTTGGGGGTCTCCTTGTCTAGGGTGGCCGCAGAATCTATCGCTGAAAGAAGTCGTTTTACACCAAGGACAGCCAACTATCTTTTAAAAAGAGCTAGAGACTATGCTCAGATCCAAAAAAGAGACATTGATGAGAGTATAGTTTCCGAAGCATTTAATCTTTTGGGTGTAGATACTGCTGGACTAAATGCCTCCGACCGATCACTTCTGTTAACCATAGCCAAAAAATTTGCCGGCGGACCGGTAGGACTTAACACTTTGGCCGCTTCCCTTTCCGAAGAAGAAGCAACCATTGAGGAATTTAACGAACCCTACCTTTTACAAATCGGGTTTGTGGAAAGAACTCCTCGCGGACGCACCCTCACCAAACATGCCTATAAACACTTGGGGTTAGATTTTCCAAAAGAAAAACAAGAAAAATTATTGTAATTAAGGATTAATTATTTTCCTCTGGTTTTAAGTACCAAACGAGAAGTGTTTAAAACTCAATCTATCTAAGCCTATTAAACCAGATGACTCCTTATTTTATCTAAAACCTTTTCTGTATCATTATCCACTTCGATATTTGGGATCCTTAAAATTTTATAACCAAGCTCTTTGAAAAATTTGTCTCTTACGGCATCATATTCTTTTGCTTCTCTTGTATTGTGAATTTTCCCATCAAGCTCAACGATTAATTTTCCCTTGGCACAATAAAAATCCAAAATATACCCACCTATACTATATTGTCTTTTAAACCTGAAACCAAGTTTTTTATTTCTTAACTCTTCCCACAATAAATTTTCTTTAGGGGTAGCATTTTGACGCAACTCTCTTCTTCTGTCTCCTAATTCTAATATGTTGTGGATTAATTTCATAAAAAGTCCTCACCCCTTATCCCCTCTCCTTGGCAAGGAGAGGGGGCGAGTAATCTTCTACATTATACTAAAATCTAGATTGGGGTGAGGACTTTTTAAAATAGGTGTTTGAAAATTGAGATTAGTGATATATTACTCTTATGTCAGGACATAATAAATGGTCAAAGATAAAAAATAAAAAAGCTGTTACAGATGCTCAAAAAAGTAAAATTTTTGGTAAACTGGTAAGGTTTATCAGTGTAGAATCTAAAAAAGCTAAAGGAGATGTAAACGCTCCCGGACTTAGGACGGCCATAGAAAAAGCCAAGGAAGCCAACGTGCCGAGCGACAACATTGAGAGAGCTATCAAAAAGGGGGTGGGTGGTGAAGGGGGAGAAATGGAACAAATTGTTTATGAAAGCTACGGCCCCGGAGGCTCCGCTTTGATTATTGAGGCTTTGACAGAAAATAGAAACAGAGCTGCCCAAGAAATAAAACACATTCTCTCAAAAAATGGATTTGAGCTGGCGGTACCCGGATCAGCCACATGGGCCTTTGAAAAACAAGTTGGAGGAAGTGGCTGGTTACCCAAAAACACCACCCCTATATCCGAAGAAGACGGCACAAAACTTTCTAATTTAATAGAAGAACTTGAAGAAAATGATGAGGTCCAAGAAGTTTTTACAAATGCAGAATAAAAATATTATTCTTGGAATTGACCCTGGATACGGGAGAGTTGGTATTGCTATCATTGAAAAAACAAACAAGTGCGAGAGGTTAATCCATTCGGAATGTTTTGAAACTGATGTCAAATTACCTCATTTTAAAAGACTGCTTTTAATAGGAGAAAAAATTAAAGAAATAATAAAATATTATAAACCGTGGTGTGTGGCAGTTGAAACCCTACTTTGGAGCAAGAACAAAAAGACGGCCTTACAGGTGGCCGAAGCGCGCGGAGTGATATTGTTTGAAGTAGCCAGAGCTAATATTGTTTTAAGAGAATTTAATCCAAATCAAATTAAATTGGCGATAACTGGCTACGGCAAAAGTGATAAAAAACAAGTGATTAATATGGTAGAAAAACTAGTAAAGATAATCCCAAAAAAAAGACATGACGACGAGTATGACGCCATCGCGACCGCCCTCACTTGTGCCGCTATTTCATTATCCACAGATATACCTTAGGGTTATTGCAAAATAATTTCAATATGATAAAAAGTATTAACTTAGCATTGCTTTTAGTATTAAAAATTTAAAGTTATGTTAAGAATTAAAAATAATTTAAAACTATGGACGACGATGATCGACAAATAGATCCAGTAGACGAAGTCGCCGATGAGGAAGCGGACGAGTTAGAAGAGGGGGCAACAAAAGGAATCCCAGCAGAAGACGAGGATGATGTTGATGACGATATGTAGTGATCTTTGGTCCAAATAAAAAACATCGCTACATTACTAGCGATGTTTTTTATTTTTAAAAAAATTTCAGTTTTAATTTGATTTTATAATTACAAAAGTTTTCTTGCCTATTTTTATTTTTCTTTCTCCCCCCCCCACCACTTCATTGAAATCACTTATTTTTTTATCCGGCAAACTTGTTTGATCCGATACCGCGCCAGCCTCTATCAAGCGACGAAATTCTGATTTTGATTCTATAGTTTTATCGTTGACCAAAATGTCTATCATTTTTTCTGCTTTCGATGCATTTATCACCCGAGCATCTTCCGGAAATTCGCCCTTACCAAAGGTACTCTCAAAATTTTCCCCTGCTCTTTCAGCTTCTTTTTCTCCGTGGTACATCTTTACTATTTCTTTGGCTAATTTCATTTTTATATCTTTGGGATTAAGGCCACCAGCAAGCTTTTTTGACATCTCTTTTATATCATCCAGAGAAACATCGGTAATCATCTCAAAACCACTAATTATAAGGTCATCGTTCCAACTCATTACTTTACCAAACATATCTTCGGGGGTTTGATCTAAGGAAACCATATTACCTTCGGTCTTACCCATTTTGCTACCACTAGAATCAATTAAAAGTTTGGTGGTCAAAACAAATTTTTCTTTGTTTTTTAAAGTCTTCATCAAATCTCTTCCAACAAGCATATTAAAGGTTTGATCGTTACCGCCCACCTCACCATCCACATCCATAGCCACACTGTCATAACCCTGCATAAGCGGGTACATTAATTCATGAATGTAAACAGATTTTTCATCTTGTTCCCTGCGACGGAACATTTCTCTTTTCATCATTTGCTCCACCGTTGCTTGTGAGGCCAACTCTAAAACATCAAAAAGGGTCATCTTGCCAAACCACTCTGAATTGTATTTAATTGTGGCAGGATTAGTCCCACCAAAATCAATAAACTTTGAGGCCTGCTTCTTGTATTCCTTGAGATTATTTAAAATCTCATTATGGGTCAGTTTTTTGCGAACTGCCGTTTTATCCGTAGGATCGCCAATCATAGCAGTAAAATCGCCCATAAGTAGTATAATTTGATGACCAAGTTTTTGGAATTCTCCTAATTTTTTAAGTGGAATAACGTGGCCCAAGTGTAGGGTTTCGCCGGTTGGATCGATACCTAAATACAAAGAGAGTCTTTCTCCTTTTATTAATCTCGCTTTTAGAAAATTAAAATTGGGAAATATATTTTCTACCCCCCTCTTTAAAAGTTCATCTACTTTTTCTTCGTCAACTATTACTTTTGATTTAGTAAGCCCAAACATGTTAAAACATTACCATAATTTCGTTTTTTGGCATAATCTGGCATAATGTACAAGAATGATTGGGGAATTTATAAAAAAACACAAACAAATTATAAAAACACTACTAACACTGTCACTATCAGCTTTTTTGGTGTTGGGAGCTATAACTATTTTTTGGATAAGTTCCTTTAAGGTGCCGACGTCCGAATCAATAAGAGAAAGGAGGATAATCGAATCAACAAAAATATACGACCGGACCGGAAAAGTACTTTTGTACGACACGGGTGATAATGTCAGAAGAAGCATTGTATCTATCGAAGAAATATCAAGAAATATAAAGAATGCCACTATCGCCATAGAGGATAGAGAATTTTATGGCCACTCCGGAGTTAAGCCAACCGCTTTTATAAGAGCCACCTTGGTAAACATCTTGTCTTTAAATTTTTCTCAGGGTGGTTCTACCATTACCCAACAAGTAGTTAAAAACTCTCTACTTACTTCCGAAAAACTTATTTCAAGAAAATTAAAAGAGTGGGTGCTCGCTATCAAATTGGAGCAGGTGGCAACTAAAGACGAGATCCTTTCAATGTATCTAAATGAAATACCCTATGGTGGTGTTATTTATGGAGTGGAAGAAGCGAGTGGAGCCTTCTTTAATAAAAAATCCAAAGATGTAAGTTTAGCCGAGGCGGCATATTTGGCGGCACTACCGAAAGCGCCGACATTTTATTCTCCGTATGGTAAAAACAAAGAAAAACTGGAGGAGAGGAAAAATTTGGTTTTAAGAGAGATGCTTCGCAACAACTTTATTACAGAGGAAGAATATAATCAGGGCATAAAAGAAGAAGTTTCTTTTACAGTTAAGGGTGATTCTAGTATCAAAGCCCCTCATTTTGTTTTTTATGTAATCGAATATCTTAAAAAAAAATATGGTGATGAAATTATAAACAGTGGAGGTTTGCGGGTCACAACTTCTTTAAATTATGACCTGCAATCAATTGGTGAAAAGATAGCTTATGATTATGCTCTAGAAAATAAGAAGAAGTTTAACGCAGAAAACATTTCTATTGTAGCCACAGACCCAAAAACCGGAGAAATACTGACCATGGTTGGGTCAAGGAATTATTTTGATAAAGAAATTGATGGGGCTTTTAATGTAAGTTTGGCTAAAAGACAGCCCGGATCTACCATCAAACCTTTTGTTTACGCTGAAGCCTTTTATAAAGGCTTCAGCCCAGAAACGGTTGTCTTTGATTTAAAGACTCAATTTTCAACTATGTGTGCCCCAAACAATTTAACAATGGACAACGGGTGTTATGCACCAGACAACTATGACAATGTTTTTAGGGGACCAATTACACTAAGAAATGCTTTGGCTCAATCTATCAACGTACCTTCGGTAAAAGTTTTATATTTAGCCGGCCTAAGTGAATCTATACGATTGGCAAGAGATATGGGTATAGAATCTTTGAGTAATAAGGGAGATTATGGACTCACTTTGGTTTTGGGGGGTGGCGAGGTCACTCCACTTGAACTAACAGCAGGCTACGGAGTTTTTGCAAATAACGGTATAAAAACAAATATTACCCCCGTTATTGAAATAAAAAATAAAAACGGAGAAATTTTAGAAAAGCATGATCCCAAACCAATTCAGGTCTTAGATAAAGAAATTGCTTTAAAAATATCAAGCATTCTTTCTGACAACGAAGCTCGAGCACCGTCATTTGGTCAAACTTCAGCTTTGTATTTTTCAAACAGAGATGTGGCTGTAAAAACGGGTACCACCAACAACTACAAAGATGCTTGGATAATGGGTTATACTCCAAATATAGCGGTGGGTAGTTGGGCTGGCAATAACGACAACACCCCAATGGAGAAAAAAGTGGCTGGTTTTATTGTAGCTCCGGTTTGGAGAGCTTTTATGGATCAAGCTTTGGCCAAGATACCAGACGAACAATTTGAGGAACCTTTAGTTGGAGATAAATCTAAAACAAAGCCAGTTTTACAAGGTATTTGGCAAGGGGGCATCTTGGCCACTTCAACATCTGGAGTGTCGACTGTTTCGGGGGGTGTCCACTCTATCTTAAATTGGGTAAACAAAGACGACCCTAATGGATCTTACCCAGAAAATCCATCTGTAGACCCTCAATTTGAACGCTGGGAATACGGCGTCCGCATCTGGGCACAAGATCATGGCCTTTCTAACGATTTACCGTTTACATTAGATTAAATTTTTACCGCTACAAACCTCACCCCATCCGACTTGCGTCGGATTGCCCCTCTCCTAGAAGCAGGAGAGGGGGAAGAAAAAAGATAAAAAATGAAATGGATACATAATAATCAAAGTCTTCGTGACAGAAGAAAAGAATTAAGAAAAAATTCTACTAGATCGGAACAAGATCTGTGGTTTGAATTAAGAAATAGTAAATCGGGGGTCAAGTTTAAAAGACAACATAGTGTTGGTGGATATATCGCTGATTTTTATTGTCAGAAGCACAATCTTATTATTGAAGTGGATGGAGAAATTCATAATTCAAAAGAGGCTCAAGAATATGATATGGTTAGAGATAAATATTTTACAGAACTTGGATATAGAGTGCTTAGAATACACAATAACGAAGTAGACAAAGATATAGAAAAGGTTTTAGATAAAATTAAAAGTTATTTTGTTAATTAAGATGGGTTATGTCAACTTAATTGGGTAATTAAGTTTTTTCTTTATTTCTCCCCTCTCCTGCTTCTAGGAGAGGGGCAGATCCCGAAAGGGATCGGGGTGAGGTTAGATAATCTTCAAAAAGATTTTTGAAGATTTTAGCGAGTTTTCAATTTGAGATTGGTGCATAAAAATTTCGTTTCTGAAGACGGGGTTGCAATTTATTTTTAAATTGTCTCCTTTTATTTCTAACATTTCTTTGGAAAGTTCTATATCTGTTTCTTTTTTTATTGTCTCTAAAATTACAGACAATTTTGTATTATTATCCCTTTCAAGATTTAAAAATTTATGAAGAAACCCTGATATGTTGTACATATTATAAGATCTTTATCTATTCATTGGCATCACAATATAAAGAAAGCTTTTGTCTGTCGCACCACTAATGGCTAATGGTTTGCCCATGCCACCAAAATTTAGGACTAAACTGTCAGAAGGAATGGATTGTATGCAATCTATTATGTATTTACTGTTAAAATTTAATTCAATATCGTCCCCAGAAACTAGAGCATTTATAGACTCTTTAGATTCACCTATATCATTGTTTTTTGACTCTATATTTAATAGTTTATTTTTAATATCCACTTTTAATTTAACTTGGTTTAAAGAGTCTGAAAAAATATTTGATGTTTTTATTGAATTTATAAGGTCATTTTTTAAAATTGTTATAGTAGTACCAAACGTTTTTGGTATTATTTGTTTGTAATCTGGAAAAGACCCATCTATAAGCCTTGAGACCACATACATATCTGGAGCAATAAAAGCCGCTTGGTTTCTATCAAAAATAATACTTATATCTCCATTAAAATCATCAAATAGTTTTATAATTTCTGAAACATTTTTATAAGGGATGAGGGTTTGAGGAAAATCAACAATATTTTTGATGTTAACTTTTTTCTCTGCCAAACGAAATGAGTCAGTGGAAACAAAAACCAAACCACCATCTTCTTTAAACACATATACACTTGATAGTTCTGGTTTAATGCTTGAGTTTGAGGCGCTGTACCAAACAGATTTAAATCCAGAAATAAGATCATGACAATTTATTTTTATTAGCTTTTCGTCCTCATTTATTGATGAGTTTGGCACAAGTTTTGGAATACTTGGGAAATCTTCGTATGGTAAACATTTAATAACTACTGAATTTTTATTTGATGATATTTTAAGATTATTATCTTTGGTTTCAAAAGTTAATCTTTCATCTTTAATTGAAGATAATACACCTAATAAAATGTTTGCTGGAACAGCTAAACACCCTTTTTCTATTGTTTTAATTTTTGTTTCTATTTCTACACCAATATCTAAATTTGTAGATTTTACTATTAATTTATTATCACTTAAAACATCAAAATAAACACAAGAAAGAACTGGTAATGTTAAGTGTTTGTTAGCTAATTTGGATGTTTTTTGGATAACAACTTCTATTTTTGATTTATCACACTCTATTTTCATTTTAGTTTTCTTATTAAATTATTATTTTTTAACTCCTATATATCTGTGGATATGTGGATGAATTTTTAAATCTTTATTTTTTAACATACTATTGATTTTTAAATTTAAAAATTATGTTTATAATTTGATTGTTACTGATTTATTTTTTTAAATCTTTATTTTTTAAAAACAACTACTACACATATTATAAACATCTTATAAACACATAATTAACCTATAATAGAACGTATTTCTTGTATTTCTTTTAACAATAAAGTATCACTTCTGATTTCATTTTTTATCTTTTCATAAGAATGGATAACAGTAGTGTGATCTCGACCACCCAACTTTTCCCCAATAGAAGGATAAGAAATACTAAAATCTTCTCTCAAAATATACATTATTATTTGTCTTGGTTTAATTACCTCCTTTTTTCTTGTTTTTTCATAAATAGTTTCTTCTTCTATTTTATAAAAATCAGAAATTATTTTAACAACCTCCTTATATGACATTAACTTCTTTTGTTTGATACTATTTTTTACCAAATCCTTAACCTCATTTAAGGTTAAAATTTTATTTTTGGTTTCTGTTTGGCAGACAATTAAATTTATAACACCCTCCAAGTCCCTAATGTTACCCTTTATAGAATCAGCCAAATAATCCATAACAACCTCGTCTATAAAAAGGTTTATACTGGAACATTTGGATTTTATAATAGCTAGTCTTGACTCATGATCTGGGGCTGGGATATCAATAACCATGCCAGCGGCAAACCTGGACTTTAAACGATCCTCAAGACCAGTCACAAAATTTGGGTGTTTATCGCAAGAGAAAACAATATGCTTATTTTCGTCTTTCATAGAGTTGAAGATATGGAACAACTCTTCTTGAGTTTTTTCTTTACCTGAAAGGAATTGGATATCATCCATTATTAGCATGTCATATTTCCTATACTTTTCTTTAAATTGGTTTACTTTGTTTGCCTGAACGGAAGATACGTAGTCGTTAAAGAATTTTTCGGAAGTGAAGTAGTAAATCTTTTTTGATGGGTCTATTGCTTTTACGGCGTTGCCCATTGCTTGGATTAAATGTGTTTTGCCGTGGCCGGTATTTCCAAAAATAAAATATGGGTTGTAGGTTATCCCAAGATTTTTTATTACCGCTTGAGCTGCGGCGTATGCTAGCTCGTTAAACGGACCAACAACAAACGATTCAAAAGTATATCTCGGGTTTAGATTATCATCTTTGTTTATGTAGTATTCAGACAGAGGCAACTCTTTTGTTGGGGAGGAGGTTTTTGTTGGTATGTATTGGTTTTTAGCCTTACTCTCCTCTTTGATGACATACTCAAGGGTGTGGATTGATTCGGAGGATTGTCTTAAAAGTTTTAAGACAAGATTATGAAATTTCTTCATAAGCCACTCTTGGACAAAGGTGTTGGGCACGCTTAAATAAATTATTCCATTTTCAAAGCCAGATATCTTAGTTTCCTTAAACCATGTCGCAAAATTTGCTTTGGAGACAGATATTTCTATCTCCAACAAAACATTGTTCCAGAGTTCTTTAGTATCCATGCAAACCATTATATATTCAATTTATATTTAAGGAACTTGTATTTGTTCTGGAATTTGTTTATAATCTGTTAATAACTGGTTAACAATTTTTAAGAGCTAACTTCTAACGAGATGTCAATTACGTATCAACCCAAAAAAAGGAAAAGAGCCAAAGCCCACGGTTTTTTGAAACGCAGCAAAAGCTCAAATGGCTTGAAAGTGCTTAAAAGGCGTCGCCAGAAGGGTCGTAAGAAAATAGCAGTCTAATAATGTTTCCTAAAAACAGAAGAATTCCAAGGAGAATGTTCCCATTGTTGTCGAGTGGGGCTAAAGTGTTCGGAAACAGTCTTTTTTTATTAAGATTTGTTTTGAAAGGAGACTCCCAAAGCCGTTTTTGTTTCTCTGTTTCAAAGAAAATATCAAAAAGTGCAGTAGTGCGAAATAGGCTACGGCGCGCCGGGTATCGTTTATTAAAAAAATATATTTCAAAAATAAAACCAAACACACTAGCGGTCTTTTCTTTCAAAATGATACCAAAAGACGACGAGGAAATTATTAAAAATCTTGAATCAATATTAAATGATAGCCTTCTTTAAAACAATAGTTTACATACCACTTTACAATATTTTAGTGCTTATTTTAAACATAAGTTGGATTGATGCCGGTTTGGCCACAGTTATCCTAACTATACTGGTAAAAGTAATTCTCTATCCTCTTGCCAAAAAATCAACCATCGCTCAGGCCAAAATGAAAGAAAAGGAGGGAGAACTTTCGTCAATAAAAGAAAAATACAAAGATAAACAAGAACAAGCTGTTAAAATAATGGAATTTTACAAAACCAACAATATCAACCCATTTTCTAGTATTTTAACCGTTATTATCCAAATTCCTATTATATTTTCTCTTTACTATATATTTTTCAAATCAGGCTTACCTAGTATTGACACTTCCCTCCTCTACTCCTTTATAAAGGTGCCGGCCTCGGTTTCTATGCATTTCTTGGGTCTTTGGGATGTATCTCAAAAAAGTATTGTTCTGGCACTTCTTGCGGCCGTTACCAGTTTTTGGCAGATGCATTTGGCTTCGCCCACCGTAGCTTCAGCGAAGGCGGGCAAATCCAATCAAGACTTCGGGGCAATAATGGCTAAACAAATGAAGTACACAATGCCGGTTATTGTATTTTTTATTTCTTGGAAAATTTCAGCCATCGTTGCTCTATATTGGTTTGTCAGCAACTTCGTCGGTATTGCTCAAGATGTGTATGTGAGAAGGCAGATGGTTAAAATAGTATAAAAAAGCCAAAGGCGACCTTTGAAGAAAATTTCCAAAAAGGTCGCCTTTGGCTTTTTTATTCCTCTAGTCTAAGCATCCACAAAAAACCATCAATTTTATTACGGAAAACGAGATGAGTTTCGTCGGGAGAGAGGATTAAATCTGTCGCATCAATTTTTTGATCAGTTAGTAAAGAAAAATCACCAACAGTATAAGTAATATTGTTATCAATATCTATTTTTATTACGTAATCTTCGGTGGAAACCAACCCTTTATACCAAACATCTGGGTAATTACCACCAGGTATTTGGTTTGGTACGGCGCAATAAATAGTCGGACTCTTTTCTTTTAGCCAGACGCATTTTTCGGCTAGACTGTTTACACCCAGGGTTTTTAAAGCGGTGCTTTTGTTTTCCACAACAAATAATTGGGGGGTGGCGCCACCACTTGAAATAACACTCAAAGACCCGCTAAGGTTTGGGTTTATAGAAAGACCGGTAAATCCTACCCCCACATTCTTTAATGTTTTGTTTGAAACATCAAAAGAATAAGCATAACTTATGGCTTCCGAGCTTCCTTTGGTCTGCAATATTATAGTGTTGCCAGAGACCCATTTTGGAAGCCATTCTGTGAGTGGGTGGGCCATAACTACTGTTGTAGCTGTGCCGTCTGGGTTAGACACAAACCAGTTTGATGATCCTGTGGTGGTGTAGTAAAAAATCTTAGTACCGTCGGGTTTTATGGTGATTTCTTTGATACCCGTAGGCAGTTTTCCTATTGTTGTACCAAATGGTGTCAAGTTTTCGGAAGCAAGGCTTTCTTTGTTTTTATTTAATTTTACTAAACTGGTTTCTATAATCTCACTCTCGGCCAAAAGTGTCTGAGCCAAAAATCCAGATCCATTTGGTAACCAAAAAGCCCTGATTATTTTTGGAATAGTAGTGTTGGAAAGTCTGTCGATTTTCAGCGAGTCAGATTTAACTTCGTAAACATTGCCAGTCCCCTTTTCTACAAATCTGACTATACTGGTGGTGCCAACATTGAAAATAACACTACCTGCCACCGGTTCACTTGATATTTTTCTGAGTTTTGGTATTGGTGTATTTGTTGGAACATCCACCTCTTCATCTGAGGAACCCTCTTCGGTATTTGTTTCGGTGTCTGTGTCTGTATCAACACTTTTGCCAAATGGCAGAAAATCTCTAATTGAAAATCCTACTCGACCCCCCTCTTCTGCCTGTGGCTTTGAAGTTAAAATCAAAAATGCCGCTATCCCCACCAGTACCAATATTCCTATTATCAATAATATTTTTTTACTCATTTTGTTTTATTCAAATACAACGTGCCAATGATCATATTCTTTTAAGAAAGTAGCGTTTCTATTGCCCACTTTGCTTGTATAAACAATTCCGACTCCCGGTATTGTTTGTGGTGCTACTCCTGACACCTGGTTATCCAATATATATTTATCTAGATTGGTATCAAACCGCAAATCTATGGGTGGCATGTTGGGGCCATGTGATGCGTGACCGCCCTCTGTGCCACCAGATATTGTTATGTTGCAACCACAAACACTTTTTAAGTCAGTAACGCCCTTAAAAGTTGTTGCCGTCATACCAACAAGATTGGTGCAACCACTGGTTCCTCCAGTTGTGCATGGGCCAGCATTAACATCTATGCCATAATTATTTTTCAAGTCATTCCTCATTGCTGTATTTGTATCTACTTGGGCTTGAGTGAGTGTATATCCCGGAAATATCCCCCCTGTTCCGGCCGAGAGTTCTCCTCCTAATATACCTTTTGGGGCAATTGTGGTGACCTTTTCTATATTTAAGTTAAGGTTTAGAAGGTTTGGATTGATTTCGTTTAGAATAAGCCAAGCGCCTATAACCAACACCAAACCAAAAACGGCGTTTTTTATCCTCTCTTTACCATCACTTTTCTTTTGGATGGCGTCAGTAGACATATATTGAAAGCCCCCAATTACAATCATTAGTACTGCAAAGACAGCCGAAAGACCAATGGCTAGTTTAAATACTCCGGGCAGGTATTTTGCTAATGTTGTTTCGCAATTTGGATCGGGTGGTGTTGCATCAGGATTGCAGACCCCTTTTGTTGTTCCGGGTAGTGGCGCCAAAACAGTATAATCACCCTCTGCTGCTACGGCCTGTATTGTAGGCAATATAAGTATTAGTAGTATGGTAAATACTGCTACTTCCAAAAATATTCTTTTAATTTTAAATATTTTCATTTTTTAATCACTAAAATTCATTATTAAACTTCCATCCGCTTGCTGTAAAACTCTGCTTGTGTTTTCTATTTGTAAAGAAACAACGGACTGCCCTTTTTCATCCTCCGGTTTTCTAAAAACAGCAGTTCGAGAGCCTGACAAATCTGGAATCGTTTGGCCATTGAGTCGCCACTTGTATATAAGCGAGCTTCCTCCGTCTTTACTGAAGTAATATGGAGCTACTAAAATTTGAACCTCTTCCGACTTTAAAGTGAAGGGATTTTCTATGGCTAGGTCAAACAAGTGTCCATAATATGGGCTATTTTCATAAAAAACTATCTCTGGATCTGTAGGCGAGATATCAATAAAACCCTGAGCTACCAAATTGTTTACCGGATCGGTTATCAAAACTTCTATATTCTCTACCCTACCAAGGAGAGACCCATTTAAAATAATCACACTTTTGCCATAACCAGACTGATCCTGATAGACATTTATCCCGTTTGACCATTGGTAGATCAAATTTTGAGGGAGAACCCTTTTGCCCCCTTTGACAAATTCTGGCATGGCGACAACCTTCAAGCCTCCTTGTCTTGGATGCAAGGCCTTACCTTTATAAAATGGTGGTACGAAAGAATTGGCTTCCCAAACAAGGTTTACACTGGCTGGATTTAAGGTAAAAGATTTTGAAAAAGAGGCCCCGCTCAAAAGTTTGATTTTTATTTCTATCGTTGTCTCTTCCCCCACACCACCCATCCTAAAAGAATATTTTGTTTCTCCTTTGCCACTCAAAACAGATTTACCGTCTTTGTACCAGTTGATATCTGCCGAATTCAAGTCATCTGTGTATAAAGTGAGATTTATAAAAACCACAGTATTTGGCTCCGGATAGTTTGGAATAATCTCAACGCCAAGTTCATTAGATAAAGCAAAAGGAATATTTATATTTACTTGGGCCCAAGTCGGACTTGGTAAAAATATCATCCCTACTCCAACTAGTATTAAAAGTTTTATAAATTTATCTAACATTTTCCACATTATACCACCTTCTTTATTTATTGTTCACTAGATGTTTATAATATTGTATACTGTGAATATATGGATTTTGTTTCCGCTAAGTTTATTTTTGTCGCCCTCCTACTGGTCTCCACCCTTGCCTATTGGCTATTTAATTTTATTATTTTATACCACTTAACTCGTTTTGGTGTAGGCACAGAGCCCAAAAAATTTGCGGTAGTATTTCTCTTGGGATCCGTTTGTTTGTTTTTTGTGAGCGCTGTATTCTTTGTAAGTATTGATCTGACAACTTTAAAAAACCAGTTTGAAAAAATAAGCAGTAGCCTTTTTAATATTACAAATACACAATGAAATCATTCTTTTCAATTTTTATAGATTCAGACAATTCTTTTGCGGGTGAAGAAAAAGATGAAAAGACTCTCCTGCTCATACGTCGCCACCCGTTTTTTATCCTTACACGCTTAGTGGTCTTCCTGTTCCTTGCTTTGATACCGATAGCCGTAGGACTATCCTTTTCTTCCTTTCTATATTCAAACGATCTTTTGGCCAGCTTCTTTTTTGTTTCTAGTATTTGGTATCTTTTGATTTGGTCTGGCATTTTCTACGCTCTTACTATGTATACTTTAGATGTTTGGATCGTTACTAACAGGCGGATTATTGATAGCGCTCAACACGGATTCTTTAATCGGACGATTTCTGAACTACATTTGACTCGGATCCAAGATATTTCGGTAGAAACAAGGGGCTTTGTTCAAACTATTTTGCATTTTGGCGATCTACAAGTGCAAACTGCTGGTACAGAAGAAAAGTTCAAATTTCACCAAATTCCTCATCCTGAAAAAGTAAAAGATGAAATTATGAAATTGGTTTCTACTTCCCTACCCCCACATTAATATTCTTTTTTAAATCCAAAACATTACTCCCAGACTTTTTTCGAACGGGCTTATTTTGCTTTGATACTTGTTTTTAATTTGCTGAATTCGGTCTATGCTACCCATCTATGCTACCCATCGCGGTATCTGCGTTGTCCGTCTCTTCGTCCTGTTTAACCCAATTAGCTTGTCCCACACCGGCCTTCCTCTTTACAAATCTTCTTGCTCTATTCAACCCCGTTGTTCCTATGGCTATTGGCAATGCTACCGGATTGAGCGTTTCTGCGAGTGCGAAACCTTCAAGGAATCCGCCAATTATGCTTGGTTTCTCCCCCTTATCTTCCATTCTAACCATTCCCACAATGGTAACCATCCCAAGCGTCCAAAGGAACCAAACTGGGATAGCGTCAAGTCCTGGGATAATCTCTAACAAATTCATTATGATGGCCATAACAAACTTTTTCGTGTTTGAAGAATAAGGTACCCCAAGGATTAAAAACCAAACCCAAAATACAAATGAGGCAACCCAACCGACAATGGTGGCTATTATTTCAAAACTTATATAACCACCCAAAAGTTCTACCAAATCAACACAAATGGCTGAAATAATAAGCGCCCACCCCATCCATATTTTTATTCTCATTTTTCTCGGTGCCACTTCTTGAGGTATTGGTCTTACCGGCCTTCTTAAAACGGTCTGATTTTGTTGTGCAGAATTTTCGTCCATATTTTATTTTCCTTCCAAATCTTTTTTCTGTTTTTTCATGGCCAAAATCTGGGATGGGTCAGTGGTGATGATCTGCTCTTCAGTATAAGAGCCGATTATTTTTATAGCAACGTGTTTAAGTCCGGCAAAAAATATACCTTCCCCCACCCCTGATTCCAAAAGTAAATACTTTTCTTCGTCGGTTAAGTTAAAGACTTGTTGTAGTTTGTCTATCACCGTTGGCGACTGCTTTAGCAAAATTTGAATGGAAGAGTTTGAGATAATAGGTGTGCCATAAGGAGATTTCAAAAAGTCGTCCACATCTTGGGTGATGGTCGCTAACCCCAAATAGTATTTCCTGCCTCTTTTTGCCAAAGAAAGAAGGAAGGATGCGGTGTCTTCGGATTTCATCATCCACCAAGCTTCGTCAATTACCAAAAGCCTTTTCTTCAGTTCTCTTCTGATGGCGTTCCAAATATAATGGGTGACGATATACATCGCCACCGGCTTCAACTCATCCTCCATATCTCTAATTGAAAAAACTATAAATTTTTTGTTGATATCAATGTTTGAAGGTCTGTTTATAAAGTTTGACCAAGTACCCTTGGTGTATTTTGAGAGTCTCTGAGCCAAAGACTCCCCTCCTTCCATACCGGAGAGTACCATTTCAAAATCAGAGAGAAGCGGTGGTTCTACGTTTTTAAAATCAGAATCAATAGTAATGTCTTTTAGGGCGTAAGTTTCGGTGATGGCGCGGTCAATCAAAGCATCTTCTTCGGCAGAAAGGCCTCCCATCATTATACGGAAGAGACCTACCAGGTTTATAATTTGGCTTCGCAAGACGCTCGCCGTGGACTCATCTTCGGCTGGGATCGGGAGCTCAAAAGGGTTTATGTGGTGATCGGAATTTAAAGAAATATTAAAATATCTACCACCGACCGCCTCGGCCATATACTCGTATTCGTTTTCTGGATCAATCACAATCACTTCGGCGTCAAACATTAGGGTGCGCAGTATCTCAAGCTTTATAGCAAAAGATTTGCCTGCCCCCGCTTTGGCAAAAGTGACGGAGTTATAATTTTCCAAAGAAAATCTGTCAAAAAGGACAAGTGATGAGTTGTGCCTGTTGATACCGTACAAAATCCCCTTATCAGAAGTGAGGTCAAAAGAGATGAATGGAAAAAGAGAAGAAAGTGGCGAAGAATTTATTTTTGAGTGAACCGAGAGCTCGTCTTTGGCGGTTGGCAAAATGCTTCTAAAGCCTTGTTCTTGTTGGAAAAGGGCGGGCTTAACATAGATAAGTTTTGATTCCAAAATTGATTTTATTTCAGATTCAGCCTTATCTAAATCTTCGCTATTGCCCGCATAGATTGAAATATAAAGACCCATTTCAAACATCTTTTCTTGGGCCTGCATCAACTGGTCGCGCAGATTTTCCAGGTCTCCATACGCGGTGTCAAGCATGGGGTCTCTCACCAACCCCTTCTCTTCTCTCATTCTGATTTGGCTTTGAACTTCGGCCACCTTTTTTTGAAAACTTCTCAAAATTTTTGCTGTCTCTAAGGGGTGAATGAATATGGAGATATCAAACATTTTGTCCATATTTATAACTGGCGAGAACCAATCTTCCGAAAGAAACCTTGGATAAGATATGACAAAAAAGCTTCTAACCACCTTTTCTCCCAGATTGAGCTCTTTGGTGTTTACCTTAAGGGCGCTGGGTGCCAAAATATCTCGGAGCTCTAATTCGGAGCTTTCGGTGATGGACCTCGGCAAGATAGAAGTGGTCACAAAATCATTTTTTTCTTTTTTCTTAAAAAATCCAAACATATTTTAATTAATTTTAATGGGCTTCTCTGATTCTCCCGGATTAAATATTTTATAAAATAACTCAATGGTCTCGTCGGTGCCAAGTTTGGCAACCCTGACTCCGCAACGCGAGAGTCCCTGTTCTACTACCGACATCCTTTGCTCTAATTGATTTTTCTTCTCTTCAAAATCTTCTTCTTTTACTTCTTTACTCTGCTCTTTCCTGCTGAAACCTGACAAAAAGCCACCTTTGGAAGATATGATGGCCGCATCATATGGGATTACTATAAAAAAGTTTTTAGTCATAATGTTTGTCCCTTCGGTGAAGCTTTTTATAAAGGCCATATATTGTTCTATCTGAATTTTCATCAGATCATTGGTTTGCTCTTTATACCGACCTTCCAAAAGGGCGATATACGGCCTGATATCAAGCCTTCTGGACTGAATTAAAATCTGGATGGAGAAGTCTAAAGAATTTAAAAAATCTTGAAATTGCAAAAGTATGGCCTGTCTCTCGTCGTTTGATTTTAAAGCAAAGTTTATACTCGACGCCATGAGGATCCCCCGCATACCGCCATCTTTTAAAATAACAATACCGTCTCTCACGTCATCTATAGGCACAAACTCTTGGGTTGCATTCTTTGGCATAACAATATAATTTCTAATTATTCTAATTGACCTAATTAACCTAAAAAATAACCAATCTCCAACTACCCAATCATTTTACCTTATTATAGATACTATTGAAAATCAGATTAATCTCTTTTGCTTCTAACCACAACTTCGCAACTTCGTCTCTATGTTCTGGAATT
This sequence comes from Candidatus Zambryskibacteria bacterium RIFCSPLOWO2_01_FULL_39_39, assembly GCA_001823925.1. GTDB lineage: Bacteria > Patescibacteriota > Minisyncoccia > Phycocordibacterales > WO2-35-19 > WO2-35-19. Next base: position 80,989 of record MHWB01000011.1, read on the forward strand.
ACAACAGCAAACATTCTTAGGAAGTGTTTTGATTCTCTGGATTCTTTCTTGCATATTCCAATTTTGTGTTTAAAATCCTTGCCACTTTCTGCATCATCTGCTTCACAATAATTTGCCCCAACACTTGTGCCACATTTTACCAACTGATTTATGAGTGGTTTGGTAATCTCATCTTTGGGAATCTTTTTACAAAATGTTAATATTTTTTCTCCAAATTTTGCTGCCCGCTCTTCCAAGTCATACTTCCTATCTTTGGTCATTTGGATTTTTTTAGAAATTAGAATAATTAGGACAATTAGGTTAATTTATTACGTTCGTCCTCTTTCTTCCTCACATCCAATTCCCAATTCATATCTTTAAGCTTGTTTCCAGATAAATTGGGCACTATGAGCGAAGTGTACTTACCATTGGCAGATCTTTCTTTGGCGTACTCTTCCTCGGGTTCTTTTTTGTGCCAGATGTATAACTTATCTTTGGTAAAATATTTGAAAGCCGATTCTAAGACGTGTACAAAAGGGCGGTTGTTTATCTTATAAAAAGCTAAAGCCAAGGCCAAAATAACAACAGGCGAAGCAACCAAAAGTCCAAAAAATTTACCCAAAAACATAACCGAGACTACCGCAACCGATGTTCCTCCAGCCAAATAGATAAACTGCTTTAGGGTAAATGGCCCAAATATTTTATCTTCAACATCTATAAATTGTGGAATTTGAAAACGCATAGTGTTAAATTTCTAATTATTCTAATTCCTCTAATTATTCTAAAAAATGTCCAATAATAAATAACTAAATCTCAAAAAAAGTTTGCAACCCTTTGTTTTTATTGAAGTTCGGGTTTCGTTCATTGTTTAGGTTAATTAGGTCAATTAGAAATTAGGTTAATTATTGAAGCGGTTCTCTGTATGGATCGTCGCTAGCAATGTAATTGTGAATTATTTTTGGCAGTTCCCTCCCTTGTTGTTCATCAGTTGGTAAATTACTAGGCACTTCTGCAACCCTCATCGCCTTGGCTTGATTTAATATTATCTTTTCAAAGCTTGTCCCCACATTGTTTTGTGGCGACTTTTCTGCTTTCTCTTCGTTTTGCCACATTAAATTTATTTCATTTGTCACTTTGTTAAAAATGTTTTTCTCCGCATCTTCAGCGACCCACCCCGCCATATTAGAATCTATTTCCAACTCCCTTTTTATATTTTCCGCAAAATCATTTTTGGGTTCAAAACACAAAAGAACAAGAAAAACTTCATTTTCAAAGGAAGCATACTTTTCTTCATCAAAATTGAATTGTTTGCCAATTTTTTCTGTATCTTTTCTCCAATTTTCATCCAATATAAAAGCTCTCAATTGAGGAGATAAAATGTTCAGCCTTTCTTTTATTGTTTCTTTGTAATCCATAATTTATGGGCTAGGTGGTGGTGGGTGGGGGAGGAGGTGGAGGGGGCGTAGGTGTTCCACCACCTCCGCCCTTTGCCTTGTCTTCTGCTTCTTTCATCTCTTTTAATAAATCAGCCGCTTTTTCGTTAGGTGATTTTCCTTTAGCCTGTTTCATTATCTCTCTTGCGGCAGCCTTATTACCCGCCCAATTAAATTTCTCTGGCATTTTCCCTCCAGCATATTTTCCAATACCGGCACCAATACCAGCTCCTATAACGGAGCCAATTGGACCGGCTAGTCCACCCAGAACACCACCAACAATAGCCCCAGATGAAGTTGATACTGGACTACCACTTCTTGTTTTTTCTGCATAAGCTTTTTGTCTTTCTTCACCAGCTTTCTTCATTTTCTGCGTGCTTTCTGAATATTCCTCATCATCTATTTCCTTTTTATTCTTTCTCTTTTCTGCTTCTTTTGCCACATCCTTTTTGTCATTAGCAACTTCTGCCAACTTTTTATAAATCTCATCATTTTCCTCAATTTCTTTTTTGGCTTCTTCTTTCAATTTTATTTCATTTGATAATCTTGTATTTATGGAATCAAGCTCTTTTCTCACCATTTCTGTTCTGGCCACATCACCACTTCTTCTTACAACATCTAGCTCCCTTTCTTTTTCTTGTTTCTCTCTCTTTATATTCTCTTGATTTTCTGTGTACGGTTTCAGTTTGTCGTTCAAATCTCTCCTTCTCTCATTTTCGGCTCTATCTGCTTCTGATTTTGTCTGATTTGCAACTGTTGCCCTCCCCGCTCTAATTTCTGCTTCCTCATCTTTCTTTGCTTTTTCAAATGCTTCTTTTTCTGTATCGGTCTGCCCATAAACCCCTTTTGCATACTTGGCTTTTTCTTTGGCCTTATCCTCTACTGCCTTAACAAATCCTCCTACTCCCCCAGCTTTACCGGCTATACCCATTACATCACTGGCACCAATAGTTTTACCTAATTTTGTATCAGCCAAACCGCGCGCATCATAACTGGCTTTACCTCCTTTGTTAGCCAACCAAAGTCCAGCTCTGCCAGTCGCCGATTTTGACCACTTCTCTCTTTGAGTTTCGGATATCAAACTAGATCCTCTACCAATAACAGTTCTCCCCGCTAAAGCGGCTCCACCAATAGCTACGGTGCCGATGCCACCGGAAATTTCTTTAAACCCATACGTTGAGCTTGCCATTTTTTTGGCAAAGACAAGTGCGGCTATGGAAAAGCCGATGATTAAGACGTAGTTAACTATTAGGGCCATGGCGCTTTGAGGATTGGTTGTTAGTTCTGTCCACGGTCCTGTTGCTGGATTTATCTTGACAAGAGAAGTGCCAAGTTTAAAAACAACCCAAGTTAAGGCAAAATAGAGAGGGGCAAAAAATGATTGGGCCACCAAGGCATTCCACCATTCGTCAAAGTGTTTTTTTATCCCGGGGCTGGGGAAGATAAACGCGATTGCCGCTAGAGGAGAAAGTATCATTAAGAAAATAAGTATAATAAAGCGGGCAGCAAACATTATGCCGGCTATCAAAAATATAACAGCGGCGATTAGCATAAACACCGAAGTCATAATGCCGATGATCAAAATTTGAACAGGATCTTTTAAATTTGGATTATCCAAAACATTGGCACTATAAAATGTTTGCATTCCAAGCATATTCATATAACCTGCCGAAATTCCTGAAAATTTCCCCTCAACTCGGTTTCCAGAGGCATCTAGTGTGGCCGTATTACTTGCTATTGACTTGTAAAAACCGTCAGCCACGATATTGGACGCATCAATAACTACTTTGGAAAAGAATAAACTGAAGTTTATAAGCAGAGCTACGATAATAATATCTTTGATTGTTTTGCCGATACTTCCGAAGTTTAGCTCAAACATTGCTTTAAATGCGGCATAAAGAAGTACAAATATAAAACATATATTGGCCACGTCTCGCAGAGTTGCCCAAGCAACGGTGATACTGCCGCCTACTCCATTGGGGTCGCCAATGTTTGTCGCCATTTTTACAATAGAAAAATCGATTACCTTATCAAATATAAGTCCACTCAACATTAAGATAAGAGATGAAAAACCCATCAAAAGTCTTGCAATACCTTGAAAAAGGGGCGAGACTAAATAATCAACAGCCACTCCCGCCACTGAACTGTTTTGTCCTGGTTGGGTCGGCATTACACAAGCCACTGTAGATGCTCCGGTTGCTGAAAATGTTTGATTTCTACCACCAGCCGCTAATTCTGCTGGCGTACATTCTGCCCCAAACACAACAGATGGGATTGAAACCCCCACCAAAACAACCGTCAGTATTCCAAGTGTTATCCAATTAGAGATAACAAACTTTCTGTTTTTTTTATTTATAATATTTGCGGGCTTCATAAATTATTTAATCTTTGACGGGATTATGGCACAGTAGTACAAGATGGATCTGCGGGGTTGTATAACGGACTTGTTGAATTACAAACTTGAGTTTCGAATGGGCAGAGAGGGGTTACTCCTACTCCCGCACATGGATCTGGCGGTGGTATATCCAATATGCCTGTATTTTGAGAAGAACCAAAATAATCAACAGTTGTCTCCACAGTTGATAGCTGCTCACTAAATACTTGATTACCGGTTGTTGCATCGGGTTTACTCAAGCTCCTCAACCCTTTTCCTATGCCACCCACTACTGACGAAACAAGTTTATTAAGAAGCGCGCTTACTATTTCATTTATTTCATCTGCTACTACCAGTTTATCTTGTCCAAGTCCAAGCTGTTTATTTAGTTGATCTGAAATAACCGATCCGGGAGTACTTGTTTTTTCCGAAATACATGGGGGCGGATCGGTAACCTGCTTTTTTGTGCCCTCTATATATTTATTAGATCCGTCTGCTTGTAATTCAAATCTTCCACCCTCTTCTACCGTTCTTGTGGTTGCTACCCCATGCTTTGTACATTCATTAAAAGACATAAAACCATTACCCCAGTCAAGCTCTTTTTGTTTGGTCCCTTGTCTGGTGGCAATCTGAAGATTCAATTCGTTTTGAGCTTGTAGGTATGCCCCGATCGGATTGTTTTGTTGTCTCTGGGTTAGTTCAAAGAAATTGTCCCAACCGCCATTTTCAAAATTATTCATAAAATCATCCATATTTTTACCCACTTGAGTTAGGGTGCATTGCCAGACTCTGTCTTGATTATAATTTTGAGTGAGAGCCAGCCTTATTTTGGCCTGTATTGGCCCACACAGAAAGTTTAGATTTGGATTACTAAATATGTATTGACCCGCCACCTTATCACCAATATCTTTAAAATAGGCCTCAGGGTCGGTAACAAAGGCGGGGCTACCCTTAAAACCGCCATTTATCCAATTGACGGTACTAGCCGTCATTCTTTCCATTATTAGAATTACTATTGTCCATGCGAACGCGTCAAGTCCATAATTTTTTACTGAATCCATGGGATCATAAATCACCCACTGAGCTTGGGCTGGTATTGCAAAAACTGGAGAAAAAACAAATATAATCGTCAAGATTGAGACTATAATTTTTTTATTAAATTCATTCATAATTTTAATTTTTGTAGCCTTTCGTTAATAAATTTGTTATTTCGTATTAATTATATACCGTATAATAAGTAGTAACCACCGCTACCTTGTTTATAAACAATATTGTTTTTAATGATAAAGACGTTTGTCGCTTGTTTGGCTTGTATAAATATAGTCAGACCTTCTTTGTATAGTTGCATAGATGATAAGCTTTTGATTGGGTCGCTAAAGACAGTTCTCATTTCCTTTAGGGCTATTGCCATACCTATTATGCCGTTCACCATATCCAAATGCGCTTTGACAAAAGTTTGCGGGACAGGCATTTCAATAAGGTCCTCGGCACTCTTTTCATAAACAGCAATGATAGTATTTAATTCCTCTGTTTTTGAAGGGTCTCGCGAGCTCACGGCACTGCTTATTATTTCTAGCTCATTTTTTACTTCTTGCGGTTTGTTATTTCTCAAAATATTTCCCAAATTTTCACCATAATCAATCATCGTCTGTTTGCCACCGTCTGAAATAATATTGAGTTTTGTTTCCAACGTAACCTCGCCTCCCAATTGGGAAGCCAAGTTTGCCGTTTGATCTACCAATTTTTGAGCTGACTCTTGATTTAAAGAGCCATTCTGTTTTAGAGCTAAGTAATTTGATATCAATGTTTTTGATATGGTGTCGGTGGCGGTTTCTTCCCCGCCAGCCCCTACTTCTTCTTTTGCCTGAACCCCTTCTGTATTTTGAGACACTTCGCCCAATTCATTTTGCCAATTTGGATTTTCTGGTATGTTTAATTTTTCTCCGGCCACCAAGTTGCTTGCAAAATTTATAGCAGTGCTACTCTTATCTCTACCAAAAGCAATAATGATGGCTCCCACCAACGCAGTCGTTAATATAAAAATACTTAAAACTTTTTTACTTGGCATAATCACCACTTAAGTATATCACCCAACAATAGATGTTAGCATTGTGTTTTGTGCACAAATTAATTTTCAATACCAAATTTAATATCTGGTAGCAACTCTTTAATCTTTCAATATTTCTTTGACCAAATTAAACCAATCCTCCACTCTCAAATCTTCGGCTCTCGCCTTCTCCGAAATCCCGCATTTCCCAAAACTCTCTCCCAGTCTTAATGTGTCAAGGTTGAACCTTGACACACCAGCGAGATTGCTTAGTAAAAGCTTCCTTTTGTGGGCAAATCCAGCTTTTAGTATTTCAAAAAATCTTTTTTCAGAAATTCCTTCGTTTCTTTCCTTTTTTGATGTAAGGGTGGTTGGAAAGGTTATTTTAAATCTGTCTTTACTTATATTCCTTATAGAAATAATGGCAGAATCTACTTTTGGTTTGGGGAAGAAACTCCCCGCTTTTATAATTCCACCATATTTAGGCTCTCCGTAAGCTTTTATTGAAATACTCAAAATACTTTCCTTGCCCGCCGTAGCTTTATGCGAAGGCTGGGTTTTTCTGTCGCGGGCCATTATCCTCTCTGCCACTTCTTTTTGCACCACAAAAGTAATTGATTTTGGAGGATTTGCAGACTCCAAAGCTTTTTTAAATAATGTGCCGGTTATGTAATACGGAATGTTGCCAACTAGCTTATAAGTGTCAAGGGGCGTCTTTTGGGACCGAGGCATTTCAAAGACGCCCTTTGACACTTTCAGCACATCCCCTACTATTATCTGTAATCTGTTGCTTGCTATTTCTTGACTGAATTTGTTTTCAAGTTTTTTAGCAAGATTTTCATCTTTTTCTATCGCTATTATTTTAGATGCTTTTGTGAGCAAAATCTCAGTGAGTGTTCCCTCTCCTGGTCCCACTTCTACCACTACATCTGTTTTTTCAATTTGCGCGAAATCAGCAATTTTTTTCAAAATCACCCTATCTCTCAAAAAATTCTGCCCTAATGATTTTTTAGCTTTATGTTTAATCATAGATATCCTTTCGGTGGCCGATTGATAAAAATGAAGCTGAATTTTCGTCGGCAAACTTGAACAACACTCTGTATTTTCTAGTAATTCTAAAAGAGAGGAGCACTGTACCTATTATTTTTTTGGCGTGAAGTCGCGGATCCTTCCAATTTATAATAAATAGATTTTCTTGTTTTTTATAAATTCTTTTTATTCCAGTGGGGAGAGAAATTAATACTTTGTTGAACTTTTGTGAATAGAATATTTTCATCGGGCTCTAAAAAATCTGCCATTCTTAAAATCGGCGAGTCCTCTCTTTAGACTACGAATGCTTTCTTCTGTATAATCATCCAAACTTTCCTCCTCAAGTGTCAAACCCACATTAATTTTCCCATCAACAAAAGATTTAGCGGCAGATTTAAAAAAGTCACTAATGGTGATACCTTCTTCTTTAGCCTTCTTTTGCACGGCCTTTTTAAGTTTATCCTCTAGCCTAAACATTATTTGAGTAGTCATATTATAAGTATATACTTTGTTATAACATTGTCAATATTCTAAAACTCTATATGTAAGAGGGGTTTTCGTTTTGGGGTATAATCTAGAAATTCACGCTCCAAATATTCGTCCGGGATTTCTAAAATAAATTCAGAAGGAATATTCACTCCCCGACTGCCAAAAATGGTGCGAGTTTGAGCATAGGAGAGAAAAAGTTTTTTCTTGGCGCGGGTGACAGCTACATAAAAAAGCCTTCGCTCTTCCTCCGCTTCTTCTTCGCTTACGTTTTCATCATTATTTCTATCATGTGGGAAAAGTCCTTCTTCTAGACCAGTCACAAAAACATAAGCAAACTCAAGACCTTTTGAAGCGTGAACCGTCATGAGTCTTACCCCGTCCTTCTCTTTTTTGTCACTGTCTTGATCTGAGGTGAGCGAGGTGTCTTCTAATAATTTTTCCACCCCCTCTTCTGGATTTAATTTATCATATCTAGAGGCAAGTGCGGCCAATTCTTTTATATTTTCTATCCTTTCCGTCCCCTCCTCTGTTTTTTCCAAATTTTTGTTTAACCCCACCTCTTCGGCTATAAACATAATAGTTCTTGAAGGAGGATTCTGGACCGCAAAATTTTTGATTCTTCGCAGAAGTTCTCTAAAGACTGACATTTTTATTTTCATCCCCGCCGGCAGAGATTCTTCCTTGCCCTCAACTATTTTAAGCAAAGTAGTTTTGCCGATACCACGAGGTGGTACGTTTATGATACGCTTTAAATCAGAGATACTTTCGGGGTTAAAACAAAATCTCAAAAATGCCAAAATATCTTTGATTTCTTTTCTTTCAAAAAATCTAGTTCCCAATACTTGGTAAGGCACATCTTTGGCCAAAAACTCCTCCTCCAAAACTCTTGACTGAAAATTGGCGCGATAAAGTACGGCTATTTCCGAAAGAGGCACTCCATTTTTTTGTAGCTCCTTTGCTTTTAAGGCGACGAACTCTGCCTCATGGTTTTCGGTTAAGGCTTCAAAGAGTCCGACCTTTTCTCCAACTGCATTTTTTGTTATTAAAATTTTTTCTTTTCTAAATTTATTTTTTTCAATAATTTTGTTTGCCACAGCAAGTATTGTTTTGGTGGAACGATAATTTTCTTCCAAAACAACCAGCTTTGCTCCCTTATAATCCTTTTCAAAATTCAAAATATTTCTAATATTTGCTCCACGCCAACTGTATATGTTTTGGTCTACGTCCCCCACTGCGCATATATTTTGGTGTTTTCTTGCGATTGCTTCCGCGATTTGGTACTGCACTTTGTTGGTATCTTGATATTCGTCTATATGAACATATTGCCACTTATTTTCATAAATTTTCCTGATTTCCTCTTTTTGCAAGAGCTTTCCTGCTACCAAAATAAGGTCATCAAAATCCAAAGCGTTTTCTTTTTTTAAAATTATTTCATAATCTTGCCAGACTTTAGCCACAATACCCCCAAAATACTCGTTTGAAGCTCTCTCAAAATATTCGGACGCTTCCACGAAGTTGCCCTTTTCCCGAGAAATAATAGAAAGTATTTTGCTGGGTTCAAATTGTTTTGGGTCGTAGCCATTTTTCTGTAGCGCCTCTTTGACCACCCGCTTAGAATCTTCCCTGTCATAAATACTAAAATGTTTTTTAACACCGGCTTCTCTAAAATTTTCTTTTATAATAAAAGCGCCGAGTCCGTGGAAAGTGGCGATAAACGGCTTACCCTCTATTGAAATGGGCCTATTTACCAATTTATTTTCCCCAAGTAATTTTAAAATCCTCTCCTCCATTTCCTTAGCCGCCTTGTTGGTGAAGGTGACCGCCAAGATGTTTTCTGGGGGTACCCCTTTTTGGACTAAATTCAAAATCCGATAGGTGACGGTTTTGGTCTTACCCGCTCCGGCGCCAGCCAGCACCAAGAGTGGCCCCTCAGTTGTCTCTACCGCCACTCTTTGCGCCCCATTTAATTCTCCGAAATAATCCATCAGTCTATCTTACCAGAAAATTGCGCTGGTGTTATATTGTATACAATGAAAGAGATTATTTATTCTTCTCATCTAAAATTTCGTATAAAAATGAGAAATATTCCATTTTTACTTCCCAAACAAATATATCAAAACGCAAAAGAAAGATATTTTGATGTAGCAACAGGTAATAAAGTGGCTATAAAAAGAGTCTTATATAATGGTGGAGAAAGGGATATGATGGTTGCTTATGAAGAAAACACATCGGAAATAATATTGATTACTATTCACCCCTTGAAACTTTTGCAAAAATTTAATAGAATAAAGACCAAGAGATGGAAAAAATTATAAAAAAACAGAAAATGGTGCATTACGATAAAGGAAGCGATGTCCTGTATTTTGGCGTACAAAACGGAATTGAAGAAGAGTTTGTGGAGGTCGCTCCTGGTGTGTCTGTAGAGTTAGACGAAAAGAAAAAAGTTATAGGTATTGAAGTAATGAATGCTTCTAGAATACTAAGATCTGTAATGAAAATAGCCTAACAGTGACTTCGGCCCGATTTTGCCACGAGGCAGATGAAAAAAGAAAAAACCCCGCCTGCGCGCACGGGGTCTGTTTGAAAAGCGAGGAGAGGTTCTTGTTCGCCACTTACCCTGTTCCGCAGAATCGGGGAGTTAGCATTACCCCTTTAGGATCTCTCTAAAATACAGAAGGATCAACCTTATCTTTTCTTACTCAGTACTTAAAGGAACTTCTTCCTCTGTTTGTTGCAGTTCTTCATTTATTATCTCGATGAGAATCAAACGGTAGAACTGGATGAGTTGTACTGTGGAGATTTTTAGGTGTTTTGCCTTATTTCCAATACCTCTCCGAAAATTGTTATTGAGGTACCAAGTTTCTTCTGTATAAATTTTCTTTATCCAAGAGTAACAGATTTCTCCTGTCAGATCCATGTTGTTGTTTTTGTATCTCTTGCCTTCCAATACGCAACGCAGAAGGTTTGCAAGGCACTCTGTTGCGTATCTTTTATAGCTAGTAGCGAAACGGACCAGAGTCTCGTCTTTTGTACTTGGGTGAATTCCTCTATTTGAAAGATGGTCTCTCATTAAGAGAATGGCTATCTCATGCATTCTTTTCTCCGTCATCACTTCTCCTCTCAACGAACAAAATAGCAAGTTTAGATTAGACTTGCGTTTCCACTATACATCGTTGAATTTTAAAGTCAATTTTTTTAATCCACATTGTTGATTGACCTGAGGTCAAATTTTGATACAATTTTGAGCGTGTTTGAGATATACAGCAGTGCTGAAATATGGCTCTACTAAGCCATTTTTTACTGAAAATCCTAAATTATCATTAACCCTAGGCTTATTTTAAAGAACTCTAAGACTGATGATTCCAAATTCCCTTACTTTTTAAGGAAAATATGGAAAAGAAATCACTCAAACGGGAGCGTACCCTTCAAAAGGGTGCTCGCCATCTTGGTTGTCTTACTATTGCCAATATCAGTATCTGCTGGTCTGGTGGGCGCTTTAAGCAGCATGTTTTTTGGAAATTCCGGTAAGGAAAACTTACTTACAAACAAAAATATTCAAAACATGACTCTCTTGGTGGCGGTGGCTACCCCACTTACCAATGGTCAAGATTTTAATATACCAACGGTTGAAAATAATGCTCTGGTCTCCAACGTTGGTCCTTCGGGGATAGTCTCAGATCCCCTAGTCAGCAAACCCACCAGTGATCAAATAAGTATTTATGTTGTTCGTGCGGGAGACACCCTCTCTCAAATAGCTGAAATGTTTGATGTGACCGTCAATACCATAAAATGGGGTAATGACCTTTCCTCAAACACGTTAAAAGAGGGGGATACTTTGGTAATACTGCCTATTTCTGGAGTCAAGCACGTGGTAGTTAAGGGAGACACTTTGGCCTCTATCGCCAAAAAATATAAAGGTGATGCGGAAGAAATTATAGCTTATAACAATCTATCAAAAAGAGCATCTCTTTCTGTTGGTTCTATCATCATAGTCCCTGACGGAGAAGTGCTCGCATCATCGCCACGCTCTATTACTTCGGGTCCGAGATCATCATCTAGTCTCAAAGAATATGCAGGGTTTTATATGAGACCTATCGTGGGGGGCAAAAAGACTCAGGGTATCCATGGTTATAATGGTGTTGATTTGGCCGCCCCTGTCGGCACCCCGATATTGGCTTCTGCAGATGGAGAGGTTATCATAAGTAGAGGTGGTGGTTGGAACGGTGGTTATGGTAACTATATCGTTATTAAACACAAAAATGGCACCCAAACACTCTATTCTCACAATAGTAGAAACACTGTTTCAGTGGGAGATTCTGTAAAACAGGGAGATGTTATTGGTTTTATTGGTACCTCTGGCAAAGTCACAGGTGCTCACGTCCACTTTGAAATTCGTGGTGCCAAAAATCCGTTTTAGGAAGATGACACGAATATAAAAATATGATAAGATATTGGTGTTAAAAATAATTTATAATTTTTGGCTATTAAACACAGGATAAATAATTTCATTAGAGCAGAAAATCTGCGTCTGATAGGTCCTCAAGGAGAAAATTTTGGTGAAGTTACAATCAAAGAGGCGCTCCTCAAGGCGTCTGAGTTTGGGCTTGATTTGGTAGAAATATCACCAAACGCTGTTCCACCGATTGCCAAAATTGTAGATTATGGAAAGTTTCTTTATTCTGAAAACAAAAAACAAAAGACAATAAAATCCAAGACCCACGCGGTAGAGGTCAAGGGTCTTCAGATAAAGGTGGGTACTGGCGACCATGATTTGAACCTTAAAGCCAAAAAGGCTTCCGAATGGCTGAAGGATGGTCATCGGGTAAAAATAGACTTATTTCTGCCTGGGAGGACCAAGTATATGAATGAATCCTTCTTAAAAGAAAGGATGGAGAGGTTTTTCAAGTTAATTTCGGAAAATTTCAAAATAGCCGAAGAGCCAAAGAAAAGCCCCAAGGGTATGTCGGCAATGATAGAGAGAGCTAAGTGATTGACAGATAATCAAATTTATGCAGAATATATAAGTCAAATGAAATCAAACAAATCTTTTTTAAAGCGTATTAGAGTGACCAAAAATGGCAAGTTGATGACTAGAAAAATTGGCCAAAATCACTTTAATGCCAAAAATCGCACCAATACGACACTTAAAAAGCGTCGTCCTGTTTTGATTACCATGACAAACAAAAATAGGGGCAGATATCTTAATAATGCTTAAAATTATAAATTCTAAACTAACACCCAAACGCTATGTCACGAGTTAAGAAGGGAGTAAATGCTCTAAAAACAAGAAGAAATGTATTAAAGCAGGTTAAGGGCTACCGCTTTGGACGATCCAAAAAGGAAAAACAAGCTTATGAAGCCATCTCGCACGCTGGTACTTATGCCTTTGCTCATCGTAGAGACAAAAAGGGTGATTTTCGCAGACTTTGGAATGTAAGACTAAATTCAGCATTACACCAAAGCGGTCTCTCTTTTAGTAAATTCATTGGCGCCCTAAAAAAGAAAAATATCTTGCTTAATCGCAAAATGCTCTCCGAAATCTCTGCAGTCAGTCCCCACTCATTTGCCAAAGTCGTAGAGATGACAAAATAAACAAAAAATCCGATCAAAAGTCGGATTTTTTGTTTATTTAATTGTTACTCCCATCAAACCACTCTCTTTTGAAAATATTTTGATGGAAGCCCGAGTTGAAACTCGGGCATAGAATTATTTTGCGCTGGACATATTTGTCGACAGCTGTCAGGGGTTCCAACCCTTTGCATATTCACTTCTTGTGAAGCGAGAGCTTGCGAATTCTTCCCCCTTCTGTCGCACAACGGCAGAAGTCGAGAGCAATCCTGCGAGCCAGTTGATTGGCAGCCGAGGTGGGCTGCAAAATCGAACTGTATGCGATGCCGGCGAATGCCTGGCGCTTGGCTTGAGCAACAGCGTAGAGCGGTGTTTGGTTGTTAACAGAACTTATGGTGACCTTCCCGACGATCTCTACGCCGGGGGAATCAGTTGTCCATTTTGCTCCGTTAGCAAACAACTCTCTGCTCATTGCTGTCCCAACCAGGTCACCCTTGTCGCCCTCAAGAACAATTGACTTGATCTTGAGAGCTGACAGGTCGCACGGCGGATTGTTGGCATTTGCAGCACCGCATCCCATGAAGGAAAGCAGTACTGCGATTATGGAAAGAACTACGAAAAGGTTTTTCATTTCCTATCTCCCTTAAATCTGAATTTTGGACTTAACTTCTGGGATTACTCCCACCACAACATTCAACCAAAAATATGGTAGATGAATACTCTGGTAGGAGTCCCTCACTTGTTTTGGCAAGTGAGGGACAGAAAGAACAATTTCCCATTTAATTTATCACCAGTCCGATTGGACCAGAGTCGCTGATGAAATCAGCAACAATGAGGATTCGGTCTTTTATCCTCGGTGTGCTCTTTTGGATATTTTACATTGCGATACTCACGTATGGCTTTGCAAAATAGGTCTTGCGACCAAGAGCTGTGCGCAGTCAGACATGGGTCTCCCGAGACTCGGGAGGGATGCACTAGCTTTGGACTAGGCATCCGCCTGCGCATGGTCGTGCCCTCCGGACCTTCCCTGGTTCCCGCCGTTATCGAGTGACATTCCCTCAACTTCTTGAACTTGGCTTGCGCCTCCTTCAAGAATGAAAGGAATGTATCGGACAACAGTGTCGCTCCATCCGTAGATGAAGTGGACCCCCGGTTCGTTGGTCGGTGCAACAGCGTGCTTGTACGGAGCAATTTGGATCACGAAAGCTTGCGCCTTCGGATTTACTTTTGCTCTGTATTTGCGCCAGAGTTCCAGGAATGATTCGTGGCAGTGATGCCCCGAACCGTACGCCCAGTCCTCATTGTCGGTGATTCCCACGAATACATCTGCAAAGATCTTTCGATCCAAGAGATGCTGGATGGGAGCACCGAGTGCTGTGCCGCCACCGAGGAGCCGTGAGACTTTTTCGGCCGTGACGAGAACATCGTCATGACCTGAAAGCCCATGCCCCTCGATAACTCGACTTTGGAACGGAAGCGGAATCGCTCGCCCTTCGATTTGACGCAAGATGGCGCCGGTGAAGATACCCGCGATATCGATGAATTGAGTCTGCCCCTTGGGAGAGACAGGACAACCCATCGAACCGCTGACATCGCTACCGATGGCAACTGTGCGTCCGCCCAGAGTCGGCATGTTCACGAAAGAGAGGTTGGCAGCCGTGCGGAGAGCGTCCGCGATCCGACTGTCGTTACCCTCTACGAGGACATACTTCTTCCAAGCATCAAAGAAACGAAAAGGAAGAATCTTCGAGTGCTCGATAGCCTTCACGTTGGTGAGTCGCTCCACAGCGTAGGCGATCTCCGCATCTTCTTTGAAAACATCATGACGAGTGAACGTCACAAGATTTCGCAGAAGGTTGAAGATCGGTGCATTGTGGAGTAACTCACGCCAGATAGCGGTCGTCATCTTCGTTGAGGCCGGAATGACGAATTCCGCAGGCAGTTTTCCCGAACGAATCAGGGAAATCGCTACTTGCCCATCGTCAACCAGTTTCAACGCTTCAGCCGCACGAATCTGGGGATTGAGCTTTCGGTTTGAACCGAGAGCTTTTCTCCCACGTTTGAGCCAACCGAGCCTCTCGGCAACTGCCGCATCCTCCGTTTCGGGATGAGTCAAGCTTACGATGTCTTGCAGAGTAAAACCCTTTGAAGCACGTGAGCCGTACTTCACAGCGTGATACCCAGACAAAGTAGAGACCCATTCCTTAACAGCAGAACGTCGGTAGCCACCGAGCGTCTTCACTCCGGGAACCGTCCCCGACTTGCACAAAGTTACAAACTTGCGCAGATCGTCAGGGGTTTGGATTACTCGGTTGAAGATCTTCTCGAAGAGAGGTTTGGCTTTTGCCCCACCCCCAGAGAGAATAGCGAGCCCTGTGATGGGAGAGTCCTTCAGGAATCCTTTTTCGCGACCATATACAATGGCGCGAGCCAGGAATTCCGGATCGGACACTCGCGCTTTGCCGAGCACCTCAAGCGCTTCCTCTTCAAGACGAAGTTTGGAAGCGTAGAAAGTGTCGCCGAAACGCCCCACGCAGAGAGCCTGCACGACCTGCTCGCGAAGCGAGCGGTTAAAGGTCTGCCCACCTTCGTAGTTTGTTGCTACGTCGGACTGGGCGGAATCGTTCGCGTTCGTAAGCAGTGTGTTCATGTGGTTTCTCCTCACAAAAAGACTCAATTTTTTGAATGCTTTTGTAAGGAGAAACCCAAGAAGATATAAGTTACAAAGAACCCTATTTTCAGCCAACAATAATTTTAATTACTGGCTAAAAAATGGGAGGGAATAAAATTCCCCCACTTTGTCTCCTGCACACGTTGATGGCAGGAGCGGCTGATTGTCCCGCTAAGCGGGAACAGACCAGACCGCTCCTTACCTTCATCATTGTTAGAAGTAACCTCGATCGTCTCTCCTCCCTTCCGGGTTCGCAAGCTCCATCTCTGGAACAAACAAATGGTCCGAAAGATCATAGGGTAGACAGCGCAAGGAGGGTTTTTGAGACTGGTTGTGCTCCGATGTCTGCTCTTAGCAGCACCGGTACCAGACCTCTCTTGAAGTAGAAGAACCCTCGCGCATCGCTCCTCCTCCAGATCACGCCTCTTGGCATACTTCTGATCAACCCCTTGCGGAGTCTGATCAGAAGTTCTTCTTTGCCTAGGCTTTTTTGTGACCTGGGATCAACGGTGTTTTAATCAAGGCAGTGCTCTCGCGCCGGCAAAATTACCGGATGGTTGCGATAAGCAAACTACCTCCTAAAGTTAAGAAACAATTTGCTTATCGCAATGAGAACACTTTTAATTTTTAAAGAACTTTTCCGCACGATTTTTGAATCATGCGGTCTTTTCAAAATTCAATTTTTAAATTCTGAAAAGATGGGAAGACAACAAACTTCCCGCGCCCATGCTTTTACACAGAAGGACTTTATCTGCAACTTCGGTGCCTTGGCCGAAGGATGACGCAACCAGAGTCGGCTACTTCCGCCGATCGGTCCGGCCTCCGCAAGGAGTTGAAACCGCTTTGAGCGACATTCTCCTATCGGATTTTGGACGACCATCGGAGCTGTAACCAGCTCGGGCCAAGATCTTGTTAGCTTCTGCCAACAGAACCTTCTGACTTTGGGTCATAATCTTGGGATTCCGCTCCCGCTTTGGGCTCCTCGCGATAATGTCTGGGCGGGAGCACCAAGTGGAAGCAGAATCTTTCAACCTCCTCAATTTGATTCTGGGGACAGTATATACCCGAGCCATCTTTTTGTCAAGTATTTATGACACTTTATTCTATTTTCTTTTTCTTATTATACAATCAGCTTTAAATTAAGCCATTATTTTGGTATCTAATTTTATTAAGTGATAATTTGATATGACAGATTACATTATTTTTTGACAAAGTTTTTATGTATTTTTGTGTAAAAATACTATGTTTTCTTCAAAAAACACTTATTTTACTAAAATATGTCTATAAATAAGGATATATGTGTAATTATCCACATAAAATGACAAAGATGCTTGACAATTAGTTTTGACTTTGCTATACTTACCCACAGTGACCACCAAAAGGAGGTGTGCATGTTTGACTAGTTGAGGAAGCGCTGCTTCCTAGTTGTAACATGCAAACTAGGAAGCAGCGTAACCAAACGCTCGTCAGCATCTCTAGAGGTGGAATTTGTCAAAGAGAGGTCGTATGCTTGACTGACCCACGAGGGTTTTGAGGCCAGTCCCAAGTGAATAACGAGGGATGAAGGCTTTGTTAGCCCACAAAAACCAACTCCGCATCGGGGAACAAATTGAAGACTTCGGTGCAAAAGTTGGTAAAAACTATTGAATGACGACAGACAAGGGCGGAAATCCGCCAGACACCCCGCGGGCCGGCTACCACTTTGTGGAGTCGACCTGCGGGGTGAATTATTTATATTATTTTTTCAGAGAATTGAAAGTAATATTAAAAAGACTTTTGAGAGTTTCAGCTACATCTTTGCTTTGGATAAATATACTTGAAAGTCTCTTACCTAAGACACTTATCCTTACCTTGTCTTTATAAATAGCTATATCGCACGTAATAGGGCATTTGCCAGAATCAAGCTTCATCCTTTCCCCCATCTCATCTGAAGCTACTTCACCATTGTTGTATGTATATAAAAATTTTGATTTTACTTTCTTATCAAGTCTGATTTTTTTAAATTTTGAACGTTCTTGTTCAGGAAACATCTCATCAAGCAAATCTTTTGGGTAAATAAGGTAAATTGGTTCACCTCCTCCCGTTTCGTTCCTAAACATTTCTTCTGAAGCGCTTATTATCCCCTCTTTACCTTCAAAATATTTAACAACAGGCCTTTCGCCAGTTTCGCGCGCAATACTTTTAATTTGAGGAATAACGTCCTTCAAGGTTCTTTGGGATTCTTCAAGGGCAATCTTTCTTTTTTCAACAAATGTTTCTAATCTTTCTGGAGGCTCAGCTTGATAGTGAGTTTTTTTGCCGATGGTAGTTTCGCTCACAAGACCCTTTTTAGAAAGGGACTCTAAGACCACATAAACCGTAGGCCTTTTTATCTTTGTTTTCTTGGCTAAATCCAATACTGATGCGTGTTCTACTGCCAATAGGGTGAGGTATACAGTAGCTTCTTTATCGCTCAATCCTATATCTTGTAAGTATTTTTCTAACATAGATGTATTATAACATTCTTATCAATTTAAATTAATCATTCCGCCTATCCACAGCCGAGGAGTCAAGGTATTGCCAAAAAGGCTATTAAATATATACTTACCTACGGAGGGAGGATGGATGACTCTCGAGATCATCTATTCTGAAAATGTGGAGGCCTGCCTGTCGGCGGGCAGGGTCGAGAAATTATAAAAATTTTAATTTTTAAAAAAATGAATAAAGCAGATTTAGCCAATGCGGTGCATGCAAAACTTAATGGCACCAAAGTTCAAGCAGAGGAAGTTGTTGAATCTATTATAAATGAGATTGTCGGCGCTTTGAAAAAAGGTGACGAAGTCTCAATCGCGGGATTAGGTATATTTTCAACCAAACAAAGAGCTGCTAGAGTAGCTCGCAATCCTAGGACTGGCGCTTCCGTCAACGTTGCTGCCATGAGAGTTCCAAAATTTAGAGCCGCTAAGGCTTTGAAAGATGCAGTAAAATAGAAGCTGGAGGTTAGAATCCAGAATCTAGAAATTTGTTCTCACTTATCAAAAACCACCTTCGGGTGGTTTTTGATTTGTGCTCAATGTCACAAAAATACTTCGTATAATTGGTGCCATCGGCAGGAATCGGACCTGCATCTAGACGTTAGGAGTGTCTTGTTCTATCCATTGAACTACGACAGCAGCTACAGATTTATATTAGCATAAAAAAATATTTTGACTTGGATTGAGTGGGTTTTATGCTAAAATACGGAAGCTAGCTAAGCGGGCTTGCCCGCCGAAGCTTTAGCGGAGGCGGGATTAGTTTAGTGGCAAAATGAGTGTTTTCCAAACACTGGTCGCCGGTCCGATTCCGGCATCCCGCACCGAAATTTTTAATTTGCTTTTTGTTTGAATTTATATAATATAAAATCTGGAAGGAAGGAAATATGCCTGAGCCCATCAAACAAGAAATCGCCCTAACACAACAATGTATAAAGGATGAGATAAAATTTCTCTCCCACGACACTTGTACTACAAGGAGAGAGCTTGCAAGAAGACTTCGTATGCGAGCGGATTTGGTTGACGCGAAGGTTAGTTTGGAATTCCTAGATGCCCAAAAAAGTCATGTGGGAGTGTGAGTTTTTGGGAAGTCATGCTATCTATAAAAAGCTCTGGCACGGCTTTTCTATTTTTAATATTAAACTAACTATTTTTCTCCTTATTTATTTTCACTAGTCTATCAAAATTGTCGGCGGTTGAAATTTTATTTTTATGGATTTTTTTACACTTCTGGCATTTTTGGATAACACACCACTCTCTCCCGCTCTCTTTGGTATCAATTGGGCACATAAGGCCACCACAGTCGGCCCCCCTATCGCCAGGAAAATTGTCCACATGTTTGCTCCATAGACAATGAGGACAGTGGTTGGTGTATCCATTACCATCTACATCCTCCCCGCAATTCTCGCAGGTAAAATCCTCTATTTTGCGTTTAAATTTTAAAGACATTACTGTCGGAGTGCCGAGAATCGAACTCGGACCTAATGCTCCCAAAGCATTTATACTACCACTATACTACACTCCGCCTTCGCCTCGCTGAAGCTCGGCTTCGGCGTGACGCAGTCCGCCGAAACGAGCAAAAGCGGGTTTAACCCAAATATACTATCACAAAATTATATTTTCCATAAATCTGATCTTTGCTATTCGCTTTTCTTGATCCAAAAATACACAGGCCAAATCAAACTGCCAATCCGTCTCTTGTTGTTTGTATGTTTCTAATAAATAAGTTTGAATAACTCTTTGTAGTCTTTTTATCTTCCAAGGGTGCATATTATCTTCTGGTCTATAATTATTTACTTCTTGTTCAAATCTGCCTCCATAACTTGAACGGCTAACAGTCTTTACTTCTATAAAGTGAAGGACTTTGTCTTTTTGAGCTACAATATCTAATTCACCCCATTTTCTATTATAATTTCGGCAAATCACATTAAAACCTTTTTTTATAAGGAAATTGGTAGCTATATTCTCCCCTATTGTTCCGGTTTCGTTGTGTTTTGCCATAAATTTAGTTAAAAGTTGTGTCTTTTCAAAAATCCTTATTTTAAGCCATTTTGTCTTTTTGTCCGTCATCTGACGGACTGACTTATACACAATGTCCCCAAAGTTATCCACTGTTTTGTTTAAACTTAAGGCCAACTACACCATAAAGACATTTTATCATTTTTTCCTTTTTAAGACACAAAAATGTCTGTATATTCTGTCTCAATAAATTTTGTTTATTAAATATTTTGTGCTAAATTTAGTAACATTGCGGGCGTAGTTTAGCGGTAGAACATTTGGTTGCCAATCAAATAGTAGGAGTTCGACTCTCCTCGCCCGCACCATTCGACTTCTCGTATCTTACTTGTCAGCTAAGCTCTATTAATATTACCAAAATATGCTTAAAATAACCGGGAATTATCAACATTGCTTATTATTTTAGAAATGCTACAATTCCCGGATGAAAATTCATTTACCGCACGGAGCCTTTCTGGGTAATATTGATCAATTTTTAGCTGGATTTGATCCCGCAAATTCAGAAAAGTTAGATATAACAGCTGTAGATAGATGGATGTGGCTACATCCGATGGTGTTAAGTATGGTTGCTTCTTTAGCTCTAAAGATTGATAGTAAAAAAATTAGTTGTCAAAAAATAACTGCTCGATCTGGGCATTATCTTGAAAGAATGGGACTTTTTAGATTTCTTGGGATTGAATCTGGTATGGAAATAATCGAGCATGATCCATCTGGTCGCTTTGTGCCCCTTACTCAAATAAAAAATTCCACAGAATTAACAAAATTTATTACTGATATGGTTCCAATGCTCCATTTAGAACCCAAACAAGTGGATCCTATTAGATACACCATAAGCGAATTGGTACGAAATGTTATTGAGCATGCAGAGGCGAAAAATGGAGCTATGGTATGTGCGCAATATTTTAAGAAAAGTAATACAATAAGAATTGGAATAGCTGATACAGGTATTGGAATAAAAAAGAGTCTAAGCCGTTTCCATCCTACAGATTATGATCTGGAAGCCATTAAATTGGCTCTTTATCCTGGAATTACTGGGACAACGTCAAGGGGCGGGGGGACAGAACAAAACGCTGGAGCTGGGTTATTCTTTATTAAATCAATAGCATATACTAACCGCGATTTCTTTGTTGTATATAGTGGAGATGGAATGTATAAATTGCTTAAGCGAAAAGAGAATGATGAATTAATGCTTAGGGCCAATCCCGATTTAGACAGACACTCAGAGAAGAAAAATTTACCAAACTGGAATGGTACGGCAATCGGAATAGACATATCACTTGATTCTACCGGTCAATTTAATGCGCTACTAGATCTTATAAGAGGCACTTATTCTAAAGCCGTAAGAGAAAGGAGAAAAGAAAGGTATCGAGAACCAAAATTTATTTAAAATACATGCTTAAAATAAAACTTTTTGATGCGATAGGTTCTTTTGCTGAGAACAAAGATATAGCTCAAACAATCAGAAAAGAACAGATTGTTCCAGCTTTAGATACTAATGTCAACGTGGAGTTAGATTTTTTGGGAGTAGAATCTACCACTCAATCTTTCATTCATGCTTTAATCAGTGATTTGATAAGAAATTACGGGTCAGAAGTATTGGATAAAATTTCATTTAAAAATTGTAATGATATTGTTAAAAAAATAATTGGAATTGTTGTGGAATATATGCAAGAAAGTTAATGTTTCAATATTACCCGCCCTACAATCGCCCTAGAATCCCTCGCTTCAATTGCTGGAGCTCTTGTTTGTTTACCAAAGTCTCTATTGCCGTACGTCTTAATTGTAGGAAGTTTTAAATAATTAAGCCACTGGTTCGCCAGTAAAAAAAAAGATTGACAGATAATTCTTTGTATGTTAACCTAGACATCAGAAATCTGGCTTAGCCAAAAGGAGCAACGGATTATGTTCAGTCAAAAGCTCAAGAGTGGAATCATCGCCCTAGCTCTCTTCACAATGATCGGCGGGCTGATCTGGAGCGTGCTTACAAAGCACGAGCCAGCCCCCACTCGCCAAACCATCAATCTTACCGCCGAGCAACAGCGTCAGATCAAGGAGACTCTGCTCAAGGAACGGAGTGACATCGCTGACCAGCAGGTGCTCAAAATGATCGGGCACGACATTCGGCAGGCAGAAGTCTGCTGGGATTGTCGGGAGTTTCAGGAATGGGCGTCTGGCTCGTTTTATGTGGTTTACCCTGTTATCGGACATCGTGTCCAGCAAGGCGATATCCGTTACACGCTTGTCATCGGGCAAATCGGTTGGCACGCTGGCGACCCGATGAAGATGAAGGTGATGCCAAGAAGTGCGATCTATGTAGACAGGAACGACGGCATCTTCCGGATCACCGACGAGGGTCAAATGATGTATACCGACAAGTCCGGCGGCTGGATGTGGAGCCGAGTCAGTCATCTGTCAGTAGAAGACAAGATGAAGCGAGAAGCTATCACCGCCCTCCAGAAGTCAATCGTTCAGAGCTTCTAACCCCACCATTCGCGAGTGGCAGAGAAATCTGCCTACTTCGGTCGGTGGGTTTTTCTGTTTCCTAAACCTGCGTAAACTCCTTAAAACTGCTAATATACAAGAGACGCTCCTAAATGTGTTATTATTCTCCTTATGATGCGCCCGTAGCTCAACTGGATAGAGTATTTGTCTTCGGAACAAAGGGTTGCAGGTTCGAGTCCTGCCGGGCGCACAAGGTGAAAAAATCTAAACTGCTTTAGATTTTTTGACACTTGTGCGAGACGGAGGCATGTTTTTTCAGTAGAAAAAACAGCCGAGTCCGGGTCGGGAAAATTTACAAATGACGATGAGTAAATTATTTCTGACCACCTGATCATTAGTTAAAAAACAATGAAGGCTAAAATAGAAAAATTTAAGGTACCCAAAGAAGTTTCCCATGTAACCAAAGCGCTCAAAGATGCCGGTTTTGAAGGCTATTTGGTTGGTGGTTGTGTTAGAGATCTCTTTATGGGCCGAAAGCCCAAAGATTGGGATATAACAACAAATGCTACCCCAGAAAAGATTATTCCCTTATTCCCTAAAACCTTTTATGAAAATAACTTTGGAACTGTGGGTATTGTAAACGAAAGTTTATCTGCTAATGAGGCGGATTTGAAAGATACCTCGTTAAAGATCATAGAAGTCACGCCATATCGGGTTGAGAGCTCGTATTCTGACCATAGAAGGCCCGACAGTGTGCAATTCAGTAAAAACATACTAGATGACCTAAAAAGGCGTGATTTCACCATAAACGCCATAGCTTATGATGCTGAAAATGGAGAAATTATAGACCCATTTTTTGGTGTGGCTGATTTGGCTAGGGGTTCCATAAAAACTGTTGGAAATCCAAAAGAAAGGTTTTTTGAAGATGGTCTCCGCATACTTAGAGCAGTTCGGTTTCATGTGGAACTAGACTTTCCTCTAGATCCAGAAACAGAAAAATCAATATTAGAAAATAAGGATATTTTAAAAGAAGTTTCTCGAGAAAGAGTAAGAGATGAGTTTGTTAAGATAATCATGTCTCCAAAACCAATGAATGGTCTATTGCTCCTAAGGAAATTGGGTTTACTGGTCTACATTGTCCCTGAGCTGGAAGAAGGTATTGGAGTGGAACAGAATAAAGCACATTCTTTTGATGTTTGGACACATCTTTTAAAGACGGTTCAACATTCTGCTGACAAAGGATATCCGTTACATGTGAGACTTTCTGCTCTTTTCCATGACATAGCCAAACCAAGGACTAGGAGGTGGAGTGAAGAAGCTAAACAATGGACTTTCTATGGGCATGAAGTTGTGGGTTCACGTGTAACTGGTAAAATACTAGAGAATTTAAGATTTTCACGTGAAACAATTGAAAAGGTGGTCAATTTAGTCCGCTGGCATATGTTCTTTTCTGACACCGAGCAAATTACGCCTTCTGCTGTCAGGCGCTTGGTGGTCAATGTGGGTAAAGAAAATATCTGGGATTTAGTAGACATGAGGGGTTGTGATCGGATAGGTACCGGCAGACCAAAGGAAAATCCTTATAGATTAAGAAAGTATAAGGCAATGATAGAAGAGGTGATGAGAGACCCAATATCCGTTGGGATGCTTAAAACGAATGGTAAAAGAATTATGGAGGTTCTCGGTATTTCTCCGGGGCCAAAAATAGGACATATACTAAACGCATTGTTAGAAGAAGTTTTGGAAGATCCTTCTTTGAATACAGAAGAATATTTAGAAAAAAGGACAATAGAATTAGCAAATATGTCCGATAAAGAATTGAAAGAGTTTGGAGAGAAGGGTAAAAAAAAGAAGGAAAAAGAAGAAGAAAAAGAGATAAAAGAAATAAGAGGTAAACACTATGTTCAGTAGGTAGCCAAATAGTTATCCACATTATGTCCTTTACATTAGTTATAAAAGACATAAACTTTATATCAGACAAGCTAACATTTTTAAAAGACAAACACAGTTGGCATTAGTTCTTTATAATCCGACGGCCGTCGGACGAAAGATGGTTTGGTTGAGCATAAGAATAGGTCTTATATATTCTCACTGTTTTTAATTTAAAAATGGAATATCATACGATTTCTTGTGAATGCGCTTCTTGACGAAATCTATCTTTTATCCTAGCCCTAATTTTGTAGCTAATTTATGCTATTTAGATACAAAATTAGGGCTGGGCAAATGTTCTTTTTGCAAACCGCCTTGTCGTGCGAAAACCCTCCACCGCATCTTGGCGGTTTTGTTGTGTCTATGCAAACGTTTTTTACTATACACACACTTTTCTTTTTTAAAAATAAAAAAGTTTTATAATATAGAACATAGATATTAAAAGTTAATTTAAAAATTATGAAAGGACTTCATATGGTAACTTGGATACTTCTAGTAGTGGGTGGTTTGAATTGGGGGTTAGAAGTGTTTGGGTGGGGGATTGGCAACTACTTGCCTTCCGGGCTCACAACCCTTGTTTATGTTTTGGTAGGTCTTTCAGCTCTTGTTGAAATATTTACTCACAAGAACAGTTGTAAGCATTGTGATCCAAAAGTTCCTATGTCTACTCCTAATCAGATGTAGTAAGTAAGATAGGGCAATGGTCAGAACCCAAGGCGTCCTGCAATATGCGGGACGTTTTGATTTTGGGTAAAAATTCTTTATTTACAAAAAGATAATCTATCCTCCAGCCAATGTTGCGCTCTCTAGCATTTCTCCATGGTGTCCACCAAGTATAGTGGCCATTGCCTTTTGTAAAGTTTCTGAATGTGTCTACAAAGCCAGCCTTTATAATATTATCTATTCCTCCTCTCTCTTCTTTTGTGAAGCCGTGCTCCCCTTCATTTTGCTTTGGGTTTGCAAGGTCCTCTTCTGTATGAGCCACATTTAGATCTCCGCAGAATATGACGTTTTTAGTTTTTTTTAGGTTTTGGATGTATTCCAAAAAAGCTGGATCCCACTGCTTATGTCTTAACTCTAGACGACTTAAATCTCCTTTTGAATTAGGTGTATAGACATTTACAACAAAAAAGTCTTTAAACTCGGCTGTCAAAACACGACCTTCTTTATTTGGATCACCGTATTTATCATTCTCTAGTTTATACTTCTTGCTTATTTCTTCTGGAAAACCGAGCGTCACGCTTAAAGGTTTTTGTTTACAAAATATGGCTGTACCGCTGTATCCGGCCTTCTCTGCCGAATTCCAGTATTCCTTGTAATCAGGTAGATCTATTTCAATTTGGTCTTGTTTAGCCTTTGTTTCTTGTAAACAAATAATATCCGGCTGGTACTTTTCCACAAAAGGCAAAAACAATCCCTTTTTATGCACTGCTCTTATACCGTTTACATTCCAAGATATGATTTTCATACTTATATAATACCTCACCCCTGGCCCCTCTCCTAGATGTAGGAGAGGGGAGAAAGAAAAAGCCGCCAGGGGTTTCCCAACGGCTTGTCACTTCGGTTGATCTCAGACCTTTTGTTCTGCCTCAAATCTCGATTCATCCCAGACAGCAATGAAGTAGTCCTTGTTTTGGTGTCTTGCCACGAGAAACGGATCGAGAACCACTTTTTCATTCTCCACTCGCACAAATTCGTGAACAAACATCTCAACTTCTGGTCCAGAAAATCTTTCCTTAACTTTTATTGCTGTGAGCAGAGCAAACTCTGGCACTGGTTGGGAGTAACCTTTAAGCGGGGTAGCTCGCCATCGACCAAGCCAGACATCTGAACGAGTAATCCCATACACCATAAGCGCAAAGCATGCTACAACACTAACTATGCAAGTCCAGACAAAATAATGCCCTATCGTCGCGGAAGACGAGAACCAACCGAATGGCCAACCCAAGATTGCTGGTCCTGCACTGAGTAGAAATGTGATTGCACTCAGTCCATATATTGTCGCAATAAATGAGTCGGGGAGTAACCGTTTACTCATCTTTACTCTCAACTCCTTGTACTTTTCAACCGACTCAACACTGAATGGGGCCACTCCCAACTCATGCAGAGTCTTTCTGAAATTTAAAGTGCTTTTTTGCGACGAGAGTTCTTGGTATCCGAGAAGGCCCTCCGCTTTTTCAGGTAGATCAACCCAGAAACTAGATGCGGTAATCTCCTTCGCAGGAGGAGCCATACGTTCCAATAAAGCAAGTGCTGATTCACTCATGATTTTTCTCCTTTTTGGTTGGCTTTCTATGTCAAATAACTGATTGACTTCCGTGGGCACATTAATATATACTTTAAGTATATTCAACTAAATGGTTAAAAAAGACTAATTTTTAAACTAAGAGTTTAATATGATATTGCAGACATATAAAAATATAGAAGATTATTTGGTAGAAATTCTTGCTGAAGAGGCTAATTTAAATGTTTCTCAAATAAGAGAGAGATTAACTCAAATAGGCAAAAAATATACTATCCAGGCTATTTATAAAGTTCTAAAAAATCTTCAAGAGGGTGGGGTGGTCGTTAAAATTAATAAATGCTACAGCCTACGTATACCGTGGGCGCTTAACCTAGAGCATCTATCTAACCAAATCAGAGCAACATATCTTGAGTCACCACTACTTGCTGAAATACTTCCAGATATTAATAAAAAAGAAATTTGGCATTTTAATAATTTACTTAGACTTAACGATTTTTGGTCGCAAATATTACTTATACTGATCAAGCAGTCAAAGAAAAAAATACTGTTGGGCTATAATCCCCATCCTTGGTTCCATTTGGTACAAACAAAACAAGAAGAACAGTATATAAAATCTATAAATCTTGCTAGAGGAAAATTGTACTTAATCATTGGAGGCAGAACATATCTCGATAAATGGGTAGAGAAATTCTTTGATAAAAATACAGTTGCACATTCTTTTGGTAGGAGTGTATTTGAAGAGAAAGGTCTAGATTATATAAACGTAATAGATGATTATATACTCACGGTAAAATTGGATGGTGGGACAACTAAAGAAATAGATAATTTATACAAAAATACAGACTCAATAGAAAAAATGAATTTACACAATGTGCTAAAGATTTTTAACGGGAAGGTCAAAGCAGGTATTTGGTTGGAGAAAAATCCTCAAAAAGCAGAAAAAATAAAAGGAAGATTCACGCGTTTTTTTGGTATTAAATTTTAATCTTTAGGTCTAAATCCAATTGGTTCTTTGTTTTTATTTACCGGGGGATTAATAAGTTGAGATATTACATTGAGAATATTTATAATATGTTGCCCGTGGGATTTTTGAATTTTCTTGAATTTTTCAAATTCTGCCAATAATTTTTTGTGAGTTGCTAGCATTTCTCGAAGTCTTATAAATGCTCGAACTATAGCAATACTCATATCAACAGCTCTTTTACTTTTAAGAACGGCTGAAAGCATAGCTACTCCCTGCTCTGTAAAAACGTATGGCAAATACTTAATATTTTGTCCCCTTTTTAAGGTCACAAATTGTGATCTTGAATGTAAAATAGCATTAATTTCTTTGTTGTTTAGTTGAAACATAAAATCACTTGGAAATCTATCCAAGTTTCTCTTGACTGCTTGATTTAGAATCCTTGTTTCTACTTGGTAAAGTTTCGCCAAATCTTTATCAAGCATTACCTTAACCCCTCTAATTAAGTATATTTTATTCTCAATTATTTCTATCGGAATCAAATCTAACCCCTTTTTCATAAAAATATTTTAACATAAAAAGAAAGCCACCAGTTTTCTGGTGGCTGATGGTTTTTCAGAAACATCTTAATGCTTCAATCTCAAAGGGACATTGAAGACTAAGTAAAGTCTTAGTTCGTCAGGTTCTTGGGGGCGCATACGATAGCTAAGTGCCATCACGACCTTGGTTTTGCCAATTGTGCCCAAAGGGCGACTTATCCTCGGCCCGGCACCTAAAGAATTCTTCCCAGCTTTCAGAATATTTTCAGTCTCACCTCCAATATTGAACTTATACCAGAGTGGGTGTTCAAATATAAAGAAGTTGTACAAAGCATGCTTGTTTAGAAAAGGGGATTGTTCTATGTACAAAGTACTGCGGTTAGCAAACTGCTTTTGAAAACGGAAATCAAGAAGCAAATTGTTACCAACGTGACTCCATTGTCTCTGTATCATGCTCTCAAACCACCAATTTTGTTTTTTGTAACCAATACCACAGAAGATATTGATATTGTTCGGTGCTTTAAGTCGAGCGTTGCCAATGATCCAGCCTACTGCATACAAATCCTTGCTGAGTGGGGCAGTAAGCTTGAGGATTGTTCTGTTTTGCATATCTTGGCCAAAAGTTGGTAAGTTGCACAATAGTGTTAGGGTTATGAAAAGTACTTTCATGGGTCCTCCTTAGTGTTGACCTATGTCTTTGTATAGACTATTATATATTAAATGAGTGGCCAATATCGCCATATGGTGATATAAACCACCGCAATATAAATCAAAATAATTATGAACGAAGTATTTGAAAGTTTAGGACTTAGCCCAAACGAAATAAAAATCTATGACTCCCTACTTGGAAGAGGGGAATCTTCTATTTCTGAAATCGCAATTTCTTCTCAAATACACCGAAGAAATGCTTATGACGCAATGCAACGTCTTATTGATAAGGGTTTATGTTTCCAGATATTTTCTAATAAGGAAAATACATACAACGCTGTTGATCCAGACAAGCTTGTAGAACTTCTTGCAGAAAAACAACAAAAGTTAGAAAATGCTTTGCCTGATTTGAAAAAGAGATTTGGTAGTAGATCGGATGTTGAAGAAGCATACATATACAAGGGCCTTGAAGGTCAAAAAAACATTTTGAGGGATGTTTTACGGGTTGGAAAAGATAGTTATTTTATTGGAGCAAAGGGTGGCTGGTATGATCCAAGGCTTGATACTGCTCGTTCCGCATTTTTCAAAGAAGCGAATAAAAAGAAAATTAAATTTATTCAGCTATTTGATAATGAAATAGATTCTCAAATGAAAGATTTTCCTAAATATTTTGAAGGTAAACTAGAATACCGTTTCTTACCTAAGGAATATTCTACTAATTCTGCTATTCACATATTTGGTGATTATGTGATTACTTACACTGGGTTAACAATAGGTAAAATTAGTGAAAGCACAATATTCTTCGTTATTCATAGTAAAGATTTGGCTGAGAGTTATAGAACCTGGTTTTGGTATATGTGGGGCCAGTCTTCTCCTCATAATAAAATTAGAAAAACCTAACTTCTTTTATTATGGAACTTTTTGTGGATGTCGCGTAAATGCTTGTCTGTAACGTGGGTGTATATCTGGGTTGTACCTATATTGGCGTGGCCGAGGAGGGCTTGGACGCTACGCAGGTCGGCACCGTTGGAAAGTAGGTCGGTAGCAAAGAGGTGTCGCATAGTGTGTGGAGTAACTCTTTTTGAAATGCCGGCCTTGAGGGTACACAATTTTACTATCCTCTCTATGGATCGGCGAGAAAGGCCCAAGGTTCTGCCTTTTTTTATTTGAGTTTTGCCATTTTGGGAAAGTTGAACAAATAAAGCGTCATCCAAGTCCTTTCTTTTGGCCAAATATTCTTTCAAATTTTTCTTGGCATGGTCGGATATAAAAACTACTCGCACCTTACTGCCTTTACCCATAATGGATAATTCATCAGTTGAGAGGTCTATATCGCGGGTCAAAGAACAGAGCTCTGAAACTCGTAAGCCGGTCGAAAAAAGAAGTTCTAAAATGGCTTTGTCTCGTAAATCTCTTATTTCGTTGCCCCCAGGAACACTTAGAAGTCTCTTTAACTCTCCATCTGTTATGAGATCAAGGGAGCGTTCTGGAGTTTTGGCTAGTTCAATCCGCTCTGATGGCATTGATTTTACTTCCTGTCTGGCTAAATACTTTAGGAATGCACGGATTGCAATCAAATAGTAGTTTTGAGTTTTTCGGCTGAGTGTCTCTTTCATTTTTTCCGCTCTTTTGGCGGCGGGGTGAGCGGGCTGGCGATTGAGCCATAGACGAAACTCTCTGACGACGTTGTCTGTAATATCCTCTGGATCCTTGATTTTTGTGTTATTTAGAAAAACAGTCAGGTAATGATTGTAGTTTTCAACAGTTTTAAGAGCTCTGCCTTTCTCAATCTCTACGTATTCCAAAAACTGCCTCTTTAGTTGTTCTAAATCTTGCGCCATAAAAATAACCCCATCCCTAGCCCCTCCCCACAGGGGAGGGAAAAAAGGAAGTAAACTAATCATACCACTTTTGGACACTTTTGGACGTCGCACAATATGTTTTCCTTGAAGATGACCTTTAAAGACCCTGCCCCAAAAGGTCATCTTCAAATTCTTTTCCGACCCCACCCCGTCCCGCTAAAGCGGGACTGCCCCTCACCTTGCGAAGGTGAGGGGAGAAAGAAAAAATGGATAAACAAAAAGGACTACCCCCGAATTATCGGAAGTAGCCCCCTCGGGAGCGGTCAAATCTTGAGCCACTCCCTGCCCTGCTTTGCCCTGGCCACGATGTAGCCGAATGGAAAAGCGGGCAAAAACACGATGGTCATGAACAGGCTGGCGGCCTGCAAGTCGCTGATCTGCCCGTGATCCAGCGCGGGCATGATGACGGAAAGCGACCAGCTCGCGGCTAAGAACCAGCCGAACACCGCCTTGGTAAAGGTGTCGGTACCTCTGGTGATCAGGTACCATGTACCCAATCCGCCAAGACCGGTGACAACAGTCAGGACAGCAAGAGTCAAGTGCATTTCGGAACTCCTTTTCTACCCGATATTATACACCCTTTCACATTTTCTGTCAAGCAAAAACAGAAAAAATGGCTTGAAATAATGGGATTTTAATGCTTCGGACTACCTCAGCATCCTGAATTTTTATAATCGCTTCGCTCCTTAAAAATTCGGATTTGCATAAAAATTGGTTTTGTGATATGTTTATGGGGCAATGTTAACCAAGAACAAAAAGCAAAGAATTATAAAGGAGGTAAAAGTGCACAATACAGACACTGGTAGCTCGGAGGTGCAAATCGCAGTGCTTTCACGTCGGATTGATGATTTGGCGCTACATTTGAAGAAAAACAAAAAAGATAAACACTCTCGTCGAGGTCTTTTGGGTTTGGTAGCCGACCGAAAGTCCCATATGAAATACTTGGAGAAAAAAGATACAAAAAGGTATAATAGTCTCATTAAGAAGCTTGGTCTCAAAAAAACTTCTTAAATTTTAATAAATTCTAAATTAATTTTATGGCAGTAATTAAACACAAGAACCAGCGAGTGGGTATTTTTATTGATACCCAAAATCTTTATCATAGCGCCAAAAATATTTATGGAGCTAAAGTAAACTTTGATCAAGTGGTCAAAGAGGGTTTGGCTGGGAGGTCTTTAACACGGGCAGTGGCTTATGTGATCACTACTGAGTCGGGCGAAGAGAAAAGTTTTTTTGAAGCATTGGAGAAAATTGGTATTGAAACCAAGACTAAAAACCTGCAAGTTTTTGCCGGTGGGGCTAAAAAGGGGGATTGGGATGTGGGACTCGCGGTAGATGCCATCAAACTTGCCCCCAAACTAGATGCTGTGATTTTAATTACCGGAGACGGGGATTTTGTACCACTAGTAGAATATTTGAAAAATGATGGTTGCCAAGTAGAAGTAGCTTCTTTTGGTAAATCAACCTCAGCTAGACTAATAGAAGTGGCTGATGATTTTATTGACTTAGATAAAAACCCAAGAAAATATTTAATTTCGGGAATGAGAAACAAATCCAGGAATAATACCTTGTAAAAACCTTTATTTTAAGGTGTTTTTACCAAAAATCCTTGACAAAATAGGTGTTTTGGGTGTATAATAGAGCGTAGAAAAGCTATGGTGATACGTTCATCCTCTAGTTTCAAATTTAGTTGTTTTACATTAATGGCACATGTGCCAAAGGAAAAGGAGTAGACATGTCTACTTACTCTGAAGGACAAGTCCACCAACTAGTGGATAGGTTGGAATCTGAAGGCTTCACAGCTGAGCATATAACAAAGCTCGGCCAGTGCACTGGGCTCGCCGATATCCGCGCCTTCTTGGAGGGCAAGGCGGAGATCGTGATGAAAAAGATGGAAAAAGTAGTGATGGTACTCCTCTCTTTTGTCAAAACCATCACGACACCGACGATCGCGGGCAAGAAAACCAGCGAATGCTTCACCAATAAATCACGGTACTACTACCGTGATGGAAATCTGGATGTCTGGCTACCCAAGAATCAACCCAATCAGTCGGAGAGCAAGTTCTCTGTCCAGCAACTCGCACAGTCAGCCACATTTAGACAGGCTGTAGAGAATTTCCTTGGCCAATCTGGGGACATTGTGGTTCTAGCACGGCTTCTCAAAGAGCTCGGTTATATAACCACACTTCCTACAATTGAGTCACTCATTGAACGACAAGAAGCGGGTGAGGATGTTGGTCTCTGGACCAACGGTTATGCCAACTTCTTTTTCGTGGAGGAGAAGGCCGAGAATGAAGGTGAAGAACCAAGTGTCTCGGTTGTCGGCGCGCGCCGCCACGACGGGCAGTGGCTCGTGCACGTGGACCGCCTCGACGTCGCCTCTGAGTGGAATACCGAGGATCGCTTCTTCTTTCGCAACTCGGACACTGTGTCTCTTTGACACTTTGTCCCTTGTCCCGGTCTGCTTCATTGCAGATCGGGGCATTTTGTTTATAATAATTTATGAATTGCTGACATCCTCGGATTATCTCTTGGGGTGGCGATTCAAAGCCGACGATACTTGTCGGCTTCAAAAAAAGAAATAGTTGGTGCGCTTTGTTATGGAGTTTAGAATACAATGCTCCGAATTCGATTCAACCCTGCGAGTATTCAATGGGTGGTGTAGCAGAAGACAAGGCGTACAAAGTGTCTCGGTTGTCAACGCGAACCGCAACGACAGGCAGTGGAACGTGAACCGCCTCGACAACGACTATGAGTGGAATACCGAGAATCGCTTCTTCTTTCGAAACTATGCATTTTCCCCGAAGGACTTTTGTCCCGAGGGGTTTTTATTTTGCAAATATTCCCTCCAACCAAAAAGCATTTTGCCGGTTTCTACCAGAGTTTTAGATATCCGAATATATTTTTTGTCTTCAATAATTTTACATTCCCACATTACGGAAAGAAAAAACTTTGCAAGGTCATTTTGGCCAATTGATTCGATAACTAATCCGATCTTCTTTTCTCCCGAGCTGTATGAAGCTCTAAATACGAGATCAAGGGTATTAAGTAAGAGTTTATCTACTCTTGTTCCGATTGTTTGTCTGTGACTTTTGGCAATGTGGGGCAAAATCTGTTGCCAAATTTTGTATCCGTCTTTCGCTTTCTCTAAAACTGGTGCTATGGATATGCGGGGGGGGGTTCATGGTATTTTTATATCATGCTAAAGATTAAATTACCAAATTCGTATCAAGATGTCATCTCAGTAGAGAATTTACTCAAAGCCTGGGAAGAATTTTTGCCCGGCAAGAAAAACAAAGAAGATGTCAGTGAATTCTCCAAAAACTTAATGGAAAATATTTTAGATCTTCATAATGATTTGGCCAGTAAATCTTATAAACATAGTGGATACAAGGCTTTTAATATTTCTGATCCAAAACCACGCAATATCCACAAAGCCAGTGTGAGAGACAGACTGCTTCATCGTGCCGTGTATAGAATTTTGTACCCACTTTTTGATAAAACATTTTTATCTGAATCATATTCATGCAGGATAAACAAAGGGACACATAAAGCGGTAAATAAATTCAGGAAATTTGCTTGGAGAGAATCCAAAAATCACCATAAAACTATTTGGGTATTGAAATGCGATATAAAAAAATTTTTTGCTTCTGTAGATCAAACAATTCTATTGGGGGTTTTGGAAAATTACATTTCCGACAAAGATATTATTTGGTTGTTATCAAGAATTATTGAAAGTTTTCATTCAACCCAAACCAGAGTTGGGTTGCCATTAGGAAATCTAACATCTCAACTTTTGGTCAATATCTACATGAACCAATTTGACCAATGGATCAAACATAAAATAAAAGTAACATGCTATGTTCGATATGCTGATGATTTTGTGATCTTGCATCAAGAGAAAGACTATTTACTTGAGCTTATTCCGAAAATTGCTGATTTTTTGGATGAACATTTGAAATTGCAACCTCATCCAGATAAAGTGTTTGTAAAAACTCTTGCTTCTGGGGTAGATTTTTTGGGTTGGACTCACTTTCCAAATCATAGAGTTTTGAGGACAAGCACCAAAAAAAGAGTATTAAAAGCTTTAGATGAAAGCGAAAATATAAATTCTCTGGTGTCGTATGGCGGACTTTTGAAACATGGAAATCAATATTTATTGAAAAGGAAAATAGACGAAAAAATTAAGATTCTCAAAAAACAGGAATTACGCAAGTAATCATTTAGTTTTTCTCGTATCTACTTCAAATTTTTTGTTCCCACAATTTTTTCTTATTGCTTTATTTTTTGATATAATAAAAAAGAAATAAAGTCGTGCTCTAAAGGACGTATCGCACGACGCGATTTCGCTAAATCGTATGCATGTAGAAGATTCACAAATAAAAGATTTTATCATCGACGCCGGACTTATCTCCAAATCAGAAGTAGAAGATGCGGAGAAGGAGGCCAAATCAAAAAAGAAACCTTTAAGCGATATTCTGATATCAAAGGGTAAATTTTCTGATGACGATCTTAGGAGGGTACAAGCCTACATCCTTGGTATTCCTTTTATAAATTTAAAAGGCCAAATATTAAATCGGGATATTTTAAATTTAATACCAGAGCCGATTGCCAGAAAGCACAACATAATAGCCTTTGCCAAAAAAGAGGATTCCCTAGAAGTGGCAATGCTTGATACCGATGATCTGCAGGCGCTCAATTCAATAAAGAAAAAAGTCGGGCTAAAGATATTGCCCCGCTTGACCGATTCCGAATCAATGCGTGGCGCCTTGATCCAGTATCAAAAAAATCTTCAAGATGAATTTGGTGATATCATAAAAAATGATTCGGATGAAATCAAAACAATAACAGAAAAATTGCCCGCAGATAGCACTTCAGAAGGGGATCTTAAAAAATTGGCCGAAGAATTACCGGTAGTGCGAATTGTCGACACCCTTCTCAAACACGCAATCATACAGAATGCTTCTGATATCCATATTGAGCCACTGGAAGATCAAATTTTGGTGAGATACAGAATTGATGGCATTTTGCATGATGCGATGATATTGCCCAAGCATATTGGCTACTCACTGGTGGCCCGTGTCAAAGTGCTTTCAAGTTTGAAGCTTGATGAAAAAAGATTGCCCCAAGATGGTCGGTTTAAAATCAATATGAATGGAGAGAAAGTTTCTTTCCGAGTTTCCACTTTGCCGGTCTATTATGGTGAAAAAACAGTGATGAGACTTTTGCGTGAATCTGTATCTGGTTTTACTCTGGAATCTTTGGGTTTTCATGGTAAAGCTTTGGAGTTGTTGCATAAAGCTTTGCAACACACTACTGGTATGATCCTTACGACCGGACCAACGGGAAGTGGAAAATCAACCACTCTTTATACTATGCTCGATATTTTAAATACTTCCGATATTAATATTTCTACTATTGAAGACCCAATTGAATACCAAATGAAAAGAATAAACCAAACTCAAGTGAAGCCAGAAATTGGCCTCACGTTTGCTTCTGGACTCCGCACCTTAGTGCGTCAAGACCCTGACGTCATTATGGTTGGTGAAATTCGTGATAACGAGACAGCTTCTCTTGCTATCAACGCTTCACTTACGGGACACTTGGTGCTCTCAACCCTCCACACCAATTCGGCCGCGGGTGCGGTGCCAAGACTTATTGATATGAAAGTAGAACCTTTTCTTATCATCTCAACCATTGACGCCATCATTGCTCAGAGGCTGGTTAGAAAACTTTCTGACAAAAAAGAAAAGTATTATCTTTCTAAAGCAGAAGTTGAATCAATATCTAAGGTGATTAATTTAAACAATGTTCTAGAAGTTTTGAAAGAAGAAAAAATAGTGGGCAGTAAAGATAGTTGGGATAACATACCTTTTTACAGACCAATGAAAGATGCCGGGGAAGAAGGATTCAAGAGTCGTATCGGTATTTATGAGGTTTTAAATGTTAGCACTGCCGTTAAAGATTTGATAATTAAAGGCTCCACCACTGAAGATATTGAGCTCCAAGCTAAAAAAGAAGGCATGCTTTCTATGATTGAAGACGGCATCTTTAAGGCCGCTCAAGGGCTTACCACCATTGAAGAAGTATTGCGAGTAGTATCGGAGTAACTAATTAAAAATTTTATCGATATGTCATTTTATAAATACAAATATATAAAAGACGGCGAAGAACACGAGGAGACAAAAGAGTTTTCGGATAAGGCATCGCTTTATGCGTCGGTGCGCGCAAACAATGGTTCAATACTTTCGGCAGAAGAAATAAAATCAAAAAAAGTTTCTCTCAAATTTCTATCTTTTAGGAAAAAGATAAAATCTCAAGAAATCATAACCTTTGCCAAAAATCTCGCCGTCATGGTAGACGCAGGCCTCCCTGTTTCCAGATCTTTGTCTATTTTGATTAAACAGTCAAAAAACAAAAAACTGATAACGGTGTTAGAAAGTCTCAATATTTCAATCAGTGGAGGCGAGACATTGTCCAAGTCTTTGGAAGCCCATCCGGACATATTTTCAAATTTATTTGTTTCTATGGTTAAGGCCGGAGAAGAATCGGGCAAACTTTCTTATTCTTTGCGAATCATTGCTGATCAATTGGAAAAATCACAGAACCTTTCTAGGAAAATAAAAGGTGCAATGATATATCCGACCGTCATTATCTGTTTGATGGTGGTTATAGGTATCGTCCTTATGGTTTATATGGTACCAACTTTGACCGAAACTTTTAAAGGTTTAAATATAAAATTGCCACTGCCAACGAGGGTTATTATAGCCATCAGTGATTTTTTGATAGCCAATCTTCTTTTGACCATCGGAACCATTCTAGCTCTGGTTGTGGGTTTCTTGGCTGGGCTCAAAACTCAAAGGGGCAAAAATATGTCTGATTTTATCGCTCTTCATATGCCCATGATCAAAAATATGTCCAAAGAAGTAAATTCCGCCAGGACCGCCAGGACTCTTTCTTCACTTATTTCGTCTGGAGTAGACATAGTTTCCGCTATTGGTATTGCAAGTAATGTGCTTCAAAATCATTACTTTAAAAATTTATTAGACGATGCCGCCAAAAAAGTTGAGATAGGAGAACTTTTATCAGCTTCTCTTTCTAATTCAAATGGCAATCTTTATCCGGTTTTTGTGTCCGAGATGCTTTCAGTGGGTGAGGAGACGGGCAAGATGACAGATATGTTGGACAACATTGCCACTTATTATGAGGGCGAAGTAGATCAAAAAACCAAAGACCTCTCTACCATTATAGAACCATTCCTTATGATCCTTATTGGTATTGTTGTCGGTGTCTTCGCTATTGCTATGATGCTCCCCACCTATTCTCTGGTTGATGCGATAAAATAAGATTAAATTGAGAATTTAATAAATATGAAAATTAATAGAGGATTTTCTTTGGTTGAAGTGGTAGTGGCCTCGGCGATTTTTGCTACGGTGGCAATTTCTATTTATCAAAGTTTTATATCAATTACTTCTTTGATATCCGCTTCTCGCGACAAGGTAAGCGCAATAGATTTAATAAATAGTGAATTTGAACTTATCCGCAACCTCACATATGGAGATGTTGGTTTACAAGGAGGTATCCCAAACGGAGTGCTTTTAGCCACTTCTACTGTTGTCAAAGATGGTAGAGAATTTGATATAACCAGAGTTATTCGTAATATAGATGACTCGTTTGATGGGATTATTGGAAGCTTACCCAACGATCTTTCTCCGGCAGATTA
>MHWB01000012.1 GCA_001823925.1 Candidatus Zambryskibacteria bacterium RIFCSPLOWO2_01_FULL_39_39
GTTCAAATTCCCAGTGGGCCAAGTCGCCCAAAAGTGTCCAAAATGTTTCTTCTCCCATATTTAATTATTACCAAGCTGCGATAATCGCTCCCATTGCAACCATAGTTACAAGTGAACATGCAGATTCAAATAGCCACAACTTGGCTTTTCTCCCCATCCAGATAACCTCAATGGAAGAAGAAGTCACAAGGAAACCAAACCAAACCCATAAAGCGACAACAACACCAGTCCCTACTCCGCTTCCATTCAAAAATGGAGAAGAGGAAGCAAACAAATAAATTACAGAGAGGACGTATGCAGTAATAAAATTAGAAAGTAGATTCCACAACATTTGTGGCACCATGTCTCCCAGCTTTTCATTTCCAGTTGGAGTTATGTTTGCAAGTCTCATCCAAATTTTGCCCAGCAAAGGTCCGTGAAATAAAAATCCTAGTATGAAAGCTACAACCGCCGCGACTAATACCGCTAACAAATTGATCGGTAACATATTTGTTAATTATTTTTAATAGTAATAAATCTTACACATATTATATCTAAACCTCTGGCTATTTCAACGATGAGGACATCCAGCCCAACAACAAGGTCGGCGCTTGCCTTCTTTAAGCTCGTCGGCCGTTCTCTTTATGTGGAGCTTTCTCGTCTCTGGTTTCTTTGCAGATGTAACCCAACATATCCACTCATTACGCGCTAGAGGCGTAATATCCTCCCATGCTACTTTTGCCTTTGTGTCAGAAGTAATGATTTTTCTTAGATCTTCCGGAATTTTATGTACTGTACCAGAGGCAACTTTGTTTTTAGTCATAAGTAAATTATACCAAACATTCTAGGCAGGATAATATGTCAAACATACTTTACATTACTTTTTTCACGATACCCCACCATAAGATTACCCCTGAAATATCTCTTCTTAAAGAACTCTAGGATAATAATTTCAACAGTACTTATGAGCAAGATTATTAACCATTCTGTAGCCATAAGTGATTGTGTAGAAAGCAGTTTCTGAAGTGGGGCAAAATATACCGCACCTGCCAGAAGAATAAGGCCAATTACTACAGCTCCATTTAGGAAATAGTTAGAGAATATATCTTTCCTCCAGAGCGGTCTTTTGAATGATCGAACGGCGAAAGCAAAGATGAGTGAGTCAAGGCACATAAGGGCAAACACCATCACTCGAGCCTTTTCTAGATCTCCTGTCATATTCCAGAAACCGACAAATAAGAGGAAAGCTGCTGATCCGGTGATAAAGAATATAGATATCATCCACTTACGCATTGGCCTGCTAAGTATTGATTCATTGGGATTTCTCGGTTTTTCATCCATCACACCTTTGGTTTCCTGTTCTGTCGTGAGAGCAATGTCTGGGAAACCATCCTCAACAAGATTGATCCAAAGTATTTGAGCCGCTACAAGCGGTAGAGGTAGACCGAATATCATAGCGGCGAGAAAGATGAATAATTCAGAGAAGTCATCAGCAATTAAATACACAAATACTTTTCGTATATTTTCGTACACCACTCGTCCCTGTTCTATGGCTTTTACAATTGTTTTGAAATTATTGTCGAGCAAAATCACATCAGCCACTTCCTTGGCCACATCCGTGCCTGATCCCACTGTCACTCCCACATCAGCCGCCTTAAGAGCGGGGGCATCATTAACACCGTCGCCAACCATAGCAACTACTTCGTTATTTGCTTGAAGTGCGCGAATAATTTTTAATTTATGCTCTGGAGAAACCCTCGCATATATATTCACAGTCTTAGCTTTCTCTTTGAGCAACTTCTCATCCATATCTTCAACCTCTTTACCATCAAGGATAGTATCTTCTCTCGCTTCTATGCCGACTTCTGTGGCGATGGCAAGGGCGGTATGCCTATGATCACCCGTAATGAGAACCGTTCTAATACCTGCCCGTTTAGTCTCAATGATAGATTGCTTTGTTTCTTCACGAAGCGGATCTTTGAGGGCGATAAATCCAATGAAAGTTAGTTTTTCTAGAAGCTCGTCTACGTTTTCAATAGATGCATTTTTATCAAGTTCCCGATATGCACAGGCTACAACTCGTAGACCTTTCTTGGCGAGACCATCAAGTTTATTTAGAAGGGCTGTCCTTTTTTCTTCCTCCATGTGATCGATTTTATCGCAATGGACGAAGTGGCTTTTCTCTAAAATGATCTCAGGTGCTCCAGTTGCATAAAGAATTCTCTTGCCATTAAATTCCCGTATCGAAAGTGCATACTTTTTACTCGAATCAAAAGGTTGCTGTTCAACAATCTTATACTCCGTATTGAGTCTTCGTTGTTCTAACCCTGCATGCGCGGAAGCTAATACAAGAGCTTGTTCTGTTGAACGACCTCTAACTATCCATTCGGTCAGTTCGTCATTAGGATTTTCAATAAATGCTTCACTGGTAAATAAAGAAGTTTTAAGAGCTAAAATATGCGATTCCACTCCATTCCCAGCCTCCTTTGGTGGAAGTCCATCTCCGTTATTAAACAACTCGTCTTTAGAAGCAAAGATATGACTGACCTGCATTTTACCTTCGGTTAGAGTTCCAGTTTTGTCTGTGCAGATTACCGTAACACTTCCCAGAGTTTCGTTAGCTACCAATTTACGTACCAATCCTTTTTGTTTAAGAATACGATTCATTCCGAGTACTAAGATGACGGTGATTGCAGGAAGAAGTCCTGCGGGTATAGCAGATACCGCAAGAGCAAGAGAGGCAATGAAAATATCTGTAAATGACTGACCCTGAAGGTAACCGATTATCACTACCAGTGATATGACAAAAAGAACAAAAGTCCCCGTTAACCTTGAGAGCTTGGACAGCTTCTTCTGTAGCGGAGTTTTTCTTTCTTCTGTTTCTTTTACTAATGAGACAATATTTCCTATAGCAGTACGTGATCCGATTTCGACTACAATAGCCTTACCACTACCTTCTTCAACCAGAGTTCCCATAAAAACCATATTTACTCTGTCTCCGAGAGAAGATTTTTCTTCAACAACACCTTCTTTCTTGTGAACTGCTGCCCATTCACCAGTTAGGTTTGATTCATTTATTTTGAGATTCTTTGATTCAAAGATGCGGGCATCAGCAGGCACCTTGTCACCGGCACGAAGTAGAAAAACATCTCCGGTGACCAATTCAGTACTATCTATTTCTTTTAGGTTGCCGTCACGAATAACTCTGACAGAAACACTAACAATTTTCTTTAGGGCAAGTATAGATCTATCTGCTTTGTATTCTTGATAGAAACCGACAGTGGTGTTTATGAGAAGAACGACAATTATAAAAATGGCATCAGAGAGATGTCCTAGTGAAAGTGATATACCAAAAGCAACCAGAAGAATGTATATAAGAGGGTTATGAAACTGACTAAGAAAAAGACGAGTTACCGATAAAGGTTTTTCTTCGGGCAATGTATTTCTACCGTATTTCTTTATTCGGTTCTGGATTGAGCCAGTTAATACACCATCTGCGTTTGAATCAGTGTGTTTAAAAACTTCAGACAGCTCTAAAAAATGCCACGCATACTCCATGTGTAAATTATACATAATTTCCTTACTTTTTTCTCGGATCACACCAATTCCAATAGTGGTCTTTTGTATATATTTTTATCTACAAAGTTATTTTCTACCAAATAATTATTGAGAGTTGGGCCACTTGTTACTACAATATTTAGATCAGGATTTATTACATCTTCAAGGGCATAAGCCACTTCAAAACCTTCTTTTGGGTGGAAACTTTTATCTTTTGTAATAACAATTTTCTTTATAGGAAGATCCTCAAAAGATTTCCTCATATTTTCTTCATAATTTTGTATTACATCATAAGTCTTTCGTCCAACAATAATACAATCATAACCATTGAGAACATTTAGGGTATGAGGCCAATAGGAATTAGGAATAAAATCTTCACTCCCATCTTTGCGAGCAATATAACCATCTGCTGAAACCACATTATAGAGTGTAATCATTTAAAATTGATTATATCAAAAGTTGCGACTTAAAGAATGTTATAAAAATTTCTCAGCCCTTCAAACAAGTTTTATTCGGGCTGGCAGTGTGGATCTCCTCCGCTTAAGCTTTGGCGGATTAAATACGAAGTTGTCTGTCTGTCGGCAGACAGGGAATTATTTTAAACCATACTCTCAATTTTCTATTAATGATCTATTGAGCAACCGCAGTCACGGCAGAAACTAATCCGTATCCGTATTGAGAATCTCTCCCCGCACTTCCCAAGTCTATCGCGGTATCGTTCATTATTTTCCTTACTTCATCATTGATACGATTGTTGCCATTGGTATCAGTAACACCTGTCGCTATGACAAGTGCCGCAACACCAGCTACGTGAGGCGAGGCCATTGAAGTGCCTGAACCATATTTATAACAGTCGTCAATATTTCCATCTCTACAGGTAGTAGCATTAGTGTTGTAGTCGGTATTGTCATTCCATGCTGAATAGACATTAACGCCTGGTGCCACAAGCTCTACCTCGGACCCGGTGCTTGAGAAACTTGCGCGTTTATCGAGAGAATCGGTAGCACCAACAGCAATGACCGAAGCAAATTTTGCAGGATAAATAACATTTTTCCCTTTGCCCGATATGGTCCCTGAATTTCCGGCTGCCGCAACAATTAAGACACCAGTCGCTTCGGCATTATCAAATGCTCGTTTTACGGTGGTACCCGGATTGCGGCCTTTTCCAAGAGAAAGATTTATCACATCCATCTTTATACCTTGCACCGTTAGCCAGTCACCTGTAAAAACATTTTGGATTTGAAGTTCTGCTCCAGTTGACCATTGCACAGCCGCAATAATGTCGCTCCAATAACCAACACCATCTTCATTTAGAACGCGAAGTGAATAAAGTTCGCACTCTGGGGCAACACCAATAACGCCAAGTTTTGGATCTGCACTGCCGTTATCGTTATCTTCAGCGCAGGCAGTACCGGCAACGTGAGTCCCGTGTCCGTATACATCCATCGGATCAATATCATAATAGTAAAAGTCATAGCCAAGATTTGCAGGATCGAAGTTATCGTTTAAGTCAGGATGAAGATAGTTAACCCCTGAATCAATAATGCCAATTTTTACTCCAGTGCCTTTGTTTGCATAATTAGTATGCACCATGCCTGCACCAATATGCTCTACACCCCACGAGTTATCAAGTTCAGTATCAGTCGCGTATACAGTATCGTCAATATCAATGGACGTAATATGCGGATTATGTGAAAGACCATCAATTGCTTGAGCGGGCAATGTAGCGGCAATAGCGTCCACAATAGAATAGCTATATTTGATTTTTCCACCATGCGCTCGGACAAGTGCTTGTTCGCTTGCCCCTACCGGTTTATCAAAACTGATAAGAACGCGTGTGAAATTTTCATTTTGTGTTTTAGTTTCCGCAAAAGAAATTGACATGCCGACTGGTAGTGTAAATAATAATGTTAATCCTAAAATTGTTAAGTTTTTCATATGCTTATTATACATAAAATTAATAATTTTACTACTTACAATTTGTATTATAATATTTCGAAGGCTACACC
Organism: Candidatus Zambryskibacteria bacterium RIFCSPLOWO2_01_FULL_39_39; assembly: GCA_001823925.1. Lineage (GTDB taxonomy): Bacteria > Patescibacteriota > Minisyncoccia > Phycocordibacterales > WO2-35-19 > WO2-35-19. The sequence continues at coordinate 5,547 of MHWB01000012.1, forward strand.
AGTGATGATTGGTTCTTTGGTCTTCATCTTGTACTCCTGTCCGTTATTATACCACTTTTATTTTTTTAGTCTTTCTTCCAACTCCCCCACTCTCATCTCCAATTCTTTTAGTTTGTTATCATCTTCTTTGTGATGCTTGAACCACTTTTTAATGTAAGGCCAAATTAAGAGACCTATTAAGACATCAAAAAGAAATATTAGAAAGAGTTCAAATTCCCAGTGGGCCAAGTCGCCCAAAAGTGTCCAAAATGTTTCTTCTCCCATATTTAATTATTACCAAGCTGCGATAATCGCTCCCATTGCGACCATAGTTACAAGAGAACAAGCAGATTCAAAGAGCCACAACTTAGCTTTTCTTCCCATCCAGATGACTTCAATGGAAGAAGATGTAACGAGAAAGCCAAGCCAAACCCATAGAGCAACGACAATGCCGGTTTCCACCCCGTTTCCGTTTAAAAATGGTGAAGAAGAAGCAAACAAATAAATTACAGAGAGGACGTAGGCAGTAATAAAATTAGAAAGTAAGTTCCACAACATTTGAGGGACCATATCTCCAAGTTTCTCGTTTCCAGTTGGAGTTATGTTTGCAAGTCTCATCCAAATTTTGCCCAACAAAGGTCCGTGAAATAAAAATCCTAGTATGAAAGCTACAACCGCCGCGACTAATACCGCTAATAAATTGATTGGTAACATAATATTTTTTGTTAATGATTTATATTAATAATTATTTATATATTATATTAAAATTATACAAAATCTACCTCATAAATACCAACTTTTTTCTTGTTTGTGATGAAAAAGAAAACCGCCTCACCCGAGACTGCAATGAAGCGGTCTCTGTGGTGAGGCGGGCTAGCTACTGATCTGCCCACTTTTCGCCGTTGCCTTCCCAGAACTCTTCCTGGCGGTTGGCCTCTTTCGTGGCCACGACATACAGATATTGGCGGTCAGTCTCTTCGGCGACAGTCCACGGCTCTTCTTCGGCAAGATCTCTGATCCTGTATCGAAGACTCATCAACTTGTCTCGATCTGCTTTGGTTGGTCTCGCCGGTGGATTTTCCGTCAGCGGAAGCAGTTGTCTCGCCACTTCGGCGATTTTTGGGTGCATCTCAGTATCAATCTTGGTCATCGTCTTCCCCCAAAGAACTTATTTTCCTGAAACTCGTCCCTCCTCTAAATCTATGAGAAGGGATCAGATCAGGAGCCGAATCTTTCCGAAGAAAGATTACAGCTCGAGAAGGTACTACTTACGTGCCGACCTGACGATCTTCGAGAACGCCTCGGACACCGGCCGATACCGGTAGATTTACGATTGCCTGCATGACCTTGTACAGATCCTCGGCGTCGCAATTCAGGATCTCGCCGTGATCCAATTTGAGATTGGTCTCACGAGCGATGATATCGGTTACGTTCGCTTCGTTCTTGTTGAAAACAGCGATCGAAGAACGCGTGAGCGGTTTGTTGCCTCTGAGGCCACAGTCGTCCATGGCAATCGAAATCTCGAAGCCACGGAAATTGATCTTTGTGCAGGTATGATTTGTGTCGGAACTGCGGGGTGTGTAGATCATGCATATCCTCCTGCTACAAGTATAGCATACCCTATATTATTTGTCAATGATTTTTGAGGTTTGTAAAGTAGTTCGACCAATTCGACAAACTCATGGCAGGCAAGCTCACTATTCAGGTTGGGAAATAAGGCTAAAAACGGAATTTGCAAAGCTTTGGATTGTCAGCATGGAGAAATTTTGGAGTACAAGTGCTAATACTTAGCGATGAGGGCACCCAGCCCAACAACAAGGCCTACGCTTCCCTTCCAAAAGCTCGTTGACTGCTCTCTTTAGATGAAGCTTCCTTGTTTCCGGTTTCTTGACTGACTCGATCCAGCAGATCCACTCATTGCGTGCGAGTGGCGTAATGTCCTCCCATGCTGTTTGTGAGGCTTTGCTAGTAAAGAGAGCCTTTTGTAAATCTTTTGGCATCTTATGTACTGTGAGAGCTGAAATATTATTTTTTACCATAAGATGCTGGGAACTATTTTAAATACTACTTAACAATCTCTAGTTGCTTTACGCTAACACCGCGTTCACTCATCTGGCCACGCACAAATACCTTTCTTGCTTCTATAAATTGGCTTGGCTCACATACAGACTTACTTTTTTCTGAGTCTGTACACTGACTCTCTGTATCAAAGAAAAGTGGCGCAACATGCCCAGGCTTATTGTTCTCTTCAAATACCAAGTGCCAATTATTGGAATTGTAAGGTGGAGGAATTGAACCTTTTAGTAAATAACCTTCTCTTTCAAAACTAAATTCTCGCTCGGGCGCAAACTCTCCAAGTGAACACTCAATATTGTGAATGTACCAACCGTCGTTGTATCTCTTAAGTGTGACGACTGCTTGCTCAGCCACCTTCTTGTCCTGTGATGTGATGAGTATTTGTGCTCCGTCTTCATTTTCAAAGACTGTTCTTGTAGAAATATTTTCTGGTATTACTTTTTGACATAAGACTGGGTCAATAATTGTTTCTGAATTTTTTAGTGCTTTTTTAAGCTTATCTCTTAGCTCTTTACTCAAAATTGGTGACTTAGCCAAAGTTGCTCGGTTCGGATCTGTGCTCGGCTCTCCTACCGCCCTAAGCCACCCATCATAAAAACCTTTAACAGTGTCTGTAACATCTAATTTTGATACTTGTTGTTCGGTTGAACCTCTAGTGAATAAAGTAATCACTACCGCAAGAACAACAACTGCTCCGATAATTATTTTTGTTTTCATAATTTTTTATTAAATAATTATTTTAATTTGATATATCTTCCATTATACCATTTTAATTTTATTTTATTTTCAGTGCTGGCCGTACTTCATTATTGCATAATTCAGTATTTATAATCTGCTTTGCCAAGCCGAAGCTTTCTTTGACCCGCCGTAGCTTTATGCGTAAGGAGGTAGCGAAGGAGGAAGTTGGAACCTGTTCAGAACAGATTTTTGAAAAGGAAAAGGGCTAATCTGAAAATCAGCCCCTAAAGGATTCGATAATTTCATTTGGTGAACTTTTTCAGTTCTTCCGGAGCTTCTGGTGTAAGTAACAACTTCCAGCCCCGTGACATGCAAAGACAGACCATGTCTTTATAGAAATCATCGTAGCCAGTTTCTCCCCAAGAGCCGTCATCAAGAAGGTAGGGGGTTGGCTTCAGAATGATCTCAATATTCTCTGTTTCGGGATCAAAGGTGGACCCTTCGCCGATCTCAAAATCCAAATAAAGATCCTGTCCCTCTCGAGGAATTCCAATAGAAATTTGGAAAATTTGAGATGGAATAAATTTAGGGTCAAACTCTTTGAAAGATCCCAAGATAGGACCTTGGGGTTCCATTGTTTGGATTGTATACGAAACCATTGTTTTACTCCTGAACAATATAATGCCTTAATATTTTAAAAATTGCAAATGCTGGCCGTACTTCATAATTGCATATTTAGTACCTTCGTTATCACTTCGGTATTTCATAACTACATATTCAATATTTGCAATCTGCTTTGCCAAGCCGAAGCTTTCCTTGACCCGCCGTAGCTTCATGCGAAGGGGGTAGCGAAGATTGGGATCTCCTCCGCTTAAGCTTTGGCGGATTAAATACGAAGCTGGAACCATTATGGCTAGAAATATGATTCTCAAATACACCACTTTTTCGTCATAACAGGGGTGCAAATGGCATATGCCACAATATGCTCTATCTTATGGGGAAAATGAACTTTTAGATCTCCCATTTTCAACCCCTCTTGCAAGTGCGCTATCAAGCTTTTTGGGTATAGTAACTCCAACTTTTTTGTAAAATACCTTACCCTTGAATTTAGAATCGATTTTTTCTAGAAGTCCCTTAGCAACCCAGAGTTTTAGAAGTCTCGACATTTTTATTGTATCTGTGATATTTGTAATACTTCTTGCCTCTTGATTTCTAATTCTATAATTTTCATCTAAATACTTACTGACCATATCCCAGTACTCAACCTTTTGCAGATTGAGTAAAATTAACAACACAGAATTTGGTCGCGTTGTTGGTGGAAAGAAAAGTGGTTCGTATAAATTTTTCTCTTTCATTACCTTAAACATACGATCAACTCCCTCGCCTATATCAAGGTTTGGGGGATTTTGAAATCTGTTAAGAGTTCGTAAAATTAGTGGATTTCTAGCAAATCTTTCTGATCGAATATTAGAAATTGTTATATGGCCCGGATATGTCCCGGGGCTTTCGATTTCCACTCGGTCATCAAAGAATCTAATCTGTATATCGTCTTGTACAAAATAGTTTCTATGAATAACTGCATTTGTAACTGCTTCTTGGAAAGCCCACTCCGGAACCAAAAAAGTAGGATTAAAAGATGCTCCGCTGAGTTTTGGTGGTGAATTTTTGACTATGTTTCTAAAATATTCGATCGCTTGTTCAACCTGCTTTAGCAGTGGTCCCTCAATTGTAAAGGGACGAGTAACAAAATTAGGTTTTCCGGTATAACTTGGCTTTGTTCCATAATAGTGAGAAATTTTAATACCGCATTTATTCTTTAAAACAACAGAAGGATTTTTGGCAAAAAGAAGCACTCCAGCTCTAGTAAGTTCGAATTTTCCTGATTCATTAACTGCAAGGCCGTTATCCTTCAAAAATTGCCAATCATCAAACCCTTCGCTTGAAGTGTCTTTTTTATACAAATTTAGAAGATCTGTGTCTAAATCTTGAAGTGTTATTATTCCAGATTTTTCGTTTTCAAATTTGATTGCACCTTTCTCGTACTTTAGACGCATTATTTCTGTTGAGCCAATTTTTACATTTTGCCTCCCTTTTCTTACAAAGGTATCACCCCTTTTTAATGAATGTACGTCATTACTTTTTTCTACGCTCACTACAAATAATTTATCCGGCTGACCTTTTGTGTTTGTTATATCAAGCTCAAACTTTCTCCAAAGATTAAGAGGTGGCTCAATTTCTTTTTCAATGAGCTTTAGAAAATCGGATATATTATCTGGATTCTCACTTATCCCAAGCAAACGTTTTTCACCCTCGGCTTTTGATGGATCCTCTAAACCAACAACAATAAACCCGCCATCCGTGTTTGCAAAAGCAACAGCCGTTTCCAAAAGTTTTGATGGTTCAATGGCCGCTCGCTTGCACTCGAAAGTTGACCACTCTTGAGTGTCTAAAAATATTTGTACTATATTCTCATCCTCCTTTATCATTTTTGGTCTGTTATGACAATTGCCTTTTTGTTTATAAAATTATCGAGATAAACAGGATTAACAACAGAAATACCATCAGCCATTTTTATTTGAATATTATCACCGTGTTTTTTCGCAATTTTTTCCAATTTTTCTATAAATTTTTTTATTGTCATTTTATTTTATAAAATCCCCTATTAATAAATTCCAAATAACCTTTATCTCTTAAAATTTGCAATTGTTGACGAATTTTATCTTTAATGTGTTTGTTTTCCGGGTGTTTTTTACTTAGAAAATTTTCAAAAGTGTAAATTTCCTCAAGAGAAAATTCTTTGTTTTCTAATTTTTCAACACAATTCATTATATCTAAAATCCAACCACAATCAATTGTGCCTTAAAGAAATATTTGCAATACTACAATTACGAAAGACTCCACTTAGGAATTTCGCTCCGCGTACCAGCGGAATTAATATCAAAGTGATGCGAAGGTATTGGTTAGAAGACGGGTTGCAAACTATTTTTGCAGGAATTGTAGTATATCAAAATTTTTCACCCTCCCAGACAAGTTTTATTTGTGCTGTCTGAGAGAGTATCCGAATATTTTACCTGCTTAATTACCACTCTCTTTTTTTGCCAAATTTCCAAAAATAACCAGTTTCGGTGATTTTATTAACTAAATTGTATATATCTTCTGCCGGTTGTTCTGGTTCTCTATCGGGCTTCTCAGTTTCTGAGGCAACATCATTACCCATGTCTGTTTTTACCCAACCCGGATCAAGTGAAGAAACGATTACTTCTTTGTTTTTAAGTCGAAAAGCAAGGGCCCTTGTGTACATATTTAAAGCTGCTTTTGTTAAACGATAACCAGTAGAACTTTCATCATCAATTGGGAAGGAAAAAGAGCCATAATTAGAATCAAGATTTATGATATGACCCTTTTTAGTCATTAGGGGTAAAAGTTGTTCAGTTAAATTTATCAGACCGAAAATATTGACTTCAAAAGTTTTACGTATTTTTTGAATATCAGCGATATTTTCGTGAGCATCCAAAATTATTCCAGCATTGTTTATTAGTGCATCAATTTTTACACCTAACTTTTTAATTTTTTCCACAGCTTGCCCTATGCTTTCTGGAGAACTTTGATCAAATTGAATAGAAACCAAATTGGACGACTCAATCGGAATTGGATTATTTAAATAAGTTCCAATAACTTTCCAGCCTTCAGCAATAAATTTTTGAGCAGTAGCCAAACCTATACCTCTGCTCGCACCCGTAATAACAACTGTTTTCATAAATTATTTTTTTCGTGCCTCGTTTTTCGCACGTTCTACCATGAACTTTACGCTCGCGGATATGTTTTCTTCTTGAATCAATATATCGGGGTGAGCATTTTGAAACACGCGATATACCTCATCTGCAAAAGCCTGCCCAACAACAGGAACCTTATCGAAATCAAGAAGTATAATTTTAAATTTTTCAAGACCTGATAATATCCTACGTGCTTGTGAACGTGATATATGTACACCACTCGTTGTAAAAAGTTTTACTCTTATTTCAGTTTTGTCAAATCCAAAATTACTGTTATCTGTTAAATTGGTAAATTTCTTAAATACATCATTCAGGTGAAGTTTTGATTGAACTGAAACTTCAAAAATCACACGAGTACCACGTTTCGAAATTGAAATCTGCTTCACCTTAACATCACTAAGTTGAGTTTGTATACTAAGTTGATGCCCAAAACTATCTAAAATGAACAAGTCCGATGCCTTTGAAGTGAAGAATATTCCTTCACCTGAATGAGATTTCGGCATTGTTGTGGTCTTCCCTTTTAATAAATCCTGAATGGCTTCTGTTGTAGAACGCAATCCCTTCTTTTTCATTATATTTCTAAAAACTCCAATACCAGAATCTTCAATAATAAATGAAAGTTTATTGCTCCTCAAATTTACTTCCACTGAAATTATTTTTGACTCTGAGTGTTCAATTGCATTATTGAACATCTCAGAAAAAGCAAAAGTAAAAATACTTTTAATATTTTCCGGAATATTTGAAATAAGTGGAAACTTTTCCTCAAGTTCCATTAAAACCTGGTGCTCTTCAAGTGAGACATTTCTATATTTCTTTTTAAAAGTTGTTGGGAGAATATCTGGATGCTTTTGTGCATAATCCGAAGAAATATAGAAAGCATTACGAGTTCCGCCAAGTTTTATTACTTTTTTTTCTGCGACAAGACCAGAAATGACCATATTTACGTACTGACGAGATACGCCGATACTGCCAGTTATTTCACTGGATGTCAGTCTGCCCTTCTGCTTGATTAACTCTAGTATTTTGTCTTTATTTGTCATAAGCAACTACATTGTAAACTAATCTATATTCAATTGTCAAGTAGATTGTCAACAAGCCTATAATTCCCCACTAAACGCCTTTCCTTGTCTCGCCGAAGCTTTCTTTGACTCGCCGTAGCTTTAGCGTCGGTGGAAGCTACATCCTTCCAGCGAAGGCGGATTTAAAACAGATTTTTTGAGTTAAAAACGACGGGTCTAGAGCACTCTAAATTTAAGTCTAGCCAAGTGATGAACAATGTGTTAGGGTGTGACGGGTACTGATTCAAGATTACAAGAAAGGAACTTGGAATATGCGACAAGTCGCCCAGTCCTTACAAAGAGGACATGCGATGGAAGTTAACTTTGCAACCATGAAGTTTATGGAGTTGCCAGACGCAGAGCGGCGTCGGCTCTATGACGCATTCAAAAGTGAGGACGAGAAAACCAGAGTGCGTGCTGCTTTTGAAATTCTCAAGCTGCTCACAGACGCCCCTGAAGGTGAGTTGACCCAGTACGCAAGCTCGGTGCTGGAAATCAACATTACTGAGTATTTCGTTTCGGGCGACCAAGAGAATTTGGTGTCGCGAGCTATTTGGCTCGACCATCACTTTACTGCAAACCTCAAGCTCGAAGGAGATCGAGTTTCGATCGATCCAGTTCCTGTACGAGCTCCCGCCCAGTAGTTCATCCTTCAAACAGAGAAGATTCCCGCCGCTTAGCAGATGCGAACGGCGGGATTTTTTTTTATCATCTGAATTTAGAGAAATTCAAACCAAAAAAGATTCGATCTATGCAGAGTTGGGGAAGTGTTGCATTGAAGCATCTCGAGCTACGCATGAGTTAAAATTCTAGTTCCTCGGCAAAGCCTCGGGATGCTGAAATTTTATAGTCGCTTTGCTCGTTAAAATTTCGCAGCTGGCCGTCTGGTACGAAGTTGGAACTTTAATAATGCAATATAATTATTGAATTTTGCTCTGATTCTGTAGTTCCCTCACAAAAAATTTGCCTTTGTTTGTAAAGTTCATTTTACTTCCATATGTTCCTTTTGTAATTTCTATTAAACCAAGAGTATCCAATCTAGACAGGAAATCTGGTTGAATATACGTTATAGACATTCCACCCCTTTCTGCCCTTGTTGTAAATTCTCCATTTGTTTGATAGATCGCTCTAACTCCATTTTGTATAGCTTGTACTATTAGAGGATTTTGAGTTATATTTTTTAGTTCCTCCCCCCATTCCATTGTTGGGTCAATATTTTTTATCTTCTTTTCTTCCTCTTTTTTTTCTGCCACTACTTTTGTTTTTTTAACGATTTCTTTTTCGTATTTTGTTTTTTCTTCTTCAATTTTTCTTTCCTCAATAATTTTAATTATTATTTTTTCGGTTTCATACTCCTCATTCTTTTTGTAAGCTCTAATTAGTATCCATTCAGGTAATTTCCAAATTATTATCCAAGTCAATAAAAATGGAGCTAACCAAGATACATATAAATACCAATCAGTTAAACTAAAAAACCTATATACAAGGTAATCATTTTTTAATAGACCAGTAGTTTCCAATATTTTATCTTCACTTAAGAATAAAATAGAAAATATAAAATTCCAATGAAAAATAATCCATGAAATAACAAAAGTGCCATATACTGGATTTGTAAGACGATTTTTTATAGTTTCTGCTATAGAATTGACTATCTCTTTCATGTAATTACATATAATTTTCTATATGAGGAGTAATTCTAGCGGGGGTAAGTTTTTTCTGTAATTCAACCACTCCGCATTTTGGACATTGATGTTCGGTAAAGGATACACCCTTGGGTATTAAAACTTTTCCACTAAAATCGCAATTTTTGCAAAATACATCCAATTCATATGTTTCTTTGTCCATAATATTTTATATATTATTTTTAATAATTTTACTATTTAAATTTTATAAATCGCTCTTGAATACATAACAGAAAATGGATTATATCCATCTTGAATAGAAAAAGAGGGTTCGTTTTCTAAAATTTTAATATCCTTGATCTTGTCAACAAAAAACATTCTCCAATCCGGAAATTCCTTGAGTGTTTCTGATACGCCTCCCGTTTGTACAATGTGAGTGTACACAGCTTCAATACCACCCTTGGTTGTATCCTCAAAAATAGCATGGGGATTACCAAAACGTTTGCCAATAGGTTTATTGTCTTGTATATATTCAAATTCAATTGGTTTGTGTTTTTGTATGGCCAGTTTTAATAGATCAATATTTTTTTGTAGTTCCATTGTAAGTTAGAGTTATTGTTAAATTTGTAACATTATATCATATAATGAGTATCTTTACAATTGAATAATATAGAAAAGGTGTGGATAAGTCGCTTGTGGACTTTCTACTTTTTTCGTATATACTATATATTAGTCTTTAGAAAAAATAAGTCAATAACAAAAATATGTTAAATAAGAGAAAAAAACAAATATTAGATTATGTCAATAGATATAAAACAAAGAATGGTTTTTCCCCATCGCTTGAGGAAATTAAAAAGAAAGTCGGTCTTTCTTCTGTTTCTACTGTACACCACCATTTAAAGGATCTTGAGAAATTGGGATATCTTGAAAAACAAGGTGGAAAAGTAAGAAGTATAGAACCAAAAGAAATAATGGTAGCTATCCCTTTACAAGGATATATTGCCGCCGGTCAACCAATTGAGGCAGTTAATGAATACGAAACAATAAATGTGCCGAAAAGTCTTTTATCTAGATCTGGCGAACATTATGCTTTAAAAGTTGCAGGAGATAGCATGATTAAGGAAGGAATTTTTGATGGAGATACTGTTGTTATCAGAAAACAGAGTACTGTTGAGAATGGAGAAACTGCCGTTGCTCTTATAAATGACAATGAGGTTACTCTAAAAAAGATTTATAGAGAGAGAAATAGAATTCGCTTACAACCAGCAAACCCTAATTTGAAGCCTTTTTATTTTAAAGAAGTAATTATTCAGGGTAAAGTTATTAGTACTTTTAGAAATCTAGAGGAGCAAGAGAGAAAAGATAATTTTAAATTTAATCAATTTCTTTGTGGGGATGTTTTAGAAATGTTCAAAAAGATACCAGATAACTCTATTCATTTTGCTGTGACTTCACCTCCATACAATGTTGGAAAAGATTATGACAACCATAATGATAAAATGAGCCACCAAGAATATTTAGATTGGTTGTATAAAGTTTGGATTGAAACAAAAAGAGTTTTAGTAGATGGTGGCCGTTTTGCAATAAATATAGCTCCTACCGGCATACGAGATTTTGTCCCGATTCATCATGACTATATTGAGCAAATGAAAAAACTTGGAATGAAATTTCGTACAGAGGTTTTGTGGTACAAACAGACAATGTTAAAACGAACTGCTTGGGGTAGTTTTAAAAGTCCAGCAAATCCTCATATAGTACCCTCTTGGGAATATGTTTTGATTTTTACCAAAGGAGATAACCGTCTTGATGGTGATCAGAGAATGGCGGATATTACAAAAGAAGAATTTATGAAATTTTCTGATGGTTTTTGGAAAATACAACCAGAAACACAAAGAAAGGGACACCCTGCCCCATTTCCAGAGGATCTTATTTATCGTTTAGTAAAATTTTACTCTTATAAAGAGAATAATATTCTTGATATGTTTGGCGGTACTGGAACTGTTGCAACCATTGCAAAAAGAACAGGCAGAAATTTCGTACACATTGATATTTCACCTCAATATTGCAAAGTTGCAAAAGATAGAGTGGATAATGAAGGTAGACAGAAAAAACTCTTGGCCTAATCAGTCACTTGAGTATCTATTCCATACTTATCAAATAGATCTAAAACTTCTTTGCAAAAATCTATAAGGTTTTGATCCTGTGCTTTTATAGATGCTTTGTGAAGCCTTATAAAATATCTTTTTCCTAAAGTAGTTTGACCTAAATTTTTCTTTAAGAAATTATGCTGTGAGCAGAGTGTTTGTCCATTTTCAACAGTAGCTTTTCCACCCCTATCTTTTGGTTTTACATGATCGGCGTGTATGTCCATTCCCTCTGCAACACCTCTGCCACAAATAACACACTTGTAATTATCTCTTTTGAAAACTTCTTCTCTGGTTTTCGTATCAAAATCTTCTAAAATTCTTTTTTTAATAAAATCTGGTGCGTATTTATAAATTCCTTTTCCAACCTTAACAAGAAATCCATCTTGATATAGTTTTCTTATTCCTCTGTCTGGATCACGATAAACTTTTCCCGTTCTTTTGGTATATTCTTTTGTTACCCAATCAACTATTGTCGGATGAGAAATATCCATGTCCGGATGTTCTTTATAGAACTCCATTAAAAATTCCATCTGTGATTCTTCCCTTTTCTTATCTTTTGACATAACCCAATTCTAACCTAATCAAAAAAATTAGACAAATCATGTTATTTTTCAGTATTTTCTCCCGGTATTTTTATATTATTTCTTTTGAAGTATTCCTCGTCAAATTCTTCATCTGGATATTTAACCCCATCTTTTCGTGTGTTTCGCTCAATTCTTTCTAAAATTCTAATCGCCTTATTTATCTTCCAATACCAAGTCAAAATTTCTCTAACTACAATAAAAAATATTATTGCGACCAAAAGAAATATAAAAGATTCACTAGATAAAAAATTATTTAAATTCATATTTTTTAATTATTTATAAATACAAAAAGCCCACCACGGGTAGAGACCGAAGTCTCTCATACCGGTTTCCCGATATGGCCTACGAAGACGACCCCATGATGGGTTCTTTATCTTCGTAGGTCTTTTCGCCATGCCAAGTATTTGGTTTAGGCTACTTTTAACTTATTCAATTGTGGTTTTATTATACCATGACTAAAAATTATTAGGAACTTGCAAACTATTTTTATGGGAATATAATATGTTCAATATTGAGTGAGCTGTCAGTGGATAATTTCCCGAGCCACCTGTCGGTAGTTAAAAATTAACTATTTCAGGTGGTATTTTCATTTTCTAAACAACTTGTTGATGAGACAATCAAGGTCTTCAAGGAAGAAGATGGTTTAAATTTGTCTACAGAACAAGCAAATGAATACTTAAATGGAATGGCTGGTTGTTTATACATAAATTTATTTATTTAACATCTCCAAAGCTCTCTCCAGTATTCTGTCTCCTATTTTTCCCCAATCAAAATATTGTTTGTAATCTTTTGGATCAATCAATTTTATTTCCGTGATACTTCCAGCTGGGTCACTGATAAATTCTCCATATGGTTCAACAATGCAAGCATAGCGGAGTTGATAAATTATTTTGTTGCCAATTTCTACTTTTTGGTAACCTATGGGTGTAGAAGTCATTATTTTCATATTTGATTCTTCCTGAACTTCTCTTTTTAGACATTCTTCGTAGGTTTCTCCTTTTTCAATGCTTCCACCAATATGTGTCCAGTGATCTTTCTTTTTATGGTAAACGATAACTAATTTATCGCCATAAAAACAAATACCATATGATTGTGTCACATTTTTTGATAAAAGATCGTCAAAAGAATCAGCATCTTCATATTTTATATACGCAACCACTCCATCATCGTTTGTTAATTGTGATTTAATTTTCATAAATTATGTCACCAAATTTTTTGGATTAAAAACGACTGGTTTCGAGCTACGCATGAGTTAAAATTCTAGTTCCTCGGCAAAGCCTCGGGATGCTGAAATTTTATAGTCGCTTCGCTCGTTAAAATTTCGCAGCTGGGGGAGAAGGAATCGGACCTTCATTCTGGAATTCAAAGTTCCATGTCCTACCATTAGACGATCCCCCAATATTATTATCACTTATTTATACCTTTATAAATGCCACTAGTCCAGCCAGTGATCTTCCTTAAAAAAGTTGAACTCTGCCGGACAGTAATTTTGATTATCCCAAAATAATTTAAACCCACATTTCTTCTCTTTGTGTTGGTCTTGTTTCTTTTAAAGTAAATATGAATAAATTTGCTTATTGGAAATGAAGTCACTTTTGCCCAATACTTTTTTATTTCTTCTACTCTAGCTTTATGATTATCGTGAATATAGAGACCAAAACTCAGATCACTTTTTTTGATTCCACAAAGACAGAGCCATTTCAAGAATACTTCTATCATGCTTTTATCCATATTGGTAAAACTAGTTCGAGATCCAGGAGCCCATTCTTTTTCTTTTGAACCTTCTGCCCAATACAAAGTAGTACCTATAAGCCACATTTCTCTATCAGAGATAGCTCCTATTTCTTTTTCTGCCTTCCCCATAATCTCTTGAGATCTTTTTATTCTCTGCTTCTTTTTAGCAATACCGCCTCTGATACTAGCCGCAAGTTTATTTTTGGTAAGTTTTTGAAATTGAGGCGTAGAAAGTTTTACCTCTTTAAACCAAAGAGCTAAAGTTGATTTGGCAACGGGTACTTTGTCCAAAATCCCTCCATAGGTGGTACCCTTTTTTCTAAGCCGTATAGCTTTTTCTTTTAATTTAGTCTTCTTAATCATTTTATATATAAAGGTAGGATATACTATACTAGTATACTTCCCCTACCTTATTAAAACAACAAAAAACTGTGTAAGAGGTATTGATTATGATAATATAACGCCTATGCACTTATTGTTTAAGGAACTAAAAAATTATAGAGGTCTGCTTATCTTTACGCTTGTACTCGCGAGCATCAACCAAGTATTCAGTATGCTTGGTCCACAGATATTTCGGCTTTTGGTAGATGGCTATGCCTCTAAGATTGGAGAAATCAGTAAGGGTGATTTTATACGGGGGGTACTCTTCCTTGTATTCTTATCGATGCTTGTGGCTCTGGTATCTCGTACTGCAAAAGCATTTCAAGATTATTATGTAAATGTGATCATACAACGATCTGGGACAAACTTATATGCGCAGAGTGTCTCCCATGCCTTTTCCCTTCCCTATTCTGTGTTTGAAGATCAAAGGAGTGGAGAACTTCTTAGTAAATTGCAGAAGGCCCGTACAGATTCCCAACAACTCATCAGCCAGTCTATAAATATTCTCTTTTTCTCCCTTGTCGGAATAGTGTTTGTCGTGATTTATGCATCTTTGATGCACTGGGTTATCGGTTTTATGTTTCTCTCCATTATTCCGATTATTGGAGGGGCAATATTTTTCTTAAGTAAAAAAATAAAGGAAGCTCAGCAAGCGATAGTAAGGGCGACAGCAGAACTCTCTGGGTCTACGACAGAAACTCTGAGGAATGTTGAGCTGGTAAAAAGTCTTGGATTAGAGAATCAAGAGATTAACAGATTAAACGGTGTCAATGAAAAAATTTTGGGTTTGGAATTAAATAAAGTAAAGATGGTTCGCAGATTGGACTTTATACAAGGCACCTTGCTCAATGCGATTTCTGCTGGGATTATGTTTGTACTGTTCCTGTTTATCTTTGATGGCACCATAAGCATCGGTGAATATATGACACTTTGGATATATACGTTTTTTGTATTTGAGCCTTTGCGGATGATGGGATCTATCGCGACAAGTTATCAGGAGGCCAAGGCAAGTCTGGGTCAGCTTGAAGAGGTGTTCAATATTCCTCCTACAAAAATTCCCGATAATGTAGAGAAAATATTAGAAATAGAAAGTATAAAATATGAAAATGTGAGTCTCAAATATCAAGGTGCAGAAAAGCCCGCACTCTCTGGCATCACTATTTACATAAACAAGGGTGAGATGGTCGCCTTTGTCGGACCGTCAGGATCAGGCAAGAGCACGATGATAAAGCTACTTGCTGGTCTGTATGAGCCGACGTCTGGCAGAGTCTCTTTCAACGGAATTGATATTAGAAATACAAATTTGCACGAACTCCGGAGAAGGATCGGGCTTGTGGCACAAGAGACACAGCTTTTTGCTGGATCTGTGAGGGAGAACTTACTCTTTGTAAAGCCAGAAGCAACTGATGAAGAGTGTGTAAACTCTCTCCGCCTTGCAGAAGCAAGCAGTATCCTAGAGAGGACTGATAAAGGTCTTGATACTCGCATAGGAGAGGGTGGGCTCAAACTTTCTGGTGGAGAAAAGCAGCGTCTGGCAATAGCAAGAGCACTTCTGAGAAATCCCGATCTAATAGTTTTTGACGAAGCAACTTCGAGTCTGGATTCTATTACAGAATCAGCAATAACAGAGACAGTAAAAGGATTGAAGAGTGTGAAGCCAAAACTTATAAGAGTCTTGGTTGCGCATAGGCTTTCTACTATAGCTCATGCAGATCGGATTTATGTATTTGAGCATGGCAAGATAATTGAGACTGGTACGCACGGAAGTCTTGTCTCTGCACAGGGTCTATACTCTGCGCTCTGGAGAGAACAAGTAGCAAGTTAAGTAATTTTTAAGAAATATCTCTACTTCTCTCCCCCGCAGGATTCGATTATGGCGAGTTCAATGGGAAGCTCGGGGATAGAAGCATAGGTTTGGCGAGAGTAGCTTTCTAGAAAAGCGAGTAAAGTCTTGGAATTTATATTTTTGGCAGACTTCCCAAGCTCCGAAAGTTTTTCAAATTCTTCTTCACCGGTTTGGTCTATTACCGAGTCTTTCATATCTGGAGCAAAACGAAGTAAAAGTATAAAACGAAGTGATCTTAAAATCATTTTTAAAAAAACTTGCATATCCGCATTTTCTTCACCTGCATTTCTCACTGCTTTGATCCCCTTCTCTGTGTTTTGTTCGGCGATGCCTTCCAAGACTTCTAAAATAAATGATTCCTTGGGCGCCCCCAAAACATTTTCTATCTCTTCATGCGATAGCTTGGTGTCTCTAGAAGAATGTATCGCTTTTTGCAAAATTCCAAAAGCATCGCGGAAAGAGCCGTCGGCGAGCGTGGCGATGAGCGAAGCCGATTTCTTTTCTATTTCATATTTTTCTGCTTTAGCCACCTTGGCGATGGATTCTACCAAAATTTGATGAGTCGGTTTTTTGAAAGTAAAACATTCGCAGCGAGAAACCACAGTATCTGGCAGTTTATGTTCCTCGGTGGTTGCCATAATAAAGATGACATGCTCGGGTGGTTCTTCTAAAGTTTTGAGAAACGCGTTCCAAGCTGGAGGAGTAAGCATATGAGCTTCATCCATAATATAAACTTTGTATTTTGAAGAATATGGGTAAGTGTGCACCGCGTCTCTTATTTCTCTAATTTCATCAATACCCCTATTGGAGGCGGCGTCGATCTCATAAATATCTTCGCCACTTACTCCTAAAGTCTTGGCAAAAATACGCGCGATGCTGGTTTTACCCGTCCCTCTGCTACCCGAAAAAAGATAGGCGTGAGAGACTTTGCCTGTTTTGGCCTCGTTTTCTAAGACGGAGACAATGTGGTCCTGTCCCTTCACTTCTTTGAAGCTTTGGGGGCGGTATTTCCTATATAAAGCGATTTCCATAATTTCAGTTTAGCAAAATATTTAGAAATATTCTATAATTAACTTATGTCTTTTTCTACAAAAACACGAGTAGGGGTTTTGCGGGGTGGGCCTTCGCCGGAGTATGAAGTGTCTTTAAATACCGGCAAAACTATTTTGGCAAACCTGCCGGATGAATATGAGCCTCTAGACATTTTGATTTCTAAAGGTGGCCTCTGGCACATCGGAGGTTTGGAAAAAAGTCCTTACGATATACTCAAAGGTGTTGATGTGGTGTTCAACGCGATGCATGGAGCTTATGGTGAAGATGGCACTGTCCAGAAATTACTTGAAGATTTTGGTATTTCACATGTTGGATCTGGCTCACTTTCTTCGGCTTTGGGTATGAATAAAATAATGTCCAAAAATATTTTAAATAATTATGGTCTCAAAACACCACATCACATAATCATCCAAAAAAGCGAAGATAGCAGTATTACCAAGAAGATGATGAATATGGTGAATGAAGGTTTGCCACTGCCTATAATAATAAAACCTGTAAGCTCGGGATCTTCTCTGGGTGTGTCTTTTGTTGATAAAATAGGTGATATAAAAAATGCTCTCAAAGAGTCTTTCAAACACTCCCCTAAGCTTTTGGTAGAAGAATATATAAATGGCAGAGAAGTCACCTGTGGGGTGATTGAAAATTTTCGAGACAGAGATTTTTATACTCTTTTACCGGTTGAGATTGCACAAAATAAAGACTCTTTCTATGATTATGATTCAAAATACAACCCAGTGTATAAAGGATTGGAATCAAAATATAAAATTCCCGGCAACTTCAACGAAGATGAAAAAAGACAAATAGCAGAAGCTACCATTTTGATACACAAAGCTTTGGGACTCCGAGATTATTCTCGTGCCGACTTTATCCTCCACCCCAAGCGTGGCCTCTTTGTCCTTGAAGTCAATACTTTGCCCGAATTAACGCATAGTTCTTCTTTTATAAAATCACTAGAAGCGGTTGGTGGCAATATCAAAGAATTTCTCTCTCATCTTCTTTCTAAAACTTTAGGTAGGTAGTTTTAATTCTTTGTATCGAAAACAGTCTATAATGTGATCATTTACCATGCCGACGGCTTGCATATGAGCGTAGACGACAGTTGCTCCCATAAATTTAAATCCCCTATTTTTCAAATCTCTTGTCAGATTTTCGGCCTCGACGGTGACAGACGGTACACTTTTCAAAGTTTTCCTTTTTCCCAAAATTGGTCTGTTATCGACAAATTTCCACATATAGTTTGAAAACGACCCAAATTCTTTTTGGACCTCCATAAATCTTTTTGCATTGTTTATTACTGCTTCAATTTTTAAACGATTGCGTATTATACCCACATTTTTCAACAACTTCTCTACATCTTTTTTATTAAACTTAGCGATCTTTTTATAATCAAATTTTTCAAAAGCTTTTTTAAAATTTTCTCTTTTGTAAAGTATCGTTCGCCAGGAAAGTCCGGCCTGCATACTTTCTAATACCAAAAATTCAAATATTTTTGAGTCTTCATATAAAGGTACTCCCCACTCTCTGTCGTGGTATCTCTGCATCAACTTATCTCCCCCGGGCCAACTACAAGTGTTTTTTACTTTGTCCATATTAAAAATTATGATATCATTGTTTGGAAGATATTGGGCCCTTAGCTCATCTGGCTAGAGCGCCTCATTTGCAATGAGGAGGTGGCAGGTTCGAGTCCTGTAGGGTCCACAAAAAGATACTTGGTCGGAAAAATGGGTCGCGCGCTTGCGCGCGAGAATGGCGAGAGAGTCGGCGGAATTCAAATCGGGCTTTTGGCTGAATGCGAATTCGGTGGGTGGGCAAAATGAGACAGAGACGGATTTGTCGCGCAATTGTGGGTTCGTTCCAATTTTTTTGAAATAGTCACGAATTTCAAAAAAATTGTCGCTAGTTTTCAATTGCGTGGCTTTTTTCATATCTAAAATCCATTCCCGCAAGGGTTCGACCCAATTATTTCTCTCCTCTCGGGCAGAATCAATTTTGTTAGCGAGAGATACTTTTTGTTTCAAAAGCTCATCCTTTTTAGCGAGATAACTTTCTTTTGGAATATCGCCATCGAGATAAAGCGTAATCAAATTGTCGAGCTTTTGTTGTATCTCTCGCTCACGCTCTTTGATTTGCCCGACAACGCTTCCCGACGATACTTTTACTTCTTTTTCCCATTCGTCACTTTTTTTCATCATATATTCAATCCAGTCGTCGGGAAGCGAAATCCTTTGAAGCAGTTCCTTTAATTGAAAGACGAGCTTGTCTTCTCGCAAATATCCTTGAGAACAATTTTTCTTTTTCGTACATCGATAGTAACGATATTTAGTATCGAAGCGATTCGTTGCCCATTGTGCGGTAATCATGCTATTACACTCACCACAACGAAAAAGTCCGGTAAAAGGAAAATTGTGATGAATTTTTGATTTGCGAGGTCGTGATCGTTCTTTCAATCGTTTCTGTACGGCTTCAAATAAATCAGCAGAAATAATTGGCGCAAAACTGCCCGCATACCATTCGCTATGATGCTTCACCAAACCGATATATGCCTTATTGGTGAGCATATCGTGCGTGACAGATTTGCCAAGTGGCGTTCCATTTCTTGTGACAACACCATGTTCCGCCAAAAAGTGCGACAATGATGGGAGCGTGTGCTTACCCGTGGCGAATTCTTTAAACGTTTTCAAAATAATTCTCGCCAATACCGGATCGGGTTCAATATTTCTCGTTTTCGGATTATTGATATAGCCACGGGGTCCTTTAGTGAGCCACTCGCCTCGTCGCACTTTTTGGCGGATTCCTCGCTCAACATTTTGCTTTAGGTTGTCAGAATAATACTTGGATTGCCCGAACGCCACTTGCAACATAAATAGCCCTTGCGGGGTCGGTTCAAACCAAAATGTCGGAAAACGCAAAGAAACGATTTTGGTCGTGTCCACGGCGTAGATGATGCGTCCACCATCGATGGAATTTCTCGCCAAGCGATCCGGATGCCAAGCGAGAATACCGACACCATCTAAACTTTCAATTTTCGCCATCATCTCGCCGAATTTTTCACGACCCGGTTTCTTTGCACTTTTCGACTCTTGAAATTCCGTCAGAATTTCAAGATTTTCTTTACGCGCGAATTCGCGAAGCTCAAAGAGTTGGGCTTCGATAGACATAACTTGTGTGTCGTCATCTTCCGTTGACTTTCGCGCGTAAAGAAAATATTTTGGTTTAATCATATATTTGTTTTTAGATTATTAAAAAAGAATTCGTCTATGCTCATTTCTTGTTTTCTGCCCACCCACCGAATTCGCATTCAGCCAAAAGCCCGATTTGAATTCCGCCGACTCTCTCGCCATTCTC
>MHWB01000013.1 GCA_001823925.1 Candidatus Zambryskibacteria bacterium RIFCSPLOWO2_01_FULL_39_39
CCAATAGTTGGAACAACAACAGTTCTTTGATAAACACAAAAGAAAGGAAAAACACATGATCAAATTCTTACTACCCATCGTGCAAAAGTTTCGCAGGTTCTACTGGCGTATTGTGCGCCCTGTGACACGGGGTGTGCGAGCAATTGTGGTGAACCAGAATGAAGAAATCCTTTTGGTGGCACACACATACCAAGAAGGATGGTTTCTTCCTGGTGGCAAAGTCAGTAGAAACGAGAAAGATGAAAATGCCTTGCGCCGTGAACTCTCCGAAGAACTCGGCATCCAAATCACTGCGACTCCCCGACAGTTGGGCGAATACGAAAATACATACGAATACAAGAAAGACACCATCGTGGTGTTCGTCGTAGATTCGTTCACCCAAGTATCGAAAAAACATTTCGAGGTAGAGAGGCACAGTTTTTTCAATCCCGAAATGTTGCCGGGGAAAACATCGCCGGGCACTCGTCGTCGTATTGAGGAGTGGCTTGGAAAACAACAAACCAATAACCAATGGTGAAGGAGGTACAAAATGAAAGAAATCTATCTCGGATCCAACGCGGATCGCGCGTACATCAGGGCGTATCTCGAGAACATTCGGAGACTTGATCCGATTGAGATTACGACGCTTCCAAACGCGGTCTGTCTGAGTGATGATAGCATCGCGGAGGTCGTAAACATAGATCAATTCAGGAGCGTCGCGTATGGTTGTCTTGAACGTATGAGGCAACAATACGAAATTGATCTCGAGCCAGTGAGCGAGAGGCGGTATTACACCGCTTGTCCGCCCGCAGACACAGCGATTGGTGGCTTCCACGATCCAAGGAACCTCGGATATCAATACTGGTATCACGCTTCGTTCGTGGTGGCGCTAAACAACAGGACAATCTCGCCGACAATTCAAACGCTGGAGATGGTTCGAAACTTTCTCCACGATTGTCTACACCACTCAACTTTCCGATCGTATCGGAGAGCAATGAGAGTGCCGGCAAGCTCACCCAGTGCAGCCAAACACCGAGTGCCGGAAGTATACCGCGAACAATACGGCATCAACTTCCGGAACAAGGACGGCATGTCGTACTCGTCCCCAGAATTAACGGCTCGTTCTCCGGAAACGATCAATCTCAACTTGCTCATGGATGGCATCGTCGTCCTTGCTGTGAGTGAAGCTCTCAGAGAAATCGTCCGCAAAGCAGAATGCGAAAACGAACTTGAGGAAATGATTCAGCGTGAGATCATGCTTGAGTTATTTGATGCGAACGCTCTGTCACGAGCACATCGTTTTGCGATGCAAGTGACAGAACCGAGCAGGAAGTTCGTCGAGTATTGGGGCAAAGGAGAGTTTATGTCCCTTGTCCTTCAGGCAATGATGACCGGCGATCTCACGGCCATCAAACACTTCTTCGAAGAACGGACTGGTATCGAGAACGCTTGGGAAAAACTCTTCAGGCAACCTGATTTCTTGTTGTCTGAAAATCCTAACATCTGACAACTCGCTCTTTCAACATGCAGTTTGGCTTGGGAGAGCGAGTTCACCTTCACTCAAAACAAAAGGAGACACTAAAATGAACGAACAAACATTACTGGATGAAATCTTCGCCCGAATGAAAAGCGAAGGCTTCGCCCTCGGTACGGAGCAGTACGAAATCTGCCGAAAATCTCTTGACTTTCTCGGCTTCTCTTACAAGCGAAGCGAGGAGTTGGAGTATGGTGCCGTGGTGGACTGTTCCACTCTTACCTCACAATCACACTGGGAAGGCGCGCTCATCGGCATTCCATTCGTCGCTGACAACCAGCGCCAAGCAGTATCTGGGAAAATCATTGCATCTGTAGATAAAATGATCCCCGGCGATGTGCTGGTGAAGTATCCATCTTTGGATGCAAGTCCGGACAAAACATGGAACCACGTGGGTTTGTATCTCGGGAGAGATCATAGTGGAGAACAGTGGCTCATTGAGTCAACAAGCAAGACGGGCGTGAGGTTGGCAAAGGTAGCAGAGTTTAATGCGCAAGGTGGCATCAAGCGCTTCAGTTTAACAACGGAAGTCTTCTCTACTGATGCGGCAAGAAATGCCCTCACTCTCGCGTCCATGGTTCCCAAGTTCGGTCGACTTGGAGTACGAATCAAAGCTCGGAAGCACCACCTCCGAGCTTATTTTATAAGTGGATGCCAAAATATGGATTCAATCTTTCTAATTTTCCAGTTGTGTTCTGTTGGATATCCATACTTAGAATTATTACTTATAGCCTTCGCTTTACCTATATAAAAACCAATGTGTTTGTGTGGTTTGTTGTCATCAATATTTCTCTGTTCCTTCCAAACTAGCACAGATCCCAACTTTGGCTTTTTGATCTCCTTCCAGCCAGATTTCCTCAAGTCTTTGGCGGTACCATCGACTGTGGCGTGAATTTCTCTGATTAACTTAAATAAAAATAAAATTGAAGAGACATAAAACGCGCAAGATAGATGGCCGTTTTGGGTGATGTCGGTTTTTTTGCCGTTTACTTTGGCATAAAGATTTTTGAATATTTTTGATCCTGTGCTGTTGTATATAACTCTTAAATAAGTCTCCATCAAGATTGGCTCCACCTTTTGTTTTTTAATTTTGATCATATTTTTATTTTATATCACATATGATATAGTATTGTTATGAAAAATGTGGATAATCAAAGAGTCATAGGCAGTTTTATAAAAAAACTTCGCGAAAAACGTTTCTTAACCCAAGAAGAATTGGCTCAAAGACTCAATACTTCTCAGAGTGCAGTAGCTAGAATGGAGGCTGGTGGTCAAAACTTGACGGCGGGCGAACTTCTCAAAATAGGTGATGCCCTGGAACACAAGATAGTCTCTCTTTCTGATTCAGTAGATTTTCAAATTTGTGGTGGTAAAAAACTCAAAGGGAAGATAAAAACAAATCCTTCCAAAAATGGAGCCATGGGTCTTTTGTGCGCTTCTCTTTTAAATAAAAACACAACTACCCTTCACGGCATTCCAAGGATTGAAGAAGTTAACAGAATGCTGGAGATCTTTTCTGCTTTGGGTGTCAAGTATAAATGGTTAAAGAGACAGACCCTAGAAATAAACCCTCCAAAAAAATTTAATAAAAAGGGTCTTCTTCATCAATCAATTGCCAGCGTAAGATCAAGTATTATGCTTATCCCCGCCATGGCTTATAATCTCAAAAATTTTTCACTGCTTCATGCTGGGGGGTGTAAAATGGGAGAAAGGACTATTGCTGCTCACAGATATGCCCTGTTAAACCTTGGCATTCTCATAAAAACTCAGAATAAAAAATATGTTGTTTCTTCTAAATCTTTAAGGCCGTCAAATATAGTTATGTATGAGGCAAGTGATACTGCGACTGAAAATGCTATTATGGCAGCGGCTTTAGCGCCAGGAGTGACTAAAATCTCCTTTGCGCCTCCAAATTATCAAGTACAAGAAGTATGTTTCTTTCTGGAAAAAGCGGGAGTTAAAATAGAAGGTATTGGTACCACCAACTTAACGGTCCATGGAATTAAAGAAATAAATCGTAAGATTGAATATTATAATAGCGAAGACCCGATTGAATCAATGATGTTTATAAGCGCGGCCATTACAACCGGCTCAAAGTTGGAAATAGAAAGATGCCCGATAAATTTTTTGTCTCTCGAACTAACTAAACTTTTGGCCATGGGCCTTAAGTGTAAAATTTCAAACGAGTATCTTGCAGAAAATGGAAAGACGAAATTAGTAGATATAATAATATTTCCTTCAAGATTAAAAGCTTTGCGAGATAAAATACATGCCCAACCTTATCCGGGCATTAATTCTGATAATCTGCCGTTTTTTGTTCCTATTGCTACTCAAGCTGAAGGTACAACTTTGATCCATGATTGGATGTGGGAAAATAGGGCGATCTATTTTACTGAGCTCAATAAGCTTGGCGCAAATGTTACTTTAGTTGATCCCCACAGGGCTTTTATAAATGGTCCTACCAAATTTAAGCCAGCTCAAGTGGTATGTCCGGGAGCTTTACGTCCGGCCATGATTATACTCATTGCGATGCTGGCTGCACCGGGTGTTTCAATATTACGAAATGTCTACTCTATCAACCGAGGCTACGAAGATGTGGCACTACGTCTAAATAGCATCGGAGCGTCTATTGAGAAGATCACAGGTGTCTAATTGACCCTATATCATATATGTGATAAGTTTGTGTCAGGAGGCTGTACTATGATACAAATTTGCCATGGGTATCATGGAGATTCAGGTCCCATGATCTCGAACTTCTTCTTTGGTGTCGCAGGTTACAAAGGAGAGATACATCACAATGATGCAGTGATTTTGGCCATGAATGGACACCAAATTGTTGGTGGCGCGTTCGTGCATGATCAGGGTAGCAAAAAAACGATCTTTATACACGCGAAGGATAAAGAAGTAAGCGAAAAGTTGTCCGCAGAAATTCTTGAGGCCAAGTCCTGAATTTTGTTCTGGTCGCCACAGCTTCGGTCGTGGCGATTTTCTTTTATTTAATGTAAAATTTATTTATGGATTCATATTGTTTTTTAAATGGCAGAATAGTGCCACTTACAGAGGCCAAAGTGAGGGTGGACGATATTGGTCTTTTGCGAGGCTATGGTATTTATGATGGGCTGGCTGTCTTTAAAGGAAAAGTTTTTCATTTTGCCGACCATTGGAACAGGCTTCTTTCGGGCGCCCATATTTTAAATCTAAATGTTCCCGTCACCGAAGAAAAAGCTGAAAAAATCATTGGAGAATTAGCTCTCAAAAATGGATTTATGGAGAGAGCTAATGTCAGGATAATTTTGACTGGTGGTAGTACTTTGGGTGGTATTGAATATAATTTTGAAGATCCAACTTTTTATATTTTGGTTGAAAAATGGGATCCACTACCTCAAGAATTATATGAAAATGGAGCCAAACTTTTGACTTATCACCATATGCGGGAATTACCTGAATACAAAACTACAAATTATATTAGAGCGGTTAATCTGCAAAATTGGCGAAAGGAAGAAAAAGCGGTAGAGATACTTTACACACATGATGGAGAAGTGCTGGAATGCTCTACCTCCAATATTTTTATAGTAAAAAACCTGCCTGCGCAGGCAGGTAAAACCTTGATCACTCCGGCCGAAAATATGCTAAAGGGTATCACTCGCAAAATTATTTTAGAGCTTGCTTCAAATAAATACAAAATAGAGGAGAGAAGAGTAGAAGAAGGGGAGTTAAAAATGGCCGATGAAGTGTTTATCACTTCTTCCTTTAAAGATATTGTGCCTATTGTTAAGATAGATGATTTTGAAGTGGCGGATGGTAAGGTGGGAGAGGTCACGAAAGATTTGATGTTATCGTTTGGGCAATATATTGCATATTTCTCTTGATGTGTTAATATCTTTCTGTTCAGTATTTTATAACTTTCAAACTTACACACATGTCACAAGACCAATTAATCAGATTAGTAAATAAAGGGACAGGAGAGGTGTATTGGACGCGCAAGAATAAGCGCAAAGTAGAGCGCAAGATAGAACTCAAAAAATACTCCAAGAAGCTCCGCAAGAGAGTAGTATTCAAAGAAGCAAAAAAGTAAAAACAAGCGGGACAAACCCGCTGTTTTTATGTATATTAATGATACTGGGTGATTAGGTAAGTGGTATACCGGCGGTCTCCAAAACCGCATTCGGGGGTCCGATTCCTCCATCACCCGCCTTCGCCTCGCCGAAGCTCCGCCTTAGGAGCGAAGGCGGGCTTCGCCAAGGCTTCAGCGTGGCAAAGCCCGCTAAGAAGGGGCGCGGGAGGCGACTTCAAGTCCGTGCATAGCACGAGATGCGTTAATGTGATGATTTTATAATTTTGCATAGGTTATAAATAAACCTAGAGTTGTTATAATATAGATATGAAATTTAACTTTGAGGGATTAGAAAAAATCGGAGAAGGTGCTGAAAAAGAGGCATATGTTCATCCTAACGATAAAGAAAAAGTCGTAGCTCGCTTCAAGGAAGGAAAAGAAAATACAGTAGAATCAGTACTACAAATAAAAGGTCGTTATTATCTTACTAAAATATTACACTTACTTTTTCCAAAACAAATTCCTGATATTCATTTGGCTTTCAAGGGGGAAGATACAGATATTGTTTCAGAAAGAAAAGAATTGGATGAATCTCATAATAAACATAACAAGTTAAGGATGGCTGTTAAAAACGATCCTAAAGATGATGGAGAGAACTACTGGAAATTCAATGAAGAACGTGAAGAAAAACTTGTTTGGGATGATCGGTATATAGATTTTCTTACGGCAGTAAGTTCTTTGGGGGTTAGGACTGATCCATCTGCAAGTAATTTTGGAGATGATAAGCATGGTAATCTTGTATTTGTAGATAATAATTTTACCCCTTGGTTTATATTTGACGGGCAAATCGAAAAGATTTTGATTCAGAGAAAATCTTAGAAGCAACAAAGAAATTAGACAAAGAAACGAGTGGTCAAATAAAAACCAATTTAGATAGGTTGGAGGTGCTTTACTCGGAAGAGGAAAAAGCCTTAGAAAAATAATTATTAATTTAGGTGCACGAGATGCTTTTAAAACATATGCAAGAAAAAACTTTAAATGCTCTGAAATGGATTACAGAAATCTTGGATAAACATCAGGTTCCATATAGAATTGGAGGTGGTTTTGCTGCACATATATATGGCGCCATTCGCCCAATCAATGATATTGATATTACTTTTCCAGGAAAATATTTTCCAATTATTATTCCAGAGATTTCTGACTATGTTACTTATAAGTTTGGACATTCAAGAGATGAGAAATGGGATTGTGATGGCTTAACTCTTGAGTATGATGGACAAGAAATAGATATGACAGATATAGATACTCTTAAGATGAGTAATAAAGAAAAAACAGAATGGCTGCAAACAAAAGATAACTTCCGTAAATATCCAAGCGTTTTCTTGGATGTGGAAGGTATAAAAGTATCATTGATTGACCCTCGGGATTTAGTTGCTTATAAAAAGCATTTAGATGGAGAACATCAAGTTGTTGATGTTAAAGCGGTTGAGGAATATATTAAAAATAACTTTAACTAAACTTCAAAAATTTCCTAACCTCCTTTTCTATTTTTGATATTTGGGAAGGAAGAGCGCCTTTGACTTTGCTCGGGGTAAACCATCTTATATTTTTGTCGCGTTTAAACCATGTCATTTGACGCTTTGCATACTGCCAAGTTTTTTCTCCCATTTTTTTCTTGAGTTGTAAAGTGTCAAAGGGCGCCTTTGACACTTTGTTTGATTTTAAAAAGTTTGCCACTAGTTTATATTCTAATCCAATCTCTGACATTCTTTTCCAAGACAAACCTTTTTTATGAAGATTTGAGACTTCTTTCAAAAGTCCTTGCTTAAACCACTTTTCTATCCGTTTGTTTATTCTCTCTTTTAATTCTTTCTCTTCTATACTTATTCCAATTTTTAATACCCTATATTTTCTAGATTCTAGATTCTGGGTTCTGGATTCAAATTTTGGGACTCTTCCCAAAACTTTACAGATCTCTATTGCCCTCATAAGTCTTCTCGGATTTTTTGCATCAATATTATTTGCTCTCTCGGGGTCTAGTTTTTTGAGTATTTTAAAAAGTTCTTCTGTAGATTTTTTTTCAAGCTCTTTTCTCAACTTTTCATTTGGGGGTACTTCGGGTATTTGTTTGTCTCCAAGTAAAGCGTCAATATAAAACCCTGTACCCCCACAAATAATTGGTACTTTACCCACATTAACAATTTGAACGATCGTTTTATTTGTTAAGTCTATAAAATCAGAAGCAGAAAATCTTTTTGCTTGTCCTGAGCTCAGTCGAAGGGCGGGATTTGCGACATCTAATAAGTGATGCTTTACCCCCCGCATTTCTCCCTTTATAATTTTACCGGTACCAATATCTAACCCCTTATAAACCTGTCTTGAATCAGCAGAGACTACCTCGCCATTAAACTTCCTAGCAATTTTTACAGCCAAGTCACTTTTACCACTTGCCGTGGGTCCAAGTATTACAATAAGTTTTTGTTTTTTCGTCAAGTGCCGGAGGAGAGACTTGAACTCTCACCCCTTGCGAGACACGATTTTGAGTCGTGCGCGTCTACCATTCCGCCACTCCGGCATCGCCTTGCCAAAGCATTATGCGGCGGCAGGCATATAAAATATACCTTAAATATCCACCAAAATCAAAATATTTAACTTCCGTTTTTGATTATTGTAATGTAAAATACTGTTATGTCTAACACTTCAAATTTTTATCAGAATTCTATATTTTGGGTAGAGGTAGATAAAATCAAGCCCAACCCGTTTCAGCCTAGACGCGAATTTGACGAAGATGCTCTTAAAGCTTTGGCTGATTCCATAAAGCAGTATGGAGTGCTCCAAGCCTTGGTGGTAACGCGTAAAGAATTTGTAAAAGAAGATGGTTTGGGGGTGGAGTATGAGCTCATTGCTGGCGAGCGTCGTCTGCGCGCCTCCAAAATCGCCGGCTTATCTCAAGTGCCGGTTATTATCCGGATGGGAGAGGGAGATGAAAACAAAGATGATCTAATGAAATTAGAACTTGCTATTATTGAAAACGTCCAGAGAGAAGATTTGAATCCAGTGGAGCGCGCCAGAGCTTTCAAAAAATTGGCTGATCAATTTGGATTTAAACATCATCAGATTGCTCAAAAGATAGGCAAGAGTCGGGTTTATGTCTCCAACACTATGCGTATTTTAGATTTGCCAGAGGAGATGCTCCTATCTCTCTCAGAAGGCAAAATAAATGAAGGACATACTAGACCACTCTTGATGCTTATCGATCGTCCAGAAGAGCAAAAAGTGCTTTTCCAAGATATCATTTTACGAAAGATGAATGTGCGCGATGCCGAACTATACGCGCGCAAAATCGCTATTGAAAGAGTAAGGAAATTTAATGCATCGGTTGATCCAGAAATTTGTGCCTTGGAAGAAAAATTTACAGCGAGCCTCGGGACCAGGGTGAGAATTGAGAAAAAAGAAAATGGAGGCAAACTTATGATTGAATTTTTTTCAAATGATGATTTGCAGGACATTTTGGATATGCTAAATCAAAATCGAGATACCAACAACGAAGTGTCGGGTATGGATGGGGAAAAACAAGAAACAGGAATAGATGATAGAACTCCAGAAGAAATAAAGATATCCGAAGATATCCCCGTAGAAGAAGATCTTTACTCAATCAAAAACTTTTCTATATAAAATTCTTGATGTGTTTTCTGGCAAATGATGTCTTGGTGTAGTCCAGCCATTTGCGGTTGGGATGGGCGCTTTTGTTGGTGATTATTTCTATAATCTCACCTTCTTTAAGGATGCTATGCATAGGAGAAAGTTTGCCGTTTATTTTTACTCCCGACATTTTGTTGCCTATATCTGAATGGATCAGATAAGCAAAATCAATAGCCGAAGATCCGACCGGCAAATCAACCACATCCCCTTTGGGTGTAAAAACGAATATTCTCTCGCTTAAAAAATCTTTCTTTATTTCTGTTACTGAATGTGGAAGCATAGATTCTATCCACGGCGTCAGATGCTTTCTGTCGCCTCCTTTATAAAGAGCGTGAGCGGCCACCCCATACTCTGATTCATGATGCATTTCTTCTGTTCGTATTTGTATTTCTACTAAATCTCCGTTTCCGGTAAATACAGTGGTGTGCAAACTTTGGTAGCCATTTTGTTTTGGGCGGGCAATATAATCTTTGATCCTGCCAGGCAAAGGTTTCCAAGAAGAGTGAATGATGCCAAGTGCTCGGTAGCAATCCTCGGTTTTTTCAACAGTCAATCTAATTGCCAAAATATCGTATATTTTTTCAATATCCTTTTTATTTTTTAAATATTTTTTGTACAGACTGTATAGACCTTTGACCCTGTAGTCAGAACGAAAATTGACGAAACTGGCCTTGGCCAACTCCTTCATAACTGATTTCATAAATTTCTCTAGATTTTCAAGTCTCTCGCTATAATTTTCCTTGAAGACGGAAGATATTTCAGCATATCCATCTTTGTAGACAAAGGGAAATGCCAAATCTTCAAGCTCGCGAGAAAGTTTGCGGATACCAAGGCGATAAGCAATAGGAGCATAAATCTCCAATGTTTCTCTGGCGATTCTTTCTTGTTTTTCTAATGGTAAGAAAGAAAGAGTGCGCATATTGTGAAGACGGTCACAAAGTTTTACCATGAGGACTCGGATATCTTTTGAAGTTGCCAAGAGTAATTTGCGCAATGATTCGTTGTGACGATCGGCTCCGTGGTATTTTAAAGCGCCAAGTTTAGAAACACCCAAGACTATAAACAAAACTTCTTTACCAAATTCTTTCTCAATCATTTCAGGTGGGGTCTCTGTATCTTCTAAAATGTCGTGCAAAAATCCAGCCACGATAGTTGTAGTATCCATCCCCAACTCGGCAATATTTTTGGCTGTTTCAAAAAGGTGATTAAAATACGGCTCGCCACTCAGGCGTCTTTGTCCCTCATGCTTTACTCTGGCAAATTCATATGCTTTTTTTATAAAATCCTTTTCCTCCTCGTCAGCTTTAATTAAGAGAGATATTAATTTTTCTAAGTCTTTTTCCATCTCCTTCCTATTTTTTTAGGCTCTTTTAATATTTCGAGAGCGCGTTCTAGAGTTATTTTATATACATCGTCTGTTTTGAGAGAACGAAAATCTTTTTGGTGGACGATATATGGTCCAAACCTGCCAATATTGGCAGAGATCATTTCTCCTGTTTCTGGCTGTGGCCCAAGCTCTCTTGGTAAACTCAAATATTTGAGTGCTTCATCCAAAGTAACACTATTTGGATCTTTATCTTTGGGGATACTTGATCTCCTTGGTTTTTCTTTCTTTTCTTTTTTAGTTTTTTCTTTTGGATTTGGTGCTTCGGATTTTGAATTTTGTCCCCCCAACTGTACATAAGGCCCAAACCTACCGTCCATTATAAAAACCGGAAGCCCTGTTGCACTGTCAACTCCAATAGGTTCTGCTTCCTTTATTTCAGAACCGTCAATATTTCGCATACCCTTGCAATCTGGAAATTTTTCGCAACTCAAAAATTTGCCTCCCTTACCGAGCTTGATTATCATACCTGCGCCACAGATGGGGCATTTAAGTTTGGGATCGGCGTCTCCTAGGTTAGTGAGTTTGGCCGTCTTTTCCTTTTCTTTTACATCTTTCAAAAATGGTTTATAAAATTCTCGCAGAGTTGGTTCGTACTCTCTTTTACCTTCTGCAATTTGGTCAAGTTCATCTTCCATTTCGGCAGTGAAGGTGTCGCTTATATAATTTTCAAAATTATTTTCTAAAAATGTTGAGACGACATCGCCGGTGTCTGTCGGTTTAAGTGTCCGACCATCTTTATCTACATAACCTCTATCTATGATGGTACCGATGATAGAAGCATAGGTGCTAGGTCTGCCAATACCCCTTTTTTCCAATTCTTTGATGAGCCCAGCTTCGCTATATCTGTTTGGTGGTTCGGTCTGTTTTTCTTCTTGTTTTAAATCTAATAAGGAAAGATTATCTCCTTGTTTAACTTTTGGCAACAAGGTATCCTCACTCTTTGCTTCTGGGTCAGCCATGAGCCAGCCACTTTTTATAACTCGGGAGCCATTGGCTGCAAAATCTGGGACGGTGGCAATGTCAAAGACGGGCTTTTTGGAAATTTCTTCAAAGCCCGTCTTTGACATTGCGGACACCTGCGCCGTTATCTTGGTACGCATCATCAAGGCATCTTGCATTTGGGAGGCGACAGCTCTCTGCCATATCAGTTGGTACAACTTCTTTTGATCATCATTTGCGCCAGCATTCTCTTTTTCAAAATGAGTGGGCCTTATCGCTTCGTGAGCCTCCTGGGCATTTTTGGATTTAGTTTTATAAGTGCGAATTTGGTGAAGTTCTGCTCCAAATTTTTTTGTTACCACACTTTTTATTTGCCCCAATGCTACAGTCGCCATATTTAAACTATCAGTACGCATATAGGTGATGTGTCCAGCTTCATAAAGTTTTTGAGCCACCATCATCGTCCGCTTAGGACTAAACCCTAGTCTAGTACTTGCTACTTGTTGTAAAGTAGAGGTGGTAAAAGGGGCTTTGGGCGCTCTCTTTACTTCGGTCTCGGTCACATCTTTGACAGACCAAACTCCTTCTTTGGCTACATTATAAATTTTATCCGCCTCAATTTTTGTTTTTGGTTCTTCCTCGCAAAAAGCAGTGAAGGTAGCAATGTCAAGGGCGGGCTTTGAAGAAATTTCCAAAAAGCCCGCCCTTGACATTGCACCCACTTTCAAATTTGCAGAAATAACGAAAAATGTCTCTGGTTTGAAAGCTCGTATCTCTCGCTCTTTTTCCATTAGTATTCGCAAAGCTGGGGATTGAACTCGGCCAGCCGAAAGACCGTATCTGACTTTTTTCCAAATAAGTCCCGATAAGTCATATCCCACCAGTCTATCAAGCACCCTTCTGGCTTCTTGGGCCTTTCTCAAATTTTGATCAATACTTCTGGGGTGTTTGAGAGCTTCCTCGATCGCTTCCTTGGTAATTTCGTGATAAGTAACTCTGCTAATCTTTTTCTTGCTTCCAAAATCATCTTTAATTATTTCAGCCAAGTGCCAAGCGATAGCCTCACCTTCTCGGTCGGGGTCGGTCGCGAGCAAAACTTCATCTGCCTTTTTTACAAGAGCTTTTATCTCTGCGACCACCTTTTCTTTACCCTTTGAAATTTCATAGTGGGGGATAAAGCCACCTTCTATGTCGATGGCTTTTTTATTACTTTTTGGCAGATCACGAATATGGCCGACGCTAGCTACAACCTCGTATTCACTTCCTATATATTTGCCAATAGTTTTTGCTTTGGCAGGGGATTCTACAATTAATAATTTCATGACACGACACTAATTACGAATAAGGAACGAATGACACAAATAAATTAAGAATAATAGGATAAGGATATGTTATAAAAATAAAAAAAGCAAAAATACCTCACCCCCCAACCCCTCTCCTAGATGTAGGAGAGGGGAGGAAAATAATAAATTTGTAAATAAAAAACCACCCCATGGAGATCTGTGTGCCGTGTCGGCTCACAAATCTCCACGAGGTCGGCTGTTTTCCGTTACATCCCATCGTTTCTGTCGTTCTCAGCCCGCTCCTTCCGGCGCAGGACGATCAAACTAAGGAAAAGTGCTGCCAGAATGGCGGCTCCTACTCTCACGATAAGCGTAGGTATGTCTCGCAGAGACAAAATTTTACCCACAATCGGGGTAACTGTTTCTGCCACTGAGCCGAAGGTTACCACGACGGCGACGGCGACAAAGCCGGCCATCAATGCGTATTCAACCAGATCCTGACCGCGAGTGTCCGCGGACATCGACCTGAAAAAGTCGTTGGTTGACCGGCAGATCACGCGTCGCCGGTAGTAAATCAAGAGTCCCGCCACAAAAATCAGCGGGAACACAACAACAAACAAAAGACCCATACCCATAACGTAACGCCTCCTATCCACAAGTATAGCATAGTTGGCACTTCCTGTCAAGATGTCAAGGTTCGACCTTGACATTGTGTCAAGAAAGCCTTATTTCACCGAGAGTTTCTTTGATGAGGCACTTGAGTTCCAAAAGAGAGAGTAGAGTTTGGGTTTCGCCGACTGATATCTGGTGTTCCAGATTTGCCTGTCTCAAAATCTCATCGCGTGGCAATGGTTCTATCAAAAGTTTTATAATGAGCATTTCTTTTTCCGAACAATCAAAATATTTTTCCTCGTCACTCTGAGACTTTGCGGAAGCAGACTCATCATTTTCCAAATGCAACGCTTCCAATAAGTCGTCACTGTCCCTTATTGGTGTGGCTCCA
Source organism: Candidatus Zambryskibacteria bacterium RIFCSPLOWO2_01_FULL_39_39 (assembly GCA_001823925.1). Classification (GTDB taxonomy): domain Bacteria; phylum Patescibacteriota; class Minisyncoccia; order Phycocordibacterales; family WO2-35-19; genus WO2-35-19. Next base: position 13,882 of record MHWB01000013.1, read on the forward strand.
AGACGAATGAGCATATGAGGACCTTGGCTTGTGGTATTAAAAATACTGCCAGGTAGAGCTAAGACATCTCTATTATATTCGGTCGCTAATCGCGCAGTGATTAAAGTACCTGACTTTTTTTCTGCTTCTATCACCAATGTGGCATGGCTCATACCAGCCATAATCCTATTTCTTTGAGGGAAGCTCCATTGGGTTGCTTTGAATTCTGAATCAAATTCGTTTAAGAGTGTGCCGCCTTTTTCTACGATTTCCTCTGCCAGACGAGTATGTGACTGAGGGTGTAAGACATCTAATGAAAGTCCCGAGCCGGGCACGGCGATGGTGGGCAAGTTGTTTTTGAGGGCGGCTCTATGAGCGATAGAGTCAATGCCTAAAGCCAGACCGGAAACGATAGTAATGGGATAATTTTTCAAACCTTCTATAAAAGTTTCGACCGCCTCCTTTCCATAACTTGTGTTTTTGCGAGCGCCGACTATGCACAAAAGCTTCCTCTCCCAGTCTGGTATTTTGCCCACATAAAGCAGTTTTTTTGGTAGTTGATTGATTTCTTCCAAGAGTGGCGGCCAATCTTTTCTCTCTAATTTTTTGATTTCATATTTCATCTTTTTTAAGCACTCGCATTTATTGTATCATTTGTTATTATTTAAACATGCTGGATATTAAGTTTATAAGGGAAAACGCGGAGTTGGTGCAGGAAGGTGCTAAAAAGAAGCACATTCTTTTTGATGTTGCTAAACTCATAGAAGTTGACGATAAAAGAAAAATAATAAGTCAAAATTTGGAAGAAAAAAGGGCTAGACAAAACAAAGTAAGTATTGATGTATCTAAAGCGGGACAATCTGGAAATATTGAAGAAAAAGAAAAACTAATAAAAGAGATGCAACCATTGAAAGAGGAAATGCAAAAAATGGAAGAAGAATTGAAAGAGGTGATGATAGCGTGGCAAAAACTTATGGTTTCGGTACCAAATATTCCCGACATGTCGGTGCCAGAGGGTGACGACGATGGTACCAATATTGAAGTAAAGAAATGGGGGGAAATTCCAAAATTTAATTTTACATCAAAAGATCACATTGAACTCATGGAAAATCTTGACTTAGCTGATTTTGAGACTGGCGCTAAAGTTTCTGGCTTCCGAGGTTATTTCTTGAAAAACGAGGGAGCGGAACTGGCTTTTGCTATTTGGCAACTGACCATGAATTTATTTAGAGAAAAACACAAAGATTATTCGGTAATGTTTGTGCCGTCACTGGTAAAAAGGGAGACTCTGCTTGGATCAGGGTATTTGCCACAAGGTGAAGATGATTTATATAAAACTCAAGATGGGGAATATCTTTCCGGTACAGCCGAAGTGGCTACCATGAGTTATTTTGCCGATAAAATTTTGGACAAGAAAAATTTACCAACGAAGGTCTTAGCTTTTTCCCCGGCCTTTAGAAAGGAAGCTGGGAGTTATAGCAAAGACACCAAAGGTCTTTATCGAGTACATGAGTTTATGAAATTTGAGCAAGTGATTTTATGTGAAGCTAGTCACGAAGAAAGTGTAAAGCATCATGAAGAGTTGCTTTCAAACGCCGAAGAGATGTTACAAGCACTCGGTTTACCATATCATGTAGTTATAAATTGCGGAGGCGATCTGGGCTTAGGACAGGTCAAAAAATATGACATAGAGACATGGATGCCTTCAAAAGAAAAATACGGCGAGACTCATTCTTGTTCATACTTTCACGACTTCCAAACTCGTCGGCTCAATATAAAGTACAGAGATACAGATGGAAAATTAAAATTTGCTCATTCTTTAAACAATACAGCCATTGCTACTCCAAGAATACTTATTCAATTAGTTGAAAACAATCAGCAAGCCGACGGTTCTATCATTATTCCCGAAGTCCTGCGTCCTTATATGGGTGGCAAAAGCAAAATAGAATAACACCCTCGCGCTACGCGTCGACCCCTCTTATATTAAGAGGGGTAAAAACAAAAATAATAAAAAATATGAGACAGTCAAAAAATGTAAAAATAGTGGTATTTGTACCAGTATCCTATGCGGACGTAATTAGAGAAGTAATTGGGAAAAGTGAAGCTGGAAAAATTGGCGACTGTACTCATTGCAGTTTTTCTTCACAGGGTATTGGAAGATTTATACCAAATAATGGTGCTCACCCAACAATTGGTCAGGTCGGAAAATTAGAATCTGTACAAGAAGAACGTATAGAGTTTATTTGTGGCCGTGATTTTGTAGAAAATGTTGTTGCAGAAATTAAAAAAGTTCATCCGTATGAGGAGGTTGCTTTCGATTTATATTCATTGGAGGAATTATAAAAAATGTAATATTAATGAACTCTAAATTTCTTTATAATAATAAAGTTTTGAGAGATCGCAGACAAGAGTTAAGAAATGGTGCGACTGAATCGGAAAAAATTCTTTGGAATAATTTGAAACACAGTAAACTCGGAGGTTTTAAATTTGTAAGACAGTATAGTGTTGGCCCTTATATTCTGGATTTTTATTGTCCAAAATTGCGATTGGCAATAGAATTAGATGGAAGCCAACATAGCGAGCGAGATGCAATTTTGTATGATAAAGATAGGAATGATTATTTGGACGCTGTGTATATAAAAGTTTTGAGATTTTGGAATATGGAGATAACAAAAAATATAAAAGGGTCGATTGATAAAATTTTACAAGAAATACTTAAAGTAGCAGACCCCCTCTTAAAATAAGAGGGGGCAGGGGGTGATATGAAATAATATGCATAATACCAGGTATAAAAAAGCCTCTTCTAGGATAAGCAGAAGAAGTGAAGTAAGAAGGTTTTTAAGTTTATTTTTTAAAATAGGGATACCCATCACTTTTTTGGTCTGTTTGATTTTTCTTTTGCGGGCGGATTTTTTGCAGGTAAAAACTTTTGAAATCTTGGGGGCAGAAGTTATCCAAGTGGCAGAAATCGAAAATACTGCTTTGAACTTTACCCTGGGCAATCAGTTTTTTCTGATACCCAAATCAAATCTGTTTTTTTTGAATAAAGAAAAATTAGCATCTGTTTTATTATCAAAATTTGGAAGATTAGAGGAAGTGTCCGTGAACAAACACTTTTTAAGTAAAAATATTGAATTAAAGATAGTAGAGAGAAAAGATGACTTTTTTTGGTGTTTGATACAGACAGAGTGTTTTTTGATGAGCAAAGATGGGTTGGTCTTTGAATCCTATTCTGCAGAAGCTACGCGAGGCAAGGTAATTTTTGGCGGTATCTTGGACGGAGATCCTTTAATGAAAAATTTTGCTACTCCAGAAAAAATGCAAAATTATTCAAATTTAATTAGAGTTTTCAAAGAAGCCGGTTTTGAAGTTTCCTCTATAAATATAGAATCTTCTGACAAGGCAGTGGCCAAAATTGAAATTGTAGACATAATATTTAATCCAGAGGAGGAGAATCTCTCTCTTACGGCTGAAAATGTCGTACTTTTAATAAATGAATTAAAAAGTAAAAATTCCTCCACCACTTTCAATTATATAGATGCTCGTTTTAACAACAAAATTTTTTATAAACTCTACTGATAATATTTTTTAGTAGAGTTTGCTATAATATAAGCTATGTCTGAAGTTTACGAAAAGAGTCCATTTCTTTTGGCTTATATAAAGTGGCACTATGGCCGAGGGCTAAAAGAGCTTTTTGCAGTTTTTGGAAATTTTTTGTGGTTTGTGTCTAATTTTTTTTCATTCAAATTATTACTTAAGACTTTATTTTATCCATGGAAGAGATTGGGCGAAACTTATGAAGGAGGTCTCAATCTAAACGCTTTTGCCTCCACCCTGATAGTCAATGGACTCATGCGGGCGGTTGGTTTTTGTACCAAAACCTTAGTGATGCTAGTCGGCCTCGTCTCTTATGTTTTTTTACTTATTTTTTCTTTTTTTATTTTTGTTATCTGGGTTTTAGCACCCATTATACTTTTGGGTAGCGTCGCTCTGTCGGCAACCTTTTTTGTAATATGACATTTAAACAACTCAAAGAAATATCCGCGCCACATTTTTACTGCTTTTCTTTAGATAAGTTTTTTCCTAAAACTTTGCGTAATGTTTTAAGGAAGGCTGCGGCTTTGGCCGCTCTCGTCTCCTTTGCTTTTTCTTTTGATTCATTGCCACTTTACTTGGGACTTGCTGATGGTTTGTTTTTCCTTTTTATTTTTATTTACCTCACACTTTCTTTTTTGGAATTTTTCTATAGATCAATGATAAATGAAGGCTTACAGACGAGGATCAACGAAAAACTTTTGGGTGGTGAAAAAAATATTGACTATGCCCTCTCCAGTATTTTATTTGCCACTTCCGAGATTGATGTCACGCTAGCTTTTTTTGAAACCAGAGTGGGTATAGAAACTTTGCTGAGGTCTGGTTTAGATTTGGCAGAATTAAAAAATTTTGTTTATTCCGAAAGAACTCCAATCGTAGCTTCTTCTCTAAACCTTCCGAATGATTTTGTCGATCTCCCAAGTTTCGCTAGTCTTGTTTATGAGGCCGACAAATCTTTGCGAGCCTTTCTCTCTAAAAATTCTATAAATAAAGAAGAATTTATCGGAGCGGTAAATTGGGTGATGAATACGGAAAACCAAAAGATACATAAAGATAGATTTTGGAGCCGAGAAAATTTGGGAGCAATACCATCGATTGGCACTAGTTGGTCATATGGAGTCTCTGCCGATCTGGGTAAGTATGGGGTCTCTTTTGATCGCTTGAGTAATGTTTCCTCGCTTCTCATTGAAAATGGTTATCGCAATAGGGAAGTAACAGCTCTTGAAAATGTTTTACTTCGGAGAGAAGAGGCTAATGTCATCATTATCGATGATAGCGAAGACGTGGTGAGGGACATTGTCGGTCGATTCTTAAAAAAAATTAGACTTGGTATCTCCCTCCCAGCTTTTGAGCATAAAAATATTATTGAACTAGATTGGACATCTTTAACCACCTCTTATAAAAACAAAAGCGAACTTGAGGCCGAGATTTTAAAAATTTTAAATCAGTCTATTTCGGCCGGTAATATTATTTTATATATAAGAGATTTGTCTGGGTTTGTGTCGAGCGTCAAATCTTTGGGTGTAAATTTACCATCTCTTATCTCTCCTTATCTTTCTTCAAAAAATTTATCGGTGATTGCTTCAGCCACCAATGCTGATTTTCATTTTTTTATTGAAACCACACCCTCTCTTTTAGAAAAATTTGAGAGAATTGTGCCTGATGCTCTTGGAGCAGAAGCTTCGGTAGCTGTCTTATTGGAACAAATACCTTCTATTGAAAAACAGTATGGTTTAATTTTTTCTTTCCCAAGTATTTTGAGTTTAACCAAAACTGCTGATCGTTTTATAAGTTACGGTGAAATGCCCGGCAAAGCTCTTGATATGTTGATTGAGATAACTCCATGGGCTATTGAAAGAAATATAGAGGTCTTAAAAGAGAATGATGTTTCGGTATTTGTCTCGGAAAAAACAGGCATTGTGACTGGAGACATTAAAGAAAAGGAGGCGGGCAAAATAGAGCATTTAGAAGAATTGTTGCATCAAAGAGTAGTCGGCCAAAATGAAGCCGTAGATAGTATTGCGGGCGCCGTGAGAAGAGCGCGTTCTGGCGTAGGCAACCCCAAACGGCCACTTTCTTCATTCCTCTTTATTGGACCGACAGGGGTTGGTAAGACAGAAGTCTCTAAAGCTTTGGCTGAGAGTTTTTTTGGTGATGAAAAAAAGATGATTCGTTTTGATATGTCTGAATATAATGGGCCCGAAGCAGCCAGCCAGCTTATTGGAGATTTTGCGATGAATAAAAGTGGTTTGCTTGCAAGTAAGGTCAGAGACAATCCATACAGCGTACTTTTGTTGGATGAATTTGAAAAGGCAGCAAGAGATGTCTTGGATTTGTTCCTTCAAATTTTAGATGAAGGTGTTTTCACTGATGCTTTGGGTAGACAGGTTGGGTGTCGCAACCTTATCATCATCGCCACTTCAAATGCGGGGAGTTCTTTTATTTGGGAAAGTATAAAACAAGGAAAAAATTTAATACAAGAAAAAGATAAAATAATAAATAAAATTATAGAAGAAAAAATATTTAGACCAGAACTTATAAATCGTTTTGATGGAGTTATCCTTTTTCATCCTCTAGAAAAAAAGGAACTTGAAGATATTGCTCGCTTGGAACTTGAAAAATTAAGAAAGAGGCTCTCGGATCAGAATATTGAATTTGTAATAAATGAAGAAGTGATAAATTTTTTGGTTGAGAAGGGGAGTGACCCGGAGTTTGGTGGGCGTTCTGTGAATCGGGCGATTCAAGACAAGATAGAAAACCTTGTTGCCAGAAAGATCGTAAGCGGGGAGACTCTACCCGGAAGTAAAATTGAAATCAAAAAAGAGGAACTTCTATAAAATGGCTATTTTAAGCCATTTTGTGTCACGGCTACATACAAAATTATTTTTCATGTCGAAATACTTGACATATTTTGTGGTTGTGCTATATTTGTATGCAGAAGGGTTGGGCTGAAACCTGACCCTCCGGGAGAAGAAAATGACCCATTGTACCCATTCGGCTTCCACAGCCAAAAACTAATTGCACTCGCCGGCGCCGGCCGTCCCCAAATCTTCTAACGGAGACAAAGGACAACAAGCGTGAAAAGCCCCCATTTCTCAGTATCCTCTTAGATTCGTTCTTTGAGGCTCTACAGGAAGCGGGGGCTTTATTTTTTATGTTAAGATAAAAAAATGAATTTTTGGAATGAAATGAAAAAGCCGATACTTTGTCTCGCGCCATTAGCAGATGTTACTGATGTGGCTTTTAGGCATATTATTGCTAAATATTCGAAAGAAATGTCAAAGGGCGCCTTCGAAATGCCCCGGTCCCAGAAGGCGCCCTTTGACATTTCTACCTACGTTACTTATACCGAATTTGTTTCGGCCGATGGACTTGTTTTGGCTCCGGAAACAGGTAGGAGAAGACTCTTAAAAGATTTGGAATATTCTGAAATAGAAAGGCCGATCGTGGCACAACTTTTTAGCAGTAATCCAGAGAATATGAAAAAAGTTGCTTCTCTTGTTATGGAATTAGGTTTTGATGGTGTAGATATAAATATGGGTTGTCCCGATAAAAGTGTAGAGAAGCAGGGAGCTGGTGCCGCCCTTATAAAGAACCCAAAGCTTGCAAGAGAAATAATAAGATATGCAAAGACAGGTATAAAAGAAGCAGCAGAGAGGCTGGGTAAAGAAGAAATACCGCTGTCAGTAAAAACCAGACTTGGTTATAACGATGATGAGTTAGAAAGTTGGTTGCCAGAATTATTGGCGGAAAATCCGGCAGCTATTATTATCCATGCTCGCACAAGGAAAGAAATGTCTAAAGTCCCTGCTCGTTGGGAGCGTATCAGACGTGCCGTTGAGATAAGGGATGAAGTGTCAAGGTTCAACCTTGACACTCAAAAAACTTTAATAATTGGTAATGGAGATGTTTTAGATGTTGCAGATGCAATAAAAAAATGTGAAGAGAGTGGCGCAGACGGGGCCATGCTCGGGAGAGCAGTTTTTGGCAATCCTTGGCTCTTTTCTACCCACGTGCCGACCGCTTCCGAAAAATTAAAAGTCTTGCTGGAACATATTAAACTTTTTGAAGAAAAATTGGGTGGGGTAAAAAATTTTGCTGTTATGAAAAAACATTTCAAAGCTTACCTTTCTGGTTTTCCTGTTGGTAGTGATTTTAGACTAAAAGAATTAAGAGATAGGCTCATGCAAACAAAGGACGCTAAAGATGCGGAGATTTTGTTAAGCGAATACTTATAAAAAGCCAAAAAAGTCCAACTGTATATCCAATCAAAACATCAGATAAATAGTGCACTCCCAAATACAGCCGACTTAAACCGATTAGTACAATCAAGACGGCAAGGAAAATAATAAATGGGTTTCGAAGATGGTGTTTGTCATGCTTCCAAATAACATAAAAAATAAATCCATATAAAGCCATCGCCACCGTCGCATGTCCACTTGGGAAAGAGAATGAATTTTCGATATAGATTGCCTCAACAGGCCTTGCCCTGTAAAAAATATTTTTAAGAATAAAAGTTGAAATGGTGCTACCAGCTACTGTCAAAAAAAGAGGCAAAATCCTGTATGTATGCTTGTGAATATAGAAAGAGATTGCAGAAAGAAGGGAGAGACTGCCTGCGACCAAGTAGCTTCCGGCATAGGTGATAACAAGCATCAAAAAAGAGAGCCACTCTACTCTGTTGTTGGTGAAAAAATTTAAAACAGCTTGGTCAATCGCTTGCATGCAGATATTATACTTTATTTGCATAAATTTGTGTTTATGCTATTCTAAAAAAAGACAAGTACCACTGAAACTAAAAGAGAAAACTACAAAGTTTTTATATGCAGATTTCTCCTTTAGCTTCAAAAATAAAATAAGAAAGGATGCACTAAATGATAAGACGAGGATTAGTGGCTTTGACAATAATCGCCATCAGGACTTCTGATGCCTCCAAGCCCATGGCTTTGGGGGCGAAAGATATTCCTAGTTGTCAGATTTTGGGAGAGGCAGAGGTGACATATTATGGTGGAGATTTTCACGGCAGGCCAATGGCCAACGGGAAGGTTTTTGACAAAGAAGACCCAACCATTGTTGCTTCGCCGATTTTAGACATGGGCAGACGAGTGAGGATCACACACGTTGCAAACAGGAAGAGCATTGAAGTAGTGGTCCAAGACAGGATGCCCAAAGATGCTCCTCTCAACGCTTTGGATGTTTCTGAGGCAGCCGCTCGTAAGCTCGGGATTCAGACAGTTGGTCGAGCTAGGCTCTTTGTAGAAGCGTACTAAGCTCGGAGAGTTTGTCTTCCTTTCAAATACTGTGCTCCCAGATTTAGAGGCTCATCCTCTGATTTGGGAGTATTTTTTATATTTTGCTTTCAGACTCTTTTTTGATACAATGGCGATGTTCTTTAAAAAAGTACGTTTGAAAATTAAATGATCATTTGGCTCCGGGATAGCTCAGCGGTAGAGCGATCGCCTGTTAAGCGATTGGTCGTAGGTTCGATCCCTACTCCCGGAGCAAAGGTCGTGAATTGGACACAATGTGTTCGAGTCGTGGCTTAACTGAAGACTTTTTTGAGGTTCGAGAATCATCTCGGAGTTCCGAAGGTCTTAACGGATAATCAAGGTTCAATGAATGCAAATCACCGCTTGAAATAATCATTTCGGCGGTTTTTTGCACCGGTTCGAGAACTGCATTGACCTTTGGCATCTGAGCTAATTGACGTCGAGTTGAGAATATACTAGTATCTTTACTGGAGGTTACCATGCGAAAGTTGGAGATGCGTGAAGTAGAGACGGGATATTGCGACTTCTGTAAAGAAAAGGCGTCTCACCTGAAAAAATGTGCAATCTGTAAACGCGAAATGTGTGGAAGGGGTGGCTATAGCGAGCATTCTGCATATGGCATGGAAGTCTACAGATACGGGGATGCAAACCGCCTGGTGAGTAGCCACATCTGCAAAGAGTGTGTCGACAAATCGCTTACCATCACGGTGGGTGAATTGTTTGAGGGAATATTGGGGCCTACCCCAATACAACTCTAGTGGTGCTTGTCCGCCCGAGAGCCGCTCGCTTCTCGAGCGGTTTTCTTTATATAATTTATTCAAACAATTCCTAAAAAATCATCTATTTACAAAAGAAAATAAAATACTCGATGCATTTGAGGTGCATCGAGCGTGTATCTAAATAATAATGTTTTTTCGACGCAATCGTCGTAGCTGTTGAGAGATAGAATCAATTGACCTGCCAGGAAAGCGTTCATTCAAAAATAAGCTTCTGGCAGTGTAACCACATACACTGACCAAATGTATGAGATTTCTGACCTCTGCCGTTTTCCATTGATGGATGTGGCGCCTTTTCGGTTTCCATATCTCCGCTCGTATTGCCTTGTTTCTTATGGCAATTTTGGTTCTCCCGGGAATATCAATTTCCCAAGGTTTTTTACCTTCTGAAACTAATTTTTCAAGAATGGTCAACTCACTTCTCTTCCATCGTTTTATATATAGACCAAGTTGGTACACCTGATAGCGAATTGATATGTGAGTACGATCTCCGATCTGAACTTCTTTGATCGGCACACCACTCCTCATTTGTTTTCGCAGTTTTCGTTTCTCTTGCGCGGTCCACAGCATAAGTACTTTCCTCCCACACTTAAAGTATCATAAAGTAAATCAAGACTCAATCTGTTAAAACAAGGGCCAGTAAGCTCATTAAAGATATACCCAAGCCCTGTAGATATGGCAATAAATATGGTATACAATTATTGTTGTAACTGTTCTCTATATTATTTTATTATTTAAAAATTAAAAAATATTATGAAAAAAATAATCACACTCTCTGTACTTGCATTTTTCTTAAGTTTCGTATCCTTGGTGTCTTTTGAAAGTGTAGAAGCACAGACAGATAGTACCTGTCCTTCTATTGCGCCATATAGATGCAATAACGGATCTTGTACAAATGATGCCGCTCTTTGCGATCAGTCTTGGGGGGGTGGACTAAATACAGACCCAGGAGGTACCACAACTGGTGGCACAACGACAGTTACTCCTCCTTCTACAAACAATAGTACTTTTGGTAGTCAGTGCACAGGAAATATAAGATACGATGCCGCAACAGCAAAGGCTTGTGCAGACTTGGCAGAAGCTCAAGGTAAAGCTCTTGGCTATAATATAGATTGTTCAGTAGAAACTAGGTCAGAGCAATTGTCTTTAAATTCAAGTCCTACGGGAGAGACGGTCAATGCCTACTATGGCGCTTGTACAGTAAATGGTGTATCTGGATTTTATGATATAGACCTCGTAGGTTATACAGGTACAGGGGCTGCAGTTCAGAGATATCCAGGGAAAACTGGTTATGATGCCAATGATTATATTTTTGGAAGCAACTATCAAAGAAGTGCTGGTTGGAATATTTTGCCTTGTGATCTTGCGAACACTGCGTCTGGATCGGCTGGGGTAACGGCTGGTTCTGGTAATTGTGCTATTGGTGCAAGTAATTATTTTGGCACTTCAAATCCTTCAGGCTGGAGTCCTAGGACCACAACTTCTATAAATAAACCGCTGGGTAGTATAACTTCTGGATCGGCCGGATCAGCTGGTGGTACAACAGTAGGAACCAACATCTACGGTAGCGCGGGTTCGGCTGGTGGCTATGTAAACCAACTTCTTGCTCTTCTAAATAAAATTATTGCCGACTTTAAACAACTATCTTCTTCAATCACATTATCTACTCCAATTGTGGGTAGTAATAACACAACCAACACCACTAATACAACAATCCCGAACTCTTCTGACCCCAATTACTATGCTCTGGGTGATCTTGTAACAGATAAAACAAGTTATTGCGTGGGAGACACACCAAGGTATACTCTCACAGGTGGTCCTGGTCTTGCGGGATATAAAATCCTTTGGACTTCTTACTTTAATAATGTAATTACAAAAGAAATAGACGCAGACTATGGGTTCAAACTTGCAAGTAATGGCACCGGTTCATCGTGGACGGCTTATGGCTCTACTTGGGACTCTTCAAATATAGGTAATTGGGAAAAGGTAGCCAATGTTGGCGGCGGGTTAAAAAGAGCGAGCTTTACTGTAAAGAGTTGTAATGCTCCTACGGTCACCGTTACCACTTGTAGTCCTAAAATGCAAAGAAGAGGGACATTTTCTGTAGCCTCTTGGACAGGTAGCGGAGCAGGCCCTACTTATGATTGGGTAGCACCAGGTAGTACTAAAGTATTTGGATCTGGCAGTAATTTTGGTACATCCTATGCAGTACTTGGCACTTACTATGTCACGGTGCTCAGTAATGGTAAAAGTGATACTTGTAGCATTGTTATTGATCAGCAAAATGCTCCCTAACAAAATCTGCTATACTCTTTAAGTATGAAAACAAAAGGTTCCGATAAGACCCTAGTTGTATTTGGGGTGATAATTGTATCTCTCTTAGGTTTTTTAATTTGGGGCTATAGTCAATATACCACTCTGGATAAATTACAAAAAGAATTAATCTTAGAAAAAAAGACAGTAGAAGAAGATTTAAAGGCTAAGACTGAAGAAAATGTATACATATTTTCTAAACTAACGGCAGAGCAACAAAAAAATCTGAGCTTTGAGAATCAAATAAAAGATATAACAAGCCAAGTGGGAACACTGGACAAATTATCTAAAACTGACAAGGAACTTCTGCAAAAGTATTCTAAAGTATATTTCTTAAATGAAAATTATGTGCCAGAATCACTGGCTCCAGTTCCCAATGAGTTTATTTACGAAAAAGATAAACAAATACAAATTCATACCAAAGTTTTATCAAATCTTACAGATCTTCTCAGGTCGGCTCAAAATAATAGTATGGATCTAAAAATAATTTCTGGTTTTAGGTCGTTTGGAGAACAGAGTGTTTTAAAAGGTGCTTATACTGTAAGTTTTGGTAGTGATGCCAATAAATTTTCGGCTGATCAGGGATATTCAGAACATCAACTGGGCACAACTGTTGACTTTACTACCGCTTCTGTCGGCGCCACTTTTTCTGGATTTTCTAAGACCAAAGAATATGAGTGGTTGCTTCAAAACGCTTACAAATACGGATTTATAATCTCATATCCAGAGGGAAATGCTTATTATCAATTTGAACCTTGGCACTTTCGTTTTGTTGGCAAGCAGTTGGCAGAAAGACTTTATGTAGAAAAGCAAAATTTTTATGATTTAGATCAACGTAAGATAGACGCCTATCTTATAAATATTTTTGATTGACTTTTTAGTATAAAAGATGGAATTCTGCTAGACTTAGCGTAGAGTTGTACTTTTGGAAAGGAGAAGCAAATGCTCTTTGGTGTTTCTTTTGATCTATCTTCTTGGGTATCTTGGATCTCGGATTTGCCTGGGTGGTTTTGGTTTTGGTCGTATGTCATTGTGACAGGACACATAACCACAGAGACGGTGACGATATATCTACATCGGTATCAAACTCACCGGTCGGTGTTGTATCTTGCTCCCCTAGTTGAACATCTCTGCAGGTTTTGGGGATGGTTTTTTACGAGTATTAATACTCGGCAATGGGTCTCTGTCCATCGCAAACATCACCACTTAGTGGATAAAAAAGGAGATCCCCATTCTCCGTTTATGGAAGGGATATTCCCGATTCTTTTTGCTGGCGTCTGGTATTACCGACGTGAAGCTCACAATCCAGAGACAATAAAAAATTACCAATTACCAACACTGCCAAATGACTGGATGGAAAAAAACATCTATGTTCCGTTTCAGTATGTTGGCGTTTTGGTACTTCTCGCAATCAATATCTCCTTCTGTGCTTGGAAATTTGATTGGTGGTGGGGGGTAGTGGCCTGGGCCCTCCAAATGATCTGGATTCCATTTTTTGCGGCAGGAGTGCTGAATGGTTTGGGGCATTACTTTGGTTATCGCAATTTTGAAACCAAAGACGCTTCCAGAAACATTCATATTTTTTCTTGGGTGTTTACTTTCTTGTTTATATTTACAGGAGGGGAGGAGCATCACAACAACCACCACGAGGAGACGAACTCGCCCAAATTTTCAGCCAAATGGTGGGAGTTTGATATAAGTTGGCTGTATTTGAAGTTGCTAGAAGCTTTTGGGCTAGCCAAACTTAGACCAGTGAGAATTATGTGAAGCGGGCGGAAGGTGGTTGTCGCAGATTGACCCGGTTGCAAGAAAGGAGCTTGTCCTTGCAACCGGGTTTTTGCATAAAATTTTAGGAGAGTTATAATTAGGGTATGAAGATAAACACAAAAGCTACTGGCATCTCGCTCACACCCGCGATATCTGAATACATTGAAAAGAAAGTAAATATGCTCGATAAATTTTTTCGGGGAGAAGAAGCTTTAGTAAACATAGAAGTCGGTAGAACAACTAGGCACCATAAATCAGGAGATATTTTTAGAGCTGAAATCCGCGTCAATGTAAGCGGAGAAGAATATTATGCTGTAGCAGAGACTGAGGACTTATATGCCTCTATTGATAAAGTCAAAGATGAGATAATTCGTGAGCTCACTTCTCAAAGAAAAAGAGCTAAAAGACTTTTTCGCAAGGGTGCCGCTAAAATTAAAAACTTATTAAAAGGACTTATAAGTAGAAAATAATTTTTATTTATTGCCCCGTAAAAAATCTTCGTAAAGCATTTCTTTTTTACCTTCTGGTATTATTTTTAATATTTTTAATTTATCATCTTCAATTGTGGCATCTGTTATTATAATGCGTTTTTCTTTATTAAAATAATAAGAAGTGGGCCACTCTTCAAAGGCTTTTATTTTAAGCAAATTTTTAAGTGGATTGTCACTTAAATCAAGAAAGCCATCTTCTTTTTTTATTTTTTGGCAATAAGTTGCTTTATCTTCATTTTGTATTATTGGATCTATTGCTCCCAAGAGCCATTCTGGTAAAATATGAGCAAATAGTCCTGCTCCCTCTATTGCTAAAATTTTTTCTAATTCTTTTCTGCCGACCTCACCCCATGCCCCTTTGGTGCCTTGCTCCTCCCCTTGACAAGGGGAGGGGTTGGGGAGAGGTTTTTGAATTACAATAGGTCCTGTATCCATTGCTTCTTCAATCTGCATAATACTTACCCCCACTTCCGTATCGTTATTTAAAATCTGACTCTGGATAGGAGAAGCGCCACGATATTTTGGCAACAGAGAAGGGTGGATATTTAAAGTTTTGTGTTTTGGTATTTCAAAAATTTCTTTAGGAATTATTTTGCCGTAAGAAGCGACTAAAAAGAGATCCCAATCTCCAAATTTTACTTCGGTATTACGAAGAAATTCTTCTGCATTAGAGCCCCGCTCACTTCTTAAGGTTTCTGGATCAAAAACTTCTATATTATTTTTTTGACCCCATACCCTTACTTCATTTGGAGTAAGTATCATCTTTCTGCCTTTTGGTCTGTCAGGAATTGTTATCAAAAGGTTTGGCAACATACCATGTTGTTTCAATTCGTCCAAAACATAAACAGAAAATCTTGAACTGCCAAAGAATGCCCAATGTACTTTGTTTATCATTTTAATTTTTCTTTTGTCGGAGGCACTTCTTTTAAATTACTTGCTTTGTCTGTAAAGAGTATACCGTTCAAATGATCCGTCTCATGTTGAAATGCTTGGGATAAAAGTCCTGAACCACCTAAGGTAAACGACTTACCGTTTTCGTCGTAGGCTTTGATGAGTGTCTTTTTTGATCTTTTAACTTTACCATAAAGCCAACGTACTGAGAGGCACCCCTCGTCAACAGTTATTTTTTCTTTTGAAATTTTTAATATTTCTGGATTTATAAAGACCATATCTTTAAAATCTGTCTTTTTATTTTCAAATTTATCCAAGTTTTCTCTTTTAGATTTTTTACCTATTTTCTCATCTTCCATTATTTCAAATATTTTTTTAGAAACTATGAAAATACGCAAGTTTTCTCCGATCTGGGGTGCGGCGATAGCCACTCCGTCATCTTGACTGTTTAAAGCTTTGATCATTCTCCTTATTATGGTTTCCACTTTACGGCTCCTAATGTTTTCAATTGGTACTTCTTTGGAAACTTTCCTCAAAATTTTATTTTCTTTTTGCACTATTTCACCACTCATATATTTATTCTACAATAAAATTTCTTTTAAATCTATAACAAATTATCTGGATCTGTCTTAATCTCAAAGTGGGGAGGTAAAGATTTTAAAATAGAAAAAAGAGCAGAATCTACCCATTTTTCTTTGGGTATTTTAATGACGGCATTTATGGCAGATTGCTCACCCCTTTTTTCATGAATGGATGGGAAAATGGTGGCGCTATAATTTTTATTTTCGGAATTTTCAAACACATTCTTCAACACTTGAGTTTCTTTTCCGACAAAACTTTTAGTGCCTCTCACTGTTATTTTTATAAAAATACTAAAAGGTGGGTAACTTAAAACCGCGCGATCCTCTATTTCCTTTTTATAAAATTCTATTAAATTGCCACTTCTTGCAAATTCTACAGTTGAATCTTTTGGGTTTCTGGTCTGTATCAAAAGGTTTTCTTTGGCTATACTTTTGGTTTGTAAAATAAGACGGAAAATTTTTTCTCTGATACGAAAATCAGGAATAGAGAATAGGGAATCAAAAGAACAAATAGCACTACTTCCCACTTTTTTATAAATATAAGAGAGAGCCATCTCGGTACCCAAAAGTATTGAGCCTTTATTTTCATAAAAGTTTTTGATTACATTTAAGGCTTTGGCGTTTGTTTCAACAATATCTTTGTGTAATTCAAAAAGATTTATGTTTGGGACACTCTTTCTTAATTCTTCGGCTACTCTGTCAATACCAGAACCAAATGCCGCAAGCTTCCAGCTGTGACAATTTTGACAAACTTCTGCCGCGTCTCGTGTTTCGCCACATTGATGACATTTAAAAACGGCGCCATTTTGGGTACTTTGGTCCGGAGATGTTTTAGTTTTATATAAGATCATAGGAGATGAGCAGTTGAAACATTTTACCTGTTCTCCGCAGTCACGGCAGACAGTAACCGACGATAAGCCTTTTCTAGCCGCAAATATAAACATATTAGAACCTTTTTCTATGGTTTTTTTGATTAAATTTAGTAATTCTGGCGATATGGTTTTGAATTCTTTTCCTTGCCCCAATTCTTTCAAGTCTATTATGGTCGTTTTGATTTCAAGAGGCATTCGCCATTTGACGTTTTCAAATTCAGATACTTCCCCTTGTTTGTATCTGTATAAAGTTTCTATTCTCAAAAAAGAATCTCCAATCACGGTACGGATATTTTTTTTATTAGCCAAAATTTCAGCAAAAAATCGAAGGTCTATAAAAGGTCGCGATAAAGTTTTCCAACCAGTTTCATTTTCTTTATCTATAATAATGGTGCCGAAATCTAATCTTGGCAAAAATAACCATTTGGCTGTGGCTATAATTAATACAGGATGCTTTGTTTCGCATGCCCTTTTCCATTCCTTGATTAAATCCTTTTTCTTCATTTCATTATGAAAAGTGCAGACAAAGGATTCTATACCACGTTCTAGTTTTTCCTGAGTTTTTCGCACGTTTTCATTTTGAGGTAAGCATAGAAAAACTGATTTTTTCTTAGCAAATTCTTCCCTGATAAGAGATTTATAAAGATCTAATCTTTCCTCGTTTGGAGCTTGTAAGATAGCAATTTCATTTTTAATACTGTCGTTGCCAAGGACAGTCCTTAAACTGCCCCGGTCCCAAAGGACTGTCCTTGGCAACTGAAGCAAGTTTGGGTTTTCTAAAATGAAAGAAGGAATAAGTTGGGGAATAATATTGCCTTCTGTGGCGACAAAATATTTGGCCGTCTCTCTCACCGCTTCCAAGAATTTTTTTTGTAAAAATGGTTTAGCAGTTACGGCTGAAATTTTTTTTAATTGAAAATTTGCGGATTTTATAGAAAGTTTTGCCTCTGTCACGTCCTTACTTTCTAAAACCAAAGCTGAAACACTTTTTCCTCTAATGTTTATTTTTAACAAAGAACCGGGCTCTAAATATTTAGGTCCAAAATATGACAGTGACTCTTTACTCAAACCTTTTGAAAGTGGTAGACATTCTATGATAAACATATGCTTTAAGTAAAAAGCAAAAAGCCTAAAGTAGCAAGTCATCTAAATCACTAATTTTATGGTAAAATATCTATTATGAATTTATCTTTTGATAAAAAACTAGCAGATAATTATACAAGTCAATCTCAAAAAATCAGAGTTTTAACTGAAGATTGGGTTGATAATCAAATTTTTTGCCCAAATTGTGGACATCTTAATATAGATAAATATGAAAATAATAAACCAGTCGCCGATTTCTTCTGTTCAAATTGTAAGGAAGATTATGAATTAAAAAGTAAAAAAGAAACAATTGGCAATAAACTTGTTGATGGTGCATACCACACGATGATTGAAAGATTGCAAAGTAGTAATAACCCTAATTTTTTTCTTCTTAATTATGATTTACAAAATTTTGAGGTTTTAAATTTTTTTGTCATTCCAAAACATTTCTTTATTCCAGATATTATAGAAGAACGCAAAGCATTATCCCAAACAGCAAGGCGTGCTGGTTGGATTGGTTGTAATATTTTACTACAGAGCATTCCGCAAAGCGGAAAAATATTTTTTGTAAAAAATCGTCAAATTGAGTCAAAAGAAAAAATTCTCGCAAAATGGCAAAAAACGCTATTTCTCCGAAAAGAAAAAGAAATTAGTGCAAAAGGTTGGCTTTTAGATATAATTAATTGTATTGAAAAATTAAAAAATAAAGAATTTACCATTGATGAAATTTATGTTTTTGAAAGTTTTTTATCCAAAAAACATCCTGAAAACAAATATATCAAAGACAAAATTCGTCAACAACTACAGATTTTGAGGGATAGGGGGTATTTATATTTTATTAGCAGAGGAATTTATAAAATAAAATGACAATAAAAAAATTTATCAAAAAATTAGAAAGAATTGTAAAGGAACATGGACCATCTCTTGAGGTGAAAATGGCAGATGATATACCAGTAGTTAGTCCTGTTTGTACGAGAGATTTTATGGATAAAAAGGTGGTTGTCATAACAGATCAAGAAGGAGATGGATAGGTTAGAGCTAAAATTTTAAAAAGTTACAGGTTCTGTGGATGAGAAACTGCAAACCTGTGATTTTAAGAAGAAACAATTTCGGAAACTTTTTGCAACTCTTAATATTGAAATTGAGTACATTTATATTCTAGGAGATTGGTTTAAATTACCAAAATATAAAGATGTTCTTGATTACGTCATCTCTGTTGGTTGTCAGTATTATTTTGGATATTTACCTTTGCAAAAATTGGGGTTGCCTGTACCTAAATAAAAAATGTCAGCGAAGAATTTAATAAAATGGTTGAAGAAATTAAAAATAAATAAAGAAAAATTACCAATTCTTCTTAGGATATTTGAGATAATTATTTTATTTTTAGTTCCTATTGTTTTCTATATAGCATGGTTTATATCTGAATATGAAGAGGTACACATATTCAGCAATCTAGAAGTGATTGGAAATAAACTAACTTTTAATAACCGGCAAGAAATGATGGCTTTAAAAGATTCTATGTATGAAAATACAAAAAATGATTTCCCAGTACAATTCTCAAAACAAAAAATTTCTGATTTTGATAACTTCAAATCACAAGTTTCTGAAAGGTTCATTGAGGAACTTAGTGTATTTTCATCACTTCCTATTCATAGGGCATGTTTAATCAACAAAAACGAAATATTTATACTAGGCAATCTACAAGAAAATATTGGCCTTTCAACGGGGGGAGCTGCTATAAACCAAAAAGATGGCTATAATTTCTATGCAGAGAGAAATGGTGAAGATTGCAAAAATATTTCCATAAGCAAATTTAGAGAAAGCCCATCTAGAGCAGAATACGCATATCCTTTTACTACGATCATGAGCCAAGAAGAAGGTGTAAAATTCCAAAATGGAGAAAAATTTACGGCAGATATAGCAACTTCTTCTGTAATTGCTTCCGATACGATAATTAAAATCCGCCTAAATTATTGGACATTTGTTATTTTTTATTTTATCGTTCTTCCTGCATGGTCGGTTATCTTTTTTCAGTACAAGAAAATCTCTAGCTACTTAAAAAATCCCAGCAATTAAACAAGTTTCAACTTCGTACTAGATGGCCAGCATTTATTTCATACAAAGATTGTGGCAGAGATTTGAAGTATTCTCAAGATTGCCGATTAGACGACTTCCTTGTAGTATTTGGATATGTCATTTTTTTCTAAAAAATTGGGTATTGATTTGGGAACGGCCAACACTCTGGTTTTTGTGCCGGGTAAGGGTGTAGTTTTAAACGAGCCTTCGGTGGTGGCTATTTCCCTTGAAGATAATAAAATTTTAGCAGTTGGTAATGAAGCAAAAATAATGATAGGCCGGACTCCTAAAGCTATTGTGGCTTATAGACCAATGAAAGATGGGGTAATCGCCGATTATAAAGTTACGGAAGCAATGCTTTCTTATTATATGAAAAAAGCTATGGGTGGCTGGGGTTTTATAAAACCAGAAGTGCTGATTAGTGTGCCAGCCGGAGTCACTTCTACCGAAAGAAGGGCGGTAATAGAAGCGGCTATAAAAGCGGGGGCCAAGAATGCTTATGTCGTCAAAGAGCCCATTTTGGCGGCTATTGGAGCTGGTATCCCTATATATGAAGCCAGGGGACATATGGTTGCTGATATTGGTGGGGGTACCACGGATGTGGCAGTGATCTCTTTGGGTGGTATTGTTTCAGCCACTTCGGTCAAATGTGCTGGTAACAAAATTGACGAAAGTATAATTGATTACATCAAAAAAACTTTTAATTTGGCCATTGGAGATAAAACAGCGGAAGATATAAAAGTTAAAATAGGATCGGCATTACCCATAGATGAAGAGCTTGTCATATCTATAAAAGGTAGAGATTTTATTTCAGGGCTCCCTAGATCAGTTGAAATCAAAACTAACGAAATAGTCAAAGCTATTTCACGAGAACTTCGAGAGATAATAAAAGCGATCAAAGATGTCTTGCAAGAAACCCCACCCGAACTCGCTGCCGATATAATGGACCATGGTATTATCATGACCGGAGGGACTTCCGCTCTCAGAAATCTTCCTGAACTGATCTTTAGAAGAGTTGGGGTAAAAGCAATCCTTGCAGAAAATCCTCTTTACTGCGTTGCAGAGGGTACTGGTATTGCTTTGGAACATTTGGGTGCCTACAAAAGAGTGGTGGCCTCTAAAAGATAAAATAAAAAATGCATCACGCCAATATCATAATAAGCAGAGAAGATTGTCGGGATTATGTTTTTGATATTTTAGAAAAAGATTTAAATTTTAATATTAAAGCCAACCCCGATTTTTTGCTTGTAGAAACAGAATCTTTCAGTATAGATCATGCCAGGGATCTGATAAAATGGTCTATTGGCAAAGCCCTAGTGGGTGAAATAAAAGTTTCCTTGATTATCGTAAAATCTATAACCTTAGAAGCTCAAAATGCTCTGCTTAAAATTTTGGAAGAATCACCAGAAGGCACTTTTATTTTTATTAGTTTAGAAAATTTGGGGGGAATTTTGCCCACACTTGTTTCAAGAGTCAGGATTTTAAATTTACACAAGGAAGTTAACAATTTGGAAGATGATGCCCAAAAGTTTTTCTCTTCCAAGATTAAAGACAAACTTTCTGTCATACGCACTCTTTCAAAAAAAGAAGACAAGAGTGATATAAAAGAACTTATAAAAAATTTAGAGCAAATAGCTTATCAAAATAAGGCGTCGGCAAATCATATAAAAAACGTATTAACCGCAAAGATTTTTGCTAGTACCAGGGGGTCTTCCCCCAAGATGCTTTTAGAATGGTTATCAGCCGTGTTATAATAGTTGCCAAGGACAGTCCTTAAAATGCCCCGGTCCCAAAGGACTGTCCTTGGCAACTTAAATGTTTGATTTTTCGGAATTAAAAATAAAAAGCAAAGACATAGAAAACTGGCTTAGCAAAGAGCTTTCGGTTATTCGTACTGGCAGAGCTACCCCGGTTATTCTTGATTTTGTACAAGTAGAAGCTTATGGCTCAAAGATGTCTATCAAAGAATTGGCCAATATTTTAGTGGAAGACGCTAAGACGGTGAGAATAGAGCCGTGGGATTTGAGCGTTGGCAGAAGTATTGAAAAGGCAATAGGTTCTTCCAACTTAGGACTTTCTGTTGCCCCATTTGAAAAAGGGTTAAGAATTATTTTTCCCGAGCTAACTGCCGAAAGAAGAGAGCAGTTTGTCAAAGTGGTTGGTAAACAACTTGAAGAGGCCAAAGTATCACTGCGAAATCTACGTGATAAAACTTGGAAGGCGATTGAAGAAAAAGAAAAATCTGGTGGTATGGGTGAAGACGATAAGTTTAGAATGAAAGAAGAAATGCAGAAGATAATAGATGATACAAGTAGAAAGCTGGAAGAGTCGGCAGATAAAAAAGAGAAGGAGATAAAGATTTAAAGCAAATGACCTTTTTAATTTTTGTAATTATTTTAGGGATTTTAGTGTTTGTCCACGAGCTTGGACACTTTTTGGCTGCCAAAAAGGCCAATGTCCGTGTAGACGAATTTGGATTTGGTTATCCACCCAGAGCTTTAAAAATAGGTGAGAAGTGGGGGACGCTTTTTACTTTAAATTGGATTCCGTTTGGTGGTTTTGTTAAAATTTTTGGCGAGAATTATGAGAAAGATGAAATAAGCCCACAGGAAAGCTCTTCTTCAGAAAGTCCTCGGGTCTCCCCGCAGAGCGGGGCCAGACTTTCTTCAGAAGACTTTCCTGTGGGCAGGAATTTTACACAAGTTTCTAAGAAGTGGCAGGCTACTATATTGGTAGCTGGAGTTACTTTTAACATTATTTTTGCTTGGTTTCTTTTTTCTTTAGGATTCGTGATTGGTCTACCAACTTCGGTTGACAATGATTTTGGCGCTGTTGTCAAAAACCCAACTCTCACTGTCGTGGGGCTCATCCAAGATTTTCCAGCTCAAAAATCTGGTCTTAAAACTGGCGATAAAATAAAAGAAATTTCTCTTTCGAATGGCAAAATGTTGCAAAATTTAAATCCAGAAGAAGTGTCTGATTTTATAAATAATTCTGAAGGTGAAATTGAAATACAGATTGATCGGGGAGGAGAAATTTTAAATTTTGGAATTACCCCAAAGACAGAGATAGTAGAAAATCCCCCGAGCTCTTTAGGGCAGGAAAGGAAAATTATTGGTATCAATATGGATATGGTGGGCACTCTTTCTCTGCCAATTCATAAGGCTATTTATCAGGGTGGCAAAACCACTTTAAAACTTTCTTATCTCACAGTTTTTGGGATTGCAAATTTAATTCTTGACGCGGTGAAGGGTGAAGCCGATATTTCGGAAATAGCGGGTCCAGTGGGTATCGTCGGTTTGGTGGGGGATGCGACACGACTCGGTTTTTCATATCTCATCACTTTTACGGCTCTTATTTCTATAAACTTGGCAATTATAAATTTAGTACCCTTTCCAGCACTCGACGGTGGTCGGATCCTTTTTGTGGCCATCGAAGGTATAACTAAAAGAAAAATTAACCCAAAAGTAGCCAACATTGCAAACACTGTCGGCTTTGCTCTCCTCATCACCCTAATGCTCATCGTCACCTACCGCGATATTTTGAAATTGTTTTGATACAAAACTTTTTGCTCAAAATGGTGATTTAGGATATTATTTAGAAATGAGACAATCACAACTTTTTACAAAGACAAGAAGAGAAGCGCCAAGTGATGAGACAAGCAAGAATGCCCAGCTTTTGATACGGGCTGGTTTTATAAATAAAGAAATGGCCGGAGTTTATTCCCTTTTGCCTCTAGGTTTTAAAGTAGTAAATAATATAAAAAAAATAGTTTCTGAAGAAATGGAGAGGATTGGTTCTGAGGAGATAATAATGTCTACACTTCAAAATAAAGAAACGTGGAAAAAAACTGACAGGTGGAGTGATGAAAAAGTAGATGTTTGGTTTAAATCAGAATTGAAAAATGGAAATGATGTTGGTTTTGGCTGGTCTCATGAAGAGCCCATTACAGAGATGATGAAATCTTTTATTGCTAGTTATAATGATTTGCCAAGATATGTTCATCAGTTTCAAAATAAATTAAGAAATGAAGTAAGGGCCAAAAGTGGCATTATAAGATGTAGAGAATTTTTGATGAAAGATATGTATGCTTTCTGTGCTACTGATGAAGATAATATGGATTTCTATAAAAAATCAACCAATGCCTACATGAATGTATTTAAACGAATTGGACTTGGAGATATCACATTCATTACTTCAGCGTCGGGTGGTTTTTTCACAGATAAATTTAGTCATGAATTCCAAACTATTTGTGAGACGGGCGAAGATATTATTTATATAAATAAAGAAAAAAAAGTTGCTGTAAATAAAGAAATTTACAACAAGGAAACAGTAGAAAAAATGGGGATGGTTCTAGAAGATTTTGGAGAAAAGAAAGCAGCAGAAGTTGGAAATATATTTAATTTCGGGACAGGTAAATGTGAACAGATGGGACTTTATTTTAGTGATAAGGATGGAGTTAAAAAACCAGTACACCTGAGTTCTTATGGTATTGGTATAACAAGACTCTTGGGAGTGTTGGTTGAGGTATTTGCTGATGATAAGGGTATTGTTTGGCCAGAGTTTGTGGCACCATTCAAATTGCATTTGATTGAAATTCTTAGTGGCAAACCGGAAGTGAAAGAAAAAGCAGAAAAAATTTATAAAAAAATGGGTGAAGCAAACGTTTTGTATGACGACAGGGACGCGCGAGCGGGGGAGAAATTTGCAGATGCAGATCTAATCGGTATTCCTTATCAAGTGATAGTGAGCGAGAAAAATTTGTTAGAGGGAAAACTAGAACTAAAAAATAGGAAAACTGGTGAAATTAAAATGATTAAAGAAGACGAACTCCAGGATTTGTGCTAGATTATCTCTATGTTCAAAGAGAAATTGGAAGAGTGGAAACGTGTTTTGCGCAATGATATAGGTATTGATTTAGGGACGGCCAACATGCTTGTTTATGTTCGTGATAAAGGTATTATTTTAAACGAACCTTCAGTGGTGGCGGTCAATCAAAAAACAGGACAAGTAGTCGCTGTTGGGACGGAAGCTAAAAATATGCTTGGTCGAACACCGCCACATATTGTTGCAGTGCGACCCATTGTTGATGGGGTTATATCTGATTTCGAAGTGACAGAAGAAATGCTTCACTATCTTTTAAACAAAGCCCAATCAGTGTCAAAAAAAATATTGGGACCTAGGGTAGTGGTAGGAGTGCCTTCCGGTATAACCAATGTAGAAACTAGAGCAGTCCGTGACGCTACCAAAAATGCAGGAGCAAGTGAAGTGCATATAGTAGAAGAGCCAATGGCAGCTGCTATAGGGATGCATTTACCGATAAATGAACCAACAGGTAATATGGTAATCGATATGGGCGGAGGCACGGCAGACATTGCAGTTATTTCTTTAAGTGGAGTTATTAGTTCTAAAAATGTCCGCATAGCGGGTGATAAATTAAGTAATGACATTGCCGCCTACATAAGAAGTGAATTCAAAATAGTAATCGGAGAAAAGACTGCTGAAAATATAAAAATAGCAATATGTTCACTCTTACCAGAAGAGGATCCATTAGAGACAGAAGCTAGGGGGCGAGATCTAATAACCGGATTGCCACGAGAGGTTGTGGTCACTGACTCTGATATGAGAGATGCGGTGTCACATTCGATCGAGAGGTTGGTAGAAGCTACCAAAGAAGTGTTGGAAATCACTCCACCAGAAATACTTTCTGATATTATGCATCGTGGTATTCATTTGGCTGGCGGAGGGGCTCTTATAAAGGGGTTTGCTAAAGTTTTGGAAAGAGAAATAAAAATACCAGTTTATATTGCCGATGACCCTTTGACCTGTGTTGTTCGTGGTACTGGTATAATTTTGGAAAAACTTGAACAATTTAGAGAGGTTTTAATAGCTGATGAAAATGACATTTCAAATAAAACACACTAAACACAGCTCATTTGGTAGAAATTTTTTAAAAATACTTACAATATTTTTATTAATTTTGATATTTGTTTTAGTATTTAACTTTTCTATTTCAGCGCGTTCTTTAGCTCTTGATTTTTTTACTGTTTTTTTAAAAGGTGGGGATTATTTTTATAAAAATATTGGTCAAGTATCAAAGGTTTTTTCTAGTAAAGATAAATTGATAGAAGAGAACAAAGACCTTAGAGATAAAGTAGAAAAAGACTATCTTGATTTGATTGACTATGAATCAATAAAATACGAAAATCAAAAGTTACGCGAGACTCTAAAAATAAAGCCAGCAGAAAATTTTATTGTTGCGAGTATCATAGCCAGATCTCCTCAAATACCGATGGACTCTTTATTTTTAGATAAAGGTATTAGTGATGGTGTAAAAGAGGGGGATCTGGTACTTATTGGTGAAAGGGTGCTCATTGGTAAAATTGTTGAAACATCCAAAAATAAATCAATCGCCTCTCTCACCTCTTTTGCTGACCTTGTTTCTTATGGATTTGTAGATAGGACAGAAGAATCTCTGGAAATCAAAGGAACGGGTGGTGGCAGTATGGGCATGAAGGTGCCCATTGATTTTGATATTATCGTTGGAGACAAAATAATGCTTTCCGGCGTCTTCACTTATTTGGCGGCTGTTGTTGGGATAGTCGAAGAAGACCAATCGTCCGGTTTTAAAAATATTTTGATGTCTTTGCCAGTGAGTATCTCTAAAATAAATATGGTTTTTATAGAACCCCGCATCAATGAATAGAGTTTTGTATTTTTTAACAATTATTTTTGTTCCAGTTATTTTTAGTTGGTGGCTTTTTATACCAATGGCGCTACTTTCGGTTTATCTTATTAAATTGCCATTTGAAATTGTAGTAGTTGGTTTTTTGCTTGATTTTCTTTATTATTTTGGAGATGGTTTTTTTGCCAAACATTTACTCACTCTATTTTCTCTAATTTTAATTATTTTGGCCTTATTTTTAAATAAGAAAGTCCATTGGCAAAAAACTATATAAAATTAATATGCTTGGAATTTTAAAAAGAACACTAAATAAGTGGAAAAGAAGGGGCTATGAGGATATTGCTCCGGATGAAATTTTTCTTGATTCAAAAAACTTACCAGAATTTGATATTTATCAATTTGAAGGTAGATTAGAAAAACCTATTTCTAGTAAAGCCTTTTCGATTTTTAATTTAATTTGTATTTCGGTGGTTGTTATCTTTTTGATAAAATTGGGCTCTTTACAAATCGTCCACGGATCTTTTTATAAAAATAAGAGCGAAAACAACAAGTTAAAGCAAATTTTAATAGTGGCTCCCCGAGGTGCCATTTATAGTCGAGAGGGAGAACCTTTGGCTTGGAATCAAAAATCAGAAGTAGAAAATGATTATCCTTTGCGTAAATATATAAAAAATGTTGGCTTCTCCAATCTCTTGGGATTTATAAAATATCCAGCCAAAGATAGGGCGGGGTTTTATTATGAAGAAGAATTTTTGCCCAAAGATGGAGCAGAACTTTATTTAAATGAAATTCTTTTTGGTAAAAATGGTTTAAAACTTATAGAAACTTCAGTAGATGGAGAAGTCATTTCTGGCAGCGTTATTGAATCACCCAAAAGTGGAGAAAGTGCGGTCCTCTCGATTGATAGTAGGGTACAGAGTAAATTTTTTAGCATAATTCAAAATTTGTCTGGCTCGGTAGGATTTCAAGGTGGGGCGGGGATAATTATGGATGTTAATTCTGGAGAAGTGCTTTCTATGGTGAGTTTCCCCGAGTATAGTTCGGAAGTGATGACCGAAGGAGTAGATGTCCAAAAAATAGAGGATTATTATAAAGATCCAGATAACCCATTTTTAAATAGAAGTCTTTCCGGACTTTATACGCCGGGTTCGATCATTAAACCATTTTTGGCCTTTGCTGCTTTAGAAGAAAAAATTATTTCTCCAGAGAAAGAAATAATAAGTACCGGCAAAATCGAAATACCTAATCCTTATAATCCAGACAAACCTTCCATTTTTAAAGACTGGAAAGCTCATGGGGCGGTAGATATGAGAAGGGCAATTGCTGTTTCTTCGGATGTTTATTTTTATGAAATAGGTGGTGGCTTTGGAAGTCAAAAAGGTTTGGGTATTTTAAATATCAAGAAATATTTGGAGATGTTTGGTTTTACCAAAAAGACAGGCTTTGATACTCAAAAAGAAGCGATTGGTGTCATCCCAGATCCGGATTGGAAAGCAGAAACTTTTGATGGGGAGATATGGCGATTGGGAGACACTTATAATACCGCCATTGGTCAATATGGAATGCAAATCAGCCCAATACAAGTGGTGGTCGCTACTGCCGCCTTGGCAAATGGAGGCAACTTAATTACACCTTCAATACTTTTTACTTCCACTAGTACGACAGTGGCGGGTACAAAAATAAAAGGTTCACTAGAAAGTTTTCAAATACCCAGAGAGGGGATGCGGCGATCTGTCCTAGAAGGTACCGCTGCAGGATTAAACATAGGTGTTGTGCAAATAGCTGGTAAAACCGGTACTGCCGAACTTGGCGCAAGGAAGCAATTTGTCAATTCTTGGGTGATTGGTTTTTTCCCTTATGAAAAACCAAAATATGCTTTTGTAGTGGTGATGGAGAGAGGTCCCGTCAAAAATCTTACTGGCGCCACTTATGTTATGAGACAGTTATTAGATTGGATGGCCATAAATACTCCTGAATATTTAAAAAATGAATAAAGTATAATTATAAATTATGAAAATTTTGATAAATAATTTGGTTACAGAATATGAAGATGTTTACCCGAATGGTGAAGCTGGGCGGGAAGGTAAGACTATTTTGATGTTGCATGGGTGGTGGAGAGATATGTCTGACTTTGATAAAATAACAGAAATTTTAAAAAATAATTATAGGGTAGTAAGGCTAGACTTACCGGGATTTGGAGGAACAGAAATGCCCCTAAAGACTTGGAAACTTAATGATTATGTAGATTTTGTAAAAGATTTTATTTTAAAATTAGAAATAAAACCAGAGGTACTTTTAGGACATTCATTTGGTGGCAGGATTATTATAAAAGGAGTTGGGGAAAATAAATTAGAAGCGGGGAAATTGGTTTTGGTGGCAGCTGCCGGAGTAAAGGTAGATGTATTTAGGAAGAAAATATTTCAACTTCTCGCCAAGATTGGAGACGTAGTCTCTTTTATTCCACCACTTATATTTGTGCGTAGAAAATTAAAAAATAAATTTTATAAAATTATCGGTAGCGACTACCTTGAATCTGGTAATTTGAAAGAGATTTTTAAGGCGGTGGTGGAAGAAGATTTGGCCACTTTTGCAAAAAAAATAAAAAAAGAGACGCTATTTATTTGGGGAGAAAAAGATATGGCGACTCCACTCAAAGATGGGAAACTCTTACACTCTCTCATCGCTAATTCCAAACTAGAAGTTATAAAAGACTCTGGACATTTTATTCATATAGAAAAATCAGAAGAAGTAGCAGAAAAAATTTCCAAATTTGTGGGATAATATTGAAATGAAAAAGTTTTTATCAAAATATAGCCTTAAATATCCAAGGAGTTTGGTCTATATGCTTCAGGCGAGTGAATATAACATTGTCGAATTTTTAGACTGGTTTAGGCGAGTAAAAGATTTTGCTAAAGTAGAAGAGAGGAAAACGCTTGTAAAAACAATCAAAGCGAGTCTTTTGTATGCTATTGCTTGGAATCTTTTTATACTTTCTTTTGCTATTGCGATTGCTTCTTTGTGGTTTTTTGAAGGAGTGAGGAGTCTTCTTGTTTTCCTTGTTATCTTTTTATTTGCCCCGTATCTTACTTTGTATTTGCTCTCGCTCTGCACTTTTCTCTTGAATTCCGTCCAGAGACCAATTGAAAGGATAATTATAAATAAAGCAAAAGAAAAACTTCAAAATCACAAAGCGTTGAAAATTGGCATAGCGGGATCTTTTGGAAAGACTACCATGAAAGAAATCATTAAGACTGTTTTGGAAGGAAGTAAAAACGTAGCAGCCACTCCAGATAATAAAAACACACCACTGGGTATAGCCAGATTTGTCGAAAGTTTAGATGGGGATGAAGAGATTTTAATTTTTGAGATGGGTGAATATTATGAGGGAGATATTAAAAAACTTTGCGAGATAATAAGTCCAGATATAGGGGTTATCACTGGAGTAAACGAAGCCCATCTGGATAAATTTAAAAATATAGAAAGAACGGCTAAGACTATTTTTGAACTAGCAGATTTTCTTTCAAAAAAAGAGGGTACGAAAGTGTATGTCAACAAAGAAAGTAGGAGTGCATCTGAGTCGGCGGCTCATATTAAAAATGAAAATAAACCGTTTCCCAAAGTTATCTATTATGGACATGGTGGCATAGAGGAGGGTGGTGGTAATTGGAAAGTAGAGGGGGCAGAAACAAATCTCTCTGGTACGAGCTTTATATTAAAAAATAACAAAGAAGAAGGAGTAGTAGTAAGGTCTAAACTTTTGGGATTGCATCAGATAGGGCCTCTTGCCGTTGCTTCTCATATTGCGCAAAGTTTGGGTATCAAATTGGAAAAGATAGAATTAGGTTTGAAAAATACCAAACCTTTTAAACATAGGATGGAGCCCAGAGAAGATGCCGGAGGAGTGCTTGTGATAGACGATAGTTACAACGGCAATCCCGATGGGGTAAAAGTTGCTATAGAATTTCTAAAAGAAATTAAAGATAAAAGAAGGTTTTTTATAACTCCAGGTCTTGTTGAGATGGGTAGAAAGACAGAAGAAGTACACAGAGAAATAGGAAAAGAACTTGCAAATACTGGAATAGAGAAGGTTGTACTAATCAGGAATTCTGTAACTCCGTTTATAGAAGCCGGACTCAAAGAAAATAATTTTAAAGGTGAAGTAATTTGGTTTGAGTCTAGCTTAGAGTGTTTCTCTTCTCTCCCCAAGCGCACCATAAACAACGATCTGCTCTTATACCAAAACGACTGGCCAGATAATTACTCATAAAGTTGTGGTAATATGTGGGGTATGAAAAAGACTATTGGGGTGGTATTTGGGGGGAGGAGTGTGGAGCATGAGGTCTCCATTATTACTGCTCACAATCCAATAATTGACTCACTACTTGCTACGGGCAAGTATAATGTCGTACCGATTTATATTGGCAAAGATGGAAGCTGGTATTCCGACCCAGCTATGAACGATATAAACTTTTTCCGAAATGATCTGGAAGAAAAATTAAAGAAATTAAAAAAGCTTCAGTTGGATCTAAATAATGGCCTGCAAATAATGATTCCTGGATCTTTGGGTAGTAAGAAGATTAATATAGATATTGTTTTCCCTGCAATGCACGGTACATACGGAGAAGACGGTTCTCTTATGGGTTTACTCCGAATGGCAAATGTTCCCTTTGTTGGTTGTGATCTTTTTGCCTCTGCTGTTGCAATGGACAAGGTGCTTACAAAGCAGATTCTGAAAGCGGAGGGTGTGCCGGTAGTAAGTGATGTCTGGTTTACAAAAGAAGATTGGGAGTCAAAAAGAGAAGGATATTTACACAAAATAAAAAATCTCAGGTATCCTCTGTTTATAAAACCAGTACACTTGGGTTCTAGTATAGGAATTACAAAAATAAATCCGTTAGCTGATCAAGAAAAAAATTTAATCAACGCAATAGAAGTTGCTCTACACTATGATGAGAAGGTGCTTGTAGAAGAAGGAGTAGAGAATCTAGTAGAAGTTACTTTACCTATAATGGGCAATGACGAACCAATATTAGCCAGTATTGAAAGACCACTGAACAAGACAGAGTTTTTTGATTTTCAGGACAAGTATCTTTCTGGTAGTAAAAAAGTTGGAGGAGTAAATAATAATTATAGTGAGATACCAGCAAACATTGAGCCATCTCTTGCAGAAAAAGTAAAAGAATTGGGAGAAAAAACATATAAAATTTTGGGCTGTTCCGGTATTGCACGAGTAGACTTTCTTATTGATAGTGTCTTGAATCAGGTTTTTGTAAATGAGGTAAATACTTTGCCCGGAAGCATATATCAGCACAACTGGAAGAAGAGCGGGGTCTCAAATATTGATTTGGTGGAAAGACTTATAAAATTTGCAGAAGGAAGATTTGAAAACCAAAAAAATACTACCTATTCTTTCAACTCTGAAATATTAAATCAATATAAATCATCTAAAAATCAATAGAGTTAAAAGATTGACTTTTGGCTCAAATAGTCTACAATAGAGCATACTATTTTAATTTTTAAAACATGGAAGAAAAAGAATATTTAACAAAAGAAAAATTTAAGGCGCTTGGAGATGAACTTGAATATCTCAAAAAAGTTAAGCGTAAAGAAGTTGCCGAACAACTGGAATATACCAAGTCTTTGGGTGATTTGTCAGAAAATGCCGAATATCACGAGGTGCGTGATATGCAGGGGGTGGTAGAAGATAGAATTCAAAAAGTAGAATCCATTCTTAAAAATGCTACCATTGTTTCTTCACATGGAAACGAAGCTGTTGTTGTTGGCTCGGTGGTGACTGTAGCTAAAAATGGAGACAAAGATCATAAAATTTATACTATTGTTGGTGGCGAAGAGTCGGATCTTTCCTCTAATAAAATCTCGGTGCACTCTCCTTTTGGTGAGGCGGTGATGAGTAAGAAAAAAGGTGACTCTTTTACCTACAATGCACCCTCTGGCCCTATCACTTATAAAATAATTGAGATAAAATAATCGAGTGAGACTAGATATAGAAAAAGAAAGTAAACCAGGAGAACATTGGAGTGAAACGGTGGCGCAACAAGTAAAAAAAATATTTCCCAACTCTCCGACTTATACCACTGCTGCCGGCATTAGTCCTTCCGGAGTGGTTCATTTTGGCAACTTTAGAGATGTGATAACCTCTTACGCCGTTTATCTACAACTAAAATCTCAAGGACTCAACGCTAAATTTATTTTTTCTTGGGACAATTTTGATCGTCTTCGTAAGGTGCCGGCAGGTGTTCCAGAAAATTTTAGCCAATATATTGGTATGCCTCTCTCGGCGATCCCAAGTCCCAAGGAGGGATACAGTTCTTATGCAGAATATTTTCAAAAACCCTTTGAAGAAGCTATGAAAGAATTAAGTATTGATCTTGAATACAGATATCAAACTGATGAATATAAAAGTGGCCGATATGACGAATTTATTTTTTTGGCCTTAAAAAAAAGAAAAGAAATTGCCAAAATTTTACTATCTTTAATGACTGAAAAAGGCAAACAAGAAGGAGGAATAGTGGAAGCTGAATATATAGAAAATTATTATCCGATTTCAGTTTATTCCCATTTTACCGGTAAAGACTCAACTAAAGTACTTTCTTTTGATGGGAAAAGTTCTATCACTTATCATTGTATAGAAAGTAATAAAACTGAAACTATAGATTTATCAAGAGATAGAATTGTCAAACTGGCATGGAAAGTTGACTGGCCGATGAGATGGGGGGTTGAAAACATTGTTTTTGAACCTGGTGGCCATGATCATGCTTCACCGGGTGGCAGTTTCGATGTTTCTAGTGTTATTGCTAAAGAGATTTTTGGTATTAAGGAGCCAATTTTTGCTGAATATAAATTTGTCGGCATTCAAGGTGGCGGAGTAAAGATGTCTGGTTCTAAAGGTAATGCCATTTCTCCGACTGAACTTTTGGAAATATATGAGCCGACACTTTTAAAATGGCTTTATATGCGGAAAAATCCGAGTCAAGCTTTTAGTTTGGCTTTTGATACCGAAATTTATCGACAGTATGATGAGTTTGATAAAGGGGTAAGTTTACCAGAGGAAAGTATGGCTCTCAAATTGAGTAAAAATCCAAAATATAATAATCCCATTCCTTTTAAGCAGGCAGTGGCTTTAGGCCAGATCACTCAATGGAATGAAGAAAAAATAAAACATTTAATTTCTGATTTAGGCGTCAATTATGATGAAAAATCGATTCAAGTTAGATTACCTCGTGCTAAAAATTGGCTAGAAAAATATAATCCAGAGGAAGTCATAAAATTGTTGGATGTTATTAATGTATCTTATATTGTCACTTTGGATGAAAAAACTAAAGAGCAAATAAAAAAATTAAAAAAAGAATTAACCAAAGAATATTCCTCTATTAAGGAGCTAGAGCTTTTGGTTTATTCTATTCCTAAAGATCCGACTAAAACTGATAAAGAAAATGCGCCGGCTCAAAAAGAATTTTTCAAACACATCTACAACCTCCTTATCGGTCGTGATGCTGGTCCTAGACTTTCTACTTTCCTCTGGGCGGTTGATCGCGAAAAAGTTTTGAAGTTATTAAATATTTAATATAAAATGTAGCGATTAATCGCTACAAAAGGAAGAAAAATAGCCTAAATCCGGGCTGTTTTTAGTTATCCACTTATCCACAGGTCAAAGTGGTAGACGAACATAATGAGGTGGTATAAGATGGAACCAAGTGGGAAAAAGTGGATAAGTATTTTAGGTGGTAAAAATCAATCAGATGCTCATAGGAGAATATACACACACTATAGATGACAAGAACAGAGTTTCTCTGCCATCTAAGTTTAGATCTCTTATGGGCAAAAAGATTGTGATTACTCCGGGGTTGGATCAGTGTTTGTTTGCCTTCACCGTCAAAGAATGGGAAAAGATTGCAGGCAAACTATCGGAGAATTCATCAATACTTTCTTCTGATATGCGTAGTTTTGGAAGATATATGTTTGGTGGAGCAAGTGAGGTTGAGGTAGATAATATCGGACGAATTTTGGTTCCGGATTTCCTAAGGGAGCGCGCTAATCTCAAAACTAAAGTAGTTTTGATAGGGGTGCAAAATCGATTGGAAATATGGAACGAGAAATCGTGGACCGATTATAAGAGACAAGTAGAAAAAAGTGCCGATGGTCTGGCAGAAAAATTATCAGGTCTAGGCATAATGTGATCCACCACGATGGCTCATGTAAGTGTTCTTTTAAAAGAAGCTATAGACGGACTCTCTCTGGAAGACGGTGATATCTATTTGGATGCGACCGTCGGGAGTGGTGGCCACATGGAAGAGGTCTGGCAAAGGATGCAAGGAAGAGTAACTCTTACCGGCATTGATGCCGATCTCATGTCTATAACAATAACTGAAGAGAAGTTAGCTCTTTCCGGAGCCAAGCCGAAACTTAGGGTGCTCAATTTTAGAAATATTGATAAAGCTCCTGAAATTTTGGACATCAAAAATCCAACAAAAATCTTATTTGATCTTGGTTGGAGCACTGACCAGTTTGACGAAGGGGGTAGAGGCTTTAGTTTCCAAAAAGATGAACCTCTCATTATGACTTTCGCTAGCAAAGCTACTCTAGACGAAACTACTGCTTATGATGTGGTAAATGTCTGGGGTGAAGAAAATCTGGCCGACGTTATTTACGGATACGGTGAAGAAAGGTACGCCAGAAGAATTGCTAAAGCTATAGTAGAGGCAAGAGGAGAGAAACCGATTGAAACCTCAAAGGAGTTGGCAGAGGTGGTAAAAGCTTCGGTACCGATATTTTATCGCTTTGGGAGGATTCACCCAGCCACCAGGACTTTCCAAGCCATAAGAATAGCCGTCAATGACGAACTTCAGGCTCTCAGGGGAGGTTTGGAAAAGGGGTTTGAGATTTTGAAAGAAGGGGGCAAGATGGCCGTGATCTCATTTCATAGCTTGGAAGACAGAATAGTTAAAAACTTCTTCAAACAGCAAGTGGCCATGAATAGAGGAAAACTTCTAAACAAAAAGCCAATTGTACCAAGTGAGGAAGAGATAGGTAACAACCCAAGATCTAGAAGTGCCAAACTAAGAATACTTCAAAAAATCTCAGCATAAATACTTCAAAAAATTTCAATATAAATAAAAATGGCCGATATTATAAAACAAAAAACCAAGTCTCTAGTGATGCACAAGATCACCAATTATGCGCTAGCTTTTTTTATCTTTGCTCTCGCTTTTTCTTATATATATTTTGCCAATCTGGCTGTCCGCAACCTAACTATCTTAGAGAAAACAAAAGACAAGAAGCAGTCTTTAAGTGTGACAGTAAGCGAAATGGAATCAAAACGTCTTTCAATAGAAAACACCATGAATATGGAAAAGACGCTAAGTTTGGGTTTTGTGGAAGTAGAAAATCCTATTTTTATAATGAAGTCTGCTAAAAAGACTACTCTTTCTCTTAAAATAGATTAAAATAAATAAATGACCGGCAGGATTCGTTTTTTATCCATTATTATAATCATGGTGGCGCTCATCATGTCTATTCGTTTGTATTTTGTGCAAATAGTACATGGTAAGTCCTTCACAACTCTCGCCGAGAGACAAAATATAAACGAAAATACTATTTCTTATGATAGGGGAGATATTTATTTTGAAAGCAAAGATGGAGAAGTGATACCAGCGGCAGTTTCTAGGTCTGGTTTTACTGTTGCCATAAATCCTAAAATAATAAAAGATCCAGAAGAGATTTATAAAAATTTGAGTAAGGTTTTGGTCTTGGACAAAGAAGAGTTTATCACCAAAACTTCAAAGAAGACCGACTCTTATGAAGAAATTGCAAAACATTTAAATACAGAAACAGCTGACAAAATAAAAGCTTTAAATATTTATGGTGTTACCATTGCAACCGATAAATGGCGTTTCTATCCTGGGGGCAAATTGGCCTCTAGCATTATCGGTTTTGTGGCCTACAACGAAGACGAATTGGCTGGTCGGTATGGGTTGGAAAGATACTATGAAGATATTTTAAAAAAAGATCCTTCCAAAGCTTATAACAATTTTTTTGCTGAATTTTTTTCTAATGTTAAAGAATCCCTGTCGCAGTATCCACAAGAGGAAGGTAATATCATCACTTCTATTGAACCGGCAGTGGAGCTTTTCCTTGAAGATGAACTGAAAAATGTCAGGGAAAAGTGGGGAAGCAATGGGGCGGGTGGCATAATCATAAATCCAATGAATGGAGAGATTGTGGCGATGGCTTGGAACCCGTCTTTTGATTTAAACAATTTTAAAGAAAGTGATGTCAGTCTTTTCAATAATCCCTTAGTGGAAAATAGATACGAAATGGGTTCTATCATAAAACCTCTCACTATGGCGTCTGGTATTGACTTGGGTACAGTTTCGGCAACTAGCACTTATTACGATGCCGGCTTTTTATTTTTAAACAACAAGCGTATTTCAAACTATGACAATAAAGGTAGGGGCACGGTTAGTATGCAAGAAGTCTTAAATCAATCTTTAAACACAGGCGCTGCCTTTGTGGCGATGAAAATGGGCAATGAAAAATTTAGAGATTATATGAAAAATTTTAGCGTTGGCACAGAAACTGGTATTGATCTGCCAAATGAAGGTATTGGTCTCACCAACAACCTAGATAGCAAAAGAGATATTGAAATTGTCACCGCCTCTTATGGTCAAGGAGTGGCTTTTACCCCTATCGCTACCGTCAGGGCTCTCTCGAGTTTGGCCAATGGTGGAGTACTCATCACTCCCCACTTAGTTAAAAAAATAGAATACGAAACAGGTCTTTCAAAAAAAGTCTCTTTTGCTCCGGGTAAACAGGTGATCAAAAAAGAGACTTCAGAAGAGATTACTCGAATGTTGGTGGGGGTCGTCGACAAAGCTTTGCGGGGCGGTACCGCCAAAATACCGGGCTACTCGGTGGCGGCCAAAACTGGTACTGCCCAGATGACAGATGAAGGCAGGGCGGGCTATGTAGAAGGCAAGTATTTGCATTCTTTCTTTGGATATTTCCCAGCTTATAAGCCTAAGTTTTTAGTTTTTCTTTTTCATATTTATCCCAAAGATGTTCGCTATGCTTCTGAGACTCTAACCGACCCATTTTTAAACATTACCAAATTTCTTATAAATTATTACCAAATCCCTCCTGATCGGCCGGAAGATCTCAGTACTAAACCACAATAAAAAAAGGCTTCCAGGGTGCTCTGCTACGTGCACCCCGGGTAGCCTTAGTGACTGACTCAACGAAAGGGCACCACTCCTTTCGTGCTGAGGATAGTGGGATCGGTACCTCAACATCCAGCGATTATGACCCGTAGTATCCTGCAAAACAGGACCCTTCGTTGGCTGATTATTATTATGCACGATATTTAAATAATTGCAAATGTGTGCCTAAAACACTTGTGACGCTACGGGGGATCGGACCCCGATTCCAGCCTTGAGAAGGCTGTGTCCTAACCATTAGACGATAGCGCCTCAAGTAAAAATAATAACACTAAAATCCATTTATACAAATTTTTTAAACTTGTAGCGATTAATCGCTACAAATAGATAGTATTGCTTTCTGTTAGTTTTTTTAATTATTATTATACACACCCTCTATTTTATTTCAAAAAATTACGTTGTATAATTTTGGTGTGAATAAATGGTCGAGTAAACTTAATAAATATTAAAAATTAAATCAAATGGGTAAATTAGCACACTGGCTCCTCATTATTGGAGGCCTCAATTGGCTCCTAGTTGGTCTATTGGGTTGGGATATAGGTAATTTGTTTGGTGGACAAGAAGCCGTTGTTTCAAGAATTATCTACATTCTAGTTGGTCTCTCGGCTCTCCTCGCTTTGAAACCAAAATCTTCTGCTCCTCAGATGTAAATAAAAATAAATCGGGACTAATTATTTTGCCCCTTACCTTAGACAAGGTGAGGGGCAGTTCCGCTTTAGCGGAACGGGGTGGGGTCTGAAAAGATGGGATAAAACTTTGAAGGTGACCTTTTGGAGCAGGGGACAGTTTAAAGGTCACCTTCTCAAAAAAATTTGCTATAATAAACGGGTATGGAATATAAATTCCCATTGCCAAAAGAACCTTTTAAAAATAGAGAAGATGAGATCTCTCATTTACGCAAATTGATTGCCGAAAAAGAAAAGAATTTAGAAAACATTGGTTTAAAAAAAGATTTTTTAACACCAGCCAAAGAGGCTATCACAGAATACAAGACGGCTCCCACCACTTCAGCGCTCCATCCTGAATATGAAATAAAAAAAGAAGAAATAGACAAAATCGTACTCAAACTTTCTCCCGAAGAGCACGACAAACAAATAAATGAACTGGTAAATTTGGCCAAAGAAAAGGGCATCAAAAACGCTCTCTCGGTAGTAGAAAAAATGGGTAATTTCCATATTACCGATGATTTCCATCGTTTTATTGCTGAGTATTTGAAAGAAGGTGCTACTCTCCCCGGTATAAATATTAAAGAGAAAATTTCCAAAGGTTTAAATATGTCTCTTTATGAAATTTTAATACCGGAAGAAAATGATAAGAGCGGTGTTAAAAATACTTTAGAAGAAGTGATCTCCGGAATGGAGCAATTTTATGCTGGCATGCTCTCTATCTCGGACAGCAGTAAGCAAGAGGAAAATTGGATATCTTTAGAGATAGCTAACGCCAATTTTTCTCAAGAAATAATTTTTTATGTGGCGGTACCGTCTTTGCGCAAAAGTCTTTTTGAAAAACAAATTCTCTCTATTTTTCACAATGCTAAAATCACCGAAAAACCAGATGACTACAATATTTTCAATGAAAAAGGTGTGACTTCTGGCGCTTTTGCCTCTTTTTCCAAAAACCCAATTTACCCTATCAAAACTTATGAAAGCTTTATCCACGATCCGCTCAATGTGATACTTTCTGGTTTTTCAAAAGTAAACAGAGATGGGGAAGGGGCGGCTATCCAACTCATTTGGTCACCCTCGGGAGACAAATATGTCAAAAAATATAAAAGCGCTTTAGGTAAACACCAAAAGGGCACACCACTCAAAGAGGCCATCGATATCCCCGATGGTGTTTCGGAAGAAATTTTACACACCTTTAAAGATGTATTCTTCTCGTCTTCAAAGTCTGGAAAGAAAGATGATTTAGATAAAAAAAGAGAAGGCATCGATGAAGGTGCTGTAGCCGAAATAAACAAAAAAATAACAGCGCCAATCGTTAGGTGCAACTTGCGCCTTCTTACATCTTCAAATACTAAAGAGGAAGCCGAAGAAATCTTAAACAGCTTAAAATCGAGTTTCAATCAGTTTGATAATACTTTGGGCAATGCTTTTGAATGGAAAAAGGCAGAAAAGGGTGATTTGCGAAACTTAGTCAAAAATTTTAGTTTTCGTATTTTTGATGACTCTTCTGCTTTGCCGATGAACTTGCGAGAAGTGACTTCAATCATGCATTTCCACACCAAAGCTTTGAGCGCTTCCGAGGGCCTGCGCCAATCTAGATCGGCTACTGCTCCGGCGCCACTCGATATTGGCAAGGAGGGGATACTGCTTGGTGTAAACAACCACCGTAATGAGAAGACAGAGATAAAAATAACTGCTGATGATAGGCTGAGGCACTTCTATTGTATCGGACAGACTGGTACTGGTAAGACGACTCTGCTTAAAGAGATGATTATTCAAGATATGCAAATGGGTCACGGTGTTTGTATGATCGACCCTCACGGCTCTGACCTGCAATCTGTTTTGGCCAATGTGCCACCCGAGCGTTTCGAAGATGTCATCTATTTTGATCCGGCATATACCGCGAGGCCCTCGGCTTTAAATATGCTTGAATATGATGAAAATTTCCCAGAGCAAAAAACTTTTGTGGTCAATGAGCTTTTTAGTATTTTTAGAAAATTATATGGCAATGTCCCAGAATCAATGGGTCCAGCTTTTGAACAATATTTTAGAAACTCGGCGCTTTTGGTGATGGACGATCCAAGTTCAGGTAATACTCTAGTTGATATGTCGCGGGTGCTGTCAAACAAAGCTTACAGAGACCTCAAAATATCTAAATGTAAAAATCCTCTGGTGAAGCAGTTTTGGGTCAATGCCGAAAAGACGACCGGCGAGCAAGGTTTGTCCAACTATGTACAGTATGTTACCAACAAATTTGATGTCTTTTTGGCAAACGATATTATGCGACCAGTTATTGCTCAAGAAAAATCTTCTTTTAATTTCCGCGATATTATGGACAATAAAAAAATACTTCTGGTCAATCTTTCTAAAGGCAGGCTGGGGGATATCAATGCAAATTTAATAGGACTTATTTTGGTGGGTAAGATACTCATTGCCGCCCTTTCTAGGGTGGATAGTTTTGGCAAAGATTTTCCGCCTTTCTATCTATATATAGATGAGTTTCAAAATATTACTACCGACTCCATCTCCACCATTTTATCTGAAGCCAGAAAATATAAACTTTCTTTAAACATTGCTCACCAATTTATTGCTCAATTGGAAAAGGGTATTAGCGATGCCGTCTTTGGCAACGTCGGCTCCATATGCGCCTTCAGAGTAGGAGCCGAAGATTCTGAGACTTTGGAGAGTCAATTTGTACCCACTTTCTCTAGTAACGACCTAATGAATATAGACAATTATAATGCTTACTTGAGACTTCTGGTAAATGGCAAACCGGCCAAACCCTTCAATATAGAAGTGCCACCACCACCCTCGGGGGACATAAATCAGGTAGAAAAACTTAAAGAAATGTCATATCTCAAATACGGCAAACCTCGCGAAGAGATAGAGAAGCTCGTAATGGAAAAATATAAAATAGCCTAATAAAAAAGCGTCCACCAAACTTTCTGGTGGGACGCTAGCCGGGGTAAGGATGAGTGTCGATGAGTTTCATCTGCTCTTCCATACTCACGGCTCGGTGTTTTGAGGTTCGCTCTATGGCGCTTTGTCGCACCATTTTGTTTCGGCGCCTGATCCCCGATCTGATACCGAGTCTTTCCCCGATAAGCTTTTTGGCTTCATCGATCTCAAATTCACAAAAGTAATCCCCGGTTACTTCCGTGAATGCCTCATGAAATCCCATCCTCTGTCGCATCAAATCTGCGATCCCACTTACGTGAGATGTAAGGATCTTCATCTTCACCTCCATTTCTACTACCATTATACCATGCCTACATTTCTTGTCAACCAGCAGTTGTGGATATCTCACTCCCTCATTATAAACAAACAAGCCTTGCTCTTTAACTATTTATTGTTATAAAATCATTATAATGGTTTATTAACTAATTTAAATATTATGGATTGGCAAAATTTTTATGCAGGTCCTGTCTCCTCTGGTTTTATGGGGGTAGCGGGGTTACTCCTAGTCTTGGTTGTCCTCTGGACACTTGTCTGGAAAGGGATGGCACTTTGGAAAGCAGCTAAAGAGGGGAGTAAGGGTTGGTTTGTTGTTTTGCTTTTAGTAAATACTCTTGGAATCTTGGAGATTTTGTATCTGTATGTCTTCAGCAAAAAATCTGGGCAATCAGTAGAAGCACCAAGGCTTTAATAAGTGCAAATAATTTCACAATAAAAAGACCCACTCTGTAGGTGGGTTCTCAGCGATGGGCCGATGCTTGTTGTTGCACTCGGTACACGGTTTTAACCAGCTTTGCTCCGCGATTGGGTGTCGGGTCGATAAGGATGACAATTCGTATCCCTTCCCGTTCTCGCCAGATGACATCTTGGCCGTCTGGGATGTCTGAGCCTGTCGGGCTGAGTAAAACCTTTTGAAACAATGATTCAGAGATGTCTCCTTTTTGCATTTGCTCTTGAGCGTGGCGACTCACAGCCACATTGCCCAATCCCGGCACATCCCTATAAAAGTGCTCCATATCGATATCGCCTCCATTTCTAATTTAATTAATGTCTATAATACAGAATACACTTAATGTCTCAATCTGTCAAATTTATATTAAATTTGACTTTGTACATAAGACATGATAATATTCTTAGCAGAAGGAGTTTCAACAACAGTGTCTAAAAAAATTAGAATAAGTAAAACAAGGATTCAGTTAGAAGTCGGGCCAGAACGTATCAAAGAGCTCGAGACTCTCATGTCACAGACAGGTCTTCGAACGAAGGCTGATTTACTAGAGAGTGCTCTCGCATTATTTGAGTGGGCAATTCACGAGAGAAGTTCGGGTAATGTTATTGCCTCCTTGGATGAAGCATCACACGAATTTAAACAGGTTTGTGTACCCAGCATTGAGCGTGTCGCACCAAAGAAATGACAATGGGGAGTGCGCACTTATCTGGATCAACCTGCCGCCGTATCAACAGGGATTCCTGCTTGCTTCGGTTGGCGGGTTTTTAATTTTTATATAATTTCAATTCCATCTTATGATACTAAATTACCAACAAATCATAAATCAGATTGTATTTTGGTGTGGTTATTGTAAGATGGTGGTGGAGAGGAGACTTTAATGCACCAATCTTGGCAGACACCAAAAGAGTGGCAGGTAACGGTTGGGCGGTCATTGGGGAAAGTCTTGGAAAATGTTTTAGTCCATGCTGGTGTGTCTCAATACTTTGAACTTGTCTCTTTCCCCGATGAAGAGACATATCAGATCAAGATTTTCAGACTTGACCCAATGGGAATAAGTTTTTATGAGGGAACAAAAAGTAGAGGGTTTGAATTTTTGAGAGTTGGCATAAAACACCCAGATATTATCACCATCACTATTTTTGACCATTTGGGGGAAAGGAAAGCTGAATTAAGATTTTATAAGAGCCCCAAAAAACTCACAAAAAAAGTAAAAAAAGTATTGGAAGAGAGTCTTTGTGTTTTTTGGATGGAACACATACGAAGCTGAAAGTGACCTTTCGGCTTTTTATTTTAAAATTTACTTACCAACTAATCTTTTTAAAAAGACCACTTAAAGGTCCGTGATCATTTTGAGAAGAATCACTTGTTTTTACCTTTTCTAAATTTTCATCATATTTAAGACCCATGCGTATCGGCGCTCGTTTTATGATTTCCAAAATTTCGTCTTCATTGTCGGTTATGGTGTATAAAGAAAGATCATTTTCTTCAATTGACATATTTTGTAGAAGCACTTCTCTAAAAAAAAGTTCTAAATGATTCCAAAAAGAGGTACCAATTAAAATAATTGGAGCTTTAGGAATTTTATTAGTTTGAACTAGGGTCAAGATTTCCAAAAATTCATCTAAGGTGCCAAAACCGCCTGGGAAGAAAATATAAGCTTCGGCACTAAACGCCAGACAGACCTTCCGGCTAAAAAAATAATGAAAGTCTTCTTTATCGGTTAAGTATTGGTTGGTAAGTTGTTCGTGGGGCAAGTCAATCGTCAGTCCTAAGGAATTGCCACCAGCTTCAAAAGCACCACGGTTGGCGGCCTCCATTATGCCCGGTCCGCCACCGGTGGTAACAGAATAATGAAGCTCTTTTACAATTCTGCTCGCAAGTCCTTCAGCTTTTTTGTAATACAGGTCGTCTTCTTT
The DNA here is from genome assembly GCA_001823925.1 of Candidatus Zambryskibacteria bacterium RIFCSPLOWO2_01_FULL_39_39. Taxonomy (GTDB): domain Bacteria; phylum Patescibacteriota; class Minisyncoccia; order Phycocordibacterales; family WO2-35-19; genus WO2-35-19. Next base: position 57,760 of record MHWB01000013.1, read on the forward strand.
AATTCTGGCTGAACCAAAAAAAGTGACAGAGCGAGGATAATTTTTTATAAACTCAAAACCATTTTCAAATTCTTTGGATATAAAAGTAACTCGCCTCCTAGCGGCCTCGCTTATTTCAAGTAGAGTTAAGGGTTTAATATTGTTGTCCATATATCTACATTTTAATGGTTTTAAATAATAAGGCAATATGCTATATTGTGAGGGTTATAAACTAAGAGTAAATCAGATGAAAAATTTATCTAAAAAAGAATGGGTTGCAGTAAGTGTTGGAGTCATTTTTGTTGGTTATACTTTGTTTGGCGCTGATATTATGAGTTTATTTCAAAAAAATACAATGAGTGACGATTCTTTGGCGGCGACCGTAGCTTCTAATTTTTCTAATAACGGGGTGATTATAAATGATATCGTGGTTGGGCAAGGCGCTTTGGTTAGACAAGGACAACTTATTTCGGTCCATTATATACTTTCTCTTTCTGACGGTACGGTTATTCAAAATTCAAAAGATTTCGGTGTTCCTTTTCAATTTACTTTGGGGGCTGGTGAGGTTATTCCCGGCTGGGAACAGGGCTTTACTAGTATGAAAGTTGGTGGGGTGCGCACTATTGTAATACCCCCAGAACTTGCTTATGGGTCACAACAAGCGGGACCAATACCCCCAAATTCTACTTTGGTATTTACCATTGAGCTTTTGGATGCGACTGATGTGACTCCTCAGTTGATCCAGTAATTTATAATGTTTAAAATAGAGCAAAAAATCTCGAAGTCACTGGGTCGAGCTGGTGTTTTAATTACTCCACATGGGGAGGTACAAACACCTAGCTTTGTAGCTGTCGGTACTAAAGCAACGGTCAAATCTCTCTCACCCGAACAGGTCAAAGAGGCTGGGTCGCAAATAGTTTTGGCCAATACCTATCATCTTTATTTAGAACCCGGAGAAAAAATTGTGAAAGAAGCGGGGGGCTTGGGTAAGTTTATGAATTGGCAAGGTCCAACTATGACAGACTCGGGCGGTTTTCAAGCTTTTTCTTTGGGGGTGGCTTATGGAAGTAAGCTTAGTAAATTTATTGGCAATGAGTCTCCAAAACAAGAAGAGATAGACGAAGCTTATAGAGAAGAGCGAGATAAGAAAGCAAAGATTACCGAAGATGGGGTGGAATTTAAATCTATTATAGATGGTAGCAAACATTTTTTTACTCCAGAAAAATCAATGCAAATTCAAAGTGACCTAGGAGCTGATATTATTTTTGCTTTTGATGAGTGTACTTCACCACATGCACCCAAGGAGTATTTGAAGGAAGCTTTGGCGCGGACTCATCGTTGGGCAGAAAGGTGTTTGATTGAATACAGAAAAAATCACCCCACCCCGACCCTCCCCGAAGGGGAGGGTGCCCAAAGGGGAACTTTCGGTTATCACACAACAGATTCGGTTACTTGGAAAAATCTTCAACAAAGAGTTTTAGAAATGAGAGAAAAACCTACTCCCGCTGAAAATATGCTATGGCAACATTTAAGAAAAAATTCAACAAAATATCATTTTAGAAGACAACATATAGTGGGAAATTTTATTGTTGATTTTGTTTGCCTAGAAAAATCATTAGTAATTGAAGTTGATGGAGATATCCATGATTACCAAAAGGAAGAAGATAAATCCAGAACAGAGTTTTTAAATAAATTAGGTTTTTATATTTTAAGATTTAAGAACGAAGAGGTAGTAGAGAATATTTTAAAAGTATTAGAGGGTATAAAGGTTGGTCTTAAAGCCCTCCCCTTTGGGGAGGGTTTGGGTGGGGTTTCTTCCCAAGCTCTCTTTGGCATAGTCCAAGGTGGCAGGTATGAAGATTTGAGGAAAGAAAGCGCTAAGGTGATAGGAGAGATGGATTTTGATGGTTTTGGCATTGGAGGCTCCTTTGTTAAAGAAGATATGGCGACAGCGGTCAAATGGGTGAGTGGAATTTTGCCAACTGATAAACCTAGGCATCTTTTGGGGGTGGGAGAGCCTGTTGACATTATTTTTGGTGTTGAAAACGGATGCGACACATTTGACTGTGTCGCCGCGACACGTATGGCGCGCAATGGCACACTCTATACCAAACGAGGTAAAATAAATATCAACAACGCCAAGTATAAAAATATTTTTGAGCCGATTGAAGAGGGGTGCAAGTGTTATACTTGTAAAAATTATACCTGTTGCTACCTTTCCCACCTTTTTCGCTCCAAAGAAATGTTGGCCGCTACTTTAGCATCTATTCATAATCTTTATTTTATAAATTCTCTGGTTGCAGAGATGAGAGAATCAATTTTAAACGAAAATTTTTTTGATTTTAAAGAAAATTTTTTAAGAGATTATAAAGTTTAGATAATATGATTTACAATCTTTATAAACAGCGGGGGGAGACACCACTAGAATGTATCCAAAGATTTGCCAGAAAAACTCCAGAATTAAAGGGAGAGAAGATGACCTATTTGGGGAGGTTGGACCCTTTGGCCGAAGGGGTTTTGCTTATGGCTAGTGGCATTGACGTAAAGAGGAAAGAGGAGTTTTTGGGGTTGGATAAGGAATATGATTTTATTTCTATTTTTGGCTTTGCTACCGACACCTATGATGTGCTTGGTAAAATTGTAAGAGTAGAAAAAGTGCCCATTCGACAAGCTCAGGGTGAAAATGCTAATACCATTTTCGAAAATGAAATTAGGAAAGTGGCGTTAATTTATGAAGGAGAAAGAGAACAGAAATACCCAACGTATTCTTCTAAAATTATAGCCAATAAAAAAACCTCACCCCTCGCTTCGCGTAGCCCTCTCCTTGTTCAGGAGAGGGAAGGCGTGGAGTCAGGGTCTTTGGGTTTTCCCTCCCCTGAGCAAGGGGAGGGTGGGGTGGGGTTTTCTAAAAAAATTACTATACATAAAATTCAATTTCATAAATTAGAAACTCTAAACAATAAAGAACTTTTTGGTAGGCTTCTTTCAGATATTTCAAAAGTAAATGGTGATTTCAGACAGCATGAAATTTTGATTTTATGGAAAGAAATTTTACTTAATTCGGGTGCGCCCCGGAGTTATTTTTTGGGTAGGTTTAGCGCTCATGTCTCAAGTGGCACTTATATCCGCGGTTTGGTAAACGATATAGGCAATACTTTGGGTTGTGGGGCCACCACTCTTTCTATCAAAAGGACAAGGGTTGGGGATTACAAAATTGAAGACAGTATAAAATAATTAATTTAAAACTTCTTCAACTATCTTTTTGACCAAAGTGCCATCAGCTTCTCCCTTACATTCTTTCATAACAGCACCCATAAATTGGCCCATTTTACTTTTGTCTACCTCTCCCATTTCTGATTTTTTCTTAATTACAATTTCTCTTATTTTGTCTTCTGACATTTGAGCTGGCAAAAATTCTTCTAGTATTTTGAGTTCGGATTTTTCGTTATCTGCTAGATCTTTACGGTCGCCTTTCAAAAATTGCTCAATGGAATCTTTCCTTTGTTTAACTAATCTGCGGATTACTACAGTAGCCTCTTCGTCTGAGAGTCTGTCTTGAGGTTTTCGTTTTAGAGCCACTGCTTCATTTGTAAAAGAAGCCAAAACACCACGCAAGGTAGTAAGTTTTACCTCGTCCTTAGCCCGCATCGCGTCTTTAATTTGATCTTGAATTTGATTGTGCATAAAGAAAGTCTACCAAATTTCTGATATAATTTCCATATGCAAAATGTAGCCTTAATAATATTAGCGGTTGGGCTTTTGGTGGCCGTTTTTGCTTTGCTTAAGAGAAAAACAGAGTCAAAAACAGACGATGGTGCTATGAAGCTTCTTTTGGAGCAGATGAACGAACTCTCTCGAGTCGTGGATAGAAAAATAGGAGAAACAACCAAACAAGTAAATGAATCAATGAAAGATCAATTCAGAGAATCAAGCAAGCTTATTCGTGATGTGACTCAAGGCTTGACCAAGCTTGATGAGACCAATAAACAAGTGATCTCTTTTGCTGATCAGCTTCAAAATTTGCAAGATATTTTAAAAAATCCAAAACAGCGAGGGATTTTGGGTGAATATTATTTGGAAACACTTTTAAAAAATGTTTTGGCGCCGGCTCAATATCAAATGCAGTATGTATTTGGAAATGGCGAAATCGTAGATGCGGTAGTATTTGTCAAAGACAAAATAATTCCGATCGATTCCAAATTTTCTCTTGAAAATTATAATCGTCTGATAGAAGCCAAAGACCCGATAGAAAAAGAGAGACTGGAGAAGATCTTTATAAATGATCTTAAACTACGCATTACCGAAACATCAAAATATATCAAACCCTCAGAAGGCACTATGGATTTTGCCTTTATGTTTATCCCGCACGAGGCTATTTATTATGATTTGCTTATAAACAAAATAGGAGCAGTGGTTGAAGATACCGAAAATCTGATCCAAAGAGCGGCTGGCAAATATAAAGTGATTATTGTCTCGCCCACCTCTTTCTTGGCCTATCTTCAGACTGTCTTACAGGGTCTCAAAGCTATGCAAATAGAAGAAACGGCCAAAGATATTGTGAAGCGTGTCGGTGAGCTGTCCGAACACCTCAAAAAATACGAAACATATCATAATAAACTCGGAAATTCACTAGAGACGGTGGTCAACCATTTCAATGCTTCCAGTAAAGAATTTAAAAAAGTAGACAAAGATGTGGTGCGCATCACTGGCGTCTCTCAGTCCTTTGATGTGCCTGTTTTGGATAAACCTGACAACGATTCTATATAGAAAAATGATAGAAAAACTTTCTTGATGTTTTTCTTGCAATATTTTGATAAATCCTGTAGAGTAGTCTCTGTTATGCCAGAAACAAAAGAGACCAAAAAAGAATCAAAAAAGAGCCTCCCAAAGGCCAAGAGTATCCCAAGTAAAGTCCCGACGCCCAAGGTCGGAGCGAAACCTAGCGATGGATCTTTCGCTATTATTGAGACAGGGGGCAAGCAATACAGGGTGGCCATAGGAGATACTATAAAAATAGAAAAGTTAAAAGCCGACTCCGCCAAAGGCTCCGCCCTGCCAAAGGAAGGGGATGTAATAGTTTTTGATAAGGTCCTTTTGATTGATAATGGTACCGACTCTACTGATATTGGTACCCCGTATATTGAGGGAGCCAAAGTTTCTGCTACTCTAGTTGAGATTGCTCGCAATGCTAAAATTATTGTTATCAAATACAAACAAAAAAGCCGTTACTTCAAAAAAAATGGCCACCGTCAGCCATACTTCAAAGTTCAAATAAACAAAATTTCATAATAAAAAATAAAACCGGATCATTTCCGATTTTATTTTAACTAAAGAAGAAATCGCGGAATTGGAAGAGGATGAGGAAGATTATTATGAGATACCAAGTGGAGAGGATTTGAAAATGATTTTTCGATATAAAATGACCTAAAGTGTCAATTATTTTTTGTTGTTTTACTTTTAAAGATTGTAGGACAAAATGGTTTTCTCTAAAATTCCAAATGGTGGTGTAGAGGAAGAGTGGCCAAGTGACTGTCCAGACGATCATACAATAAATACAGAGTGAACCAATATTGTAAACGCTTTGATAGAAAAACCACATTATAAAAATCATAGAAGCCAAAGTGCCCAAATTAACCAATAGCCAAAGAGGTTTGCGAGAGCGACCACCAGAATAAAGCATTATACCGATAGAGAGGAGCATACTGAAAGCAACAATCCCTAAAAGAGAATTGGGAAATCCAAACACTTCTCCCTGCCAAGCTGTTGCGACACTTGTACAACTTACGAATGGGTTTATGTTGCAGGGTAGACTTACATTAGGATTTTTTATAAGTTTTATAGTGTCTAGTGTGAGTAAAAAGGAAGCCAAAAGACCGATAATACTACCGACTATTAAAATGTATGGATAAGATTTCATAATTTCTAATTGTTCTAATTATACTAATTATTCTAAATAAGTACCAATCTACAATTCCTAAATTTTAAAATTGGGATTTGTTTAGGTTAATTAGAGTAATTAGGAATTAGGTTAATTCAAGCTTTTAGCTTCTATTTTGCAGGGCGTTCCTCAATGTATCCTGATCTGCGTATTCAAGCTCTGTACCCATGGAAAGTCCCTTACCTAAATGAGTTATTTTTGTCTTATTTTTTTCTACTAGTGGTATCAAAAGTTTTTCTACATAATCTGCCGTATTTTCCCCATCTGGATTCCAGTTAACGCCCAAAATTATTTCTCTTAGTCGTGCCGAAGCATTCTGCGAAGGCGGGTTTATCCTCCTCTCAATAAAAATTTTAAGTTCTTTTACTCTTATCCTTTTTTCTGGTTCTTTTTCTAAGATGGGGACTGAGCCTCCAAGCACAAAATAGATGCCTCTGTAGCCTCCATTTTTCTCTACCGATTCCAAATCCACATCTCTTTGTACCAACATAAGCACGGAGCTATCCCTAGTCTGGTCGGAACAAATTTTACATAAACTTGTTTTATTATTATTTTTTTGAAAAAATCTCCTGCAATCGGCACACATCACTACATCGTTTTTTAATTCCAAAATATTTTGAGAGAGATCTTCTAAGGTGCCATTGGCGCGAGTAAGTAGATAGTAGACAAAGCGTCTAGCCTGCCGAGGCCCTATCCCCGGAAACTCTGAAAATATTTTTATTAATTTTTCTATAGAATTCATTTTTTTCTTTTTCCCTTCACCTTCGCAAGGTGAGGGGCAGTTTTCCGTAAGGAAAACGAGGTGGGGTCGTTAAAACTCCCTAAACTCACTCTCAGCGCCACTAAATTGCGCTTTTTCTAGAGGCAGGAATGTGGCCTTCTTTTCATCAAAGAAGAGCTCCACTTTGCCAGTCGCGCCGTTTCGGTGCTTCTCAATCAATATTTCGGCGATGTTGGTCTTCTCTGATGCTTCTGTGTTTTTAGCTTTATCCTCTCGGTGGATAAACATAACCACATCAGCATCTTGCTCAATCGACCCAGAGTCCCGCAGGTCAGAGAGTTTAGGCTTACCACCTCGCTGTTCAATGGCGCGAGAAAGTTGGGAAAGGGCAAGGACGGGTACTTCTAGTTCGCGCGCCAAATTTTTAAGTGACCTTGAAATTTCGGTCACTTGGTTGACCATTGAATCATAATTTTTGGTGGTGATCATGAGCTGTAAATAGTCTACTACAATTAGACCAAGACCTTTTTCATTTTTAAGTCTTCTGGCGACCGAACGCATTTTTAAAATATTATTACCAGGTTGGTCGTCTATAAAAATAGGCGCTTTAGATAAAACGTCCAAAGATTGGCGAATGGCCGCAAAGTCATCCTCCCTATTTAATTTGCCGGTACGCAGTTTCCAAGCATCTACATTTGACTGGCTTGCGAGCATACGATCCACAAGTTGTTGGGAACTCATCTCAAGTGAAAATATGCCGACTGGCACATTGTGATAGACGGCCGCTTGGCGAGCGATGTCTAGAGCTAGTGCAGTTTTACCGACGGAGGGCCTAGCGGCCAAAATTATAAGATCTGATTTTTGAAGACCGGAGAGCTTTTCATCCAGCTCTTTAAAGCCAGTTGGTACGCCCCGCAGACCGTCTCCGGAATTATGAAGTCTGTCCAATCTCTCCCATGCTTCCGAGAGCTCTTCTTTAAGTTCTACAAATTTGTGGATACTGGATACATTGGTCACGTCATATATTTTCTTTTGAGCTTGATCCAAAAGTTCTTCTAACTCTGCGACTTCGTCATAACCCAAAGAGGAAATAAAATCAGCCGCTCCTATCAAATTGCGGGCGATGTGTTTCTTTTGGATTATTTGTGCGTAATAAGAAGCGTTGGCCGCCGAAGGTACTGAATTTATTATTTCCCCTAGATAAGTATTGCCACCAGTTTCTTCCAAAAGATTCTTTTCTTTAAGTCTAGCCGAAACGGTGAGCAGATCCGTAGGGTTTCTCTTGCTGAAAAGCTCAAGCATCGTCTCAAATATCAGACGGTGTCTTTCAGAATAAAATGAGCTGGAGTGAGTGAGGTCGGTGATTTCAAACATTACCTCTGGCCGGAGCATTATAGAGCCGAGCAAAGCTCTTTCGGCCTCGGTGTTGTTGGGTGGGATCCTTAAATGAGTTTTTTTCTGTTCCATGCTGATCATCATATCTTATACAAACAAGACTTCAAAATAAAACTATTAAAAAACTGTTTAGAAAAAGGGGATAACTTATGCTAAAATATAAATATGGCCACTGCCTATACTCACCAAAGTTCAAACGTCTTCAAAACCTATATTTTGATGGGTTTATTTTTGGTCTGTCTGGCTGGTCTAGGGTATTTTGTTTCTGTTTATTATGATAATCCGGCCCTGTTTTATATCGCGATTATTTTTAGTTTAGTCATGAATTTTGCCAGTTTTTGGTTTTCTGACAAAATAGTGCTCTCTATATCCAAAGCTCGCGAGGCAAAGCGACAAGAATTTTTTGACCTTTATACAGTGACCGAAAATCTTTCTATCACAGCTGGACTACCAATGCCCAAAATTTATATTATTGATGACAGAGCTCCCAACGCTTTTGCGACCGGCAGAGATAAGGAGCATGCTGTTGTTGCTGTCACGACTGGCCTCCTTCAAAAATTAGAAAAGTCCGAGCTCGAAGGAGTGATCGCTCACGAACTTTCTCATATTGGTAATCGGGATATTTTGCTTATGAGCGCCGTGGTGGTGCTGGTCGGATTTGTTTCTATTATTTCTGATATGTTTTTGAGGGGTTTTATGTTTAGAGGTGGCAGTAGAGACAATAAAAGCGGGGGAGCCTTGGCTATTGTTGGCATTGTTCTCATAATCCTATCGCCGATTATTGCTACTTTGATAAAACTTGCAATTTCTCGTCGGCGCGAATATCTAGCTGACGCCTCTGGAGCACTGCTTACGAGATACCCGGAAGGTTTGGCTAAAGCACTAGAAAAAATTGCAAGTTTCAATATACCCATGAAAACGGCAAGTACTGCTACTGCCCATCTTTTTATTTCCAATCCGTTTGGCAGTAAAGGCACATCAATCTCAAATCTTTTCCAGACTCACCCACCCATAACAGAGAGGATAAAAATTTTACGCGGGCTGGACAATTAAAAATGATGTATACTTTATTGCAGAGGTGGTCCGTGAATAACCAACTTCGTTTTCCACCCGATTGTCATGTGGTCGGGGAGGTTTCTGTCTCCAGACAAGGAGAATTAGAAACCAGTAACGTGTACGTTGAAGGTATTCACCCAGAGTTACACCTTTATGGTCCAGTCTCGTACCAACAAAAAGGGGATGGTAGTTTGGAAACGATAGTGAGAGTTGTTACGGGGTTGCCGCCGGAGGTATTTTTGGGATGAAGAATATGAGTATGGGATGGCACAATCCTCGTTGTCGTCCCTTTTTATATATAAATTATTTTGGAAATGAAAATGGCTCTATCCAATTGGATAAAGCCATGGTACTACGTATATTGCCTACAGATTGGCAAGACGATCAAGGTAAGGTTTGGCCTCAGGGCCAAAAGCTTTCCTTATCCTCACCGCGAACATTCTTCGGAAACCACCACTGGTACGCGAGAGCACTGCTCTCAGGGAACTACCAAGAGCGGGCTTGTAGTAACCGAAATCTTTCTTCAGCAACTTCTCCCAAGTCCCGTTTTTCCACTTACCGCCCTGGGACTTCTTTAACTCAAGAGTCTTGAGTGCCCATGTGACTTGCTCGCGCGCATCAAGATCTTCCCACTTTCTCCGTTTCAGTGGCTTTCCGAGTGCCGGTTCCGCTGTTTTTGTCGGTTCTGTCTCTGCGATCGATGACTCCTGGGTGGGGGCGGGAGTTTCCTTTTCAACAACCTCATCAACATTTACCTCACCAACCACTCCCTTCAGGGATTCGATGATGGTGTCGAGCCTCTGGCTCTTTAGCAAAAGATCGTTATACTCTATCAATACATCTCCTCCGACCATGCTCGCGAGCGTAGCGAGTTTTGATGTCTGTGGTGTCATAGCCACTTCTCCTTTCACAACTTTTTCGGTTTTCTGAACAATTGGTGTTGCATCAATGGCAGATTTGACTTCAATAAAGTCATCTCCATTGGCAAAAAATAGTGGACTCTTTGTCCAGACTCTTGCGAAAGCTAGTTCTTCTCCTTTGCGACCCCCTGGTTTGAATTCGAAGCGGAAAAAATACGTCCGCATCCTAAATGGCCGCTCTTTATAGCGACTCACGTACACGTATCTCTCCACGATTACTGGTATCCAAGGGAAACCTCGGATCTTCAATAATTCTGTAAGTTCTACGAGTAAGCCGAATTCACGCTTTGCTCCTTTCTCAGGATCGAAAGGCTTGATAAAAGCTCGGGTATTCTTTCTGGTTGGAATAAGTCGCTGTTGGTAGAGGATATCTTCAAAGATATTTTCTGTTTGACTCCCAAAAATTTTTTTAGCGCGTCTTTGGAAATCTGGCCACTTCTCAAGCGCCGGGTTTCTGCGAGCGTCGGCAATTGTAATCGCTAAGCATCGCCCTTTACTTTTGAGGACAAGGGGTAGCGCTGGAGCAAAGTTTGCAATTGTTGAATTAGAGAAAGTGCCGCACAAGTCCAGATGAAATCCATCCACAAATGCGTGGTCTTCTCCATGACCCGCCAAGATCTGATCGAAGGTGCCTAGTTGGTTCTGAGTTCTGTACCGATGACCTCCGATCAACTTAGCGCTAAGTTTGCGATTGCGCTCGATGAGCCAACCATTTCCGTCGGGGATACCGAGCTCTGACCAAATCTTGGCTTCGAGTCCGTGCCCTCCAAGAGTTGCAAGTTGTGCCTCCTTCAGAGGAAGATACCGTGAGACTAATTCTAAAAATGACCTGACAACTTGCCCCTTAAGACTTTCCATAAGATTTCCCCCTTTCCTCCATAGTATGTCAAAAATCTACTTGAGATTTCTGAGGGGTATTATAACTAAGTGGATTATTTTTGTCAATACATTGACATTGTAATAAAAAAATATATAATACAGATAGAAAAAAGGGAGAACATTTCATGATACCAAAGAAAAAAAATACTTCATCGTCGGGTGAATCTCTGCCCAAAGTTACAGAATTGCGCAACGAAAAAGAAATTGTCCGCGCTGTTTCGTACACTGAAGAAGAGCTGGCTACACACCTAGATCCAGAAACTTCAGATACGGCAGATTCAGAATCAAAGAGTTTAATTTTGCGTGGTTTACTTGGGGTGGTGAAAAATATCGGTCTCGGGCAAACCAATTATGAGCTCTCTTTAAGCATTGACGGATTAATCCACATCATAACTGAACTTGATAGAGCTGCTCTCGATTTGGTAGCTGGCGCAGAGGCGCAGGTGGCAGAATTTGCAACAGAGCTCGAAAAATCTCAGGAGAAGAAGTTGACTCTGCCGACGCTGTCTCTCGCCGAGATTACCGTCGAACTCAAGCGCCGCGACGAGATACGAGAAAGAGTCTCTTCTATCCAAGAGGGGCTCGAGAACGAGTGTGATTCGATAATTGAGGAGATCAGAACATTTGATCAGCTCCTGCAGCATAATGTGTCAAGCGATCCTAAAATCACGAAGATGAGAAGGGATCAATTGGGGCAAAAGCTACAGAGTTTGAGCAAGACTGTTGATGGTATCGTCGGAGCCATATCCGATAACGATCGTAAAGTCGAAGCTCTGCTTGCTTACGAAAACGCTGTAAAGCTCGTGAGTGAAGGGCTACCGGAAGGCATTATCGGCGAAGAGATCAGTCTCGGAAAGTAACCGAGTAGAAAACAACCCCAAGACCATATGGCCCTGGGGTTTTTGTATCCATCTAGGAAATTACTTGAGGAACTCGCTCCGAATCTTGTTTGCAAACAGAGTCGCTTCGTTCGGATCGCGAGGGAACTTGCTTTTGCCGATCGCAGCCAGCACCTGCATGAGGCAGTGTTCGCGTCGGGCCTGCTTGGTTTCTGGCAACGCCTTGTACCCACCCCGCACGTTGGTGAAGATCACCTTCGGATTGTTGGGGTTGACTTGGGCAAAAACGAACGGATGGAGAGTTTGTCCACGATAGAGATTATAAATCTCATCATGAACTCTGATCGAGATATACCGACGATACTTATCACCTGCCGGCGTGGGTTCTCCACCACCACTGGGCTTCGGACCATCGGTCGGCTCCTTGGGTTTTGGATCCCGCGGTTTCCTGGTGCCCCCCTCAGAGATATTCTCTCCGTCGGGTTCACCGAATCGATCATTGAACATCTCCGCGAGTTCGTCGAGCGTCTCCGCGGCATTACCACGGATAGCATCGCGCTCGATAAGCTGCTTCGAGACTGGAGCGACTTGGCTGATCAAAAACATCAAGAGCTTTGACCACTCCTTATTGCCCTTGCGAGTGAACTCCTTCGCCAAAGTGCTTCGCGCCGTATTCTGGTAGCGAAGCAATCCTGGAGCAAAGATGTCACCTACAAGATCGGGGTACCATAGCGGGTCGGGCAAAAGTCGCCCGAGCTTTTGGCAGCTTGCAACACGAAACCCAGTCTCGTCATCGCAAAGCCACACGCCATCGCTCTCGGTATTACCTACTCCAAGTCGGGCGCGATAACGTCCGTCCTGGGAGGTAATGTTGATGTCCATCTCAAGTGGCGGAGGCCCATAAGTTTTACCACCGATGAGAAGATCGAACATCTTATCCTGTTCGCGAGGCAAGAGCCATTTCACAGCATCGTAAATTTCGCCGTGGCTCTGGAAGATCGGGGTCGGAATGATAATCGAAGTAAACGAGCCCGGAATATTCTTCAGCGAACCCATTTCCGTCGAAGTCGGGGAAATGAAACGCTCGGTCTCAAATCCCTGCTCCGTCTCCGCTCTCTCCGGGATAACCGGTACAAACCTGACTTCACCGGACTTGGAAGTTCGGGAAAGTAGATAGTAACCATGTTTGATCCGGGTCATGATGTCGTCATGCAAGCAGTTCTCATTCAGGGCAAGAGCGGCAAGCCGTCCGATACCTTTTTGAGAAGCTCCATTGTAGGAGCCATTTTGATGCTGCCTGAGTTGGGCAAGTGGCGTACCAAGCCAATTAAAATATCGCTCGAGTGCCGGATCGGTGAGACCGCATCCGTGATCGAGGATAACGAGTGCTACACCCTTGCTCGGGGACAGTGGATGATTCGGAACGAGCGAAACTTCAATCTTCGCCCGCTTCGGCTCCCACTTGTTGGTTGGCATGCTGGCCACCAGCGAGTTGCGGATGAGTTCCATCACTCGCTGGCCTTCGCTCTCATAGAGACCGGTAGCCAGGTTGTCCACCATGTGGAAAGCCGTCACTTTCATTTGAAGCTTCATAAACTTTTTCTCCTTTTCAATGTTTTAAATCCGAGATCTCGCAAATCTTCGCGAGTCACCGGCTGGCTACGAGTCATATCTGGCTCAGGAAAAACTGCTTTGATACCGAACGCCTTGCAAGTGCGCGTGAGCGCATCACAAATTTGCATCCGGTCGCCGTCGTAAACATCGGAAGGCCTGACGCCCGTCTCGATGATGAGACCTACAAGTGAATTGAACAATGTGATGGTGTGGTCGATTAGTTTTCGAGCCGCACCAGAAGTGCTTGGCTCACTCATTTGCCTCTCCCGATAAATCTCTTCCGGAATTTTTTCGATCGGTTTTTCAATTTCTACTTTCAGAGTGCCGTTTGCGATTTGACTCAATGTCCTGAGGACTAGTCGGATGTCGTCTGCTCTCATTGGCTCGCCGTTAAGCCAGCCTCTTACTTTTTGAAATCCTTCGCCTTGTATTTTCAAACAATGGCGAGTGAATTTTCTCACAGCATTACGACTGTTGACCGCATTGTGCGGGGAGATCACTTGGATTGCCCGCCTCAACTGCTCCATCATTTTAGAGAAATCCCAATCGAACATATTTTCACTGATCTCGTGCGCAACAGATTCTTTGGCGTCTTCAAACACTTCTGTTTGGCTTCTAGTTTGTTCGTTTTCCACGTTTACCTCCTAGCATTGTGGATTGTAAAATAACATTCTCAAGTCCAGCTTGAGTTATTGCACGATATACTATTTCACACACAATGTCAACTCTCAAAATTTATATAAAAATAAGCCGTGGATTCTGTGATCCACGGCCGTCTTGCACTCCTTACTCAACTTATTTGGTCTGGGCGCCTCTAATTAAGGTACCCAAATTATTAATGGTGCTGGTGAGACGTTCAACTTCTCCATTCAGTCTCACGTTCTCCTCTGTCAGGGCCTTGTTTTCTCTGGCGATCAAATGTGCTTTCCGAAGCAACTCTTCGGTTTCCGCAAGTTTTTCACCCTTTACCCTGAGCTCTTCGCGTAGCCTGTCGCATTCGATAGTTGTCGCCCTGACTTCGTCGGCAATGACGAGGACAGCCAGTTGAGCTCCCTCCACAACACTGTTGAAGTTATTAAGTGCATCAAGTGCCGCCGCAACATTTTCGGGATTTTGAGGAGCTGGAGTGGGTGTATCGTCTGAACTTGAAGCTGGACTCTCCGAGACCTCAAATCTTTCAACTGGTGGGGGAGGGGTTGCTTCAAAAACTACCTCAGCGGGGGTGGAAGAACTTTTCCCATTATTTCCATTATTCTTTTCTCTCACCTGAGCAAGCAGGTTGAGGACCGCCTTGGCCTCACCAACAGCAAGGGCTTGTTGTATGCAGAGCACCCTTGAATTTTCTGCTGATTGGCGGACATTTGCCAAAGTTCCCGGAACAAGCCCCGCCATAGTTAGAACAATGGTGGCTTTGCTTGGGACGCTGGTTACGTGTGCACGCCACTCAGCTCTGATCCAGTCGCCCTCTCGATTCAGTTCTTTTACTAGGCTTTTCAGTTGACCTATCCCTCTTTCATCATCTTTACCAACTAAGAAGACGATGTCGTCTTTTGATAGGGAAGTTGGTAGTTGGTCTAAGATTCCTGGTCTCATTTATTTCTCCTCTCTGATTCCAGAGCCAATATAACTTACGTATCTTTATTTGTCAACAATGTGAATCATTTGATATTATGGTATAAAATCATTGGAAGCTCAGGAGTTATAAGGAGAAATCTATGTCTCATTTTGTTTCCGGATCATGCGAAGGAGAAAAGTGTCGAATGTGCAAAGATCCTACTCCCGCGACCCACAAAGTGGGGGAGGAAATCTTGTCAGACGATCCGAATCCAATTCGCCACAATCTTACGGCATATGTCTGCTGTTTGCACTTTGGCCAGATCTTCGGGCCGGTTGCTCAGCAAGCTTGTTTAGAAAACAAAATATTGTGGGATTTCAAAGGATAGAATTACAAAAAGGCGTTGCCAACAGAAGGCGACGCCGGATTTTTTATAGATATTCCTTAACTTACACAGAATACCTATATTTTACCTTCCCCAAAATCCATAGTCTTTGTGAAGTCTCTGTAGAGCATCGTGCATCACGCAAAATCCCTCATTACTCAAACCTGCTCGACGAAGCGCTTCCAGTTTTGCAAAACTATGTCTATTCATTCCCGCTCGTAATTCACTGGATTTCCAATAAATACTTGAGTAGATGTAGTAGGGTAGGAAAATCGTCGACTTGATCAGATTACACATGAGATACCATCCACCCATTATGAGTGATAATGGAAAATAGGGGTAAAAAACACAACCATTGCAGACAATCCCCGGTCCCACCACGGTGTATGCTCTAGCCGGCCAAAGAAAGTGTAGTTGTACATCTGAGGGCCAAGTCTATTGGGATCACGAAGGTCGAGTGCGATAATGAGTGGGTACCAAGAGTTGTCTTTATTTTCCTGGAAACCACATTCTAAGATAAATCTTTCCCTAGTTCTCTCTTCTTTTTTTATGACGAAGTTGTATTCCTTTGGAATTTCAAAAAAATGATTCTGCTGAAGCCATACACGAAGATTTTTCATTAGGACACCTCTATTTCCAATATTACCTATGTCAAAATTTAAGTCAAATTTGGAAATAAAAAGCCCCGCATGCTATGCGCGATTTTCCTTGTAAGATTTTTTGATCTCTCCTGTGTTTGCATCTATCTCTACCATCACATAATTATCATCTATTACCCTAGATCCTACTTCTATCTTCCACAGACCCCATTCCAAGTTTCTGTTTATCGCTTCTCCATCTTCCAAATTATTTTTTTCTGCTTCCTTAAGAGCAGTTTTTACCGCTTCCTCTTCTAAAATTTTTGCATTTATTTGTTTGGATCTCACCGTCAAGTTTATACTTCTCAAATTTTCTCCGATATTTATATCAACTAAAGATATTTCGTATCTATGAAATACTTTTGAAGGCAACTTTTTGTTTATGGGGAAATAAAAAGTATCTCCATTTTCAGATACTTCTATTTGTGGGTAAATAAATTCTTCCCTGTCTCCCGTGTATGACTCTGGAGGGAAAGATGTGTTTTTGTAATAAATAGAAAGACCCTCTAACTTTGCGCTATCTCCCTCTTTCAATAAAAATACTTCATTTAAATAAACGGCAGTATTTGAAACTTTTGGCTTCACTACCTCTTTATCACCTTTAAATATATTAAACAATGAAAACATAATAAGGATTATAACTCCTAAAATTATAAATAAATAGGTATTTTTCATGTGGTTAATTATAGCATTATAAATGTACACAAATTTTCCCAACTGGCGGTGTATTCGGGTCTCAAACTTATAGGTCTAAGCCCCATAAGGGTATTCTAGCAGATTTTTAGGCTTCTTGAATAGGGGTCAGCATAGGTCTACCTTTTTGTAGAAATAAGGACATTTTGGAAAAAACTCTACAAATTCCACGCTACTCCTCCCCATCCTAGGCCTGTAGAATTTTGTATACTAGAACACACTTTTAAGAATTTGTATTGTGGAAAACGTTTCCAATTGGAGGAGTATAATATGTCCAGTTAAGTTCTTTCCGTTCAAGAGCATGGTCGATAATAGCTCAAATCTCCACAGGGGCAGACGAGACCTTAGAGATGGCAAGGAGGATGAACATGCGCTGCTTGTCAGTGCATTGATGGAAATTTCGTTAGATTAACGATTAAAGTTTAACGTTTAAGTTTTCACCGATGCTTTGGCTGGCAGTTTTTTGTTAGCGACATCGGTGAGAGATTACAAATTAATTTCTCACTAAAATGGATACAAAATTAAATAAAGATATTAGAGAAAGAGTTATGATGGTTGAAATACCGATAGAAGATATAAAATTCCCGACTGAATACAAAAATCCTCGAAGCCATAACGAGAGTCAAACGAATTTACTCTCATCCTGTATTGATGAGTTTGGGGTTCTGCAACCACTCATCTTAAATAGCTGTTCAGAAAGATTCAATTTTCTGATCGGCGGGTTCTTCCGATATGAGGTGCTAAAAAATCTGGGGTATAAAATAATTCCAGTTATTTACACTAACATACCGGATGTTGAAAAAGAAAAAATTCTCAACATCAAGTTGAATAAAGCAACGGGAGAATTTGATCTTAAGCTTTTGGCTGTCTATGACGATAACTTTCTTGCAAACCTTAATTTCAGTAGCGAAGAACGAGATAAAATATTTCAGATTGAGGAAACTCCGGAAATGTTTGATCTGCAAAAAGAGCTGAGAAAAATGGACATAAATAGCATAGAGGCAAAACATGGCGATATTTATGTCTTCGAAAAGGGCGGCGTGGAAGTCGGGAGATTGATGAACGGCGATAGCACCATTGAAGCCGATATGTTCAAACTGATGGAAGATGAGAAAGCCGATATGTGTATGACTGATCCGCCATACATCCTCGATTATCTCCGAGGTAAGAGTAAAAACAAAGACGGTGTGACCCGAGGATTTGGCTCAAAAAAGAACCGCGTATATCTTGGAACAGAAACTCTGCCGGAAAACTTCTCAGATTTATGGATGGCTAATATTGCAAAAATTCAAAAAGAAGATTTTTCAATCATTATCTTTGAACACCCAAAAAATCTGAGAACGATCTGGAATGCTCTAGAAACACACTGGCGATACAGAAACACAATCACCTGGCACGTGCCAAATAGGATGCAAGGATTTAGCGGAAAATATAAATTTTTTAACAAAAAAGATATCGCTTTGGTCGGAAGCATAGGAAATATCGGATTGAACTTAGATTTAGAAGATGATCCGCTATTCCAACATGAATACGAAAATGCTCTCTATGCCACATCGGGCAAACCTCATTGGGAGAGTTACGAAAAAGGGAAAAAGATCTGCCCAACAGATTTCATTTCTCACACAGCGGCGGATAAAAAGTCATCGGGGCAAGAAATTGTTTTTGGTACTAAACCCCTCGAACTTCTGATTCCGTATATCAAAGTCCTGACTAAACGAGGTAACCTTGTGGTGGAGCCATTTGGTGGTAGTGGTAGCACTGCGGTGGCGGCAATAAAACTTGGTCGAAGATTTAGGATGATGGAAAAGTCTTCGGTCTATACAGAGGTTATCAGAAAAAGACTGGAGAAACTTCTAGGAGTTAAAGCCAAAAAGTATGAAAAATCCTAGTGTCAGAGAAGATTTGCTCCACCACTTGACCAAGTCACCGACGATAGAGATGGCTTGCACCATGGCGGGGATTGATAGAAAAACATATTACAACTGGGTCAAAAAGAACAAAGAATTTGCTAAAAAAGCCGAAGAAGCAATACAGCAAGGCAGGATGTATATTTCCGATGTTTCAGAATCAGTGATATTTTCCTTGATCTCAGAGAAAGATTTAAACGCGGCAAGATTCTACCTCACTCATAACAACCCTAGGTATTCCAACAAACTGGAGCTCTCGGGTAAAGTCGATGTAAGAGATAAAGAGTTAACTAAGGAGCAGGTAAAAATTATCAAGAAATTGGAGAAAATTTCACCTCTTAAAATCAATGAGAAAGAATAAAAAGATAAAGGATTTTGTGGAATTGATCATAAAAAATGCAGCTATCCGTACCGGCTTAACTACTCGAAAGTTACAGTGGTTTTTCAGGATATATTTTGATCATTACATCAAATATAATCCGGCTCCATTCCATAAGACCATGTTGGATGTTGCAGAGAATAATAAAATTAAGTTGGCAGTGATCGCAGCTTTTAGAGGTTCAGCAAAATCAACTCTTATGACTACCGTCTACGCTATCTGGTCTATGCTCGGGAAACAGAAAAAGAAATTTGTGCTAATTCTCGGTTCAACCGATCAGAAAAATAGGCAATATATGCAGAATATAAAGTTGGAGCTGGAGAGCAATGAGTTGCTGAAAAAAGATTTGGGGCCCTTTGAAGAAGAGAAAACTCAATGGGGAGCCCAAGCATTAGTGTTACCAAAGTTAGGAGCGAAAATAGCTGTTAGTTCTACAGAGCAGAGTATTAGAGGATTAAGATACGGAGCATATAGGCCGGATTTAATCATTATTGACGACGCGGAAGATTTAAATTCTGTAAGAAGCGTTGAGGTTTCAGAAAAAATATACAACTGGTTTGTAAGCGAGGTTATACCGGCTGGAGACAAAGATACTAGAATTATCGTACTCGGAACCATGCTCACAGAAGGGTCTCTTATGGCCCGGCTGAAGGAAAGTATTCTTAAAGGCGAGAGAGATGGTGTCTATTACGAATTCCCATTCCTTGATGAAAAAGGTGAGGCTCTTTGGAAAGAAAAATTTCCAGATGCCGAATCAGTTGAAGCTGAAAGAAAAAAGATTGGTGACGAAGTAGCTTTCTCAACTGAGATGCTCCTTGATCCCATTATCAAAGAAGATAGGGTCATACACCAGGAATGGATTAAGTATTACGATTCTATTCCTAAAGATGTTAGGTATGTAGCAATAGGGATAGATCCAGCCATACAGGAACATGAGAGGGCTGATTTTACAGCTATGGTGTCTGGAGTAGTAGTTAGCGACAACAGTGATCTCTACATCTATATCCTTCCTAATCCAGTAAACGAAAGGTTGACTGCCTTAGAAACAGCCGACAGAGCTGAGATGTTATCTAGGACTACAGGAGGTAATGCACTGGCTCAACTATTCGTTGAGGATGTTGGATACCAGAAAGCTCTAGTTGAAATATTGCAGAGCAGAATACTGCCAGTGGAAGAAGTTAAACTTTTTGGGAAAGACAAAAGAGCTCGGCTCGTAGCAATTTCTCATCTTTTCCAGCAAGGCAGAATTCTTTTCCCTAGACAAGGTTGTGAAATTCTAATAGAGCAGTTATTGAGATTTGGGGTTAGAAAAGATCATGACGATTTAGTAGATGCTACTACTGCTCTCATCAGAAAAGTTGTAGAGAAAGATGTGAAGAAAAGCGGCTTTCTTGTAATGATGGAGAGGGACATGAAGGAGATGAGAAATAATCCTCAAAAATTCATGCAACTAAGAGGTATAGGTTGGTGGGTTGATGCTGCTAGGCGTGGATATGTTTGATAAATTATCGAAGCGCTTTCTGGTACCCACTGTTTATTGCATCGGTCTCGTTACAGAACCAACCCCACGGATTATTGATATCTTTATATCCAGCGCTTGAAGTCACATAATATGTAGGTACATTACCAGAAGATGATGACTTATCTCCTTTAATCAGGCAATCTTTTTTCGGTATTTCGTCGGACAAACTAATCGATAGATTCGTAGCATCTCCCCTAACAGATAGTTTAGTACTTGATTCTCCAATAAATTTTCCATTCGTTATTTTTCCCGTATGCTTCATGCTTATCCAACCTTGCATTATATTTGGATAAGCGTAGTAGCCATACCAGAAAGTTATGATTCCAGTTTTACTATCATAATCTCCCAATAGCTTTTCAAAAAACTCTTCTGATCCGCTATTCAGATTTTTATACCTTACTTCTCCATGTACAGTATCGCTTTTAACAAGAATGTAATACACCTGTTTTGTTTGCATACTAGGATCGTAATACTCACAAAGATATCCTGGGTTACCCACTTTATTACATCCCGGATCTTCATACATATCTATTTTCACTTTGAATCCAGAACAGTCGGTTGCCACGGAACAATATGGACTAACAGCTTGAATTTTTGGAGTTTCTACGACAACCGGTTTAGGAGTTGGAGTAGTTACTGTGGGTTTGGTAACCGGAGTAGTTTTCTTTGGTGTCTCAACCACTTTAGTGCTTGTAGCTGTTGTATTCGCTTGGACCGCTACGGTAGTTGTAGTACTTAAATTATTTTCAGAATTTTGGGTATGTTTCTCGACTACTTCTACTTTTGGAATTTCTTTTTGAGAAAAATTCCAGTAATCAAACCAGCTAAATGGATTCCACCAAGATGCGAACGCTATTTGAGGCAAGATAGAGAAAACTACTAGGGACAAAATTAAATATTTTTTCATATTCCTGGGAAGGATTTAAACAGCAGGTGGCAAAAAGCTCCCCGCCATTGCGATTGACCTTGCGGCCAACCCATACCCCTTTCGGGATATGACCTTCCCAGGTGACTCTGACGAGGAGTTCTTTACCTGGGAAGGATTTTGACTAACGACCATATCCTAGGAATTTTAAAAATTCTAAGGGGTTAGGTCTCCTATTAAATTGTCAAAGTCATAATAGCAAATTCTGCTATCATTGGGTATCTTAGCTTAGTATTAAAGGCTTGCGAAGCGAGTTACCAACAGCTAACCATCTAAAAAAGAAGGGTACCTTATCTTCTTTTTCTCATGTTGTATATGCTCATACATAATAAATGCCATGCGTTTAAAACCCGCGTGAGCACGTAAAACTTCTTGTTGACTTGGTTCGCGTCCAAGAACATCAGCAATGGCATCTTTAGTCAGCTCCATAAGAGCTTCATCATCTGGCAAGCTTTCTACCAAAGTTCCACAACCTCTTTTACAAGCATACTTACCATTATTATCCCCATAGTGTTTTTCCAATTTCCACCAGCCATCAGAGTGAGTACAACAAACCTCACACGGCTTTATATGATTTTCGTCATACATATATTGGTCAGTGCCGTTACATTTTTCACACAGATTTTTCTTATTCATATATATTTGACTCTACTCGACTTTAAAGCCAAACATCATACTGGCCTCTAAGTGCTCGGCAATATGGCAGTGTGCCATCCATTCGCCGGGATTTGTCATATCAACCAGAATCTCGATGGT